>NZ_JBBINI010000020.1:0-66795 GCF_037443965.1 Meiothermus sp.
CACCCAGACGTAGGTAGCCACCAGGAGGGTTTCTGCGTCAAGATAGTACAGGGGGTGCTCTCTGTGGGTTTCCATAGCACCCCCTCTTTTTTACATCCCCTGGGGTAGGTCAAGTAGCACACGAAGGTATGTATCAAAAACAGAAATTACCCAGAACCAAGAATGGGTAGATAAATACAAGGTTTATATTTCAGCAGCATATGGGGAACGGATTTCCAAGTCTTTTTGGGTTACAGGCAAACCTTTTTTAGGAGAGCCGGGAACTTGTTGTTCTGAAACTTATCTGGTTATTGGTCCATTTGAGGCAAAAGAGCAATGCCCTAATGTTATAAGCTACATTCGTACGCGCTTTTTCCGTTTTTTGGTACTGTTGCTCAAGAACACACAGCACGCACCTCAAAAAGTGTATTCCTTTGTCCCCCTACAAGATTTCTCTGAACCCTGGACCGATGAAAAACTCTACAAGAAATACGGGTTAACTCAGGAAGAGATTGCCTTCATTGAAAAGATGGTGCGCCCCATGGACAACGGCGACGAAAGCCACTCTATGGACAACGGAGAGGACGCCGATGCCGAATGACTTCTTCCCGCCGCGCCCGGCGGCTGCGCCCAAAATCTACGCCTACGAGGACACCCACCCGCAGTATGCGGGGTTGCTCAAGATTGGCTACACCACCAAAGACGTGCGCGAACGGGTGGCGGCGCAGTATCCCACCGCCCGCCCAGGAGACCCGCCGTACCGCATTGTGCTGGAGGAATCGGCGATGAAGAGCGACGGCACGACCTTCACCGACCACGACGTGCACCGCTATCTGCGCGAGCGAGGCCTTCCCAACCCGCAAGGCGAGTGGTTTCGGTGTACCGTGGAGGACGTGCGCGCCGCCATCCTGGCCATTCAACGCGGTGAGCTGAACGAGGAGCAGCGCACCCTCGACTTCTCCATGCGGCCAGAACAACAGCAGGCCGTGGAAAGGACAGCGGCGTACTTTGGCCAGTTCAACCCGAAAACCACCGGCAAGCCTTCGCACTTTCTATGGAACGCCAAGATGAGCTTCGGCAAGACCTTTGCCGCCTACCAACTGGCAAGGAAAATGGGTTGGAAAAAGGTGCTGGTGCTGACCTTCAAGCCCGCCGTGCAAAGCGCCTGGGAAGCGGACCTGAAAAGCCATGTGGATTTTAGCGGCTGGCAGTTCATCGCTAGCAAAGACCTGCCCGCTAGCGGTTCGCCCCAGTACGACAAAAATCGCCCTCTGGTGTGTTTTGGCTCGTTTCAAGATTACCTGGGCAAAAATACAAGCACCGGCGGCATCAAAACCAAGAACGAGTGGGTGCACACCACTCACTGGGACTGCGTCATCTTGGACGAATACCACTACGGCGCCTGGCGCGAAAAAGCCAAAGACTTATTCGAAGGGGAAGAAGCGGAGGAAATCCGCTTTGCCCAGGGCGAGGCAGCGGAATTTCTCAAAGAAGCCAACGAAGAACTGGAAGATTTTCTGCCCATCACCAGCGATCATTACCTCTATCTTTCCGGCACGCCCTTCCGCGCCATCGCCTCAGGCGAGTTTATCGAAGAACAGATTTTCAACTGGACCTATTCCGACGAACAGCAAGCCAAAGAATCCTGGCAAGGCGCGGACAACCCCTATGCCATGCTGCCGCGCATGGTGCTGCTGACCTACCAACTGCCGGATGAAATCCGCGAAATCGCCCTGCAAGGCGAATTTGACGAGTTCGACCTGAACACCTTTTTTTCCGCCACCGGCGAGGGTCCCTCTGCCCGCTTCCGATACGCGGACGAAGTGCAGAAATGGCTCGATTTAATCCGCGGCGCCTTTCTGCCCACTACCGTGGATAACCTGAAACTCGGCAAAGAACGCCGGCCACCCCTGCCGTTTTCGGATCGGCGGCTCTTGAATGTCCTTTCGCACACGCTGTGGTTTTTGCCCAGCGTTGCGGCCTGTCATGCGATGGCCAACCTTCTGGCCGAGCGGCAAAACCGCTTTTACCATGATTACAAGGTGATTATAGCCGCAGGCAAAGAAGCTGGAATTGGGGTCGCTGCCCTTGAACCGGTCTTACGAGCGATGGGCGACCCGCTGAAGACCAAGACCATTACGCTCACCTGCGGAAAACTCACCACCGGCGTCACCGTCCGGCCCTGGACGGGCATCTTCATGCTGCGTAACTGCTCCAGCCCCGAAACCTACTTTCAGGCGGCTTTCCGCGTGCAATCTCCGTGGACGGTCAAAAATCCCGATGGGCAAAACCCCAACCTTGAAGAAATCATCAAACACGAGTGCTACGTCTTCGACTTTGCCCCCGACCGCGCCCTGCGGCAGATTGCCGAGTACGCCAGCCGCCTGAACGTGGACGAAACCACCAGCCCGGAGGCGAAAGTCGCCGAGTTCATCCGCTTCCTGCCCGTGCTGGCTTACGATGGCAGTTCCATGAAACAGATTGATGCCGCCGGCGTTCTGGATATGGCGATGAGCGGCACGACCGCTACCCTGCTCGCCCGCCGTTGGGAAAGCGCCCTGCTGGTCAATGTGGACAACGATACCCTGGCGCGCCTGATGGCAAACGAGAAAGCCATGGCCGCCTTAATGAGCATCGAAGGCTTCCGCAATTTGAATCAGGATATTGAAACTATCATCAACCGTTCCGAGGCGGTCAAAAAGGCCAGGCGTGAAGCCAACGACCGGCAACTGACCAGAGAAGAGAAGCAGGAACTGAGCGAAGCCGAAAAAGAATACAAGAGCAGACGCAAGATGATTCAGGAAAAACTCATCAAGTTTGCCACTCGCATTCCCATCTTCATGTATCTGACCGATTATCGAGAACACACGCTGCGCGATGTCATCACCAAACTCGAGCCGGGGCTTTTCAAGCGCGTAACTGGCCTTAATGTTGAAGATTTTGAGCTTCTGGTTAGCCTCAATGTCTTTAACAGCGGCCTGATGAATGATGCGGTGTATAAATTCAAACGCTACGAAGATTCGAGCTTGGTCTACACAGGCGTCAATAAGCATGATGAAAAGTACATCGGGTTATACGACACGGTTTTGAGCCGCCAGGATTATGAAGCGACATTCATCAACGAACCTTCAGAGAGGTACGAATAAAAAGATAATAAATCGTGGGGCTAACAACCGCATGCAGCGGACGGCGCTGCGCGCCGCCGCTGATGCTGAGCGTTAGGCGGCTCACATGCATCTCAGCAGACGAACACTTGTCGTTACAGCCGTCGCTGGCTGCGTGGCACTCACTGCTTCATCACTGGCTTCAACCACTGGAGAAAAAGCATGTATGGGTTAATCGGCAAGATGTGGGCCAAACCGGGACAACGTGACGCATTGATGGCCATTCTCGTTGAAGGTGCTTCAAGCATGCCGGGCTGCCTGAGTTATGTTGTCGCTCAAGACCCCAAAGATCCTGACGTAATCTGGATCACAGAGGTTTGGGACAGCCAAGAGAGCCACAAGGCGTCTCTATCACTGCCGTCCGTCCAAGATGCCATTGCCCGTGGCAGACCACTGATTGCAGCATTTGACGAGCACCATGAGACTGTTCCAGTTGGCGGTCATGGCATCGGAGCCGCCGCCTTACAATTCATTCAAGCCGACGCCGCTTCGCGGTGCAGCTGAATTCAAGCGTTAGACGCCCCCAAGACACGACGCCTGCCAGACGACCGGAAGAGGTAGCCATTGGCGAAGCAAAAGAACAACACCGGCAAAACGACCGCGACCTCGGCCACCCTCGGCTACCAGGCCGAACTCTGGCAGATGGCCGACGCCCTGCGCGGCTCGATGGACGCCGCCGAGTACAAGCACGTCGTGCTCGGCCTGATCTTCCTCAAGTACATCTCCGACGCCTTCGAGGAGCTCCACGCGAAGCTCGTCTCCGAGCAGGCAAGCGGCGCCGATCCGGAAGACCCGGACGAATACAGGGCGGTGAACGTCTTCTGGGTCCCGCCCGAGGCGCGCTGGGCACACCTCAAAGCCCAGGCCAAGCAGCCCACCATCGGCCAACTCGTGGACGATGCGATGGCCGGCATCGAGCGCGACAACCCGGCGCTCGAGGGCGTGCTGCCGAAGGACTACGCCCGGCCCGCGCTCGACAAGACGCGCCTCGGGCAGTTGATCGACCTCATCAGCAACATCAGTCGGCGACGAGGACGCCCGCGCCAAGGACGTGCTCGGCCGCGTGTACGAATACTTCCTGTCGCAGTTCGCCACCGCCGAGGGCAAGAAGGGCGGCGAGTTCTATACGCCGCGCTGCGTGGTGAAGCTGCTGGTCGAGATGCTCGAGCCCTATCGCGGTCGCGTCTACGACCCCTGCTGCGGCTCTTCCGGCATGTTCGTGCAGTCGGTCGAGTTCATCCGCGCCCACGCCACGGGCAACGGCAACGGCGGCAAGTCCGGCAAGGGGCCGAAGCCCGACATCTCGATCTACGGCCAGGAGTCCAACTACACCACCTGGCGGCTCGCCAAGATGAACCTCGCCATCCGCGGCATCGAAGGCCAGATCGAGCACGGCGACACCTTCCACAACGACCGCTTCCCCGACCTGAAGGCCGACTTCATCCTCGCCAACCCGCCGTTCAACGTCTCCGACTGGGGCGGCGAGCGGCTGCGCGACGACAAGCGCTGGCAGTACGGCGTGCCGCCCGCGGGCAACGCCAACTTCGCCTGGGTGCAGCACATCGTGCATCACCTGTCACCGACCGGTGTTGCCGGTTTCGTGCTCGCCAACGGCTCGATGTCGAGCAACCAGTCGGGCGAGGGCGAGATCAGAAAGAACCTGATCGAAGCCGGCCTCGTGGACTGCATGGTGGCACTTCCGGGCCAGCTCTTCTACTCGACGCAGATCCCGGCGTGCCTGTGGTTCCTGGCGCGCGACCGCAAGAACGGCACTTTCCGCGACCGCCGCGGCGAGATCCTCTTCATTGATGCCCGCAAGCTGGGCCGCATGGTGGACCGCACCCACCGCGAACTCACCGACGAGGACATCGCCCGCATCGCCAACACCTACCACGCGTGGCGCGGCGAGAAGGACGCGGGCGAGTACAAGGACGTGCCCGGCTTCTGCAAGAGCGCGACGCTCGACGAAGTGCGCAAGCACGGCCACGTGCTCACGCCGGGGCGCTACGTCGGCGCCGAGGCGCAGGAGGATGATGGCGAGCCGTTCGAGGAGAAGATGAGGCGGCTCGTGGCGCAACTGCGCGAGCAGCAGGCCGAGGCCGCGAAGCTGGACGAAGCAATGTGGAAAAACCTAAAGGAGCTGGGCTATGGAAACTGAGCTCGGTGTGATTGCGCCCGGGGATTGGTGCATCCGCTCACTTGAAGACGTGTGCGCACGCATAACCAGTGGCGGAACACCAAGCAGACGTGACCCCACCTACTACATCGACGGAACGTGGCCTTGGGTGAAGACGCAAGAGCTTCAGGACAAATGGATTGATCGCACGGAAGAGTCCATCAGCGAGCGGGCTGTAGCGGAATCATCCGCAAAAGTGCTGCCCGCCAACACTATTTTGGTCGCGATGTATGGTGCGACCGTCGGTCAGCTTGGCTTGCTACGCCGTCCAATGACCTGCAATCAAGCCTGTTGCGCATTGGTCGTTGACGAGACCTTGGCAAACTATCGATTCGTTTTCTATCAACTACTTCACGCGCGTTCGCAGCTCAAGCACTTGGCCACCGGGGCTGCACAGCAGAACCTTAGCGGCGTTCTGATTCGATCCCTTCGATTTCCTTACCCAAGCGTATCCGAACAACGCGCCATCGCCCACATCCTCGGCACGCTGGACGACAAGATCGAGCTGAACCGGCGGATGAGCGAGACGCTGGAGGCGATGGCCCGCGCCCTGTTCAAGTCGTGGTTCGTCGACTTCGACCCCGTCCGCGCCACGATGAAGGGCCGCGACCCTGGGCTCCCCCAGCCCCTCGCCGACCTCTTCCCCGACCGCCTCGTCGACTCAGAGCTCGGCGAGATTCCGGAGGGGTGGGAGGTGAAGGCGCTGCCCGAGGTCATCGAGGTCAACCCGGCCCGGTCACTTCGCAAGGGAGAGGTGGCCCCGTACCTCGACATGGCGAACATGCCCACGCGAGGCCACTCGCCAGATGCGGTCATCGATCGCCCCTTCGGTTCCGGGATGCGCTTCGTGAATGGCGACACGTTGGTGGCGCGCATCACGCCGTGCTTGGAAAACGGCAAGACGGCTTTCGTGGACTTCCTCAAGGACGGCCAGGTGGGCTGGGGTTCCACCGAGTACATCGTCTTGCATCCGAAGGCGCGCCTTCCAGCGGAGTTTGCGTACTGCCTCGCTCGCAGCGATGGGTTCCGTGACTTCGCGATCCAGAGCATGACAGGGTCAACCGGACGGCAGCGTGTGGCCGCGGAATCGCTCGACCACTTCTTACTGCCTGTTCCGTCCGAGCCGATCGCGAGGGCCTTCGGCCTTGCCGTTGGCCCGATGTTCGCGCGGGCCAGAGAAGCCGCCGCGGAATCCCGCACCCTCGCCGCCCTGCGCGACGCGCTGCTGCCCAAGCTCATCTCCGGCGAGCTGCGGGTGAAGGATGCGGAGCGGTTTTTGAAGGAGCGAGGGCTATGACCTACAACCCCCAACAACACCACCGCCGCAGCATTCGCCTGAAGGGGTACGATTACACGCAGGCCGGCGCGTATTTCATCACCATTTGTACCCATGACCGCGAATGTCTATTTGGGGAGGTGGTAGATGGGAAAATGCGATTGAATACGGCAGGAACGATCATCAGGCAATGTTGGTTGGACATACCGCACCATTTCCCCGCCGCCAAATTGGATGAATTCGTGATCATGCCCAATCACGTGCATGGCATCCTTGTGTTGGCGGAATGGCATGTAGGGGCACGGCATGCCGTGCCCCTACAACCACAGATCGAACGATTCGGCAAACCCCGGGCACATTCCATTTCCACGATTGTTCGTTCGTTCAAATCTGCCGCAACCAAACGCGTCAATGAGTACCGCGGCATACCTGGCATGCCCCTTTGGCAGCGCAATTATTACGAACACACTATCCGCGATATGGAATCGTTGAATCGCATTCGGGAATACATTGTGAACAATCCGCTCCAATGGCTATTGGATCGGGAAAATCCAGATTTCGTCCCGGCAAGGCGGGCGGCGAGCCACCCCAAGGATGAGCCATGGCGTCTATGACAGAATCCACCGTCGAGTCCGCCGCTCTGGCCTGGCTGGCAGCGGTCGGCTGGCAGATCGCGCACGGGCCGGACATCGCGCCGGATCAGCCCGGCGCCGAGCGGCGCGACTACAGCGAGGTCGTGTTGGCGCAGCGCTTGCGCGACGCGCTGGCCCGGCTCAATCCCGCGCTGCCGGCGGAGGCGCTGGAGGACGCCTTCCGCAAGCTCACGCGGCCCGAAGGGGCGGACCTGATTCAGCGCAACCGGGCGCTGCATCGCCTGCTTGTGGACGGCGTGGCGGTCGAGTATCGCGACGCCGAGGGCACGATCCGCGGCGCGCAGGCGCGCGTGATTGACTTCGACGATGTGCAGGCCAACGACTGGCTGGCGGTCAACCAGTTCACGGTGGTCGAGAACAGGCACACGCGACGGCCGGACGTCGTCCTGTTCGTCAACGGCCTGCCGTTGGCGGTGCTGGAGCTGAAGAACGCCGCCGACGAGGAGGCGACCATCTGGACCGCGTTCCAGCAGCTCCAGACCTACCAGGTCGAGATCCCATCGCTCTTTGCGTTGAACGCGGTGCTGGTCGTCTCCGATGGCGTTGAGGCGCGCGTGGGCGCGCTCGGCGCCGGGCGCGAGTGGTTCAAACCCTGGCGCACCATCGGCGGCGAGACGCTCGCCAGCAGCCACGTCCCGGAGCTTCAGGTGGTGCTCGAGGGTGTCTTTCAGCCGCGGCGTTTTCTCGACCTAGTGCGCGACTTCATCGTGTTCGAGGACGACGGCGGCCGCATCGTCAAGAAGATGGCCGGCTACCACCAGTTCCACGCGGTGCGTATGGCAGTGGCGGAGACCTTGCGCGCAGCGGAACTCGCTCAAGCCCGCGATGCCGCGGAGGGGCGTTATCACGCGGGCCGCAGGCCCGGCGGCGCGCCCGGCGACCGGCGCGTGGGCGTGGTCTGGCACACGCAGGGCAGTGGCAAGAGTTTGACGATGGCGTTCTACGCGGGGCGCATCATCCGCGAGCCGGCGATGGAGAACCCTACCCTGGTCGTCCTCACCGATCGCAACGACCTCGACGACCAGCTTTTCGGGACGTTCTCGCGCTGCCAGGACTTGCTGCGCCAGCCGCCGGTGCAGGCCGTAAGCCGCGCGCATTTGCGCGAGCTGCTGTCGGTGCAGGTGGGCAGCGTGGTGTTTACCACCATCCAGAAGTTCTTCCCCGAGGACCGCGGCGACCGGCACCCGCGGCTTTCCGGACGGCGCAACATCGTGGTGATCGCCGACGAGGCGCACCGCAGCCAGTACGACTTCATCGACGGCTTCGCGCGCCATATGCGCGATGCGCTGCCCAACGCATCGTTCATCGGCTTCACCGGCACGCCGCTCGAGCTCGCGGACGCCAACACGCGCGCGGTGTTCGGCGACTACATCAGCGTCTACGACATCCAGCGGGCCGTGCAGGACGGCGCCACCGTGCCGATCTACTACGAGAGCCGCCTGGCCAAGCTCGCGCTCGACGAGGCAGAGCGGCCGAGGATCGACCCAGACTTCGAAGAGGCCACCGAGGGCGAGGAGGTCGAGCGCAAGGAAAAGCTCAAGACCAAGTGGGCGCAGCTCGAAGCAATCGTCGGCGCGGAGAAGCGCCTGCGGCTGGTGGCGCAGGACATCGTGGAGCACCTCGAGCGGCGCCTGGAGGCGCTGGACGGCAAGGCGATGGTCGTCTGCATGAGCCGGCGGATCTGCGTCGAGCTGTACCGCGAGATCGTGAAGCTGCGGCCCGCGTGGCACGACGAAGACGATGCGCGCGACGCCATCAAGGTGGTGATGACCGGCTCCGCCTCGGATCCCCCCGACTGGCAGCCGCACATCCGCAACAAGCCGCGGCGCGAAGCGCTGGCCAACCGGTTTCGCGACCCGAAGGACCCCTTCAAGATCGTCATCGTGCGCGACATGTGGCTGACGGGCTTCGACTGCCCGAGCCTCCACACGATGTACCTGGACAAGCCGATGCGGAGCCACGGGCTCATGCAGGCCATCGCCCGCGTGAACCGCGTCTTCCGCGACAAGCCGGGTGGGCTCGTGGTGGACTACCTCGGGCTGGCCCACGAACTCAAGGCGGCGCTGGCGACCTACACGGAAAGTGGCGGAACGGGCCGGACGGCGATCTCCCAGGAGGAAGCCGTCGCCCTCATGCTGGAGAAGTACGAGATCTGCTGCGGCCTGTTCCACGGCTTCGACCGCTCGCGCTGGACCACGGGCACACCGACCGAGCGGCTTGCGCTGCTGCCGGCCGCGCAGGAGCACATCCTGGCGCAGGACAACGGCAAGGAACGCTTGCTGCGCGCGGTGCGCGAGCTTTCGCAGGCGTTCGCGCTGGCGGTGCCGCACGAGCAGGCGCTCGCCATCCGCGACGATGTGGCGTTTTTCCAGGCCGTGCAGTCGGTGCTGGCCAAGCGCGCCCAGGGCGCGGCGCGGCCGGAGGAAGAACTGGATCACGCCGTGCGGAGCATCATCGCCCGCACGGTGGCGCCGGAAGGGGTGATCGACATCTTTGCGGCAGCGGGGCTGAAGAAACCCGACATCTCGATTCTTTCGGACGAGTTTCTTTCCGAGGTGCGCGGCATGCCGCAAAGGAACCTCGCGGTCGAGCTGCTGCAGAAGCTGCTCAAGGGGGAGATCGGCTCGCGGCGGCGCACGAACGTCGTGCAGGCGCGGTCGTTCGCGGAGATGCTGGAGCAGACCATCCGCCGCTACCAGAACCGCGCCATCGAGGCGGCGCAGGTGATCGAGGAGCTCATTGCTCTCGCTAAAGACATGCGCGAGGCCAATGCGCGCGGCGAGGCCCTGGGACTCACCGAGGAGGAACTGGCTTTCTACGACGCGCTGGAGACCAACGACAGCGCGGTCAAGGTGCTGGGTGACGCGACGCTGCGCACGATCGCGCAGGAACTGGTGCGCACCGTGCGCGCGGACGTGACCATTGACTGGACGCTGCGCGAAAACGTGCGCGCGCAACTGCGCGTGCGGGTCAAGCGCATCCTGCGCAAGTACGGCTATCCGCCGGACAAGCAGGAGAAGGCGACGCAGACGGTGCTGGAGCAGGCGGCGCTTCTCTCCGCAGAATGGGCGACGACGTGAGCTGGGCGTTAGACTGTGGGGGTATTAACTCCACCTATAAATACCCTCCATAGGGGATGATGACCCCAGCGGTAGAGCGCCTCGAGCGCCCTCCTCGAGTCCAGCACCACAAAATCGGCCTGTGCTCCCACCTCAATTCGGCCCAGGTCTGCCCGCCCCAGGGCGAGCGCGGTGTGCGCGGTATGGGCTATCAGGGCTTCCTCGGCGCTCAAGCCACCCAGGCTAATAGCGAGTTGCATCCCCAGCCAGGGGCTAAAAAGCGGGCTGCTGCCGGGGTTGTGGTCGGTGGCAATTGCTACTTTTACGCCCGCATCCCACATGGCCCGGGCGTTGGGGAAGGGTTTGCGCAGGATCACCGCGGCCCCTGGCAGGATGGTTCCAACCGTTCCACTTTTGGCGAGGGCTTGCCAATCCTCGAGGGTGGACTGCTCGAGGTGGTCCGCCGACAAAGCCCCCAGTTCCGCTGCCAGTTTAGTGGCCCCGGTGTGAGCGATCTGCTCGGCGTGGAGCTTGACCCGGAGGCCGTGGGACAGGGCGGCCTCGAGGATTTTTCGGGTTTCCTCCAGGGTAAAAGCCCCTTGGTCGCAAAACACGTCCACCGCCTCGGCCAGGCCGCTGCGGGCCACCTCGGGGATGAGTTCCTGACAGAACATCGCCACGTACCCCTCGCGTGCCCAGCCCTGGGGAACCACGTGGGCCAGCAGGGTGGGGAAGACCCGCTGGGGCAGGGTTTCTTGGAGTTTTTTGATCACCCGCAGCATCCTGAGCTCGCCCTCGGGCCGGAGGCCGTAGCCGCTCTTGATTTCCAGGGCGGTGACCCCCTGGATCAGGAAGATGTGGGCTCGAGCCCACGCCCGTTCGTAAAGCTCATCTTCCGATGCTGCATGGGTGGCCCGAACTGTGGCGTAAATCCCACCGCCCGCGGCCAGGATGGCCTCGTAGCTTTCGCCCCGTGCGCGCTGTAGGTACTCGCCCAGCCGGTCGCCGCCATATACCAGGTGGGTGTGGGCATCCACAATGCCGGGCACCACCCCGCGCCCGCCCAGGTCGGTTCGGGGCCAGCTTTGATATTCGCTGGGTAGGCTGGACTCGGTTCCCACCCAGACAAACCGCCCGCCCTGTACGGCCAAAGCGGCTTGCTCGAGCCTCTTGTTGGGCGTGTATAGCTCAGCGATGCCGGTAAATACCTGTTTCATCCCGCCTGTTCCCACCCGGCCAGATCGAGCCCGCGCTCCTGCGCGACTTTTTTGGCCTGTTCGTAGCCAGCGTGGGCGTGGCGCATCACGCCGGTGCCGGGGTCGTTGGTCAGGACGCGCTCGAGGCGGTAGGCGGCCTCCTCCGAGCCGTCGGCCACCGTGACCTGCCCGGCGTGCAGGCTGTAGCCCATCCCCACCCCGCCACCGTGGTGGAAGCTAACCCAGGCTGCGCCCGAGACTGCGTTCAGGGCGAAGTTCAGGATGGGCCAGTCGGCCACCGCGTCGGAGGTGTCCAGCATGGCCTCGGTCTCGCGGTAGGGGGAGGCCACGCTGCCGGCGTCCAGGTGGTCGCGCCCGATCACGATGGGGGCCTCGAGCTCACCCTTGCGTACCATCTCGTTGAACAAAAGCCCGGCCTTATCGCGCTCCTTGTAGCCCAGCCAGCAGATGCGGGCCGGCAAGCCCTGAAACTTGAACTTCTTGACCCCTTCGCTGAGCCAGCGAAAGAGGCCCTCGTCCTCGGGGAAGAGCTTCAGAATGGCCTGGTCGGTTTTGTAGATGTCCTCCGGCTGGCCCGAGAGGGCCACCCAGCGAAAAGGCCCCCGCCCCTCGCAGAACTGGTCGCGGATGAAGGCCGGTACAAAGCCGGGGTAGCTGAAGGCCTCCTCGAAGCCCCCCAGCTTGGCGAAGGCCCGCAGGTTGTTGCCATAATCAAAAGCCACCGCACCGTTCTTTTGCATCTCCACGATGGCCCGGCAGTGGGTGGCCATATCGTAGAGCACGCGCTTTTTGTAGCCCTCGGGGTCGTGCTGGCGCAGCAGGGCCGGGTCTTCGTCGGCTTTGAGGATGGGAATGTAGCCGTACAGGGGGTCGTGGGCGCTGGTCTGGTCGGTGACCAGCTCGGGGGTGAAGCCCCGCTGCACCATCTCGGGCAGCACCTCGGCGGTGTTGCCCAGCAGGCCGATGGAGAGGGGCTGGCCTTTGCGTTTGGCCTCCTCGGCCAGCCGCAGGGCCTCATCCAGCGAGTCGGCCCGCACGTCGAGGTAGGCGGTGTCCAGGCGGCGCTGGATGCGTTCGGGGTCTATCTCCACGCAGATCGCCACCCCGCCGTTGAGGGTGACGGCCAGGGGCTGGGCCCCGCCCATGCCGCCCAGCCCGCCCGTCACGGTGATGGTGCCCTTCAGCGAGCCACCAAAGTGTTTGCGGGCCGCGGCGGCAAAGGTCTCGTAGGTGCCCTGCAGGATGCCCTGGGTGCCGATGTAGATCCAGCTTCCGGCGGTCATCTGGCCGTACATCATCAGGCCCAGCCGGTCGAGCCGGTCGAACTCCTCCCAGGTGGCCCACTTAGGCACCAGGTTGGAGTTGGCCAGGATCACCCGGGGGGCCAGGGGCTGGGTTTTGAAGACCCCCACCGCCCGGCCCGACTGCACCAGCAGGGTTTCGTCGTTTTGCAGGCGCTCGAGCACCGCCAGGATGCGCTTTAAGTCCTCGGGGCTGCGGGCTGCCTTGCCGCGCCCACCGTAGACGATCAGCTCCTCGGGCTTTTCGGCCACCTCGGGGTCGAGGTTGTTTAAGAGCATCCGTTTGGCGGCTTCCTGAATCCAGCCTGGGGCGGTGCGCTGGTTTCCTCGGGGGGCTTGGTAGCTCATGGGCGTTCTCCTTGGGGGATAAAGGTGTCTTCCAGGTAGTAGCGGTCGGCCCGCATCAGGTACTCCACCCAGGTGACGGGCTGCTCTAGGGTGTAAGTGACCCGCTCGAGGCGCAGGGCAGGTGCGCCTTCGGGCTGCTGGAGCAGGCGGGCAACCTCCTGCTCCAAGGCCACCGCCTCCAGCCGCTGCCAGACCCGGGTCAGGGGCAGGCCCAGGGTGTGCACCAGCAGATCGTGGATGGACTCGCTGGTGAGGTCGTGCTCGAGGATGCCCCCGCACAGCTCGGCCTTCAGATACCGCGCCTCGCGCTGCACCGGCTCTTCGTCTAGAAAGCGCAGCCGCTCCACATAAACCGCCTGCTTCACCCCCAGCCGGGCCCGCACCTCCGGGGGGGTGGGGCGCAGCTCGGCGGCCATCACCTGGGTTCGGGGCCTGGCCCCCTGAGCCTGAGCGAACTCGTAGAAAGGGCGCACCCGCAGGAAGCCCTGGCTAAAGCGCCGGGGGGCGGGGGTGCTGCTGCGCCCCTGGGCACGCCGGAGCCACCCCTCCTGCTCGAGCTCCTGCAAGGCCCGGCGGGCGGTCATGCGGCTCACCCCGAAGCGGCGGGCCAGGCTGTTCTCCGATAGGGGGAAGGCGGGGCTGGGCTTGCGCAGCTCCTGCAACACGGCTTCCTTGACGCGCAGGTATTTCACCGTTTATCCTCTCACTTGTATATACAACCTTGCCCGGCGATGGGTCAAGCGAGGAAGGGATGCTAGAACTGGATACAGAACTGAGCCTGGCCGACTTTCGCCGGGTGGTGCGGGAAAAAGTGCCGGTGCGCCTGAGCGAGGCCGCACGGGTGCGCCTGGAGCGCTGCCGGGCCTTTGTGGAACACCTCGTCGAGCAAAACCAGCCCGTGTACGGCCTTAACACCGGCTTCGGCAAGCTGGCCACGGTGCGCATCGAGGCCAAAGACCTTCGGTTGCTGCAGCGCAACCTGCTGCTCTCGCACGCCATTGGGGTGGGGGAGCCGTTTCCTTCGGAGGTGGTGCGGGGGATGCTTTTGCTGCGGGCCCAGAGCCTGGCGTTGGGCTACTCCGGGGTGCGGGTGGAGGTGGTGGAGCGGCTTTTAGATTTTTTGAACCACGAGCTGATTCCGGTGGTGCCCTCGCAGGGCTCGGTGGGGGCCTCGGGCGACCTGGCCCCCCTGGCCCACATGTGCCTGCCCCTGATTGGCGAGGGTGAGCTGGCCTACCAGGGCCGGGTGTGGCCCGCGGCAGAGGTGCTGCGGACGGTGGGCCTGGCGCCGCTGGAGTTGCAGGCCAAAGAAGGGCTGGCCCTGATCAACGGTACCCAGGCCATGGCCTCGCTCCTGGCCCTTTTGCTTTTGGATAGCGAGATTTTGCTCAAAACCGCCGATATCGCGGTGGCCATGAGCGTGGAGGCCCTGAAGGCCAGCCACCGGCCCTTTGATGCGGCGGTGGCCCGCCTGCGCCCCCACCCCGGCCTGCGCGCGACCTGCACCAATGTGCGCCGGCTGTTGCAGGACTCCGAGATTATGCGCTCGCACATAGACTGCGACAAGGTGCAGGATGCCTACAGCCTGCGGGCCGCCCCCCAGGTGCACGGGGCCAGCCGCGATGCGCTCGAGCATGTGCGGGCGGTGCTGCTGCGCGAGCTCCAAAGCGTCACCGACAACCCCCTGATCCTGCCCGAGGAGGGCCGCACCCTCTCGGCCGGCAACTTCCACGGCCAGCCCCTGGCCCTGGCCGCCGACTACGCCGGCATGGCCCTGGCCGAACTCGCCAACATCTCCGAACGCCGCATCGAACAGATGCTGAACCCGGCCCTTTCGGGCCTGCCAGCCTTTTTGGCCGAGGGCAGCGGCCTCAACTCCGGCCTGATGATCAGCCAGTACACCGCGGCGGCCCTGGTGAGCGAGAACAAGGTGCTGGCCCACCCCGCCTCGGTGGACTCGATTCCCACCAGCGCCAACCAGGAAGACCACGTCTCGATGGGCACCATCGCCTGCCGCAAGGCCCGCAGCATTTTCGAGAACACCCTCTGGGTGCTGGCCATCGAGCTGGCCTCGGCGGCCCAGGCCCTCGACTTCCACGCCCCGCTGCGGCCGGGCCGGGGGGTGGAGGCGGTTTACCGCCGCATCCGGCAGGAGATCCCCCACCTCGACCGCGACCGCTATCTGAAGCCCGAGCTGGGCCGCCTGTGCGAACTGATTCGTTCCGGCGAACTGGTGCGGGTGGCTGAGCAGGCGGTGGGGGGGCTGGAATAAGGTTTGAAGGCGTTTATTTGCCTTCTGCAATCGCAGGTCGTGGTATGCGAATTCATACGCATTTCGGCAGTATCGCTTTCTTTGGCAAGCCTAAACGATACTACCGAAATGCTTTTCTACTCCCTTTGGTCGGCTTGAATCCTTCACCTCTGACTCCGTCCAACGGTGAAGGATTCAAGCGGAAATGGTATCAGTGGCCTGGCAAAGCACCAGAGCCGTACCGGCCCATGCTGCTGGAGTGCTGGGATCTTTGCCGCTGGGAATTGCGCCAGGCACGTGAGCACTGCTGCCCGGCGACCCCGCAAATTTATCCTGACACAGCTCAATACCCAAACAAAAGCCCGCGCTGCTTTATTCAGGGGCGTGGGTTTGAGGGCCTCGAGCAGCCGTAGCAGGTTTGGATCATGAAAAATCCGAACCAGCTCAAGTGGCACCTCGGGCATGGGTAACAATTGACCACCATTGGGTTCAGGCCGTGCTGAGCCGGTACAGCCAGTTGCTTAACGCAACACCCCCTGCAAAACCTGCACCACTGGCCGATCCAGGATGCCCGGAATGCGGGCCGTAAGCCCCAGATCTACGCTCACACCTCCCAGCCCCGGCAGCCCCGACAAACCCAGGCGCAGCTCGCCCCGGTTGCGTCCATTGGGCCCGAGCCCCAGGTTGAACGCGCTCTCGGCCACGCTCCGCCCGCCAATCAGGAGGCGCAGCGGGCCTTCTAAGGTGAACCCGATGGGGTTGGGGTTCTCTACCTCCAGCACCAGCCGGATGGCCAGCCCATCCAGCCGGATCTCGACCAGGCGGATGGTGGGGAGCCGGAAGGTGAACTGGATGCGCACCTCGCGGTCCAAGAGCGTCACGGGCCCAATCGGAACCACCGCCGGGCCTAGCTGCACCCGCAGCTCACCCAGGAGGCGGAAGCGGGTGCTCTGGCCGCCCACCAGGCTGGCCAGGGCACGGGTGCCCTCCACCAGGGGCACCACCAGGCGGGTCTGGGCTTCGCGGCTGGCCCCGGCAGGGATTTCCAGAGCCGGCAGGGTCAGGCGAAACTGCGAGCCCCCCAGCTCGGCGGTGAGGGTGCTGTCCAGCAGGGGCAGGGTAAAGGCGTTGATATTGGTCAGGCGCAGGCGCAGGTCAAACTCGCCCCGCCCGCTGAAGGGGTCTATGGAAACCAGGTTGAACTGCAATAGCTCGACCTGGGGGGCCTGGGGCCGCACCGCCTGGGGTACACAAGCGCTTAGCAGCAATGCCAGTCCGAACAAGAGCCACCGTGCGTATCGCTTCATGGTTGCCTCCCAGTTGAGCTTACCCAATCTGGGGCCGCGCAGCGCCGATTTTTCACTAAACGGGCCTTAACCCACCGTCCAGCCCCGCTCTTTGAAGGCTTCCAGAAGGGGCTTGAAGTTGGGCCAGACCGGGCTTTCGGCGGGGTAGGGGGGGCGGGGGTAGCCTCCGGGCAGGCCCAGGTGACGCAGGGCTTGCTTCAGGAGCACAAAACCCCCCTGGGCCAGCACCCGGCCAAAGGGCTCGAGCTCGGCCTGCAGGGCCTGGGCCTCGGCTACCTGGCCGGCCCGCCAGAGCTCGAGCAGCTTTTTGTAGGGCTTGGGGGCCAGGTTAGATACGGCCAGAATACCCCCGTGGGCTCCATGCGCCAAAGCCCCCAGAAAGGTGGGGGCATGTCCGGTATAAAGCTGGATGCCCAGGTTCTGCGAAGCGTAGAAGGCCATGCGGGCCAGTTCCCCGCTGGAGTCTTTCAGCCCTCCGATCTTGGGGTGCCGGGCCAACTCGGCCACCACCGGCAGGGGTAGCTGGGCTTTGGTGTTGGCTGGCACGTGGTAAAGCCAGACCTCGGCCCGGCCCATATCGGCAATCCCGCCGAAGTAGCGCAGCAGGCCGTCGTGGCCCAGGTTGACCTCGTAGTAGCGGGGGGGTGTGATCAGCACTTTGGCCCCAAGGTGGACGGCCTCCTCGAGGGCGATGGCGGCCTGGGCCAGGGTTTCTTCCATCAGGCCCACCATGGCGGGCTTCTGAGGGGTCTGGACGGCCAGGCCCGCTGCCCGTTCTTCACGGGTCAGGTGGACGCCCTCGCCGTTGGAGCCGTAGAACAGCAGGCCGTCTACATGGGGCTCGATGGCCTGGGCCAGTGCGCGGAAGGCTTCGGTGTCGAGGCGGCCGTTTTGGTCGAAGGGGGTGGGTAGGGGCGGGATGATCATGCGGGCATTCCTCAAAACGAGGTGATTGTATCGCAAAATGAACCTGAACCCCGGCGGGGGAGATGCGCCGTGCCTGCTGTGCGAGGTGGGTAATCTCTATCCTGTTGGTATCAACGGCTGCCGCGGTACACCAGCAAGAACCACAGCAAAAGGTGGAACCCCAGGGCCATACCCGCCAGGACAATTCCCCAGCCGTTGCCCACCCGCCACAACCACAGGCCCCCGGCAAAGAGCAGCAGCACCATCAGGCCCCAGCCCTGGCTGTAGGTGGGGCTGCCTGGAAAGAAGAGCTGCACCCCGCGGCGCCAGGCCAGGTTGCCGTCCACCCCTTTGGGTCTGGGCAGGAAAAAGCACAGCAGGTGGTAGAGGGTCAGCAGCAGAACCGCGATGGCAGTTCCCCAGGCCCACAGCGGACTGGGCCAGATGGGGAGATCCCGCCAGACCGCCAGAAAATCGCTGGTGAGGCCCTGAAGGCCACTCAGCGCTACCGTAGCGGTGATAATCCTTGGCGTCGGAACGGCCTCGCGGGCTACCCCGGCGTCGCGGTAGACGGGGGTCCAGAGGTCGCCGCCGATGCCCAGAACCTCGCGCACGGCGGCTGAAGAGGGGGCCCGCCGGTAGGCCTGGGCCAGCGCCTCGGGAGTGCCGCGCCCCAGCAAGACATAGACCCAGGGAGGGGCCGCCTCGTAGAGCCGCTGGGCTTCGTCTGGGTTTTCCTTGGCCTGGGCATAGGCCAGAAGGCCCCGCAGAGAGGCCGTGTTGGCAAAACCACGTAGGGTTTCTTGCGCAGCGCTCGAGCGCAGGGTTCCCCTGGTCAGGCTATCCTGTGCGATCAGGTTCTCGGAGCGGGACATAAAGCCCCAGCCCAACATCGCCAGCACGGCCAGTAGGAAAAGCAGCAGCAGCAAGGTGCGCTCGCCCACAGTGGTATAGGCCAGCACGCTGTGGCGCAAACGCAGCAAGGGGTGACGAAGCCAGCCAGCCAGCCAGCCTCCACTGGGACGTACACCACGCAACTGGGCGGGCAGGTACATCAGGGTCAGGTAAAGCAGCATCAGGCCGTACAACCCCAACAACCCCCAGGTAGCGGCGGCCAGGTTGGCCGAGCTGAGGGGGTTCTGCCAGCTTGCCACCTGGCGCAAGGCTTCGCGGTAGCGCTGCCCCAGGTCGGGCCGCCCCTGGGCCTCGAGCCAGCCCACCTGCTCCCAGAGCATGGCCTTGGTGCCGGGTACCTGGGGCAGGTACTTCAAGAAAAACTCGGACCAGACCAGGCTTTGCTCCAACCCCTGGCCGCGCGCGGCGCGTATCTGGGCTAGCCAGGGCCGAAGCCAGCGCATCACGCCCTCCCCCCAGGCCAGCTCGGGGCGGTGGCCGCGTTGCAGTAAATCCCGCCCGGTGGTCTCGAGGTCGGCTGCGCTCAGGCTGGCTGCCTCGCGGCTGAAGTAATACCAGTAGGGTTTTGGGGAGGTTGGACTCTGGTCCAGTGCGGTAGCCCCGGCGGTGTTTAGGGTCAGTGTGTATTCACGGATGACCGACAGGTTCTCCCAGCGGCCCTCGAAGGGTTTGCCCGCAAAAGCCCCCAGGCCCAGCCGCCGTCCATCCTCGAGCAGCACCGTCAGTTCGGCGTCGGCCTCCAAAGCCCGAACATCCCCCGGAGGATAGTGCTGTGCCACCACCCTGGGGTTTTGCAGGTCTATCTCCAGCACCAGCGGGCCTCGAGCGATAAAAGCCCGGGTGCCGAGCAGCCTGGGCCCGATCCACTCGCCTTTTAGCGGCAGCTTCCAGTTGCCCACCACCAGCCCGTCGGGCTGAAGGGTGGGGGTCACGGTCTCGGGCCGGGCGGGGGGTGTGGGAGGGGATGGGCTGGGCTCTGTGGCGGGTGCAGGAGGGGCGGCTAGTACCCTGGTCTCTGCCTCCACCACACGCTCGCCTACCTGAATGCGGAACCTGTAGACCCCTTCCTTGGGGGGTGTCCAGGCGGTGGCGATACTGCCGTTGAAGGTCTCGAGGTCTATCTCGTTGGTGATGGCATCGGACTCGATCCTGAGGCTGTACCGGCCCGGAGGAAAATCTGCCCCGCGAATTTCCAAGGGCTCTCCAACGCGGCCCTCGGGTGGCACGGTTAGACCCTGGGCCAGGGTCATGCCGAAGAGGAGAATGCCCGCCATCCATCGCATGGGCCCATTTTATTCCACCCCGAAGCGGGGCTGTAAACGTTACTCGGAAAATCGGCCTGGCGTTTATCCAGTCTTGGGCGGTAAAACTTCCACCCTGCAACCAGCCAGTTTTTTGTGAGGGTGGTTTGCACCGTCGGCTCGATTTATGCCCTCTAGCAGCGCACAGCGCCGCTGGCAACAGCCACCTAATCGGCGCTGTACTATACTTGAGTTTGGGTCTACGGCAAGTAGACCTTTGGAGGTTTTGTTTAATGTCAGACAAAAAGCCGGTATACCTGACCGCTGAGGGAAAAGCGCGGCTCGAGCAGGAACTTGCCTACTTAAAAACCGAAAAAGTACAACAGATCGCCGATGAGATGGGCCGGGCCATCGCCGAGGGCGATTTGCGCGAGAATGCGGGCTACGACGAGGCGAGACGGGCCATGTGGCAAAACAACAGCCGCATTGCCGAGCTCGAGGACATCCTGAGCCGGGTTCAACTGGTGGAGTCGGGCAACGGCGTCCCCACCGAGGTGCAGATCGGCGTGACGGTGGAGCTCGAGACCTCCACCGGCCAACGCATGAGCGTCACCATGGTAGGCAGCCACGAATCCGATGTGTTCAGCGGCAAAATTTCCAACGAATCCCCCTTGGGCCAGGCCTTGATGGGTAAAAAAGTGGGCGACGAGGTGCAGGTCAAAAGCCCCAAGGGCGGCCAGACCTATGTGGTGGTTGACCTGCTATACGCGTAGAGGGTACCCAGACGGAACCGTGTAATCTCTCGCAGAAAGCAGGGCGCAATCCCGAATGGTGCCTTTCCGAACCCGCGGCGCCCCTCATAAACGCCTGGATGGGCAGCAACAGCTTGTCAGGCATAAAGAATTTTCTTATTCCTGAACGGCTTAATCTTTGTTAAGTGCGCCCACATTGGTTGCTGGAAACTTGAAACCCCTCGGAACACACGTGGCCAAAGACGTATACGTCTGATACCGTTTCCGCTTGAATCCTTCACCGCCCGCCGCAGTCAGAGGTGAAGGATTCAAGCCGACCGAAGGGAGTAAAAAAGCATTTCGGTGGTATCGTTCAGACTCGTCAAAGTGAACGATACTACCGAAATGCGCATGAGACGTGACTGGGTGCAGATGTATACAGCTAAAATAAACTTCTGGAGCAAAGGACAATCCCAACTCTTGACAAGTTGTGAAGGTAAAAGCCGTATGATAGCAGGGTTCATGGCGATCTTTGGTTTGTTGGGACTCCTTTGGCTCTTGTGGCTGGTGGGTTTGGTGAGCGATACCTACCTGCGCAACTTGGTGGTGAGCCTGTCGAATTTTGTGGGCGCCTATGCGCTATGGCAGATTGCTACACAATCACCGGCGATTGTGCGCCGGGCGCTCGTGGGGCTTGCGCTGGGGCTGTTGTTTTTGGGGATCGGCGATTTGTTGTTCACCCTCAGTATAGCAACCCCCGTGGACACCCTGGCCCTCCGCGAGGGAATCTATCTGATGGGGGTGGCTCTTTTCTTGCTGATGGGAACACTCCTGCCCTTGAGCATGGAGCGCCAGGGTTTGTATCCGCTGGGCTTTTCCCAACGCCTGGCTTTGATGGCCCTGCTGGGCGGACTGTTGCTTGCAGCCCTCACCACCCTGGTTCGCCCGTTGAACGTAGTCGAACTGATTTATGCCGGCGTTGCGTTTTATCTGACCCTGCTTTTCGCCCAGCAGACCCCGGTGCTGGCCGGAGGCCGCATCGGGCGCTACCTGCAAGGGGTGGTGTGGGCGCTGGTGCTGGGCAGCCTGGCTCGAGTGGTTTACGTGCTGGGTGGTGTACCGCCGGCCCAGTGGTCCATCGTGGCCTACGATATTTTGTGGATGTCCGCCATGAGCGTGCTGCTGTTGGGGACTATTCGGGCTCCCAGAAATCTCTGACCTGGCCCGCCTGCAGCCGCTCGAGGGCCTTAGGCAGCGCCTCGGCGACCTCGTGGGCCAGCAGACCCGGTTTGCTTGCCAGGTCGCCGGCCAGCCCGTGGAGGTACACCCCCAGCCGGGCGGCATCCCAGGCCGAGAGGCCCGCAGCCAGCAGGGCAGCGACCACCCCCGAGAGCACATCGCCCATCCCGCCGGTGGCCATATGGGGGTTGCCTGTGCTGTTCACCGCGAGTTGTGGCGTTGAAGTGAGGGCCCCCTGGGGCTGCCAGGCCAGCACCGTGGGCCCACCCTTCAGCACCACCACCAGCCCTGGATAGCGCTTGGCTAGGGTTTGGGCGGCCTCGAGGGGGAAGCGGGCCACCTGTTCGCTGGGCAGCCCCAGCAGTCGGCCGGCCTCCCCTGGGTGGGGGGTTATCACGGTCGGGAGGGCTGCTTCGCTGTAGGCTCGCAGCACCCGCTCGTGCAGGGCGTCGGCGTCCAGTACAGTGGGGCGCTGCAGACCCAGCGCGGCCAGGGCCGCCTGTACCCCTCCGTCGCCCGCACCCATCCCGACCGCTACCGCCTCCGCCCGGCCCCGCTGAAGGTTGGCGGTGTTCCACTCGAACAACGGGAGGCGCACGGCCTCCAGAGGCGGTTGCACCTCGCAGTCGGCGGGATAGGCTACGGTGACCAGTCCAGCACCGGTTCGGTAGGCCCCCAGGGCCGCCAGGCTGGGCGCACCGG
Source organism: Meiothermus sp. (assembly GCF_037443965.1). Classification (GTDB taxonomy): domain Bacteria; phylum Deinococcota; class Deinococci; order Deinococcales; family Thermaceae; genus Meiothermus. The sequence goes on from NZ_JBBINI010000020.1 coordinate 22,466, forward strand.
TATAGCTAAGGTAGCCCCCCACCACCAGTACCCGTCCCACCGAGCCCTTGTGGGCATTGCCCGCCCGTTTGGGCAGGAGCTTCTGCATCTGCGCTCTGTGCAAGAGCTCCGGCAGCGCTTCATTCCTCAGGGCTTCCGGTGGCATCCCCAGGTCATCTACCAGGATGCGCCCACAGGCGGCGCGGTGTGGGTAGAACAGATGCTCGTTCTTGAGCCCTGCCAGCGCCACGGTGAGGCTGGCCCGGACATGGGGCGAGTAGGGCAGGCCCGAGGGAAGGTCAATGGCCACCACCGGCAGCCCGGAAGCGTTGATCTGCTCGACCAGCCGGGCATACGGCCCTTCCAGTGGGCCTCGCAAACCCGTGCCAAACAGGGCATCCAGGATTACCGTGTTTCGCTCGGGCTGCCATTCCTCCAGGGGCCGGATGGCTATGCCGTGGGCCTGCAAGGCCTGCCGGGCCAGGGCCGCGTCGCCTACCTGCCCTTCGGCAGCGAAAACTTCGACCTCCGCCCCCCCGACCTTTAGCCAGCGGGCCGCCACCAGCCCGTCCCCCCCGTTGTTGCCCTTGCCGCACAGCACCACTGCCTTGCGGTCCTCAAAATACTGCAATAAACGTTTGGCCGAGCGCCTTCCGGCCGTATCCATCAAGAGCAGACTGGGATAGCCCAGCTCGGTGGCCTTCCGGTCGGCCTCGCGCATGGCTTGGGCGGTGTAGAGTCGCACAGGCTACCTGTATTCTACGGAGTCCCTTCCCCCGCGTACACTGTGGGCATGAACCTGGAAGCCGCTCGCAAGCGCCTGCGGGAGGCCCGTCGGTTGGCGGTGCTCACCGGAGCGGGCGTTTCCCAACCTTCCGGCATTCCTACGTTTCGCGATGCCGCGGGTTTATGGAAGGATTTCAACATCGAAGATTATGCTACGCCCGCTGCCTATGGCCGCGACCCCCAGAAGGTCTGGGAGTGGTATGCCTGGCGCTACCAGAACGTCATGCAAGCCCAGCCCAACCGGGCCCATACCTTGCTGGCCCTGCTGGAACAGCGGATAGGGGAGGGCTTCCTACTGGTGACCCAGAACGTGGACAGCCTGCACAGCCGGGCCGGTTCCCAACGCCTGGTCGAACTGCACGGCAACATTGCCAGGGGTCGCTGTGAGCGCTGTGGAGAGCGGTTTCCGCTCCCCGACCCGGCCCATTTTGTGCCGCCGCCCTACTGCCCGAGCTGCAAGGCCCGGGGCCGCCCGGATGTGGTGTGGTTTGGGGAGTTGCTGCCGGCAGGCGCTTTTGAGCAGGCCTGTCGGGCGTTTGCTGAAGCCGAGGTGGCTTTGGTGATTGGAACCAGCGCTGAGGTTGAACCGGCAGCCAGCCTGGGGCGGCTGGCCCACTCGAGCGGTGCCTATCTGATCGAGATTAACCCCAACCCCACCCCCCTCTCGAGCCAGGCCGACTACTCCCTCCGAATGGGTGCGATGGAGGGGATGGAAGCCCTGGTGGGAGATCTAGGCTGATTCGCTCTCGCTGGGGCGGGTTTTGCGCTGTAGTCTAGTGCGATCGTAAAGAATCCAACCTCCCAAGGCGGCTAGGCCCACGAGGGTGGCCACCAGGAGAAAGGGCCCCAGCCGGGAGAAATCGGCGCCCAACCAGGCGATCACCACCGTTACGGGCAGGGCCCCCACTGCGGTGGCCAGCAAAAACTTGAGGGGGTGCATCCTGACCAGTCCGGCCACGAAGTTCACGCTGTCGGTGGGCACCAGGAAGGACAGCCGCAGCGCGATGATGGCCCAGGGGCCGTAGCGCTCGACCTGGGTTTCCACTTTGCGGCGGATATCCTCGCTAACGAAGCGATCCACCACCACCGGCCCCAGCAGCCTGGCGAGGCCATAGCCCACCATGGCCGCGATAATGGCCCCGACCCAACCCAAAATGCCGCCGAATACCGGCCCAAACGCCAGCACCGAGACCAGCATGACCAGGGCCATCGGCACCACCGAGACCAGGGTCTGGGCAATCATCAGTCCGATAATGCTCAGGGGGCCCAGCCAGCCCAGCCCGGCCACCCAAGCCTGTATCGCCTGCTGATTACCGCTGGAAAGCAAGCCATAGACTCCATCCATACGCTCCTTGAAGCCAGGAGATACAAAATAGACACCAATCAGCACGCTCGCGAGCAGCAGCAGGGTCAGCAGTATTGGCAGTAAAGGCAAAGTCCGGGAGGCGGGAAGTCGTTCCATTCCAAAGTTTAGGGTAACGCAAAGCATGAGAATCACCTTTGTTATTGGTCACACTTTGAATGCAGAGGGCACAGAGCAGCTCGTCTAGGGCCGGAAGCCATCCTTGATGGCCTAAAACCGGGGCACAACCCACGGATTCCCCGGCGCCTACCGGCTAACATAATCATTTATGAGCCTGCGTGAACGGGTCTTCCCCCTCAAAACGCTCGAGGATGTGGATGCCTTTCTGGAGCATCACGAACTCGCGGCGATTTTCAAGGCCAGCACCACCGACAAGACCCTCGAGGCCATGCAGTACGTGCAGAAGTACCTCGAGCCCCGCCCCGACGTAGCTATTGGTATCATCCGCATCCCCGAGGACCGCCCGGCTTCCGATTATGTCGAGACCCGCACCGGTATCAAACACCAAAGCCCCCAATTCATACTTTTTCGTCAGGCCAGGCCCCTCTTCGACCTCGACAACTGGAAAATCAACCCCGACTATCTAGAACCCCTGCTGATGCAATCGCTGCCGGTTCATATCGGCAAACCCGTACGAAACCCCGCGGTGGTGGGGCTCTATGTCTACCTGGATTTATTGCACCGCTATATTGCAGGGCAGCTCAGCGAGGAGCGCTTTCAGTGGGGTTACCTAGATCAGCTTAAGAAAGAGGTGGGCTGGCGTTCGGACGAAGACTTCCATCTGCTAAACAGCCTATTTCCCAACCCCGATGGCCGCTCTTTCACCCCTGGCAAGTTGATCGCGCTGGAGTTCCAGGCCCAATTGAGCGGAAACGGCATTCCTCTGATGGAACGAGCCAAGGCGCTTCGTGAGCGGATGGAGGTATATACCCGCAGCCATCTATTGCGCATGCCCTCACCCCCAGACGCGCCCTGAGGTAGAAGGGCTTGGTCAATACTCTCGAGATAATCTGGCGACTGGTTTTACTGCTCGGCTACGCTTAGGACATGGGTACCTGGCGCAAGAGGCGGCCCTCGATGCGCCCAAGGATTTCTTGCAGGCTGTGTCCGGTGATGGTCAGGCCGTGGTTCTTAAGGCCCACCACCGCCCGGCTGGGGTCGGGGGCCTCTCGAACTTTTTCTGCTACGGCATCGGCCAATTGGTAGGTGCCGCAGGGGTAGTTGAACTGGGTGGAGCGGATATTTTCCATCCAGGCGTGGATGTGCAGGATGGCCCCCACCTGGGGGTGTTCGCGGTAAATCATCCAGTGTTCGATGGCGTCCACGCTCACCCGGCGCGGCTCGAGGCCCGGCGGTACCGAGAGGCGCATGGCGTTCTGGATGGGGTCGTAGTCGGTGACCATCAGGATGTCCCGCCCCACCTCGCGCAGGTTGGCCTTGTCCACCCCGCTGGCCGACATCCAGAAGCGTCGCTCGTCCTTGCGCACCGACAGGTTGCCGTAGGACAGCCCGCCAATACCATATAAACGCTTGACGTGGCGGAAGTCTTCAGGTGGCAGAATTTCCTCGATGGGAAAAGCAGCCGGGAGCAAGTCCCACTCGGCCAGCTTGCGGCCTGCGGCGCTCAGGCTCTTGGTTAGAGCGTCGCCCTGCCAGAGTTCGGGCTCGAGGTCGGGTTCAAAGTGGTTGTTCACCACCAGCACCGAGGAGGCAATGGGGTGGATCCGCTCGAAGATGCGCTCGGCGAGACCCGGCCCCTCCGGTTCGTGGTACTGGCCGAGCTCGAGGGTCAGGAAATAAGCCCCCTGCCCCGGCACATAGACCACCAGCATGTTGGAAAGGGCCCGCACCAGATAGCTGTACAGCCCGGCGATGGGGTTGGGGGGCATCTGGGGCAGCTCGAGGAAGGAGATCACCATCGTCCCCTGGGCCTTGCGCCGGTAGGGGGTGGGGCGCTCGGCATGGATAAAGTTCAGGACGGCCCGCGGATGCTCGGCCTCGGGCTCAAAGCGGTAGCCCTTGGCCTGCAAGACCTTGGGTAGTTGAAGCGAGAGGGCCTCGAGGCCAGCCGTGGGTTGTCCCAAAACCGTAAAAGTGGGCGGTGTTTGCAGGGTGAGGATGGAGCCGTCATCGTTTCTGGACTGGATCATGTTGAAACCCTCCAAGAATCCCGACTCGGTTTGTAGCGCACAGGGTGATGCTTGATGTTGGACGGATTCGGGCAGTCATGCTGTGCAACGAACCGCATTTTACACCAGGGTCTTTTCTGGTTTCCCAAGGGTTTCGGAGCATCGGATGGAAAAGGCCCCCTCAAACCCCCCCGTCTTATAAACTGAGCACGACTATGGAACTCAAGGGACTCATTCTCTCTGGGGGCCAAGGGACACGTTTGCGCCCCCTAACCCACACCCGGGCCAAGCAGCTTATTCCCATCGCCGGCAAGCCCAACCTGTTTTATGCTGTAGAGGATCTGCTGGAAGCCGGCATCCGCGATATCGGGGTCATCCTTAGCCCGGAGACCGGCCACGAGGTGCGGGCTGCCCTGGGCAATGGCTCACGCTGGGGGGTTCGCCTCACCTACATCGTGCAGGAAGCGCCGCTGGGCATTGCCCACGCGGTCAAGACCGCCCAGGGTTTTCTATCCGATAGCCCTTTCGTGCTCTACCTGGGCGATAACCTGCTTTCGGGCGGCATCAAACACCTTGTGGAAGAGTATCTTCAAACCTGCCCGGAGGCCATCGTCTTGCTCACCCCGGTCGAAGACCCACGGGCCTTCGGGGTGGTGGTGCTGAATGAGGCCGGACAGGTGGCTCGGCTGCTGGAGAAGCCCCAAGACCCGCCGTCCAACCTGGCCCTGGTAGGGGTGTATCTGTTCGGCCCAGCTATTCATGCCATTATCAACGAACTAAAGCCCTCGGGTCGTGGCGAGTACGAGATTACCGAGGCCATCCAGGGGCTGGTAGATGAAGGAAAGCGGGTGGTGGCCCACCAGGTGCGCGGCTGGTGGAAGGACACCGGCAAGCCCGAAGACCTGCTGGATGCCAACCGGCTGGCCCTCTCGAGCCTCGTGCGCCGGGTGGAGGGCGAGCTGGCCGATTCCCAGGTGGTGGGCGAGGTGGTGGTGGAACCGGGGGCCCGCATCGTGCGCAGCACCGTGCGGGGTCCGGCCTACATCGGGGCCGGGGCGCTGGTGGAAGATGGCTTTATTGGCCCCTACACGGCTATCGGGAAGAATGCCAAAGTGATTGCCAGCGAAGTCGAGTACTCCATCCTGATGGACGAGGCCCAGGTTTACCGGCTGCCCTACCGCCTGGACAGCAGCGTGCTGGGGCAGGGGGTGGTGGTGGACGGCCAGGGCAACACCCGCCGCCATACCCTGCAACTGGTGCTGGGGGATCGCAGCCGGGTGCGGCTTTAGCTTTCTTCACTAAGCCCGTGTGCTGGCTCGCGCAGAAATGGGGAGACGTCTAGTGATCTGTCCTGTAGCATCTGCAAGATCAGCCCGTAGCCTTGCCGCCGCAAGGGATTGGGGTCGAGCCAGCGGCGAAGGTGGGCCTCGAGCCAGACCGTTTTTTTGTGCAGGCCGTGCAGGGCGGGAAAATAGTCGCGGGCAAAGAGCAGGCCTCCCCGGTAGCCCTCGGCGATGAAGCGGGGGTCGTTGGGGGTGGAACTGCCCCCCAGGTGGAGCACCCGGCGTGGTACCAGCAAAACCTGCCAGCCCTTGCGCCGGGCCCGGGTGCACCACTCGAGGTCTTCGTTGTAGAAAAAAAAGCGCTCGTCCATCCCGCCAATCTCCTGCAGGGAGGACGTACGGGCCATAATGAGCGCACCGGATACCCAACTGACGGCCCTGGGGCGGCGCAGGTTCCAGTAATAGGGGGCATAGAGCGGCCCATACGATTGCAGCCGTCCCTCGGGTGTGTACAGAGTAGGCCCCGCCATCGCAGCCCTGGGGTTGGCCTCTAAAGCCATCTGCAGGGCCTCGAGGTCGCCCTGCTCCAGGTACACGTCGCTGTTCATCTCCACCACCCACGGCCTCTGGGCCACCTCGAGGCCCCGGTTGACGGCGTAGGCGTAGCCGCGGTTGGGCACCTGGAGCACATTTACGCTGGGGTGTTGCCGCCGTACCCAGTCCGCGCTACCGTCTTTGGAGTCTGTGTCCACCACTAGTTTTTCTGCTTCTGGATAGCAAACTTCGAGTCGCCTCAAGCACTCGCCAAGAATGGCCTGGGCATTGTGGGATATGACGATTATCGAGAGGTCTTTACTCATTAAGCCCAACCCAGCGTCCTTGCTGGTAGATGCTTTAGGATTAAGTTCGGTATGAAACTGGATGAAAAAGCCCAGACTGCCCTGAAGTACCAGTATTACACAAACCCGCCCACCCCAGAGGGTGTTGTGTTTCAGCCCCTCATAAAGCAGCGTGCCCTCGAGGGCGCCTTCATGGAGTACCTGCGCCTGAAGGATGGGCGGGTGGAGGGGCTTCCGGTGCCCTTCGAGGCCCGCCAGTTCTCAATCTCTTGGGCAGTACCGGGCCGTATCAATGCCTTTCACCTCCACCCCAAGCGCATCCAGGACGAGCTTTGGTGTGTGGTGCAGGGGGCCTTGCTGGTTTGGTTGGTGGATGTGCGCGACGACTCCCCAACCAAAGGTATAAAGCGTTCTTTCCTGCTTTCCGGTGAGGCGCCCGCGCTCCTGTACATCCCCGTGGGCGTAGCCCACGGCTACCGAGCGGGCCACCAGGGTGCGCTGCTGCTCTACGCCATGAACGACCAGTTCAACCCCTCCGACCCCAACGAGGGCCGCCTGCCCTGGGACTTTTTTGGGGCCGATCTGTGGGCCGACGACAAGGGTTAGAGGAGGGGCTGTGATGAATTTTAAACGCGTGGTGGTAACGGGAGGCGCAGGCTTTATTGGTGCCAACTATGTGCATTATGCCCTGTCGGCCCATCCCGAGTGGCAGATTGTGGTGCTGGACAAGCTGACCTATGCGGGCAACCTGGAGAATCTGGAAGCTCTATTAAACCAGATTGAGTTCATCCAGGGCGATATCGCCAACCCCGCCGATGCCCACAAAGCCCTGCAAGGGGCCGATGCTGTACTGAACTTTGCCGCTGAGAGCCACGTGGATCGCTCGCTTTTAGACCCTCGACCCTTCGTTAGAACCAACGTAGAGGGAACCCTGGTGCTTCTGGAGGAGGCCCGCAAAGCGGGAGTCCGCCGTTTCCTCCACGTCTCCACTGACGAGGTTTACGGCGACCTCCGGGGGAGCGACCGCCACTCCCTCGAGACCGACCCCTTCCGGCCCCGCTCGCCCTATGCAGCCTCCAAGGCCGGGGCCGAACACCTGGTGCTGGCCTACGGTATCTCGCACGGGCTGGATGTGGTAATTACGCGCGGCTCCAACACCTACGGCCCCTACCAGTACCCCGAGAAGATCATCCCTTTGTTCATCACCAACGCCCTGGAAGACCGGCCCCTGCCCATCTACGGCGACGGCTCGGCGGTGCGCGACTATATGCACGCCTTGGATCACGCCGCCGGTATTGACCTGGTTCTGCACCGGGGCGCCAGCGGCGAGGCCTACAACCTGGGAGCCCGCGAGCAAATTTCGGGCGTGCAGGTTGCCGACGCTATCCTGGAGGCGCTGGGCAAGCCCCTGTCTCTAAAACAATTCGTGGCCGACCGGCCCGGCCACGACTACCGCTACTCGGTAGACCCTTCCAAGGCCGAGGCCCTGGGCTGGGTGCGCCGGTACAGATTTAGCCAGGGTTTGGCAGAGACCATCGAATGGTACGTGCAGAACCCCGGCTGGTGGCAGCGGGTGCGCGCGAAAAAAGAGCACCAGAGCCTCATGCAGACCTGGTATGGGCAGCGCTGAAACTGGGGGAATACTGCTGACCGGCGGAGCGGGCCGCCTGGGAACGGCGTTGCGGGGGCTTCTGCCCGAGCTGACCGCACCCAGTAGAGCCGAGCTGGACATCACCGATCTGTCCGGTGTCGAGCAGGCTTTTGCGAATTACCAGCCAAAAGTCGTGGTGCATACAGCGGCCTACACCAATGTTGCCCAGGCCGAGATCGAAAAAGCCCTTTGCTGGAGGGTGAATGTGGAGGGCACCCGCAACCTGGTTCGGGCTGCTTTGGGGTACGACCTGCGCTTTGTTCACATCTCGACCGACTATGTGTTTTGGGGGGATGTGGGGGGCTACCGGGAGGACGACCCGGTGGGGCCGGTGCGCAACTACTACGCGCTTTCCAAGCTGGTAGCCGAGGAGCTGGTGCGACTGCTCCCGGATCACCTGATTATCCGCACCTCTTTCCGCCCTTCGCCCTGGCCGTATCCCACTGCCTATACCGATCTCTTCACCAGCCAGGACTACCTCGAGGTCATCGCCCCGCAGATTGCCCTGGCCCTTCGGAACCTCCATCGCATCCCCCACTCCACCCTCCACATCGCCACCGAGCGCAAGTCGGCATACGAGCTGGCCCTGCGCACCCGTCCCGATGTTCAGCCAGCCCGCCGCCAGGAAGCCTTGGTGGTGCTGCCCGAGGACGTATCGCTGGACATAGGCCGCTGGCGTGGCTTGATTGCTAATTGGGATTCTGGGCTATTACCCTGAGATTCTTCTCGGCCCTCTTATGGGCTATCCTGGCCGAGGCCTTGCGAGGGGAGCCTCGCCTCGAGCCAGGGTTGTCAGAGGTGAGGTGTGAATGAGCAAATAACGTTTGGGCTGGTTGTAATTAGCCCGTCAAACCTTTGACTAATCCTGATTCGCGCTTATTGCTTTCTGTAGCTATCTGGCACCAAACCCACGGAAAATTACTGAAAGTGTTTTTATTATGATTAGTAAGTCAAGCCAGAACGAAAAATTTTTTACATAGTAAAGGTCATATGCCAGTTTTTCTTTAGCTCCGCTTTGATCAGACGTATAGCCGTACACAACCTGTGCCCATCCAGTTAGACCTGGACGAACGAAATGTCTCGTTTCAAAAAAGGGTATCTCTTCAGCGAATTGTTTTGCAAACGCTTCTTGCTCTGGGCGGGGTCCGATAAGACTCATATCGCCCTTTATTACATTCCATAGTTGTGGGATTTCATCGAGTCGAAATTTCCTCAATATAGCCCCAACCCTTGTAACTCGAGCATCTCCAACTTGAGCGAATCTGGGCTCATTTGATTCGGAGTCGGCGTACATACTACGAAATTTGTACATTTCGAAAGGTTGCCCATACAAACCGATACGTCGCTGCTTAAATAGTAAGGGGCCTTTGGAGTCGAGCCGTACCAGCAGAGCTGTGAGTACTGCCAAAGACACCCAAATGGGAAAGGTCAAAAGAACCAGAGCTGTTTCCCAGACGCGCTTGATACCAATATAGTCTTTGGGCCTGAGTAAAATCTCAGCTTCTTTAGACAGAGAGGATATATCTACTTTTCCTGTGATCTCCTCCAGGAACGTAGCAATATCTATAATTTCTTTACCCTGGGCTGCAAAGTTACTATAAGTTTGTCTCGAAGAATCCGAGAAACTGTGCTGCAGATCTGTAACAATTATATCGGCTTTCTGAGAATCGTTGATGTATAAAACCTCAATATTTTTTTCACCTGCCGACTTAATGGTTTCAGCGACATCAGGAGATGTGACAGCCACTTTGATCATTCGCCGTGATTTAATTAATAAACTAATGAAATTAATAACAAAGAGTACCAAAAAAAATGCCAAATAGAATGGGCGAGAATACCACCAGCCAAAGATAAAAAAAGCAGCGGCCAGTGCTAGAAATGGTATAACCATGGCCCATACACTGGCCAGCAAGCCACTGGTGTGTGGATGCCGACTCCACCTGCTTGAAAGCCAGAGAGAACATAAACCAGCAATAACGAGGAGTACAATCAATCCTCCATACGAAGGATAAGTAAATACCTCCCAGAGCCTGATGTGCCCCAGCGTTATTAGGCTTGCTATGCAAAGAGCAAAGTAAAGAGTCAGAGCTATGATGGGTGGCGACTCCCAATGGCTGAGAGACTTTGTAAATGACTTAGTCATAATGAACGGAACCAGCTTTCGGCGACAGGGCCAGGTATCCGAGCCCAAACAGAAGAATATAATAAGGCGGATAAAAAGCGAAATAGTCAAAAAAAGAAACGCAGTATAAAGAAAAAAATGCTGCCTGAGCTACGTGTAGCTGTTTCTGGCTTAGGCGGTACTCTACCAAAATGAACCCAGCCAGGAAGATTAATAAACCGAGAATACCGCTGGCTATATATATTTGGAGCCACAAGCTGTGAGTATGCTCGAGCGTTCCTAGCCCGAGATCACTTTGTATATCATGTAGTAACGACCCAATATCCCTGGTGCCAATAAAGCTCAGGCCTATCCGTTCAATTACCGCGACGTATAACGATACCCTCGACTCACGATAGACGTCCTCAAAGGGATTGAGAATCCGAGGTAGTGTAATAGTTGGTTCGGGAGTGGAGCGGAACCCCCAAAATATCACCAACAAGATGATGATGGGGGTCATGTAGCCCACAGACCTTTTCAATGCAGGGTGCCTAATCAGCAGTATCAAAATAAACAGAACCAATCCAGCCAGACTGGCACGGCTACCGGACTGTAGCAGCAAGACAAAGAGCGGAATACAACTCAAGATAACCGTATGCCAAGGTGCTCTATTGAGCAAAGCCACTAACAAAATACAGACCAACGAAGCCAAACCTAAAGCGTTTGGATTGAATGTGAATCCGGCGCTACGTCCACTGTTGAATAGAATTTGCGCTATAGGTGGAGGTTCCAGATAAAAAAGCCTTAAGGCTGATGCTTCGAGTATCGAGGAATTCTTACTTTGCCAGCTATCCCACCCTCCAAGCCATAGCACTGTTCTTTCGCGCCTCTCAAGTTTCACATTAATTGTGCAGGTTGTTTCTTTTGTAGTGACTGTACAAAATGCACTAGGAGTAATAGGACTGCTTTCTCGTACAAATGATACGGGAAGTTTCAGTTCTCGGTTGTTGGTATCTATATGACGCAAACGCATGGAAGCTTTGAGGACACCGGGGCCCACATAACCCAAATCTTTAGTCACAATCGCGTTTGAGCTAAGGGCTTCAAAGGCATTTCTTTTCAAAATACGTGCTTCGGAAGGATATACCGTCCAGGGTTTTATCAAATAGATTTGATCAAAAAAGTTGAGTGTTGAAAAAACCGCGAGAATGGTGCTGCCCAAAAGTATGCCTTTCAGGAGGGCGTTTCTATCATAAACTGTGTAATTGTGGAGCACCACTAGGAGAGAAAAACCAACCACTAAAACGTACACCATCTCGCCAAGGCCAAACCAAGGGTCTCTGCCCAAATTCTCCACAAGGCGAAAAAGAGCAAAAATGGCGGGTAACAGAAGAGGCTCGAGCCTCGAAGTAGCCGCTCGAATAAGTGGAACGGCCCTTAGAATAACCAGTACCGACCATAGGTGAGGTAAAAACACACCTATGGTAGTTGCTGTAACCAAGAGCCATCTCATGCCATGTGCTCACTTGAACGAACCAGAAAAGGTAGCAAAGCCAGAAGAGCAAGCAGGACCAAAAAAGAATAGAATCCAAAAAACGAGACCACGAAAAGCCCGATGATGACGATATAATATGACCTCGAGGCCAGATTCGAACCTACCTGCTCACTAAATATAAAGGCTATAAGGTCAAGAGAAAGAATCATAACGGCCAGCAGTAATAAAAGTAAATAAGAGTGAGCATGAAAAAAATAAATGGTCAGAGCCCCTGCTACGAGTAGCAAAATGGGCAAAAGCTGGGTTTTCATATGGATACCCCTTCGCAGATTCAGACGTAAAATGTAAGGCACCATAAATGAAAAGCCCGAACGAATTACTCGCTCCAAGGTCGCGTATATGGATAGTGTGTTTGGTGAAACAAGGCCTATTATTGAGAAAAGCAATGTAGAAGTAGCGAAGGTTCGCACTAAACTAATTGATCCAGAGGCTCCAATGCTGGCAACAACAGGCCAGACAGGGGCTCCAGAGCCCTTAGAAATCTTGTTTCGAAAGTACGCGTAAGCAAAGAGGCCGGGTGCCAACAAGCTAACTGTGTATAGGGGCAACAGAAGCTGCTCGAAACCAAAAAAGGTAGCGGCAAGGACACCCAAACGGAAGATAAATGCGGCCAGTGTGAAACGCGTGTAGCTATACTGGCTCAATAGCCAATGAGGCGTAATGGCGTTTCCTACCAGGCACAAAATGAATACAGATAGTAATTGGAGCTCAATGGCTTTTGAAACAAAAACCATTACAAGACCTGTAGCCACACTGAGTAATATTTTTACGACGGCAATTGCATCGTATAGCGGCTTTCCGAAAATATCTACCAAAGCCGAGATTTTACGCTGGTTAAAGTAAAAAATAACTGCAGGTACAGCAAGATAAACCTCTATAAGATAGATGGTCTTGAGCAAATCCAACCCATTTTCCAAGCGCCCGCTTCCAAGCAAGAAATAGAGCAGAGGGCTAAAAGCAAAGTTGGATATCTGAAAAAATAAAATATCAATGTTGCTACGAAGTATTTTTTCGAGCCTTTTCATTCACGGCCTCGAGGATCAGCGCGTCATATTTCCGCGCAACGTTCAGGTTCCAATCTGCATCAAAGGGCTTCCTTGGACAGTTGAGCTTCTTAACTGCCTCCAGTATGGCTTGTGCGACCTCTGTGGGGTCAAAAATGTTTTTGACATAGGCAACCTGTGAATAGTCCACCACCCAGTCCAAATGCCCGCCCGAGGTAGGGCAAACCAGGTAGCAGCCGGATGCTAGTGCTTCTAGAAATGTGATTCCAAAGGGCTCGCCCTCGGCCAGGGAGATGAAGATATCACTCTGGCTCATCTTGGCTAAGGCTTCAGCATTGGGCATGGAGCCGGTAAAAGAGATGCAAGGGTGATCGGCTAACTTCTTCAAGGAATGTTCTTCTGGCCCAGAGCCGACAATTTCAAGATGCAGCCTTGGCTCTTGCTGGACGGCTAGGAGAAACCCGCGGACGACTTGCTCGACCCGCTTTACACCCACCAACCGTCCCACATAGAGAACCCTGATGATCTTGTCCTTGGCCTCTTTACGAGCGAGGCCTGCCTGTAAGATAAAAGGGTTTCCAATAACCCGATGGCTACGGATTCCAAAGAAGGCAGCATTAGCTAAATACGTAAGTTGACTAATAGCTGTAACCCGTGTGGCCCAGCGTGCAAAAATCTTTGTAGCAAGAGCTACTTCGATAAAACCAAACAAGCCAGCGTCATCCAAACGAGGAAAACCGTGCAGCACGTATATTGAGCTACGAGCAAATAAATTGAAGACCCCGAAACCTAATGACGATATAAGCACGACTCCTGGTTGTCTCAACTGATGCAGCATAGCGGGTTTGAGCAGTTCTTGGATTGAATCAACTAACGTACACTCATAACCAAGATGGCTCAGGGCTGATGCCAAGGCTTGGGAGAAGGTTTGAACACCCCCCGTCTTTTTACTGGAGGTGATGATTACTTTGGGTTTTTGCATAAGTCGCTTTTGTGGCCTCAGTAGATTCCTTGAGAAGCTTAATGGCAAGCCAGGCGAGCACATAAAAGGCGATGTATAAGGGTAGCTTTTCTAAAAAGTAACCCACGTTGCTACGGGGTAGGAAAAGAAAGCTGGTAAGCACATTCAGCCAAATAAACCTAAAAAAAAGTGACTGAACCCCTTTGTATTCCATATAGGAAGCCACCAGCGCCACAAGTATACTGCCAATAATCACCCCAAGCCAGCCAAAGTCTATGTATAGCTCATGTAAATAGTTCGATCCCGTGCCAAAAAACACATCTTCTCGCGCTTGATTCTCGTAACTGCTCAGAACTCTATCCAGGGTGGCCACAGCCCCCTCAATGCCCCACACATTCACGCGATAGTTCTCTGGGAGTGGTATTGAAAAGGGAATGGCTTTTAGAACTACGGAAGCGAATACATACGACTGATCACGTTGTATATCGTATCGCTCGTATTTTTCAAGAATAGGTATGGACGAACCATTCATAATGAGAGCCTCAAAACGCTGCGGTGAAGCCATTATGCTGGTATCCCTTGTCAGTGCAGGCAAGATTATGAATAAAGTCAGCACACCAAAAGCCACCGTAGCTTTTGAGGGAGACAATTTATAGTTCAAGCGACTAAAATACAAAGAATATAAGAGCGGTACTAGGGCTAAAAAGATAAAGATCCGGCTGTAAACCAAGGAGATAAGCAGACGTGGAAGTAAAACTATAACTACCAAAAGCAAAATCCACTTGAGTGGAATGTGTTTTAAGTTCACGCTGAGCGCTAAACAAAAAAAGCTTAGCGCTGCATAGAAAAAAAGCTGCTCTAAACTGCTAATAGGCTCGGTGAGCCCATATTGTCCCCCTCGGCGACTCAAAAAAAACTGTACAGCGAGCGTTGCGGTTATTGGGAAAAGTAGCAAGCTAAAATACAGCGCTACCTTGAAAACAGTGCGAGATTCCTTTGGGGATAAATCGGACGATTTCTTTTTCAGCGATTTGCGCCGGGCTAACCCAAAAGGCAAATAACCGATGGTAAAGGCAACGATGCCCATGGAGAGCATGTTTATTTGCCTGGTTAGGTCATATTGGTAGTATCCAGTGTATAGCCCGTACAAAACTGGAATGACTTGAAAGAGGGCTAGCGAATATAGGAAGAGCGAAGGTGTGGATGCTATGCCAAATAGCCTGATGCTTAGTGCCAAGCTAAGCGCAAAGCAGATCAAAAGTGTCAAGCCGAAAACGCTTAGCAACACCGTCATATCTCAACAAGTCCTTTTGTAAAATAACACTTGTAGTGTAGAGACTGCTTCAAGGATTTCACCTTGGTAAAATTATGACCCGCGTAGATCATCAAACTGAGTAAGCTTGAAAAAAAATCGTATTGAAACTCTTCTCGGTATATATTCCATTGCCATCTAATTACCTTGGTTTTTGATGCAGATACACTACGATAAGTCTTGCGATAAAAGGCCAATGGATTTGGGGTCGAGTAGGCTCGAACAGCCTTTTTTATAACCTCGAACCACATGATATAGTCCTCATGTTTAATCTTTTTTTGTAAAAACTTTCCCAGTATTGAGCTTTTGTACATCCCAGTTAGATTTCCAATCGGATTAAAGTGCAGCATGTCTTTCAATTCAATAATGGGCTTGTTATGAACTATCCCATTTACGACTCCCTCCTCGTTCATTACATAGTAGGGAGAGAAAACCACCAAGGAACTGTTTAACCTTGCTATATGTATTTGTTCTCTAAGTTTGTTGGGATGCCAGACATCGTCGGCATCAAGAAAGGCTATCCAATCTCCACTAGCTTGAGAAATGGCTCTATTTCTTGAAAGAGCTACGCCTAGGTTTTCTTTATTCTCTATAATTTCAATTCTGTTTTTAAAGGAAGATGAAGCAAATTCCTCAAGTATGTATCGAGTATTGTCGGTTGACATATCATTAACGATGATTAAGTGCCAGTTTGTATAACTTTGGGAAAATACGGACTCAACTGCCTCCCTAATGTATTTTTCCCCATTGTGCACAGGCATAATTATAGAGATCAGCTTGTTGGTGTCAGGGAAGTTTAGGGATTCCAGAACCTGCATATATTTATAGTAGGTGATTTCGAGATTTAGGCAACGTTACTGTAGAGAAGTTTTGTATTGCTCCTCCCGGAGCCACCGTGGTGAGAGTTATGTTGATGTACCCAACCCAAAAAGGCTGATAATATGATGCAGTGAGACAGCAAGTGCCCGAAACCTCCGACGACATATCTCTACGCGACATCTATCTGGTTCTCAAACGGCGGGTGTGGCAAATACTAGGCCTAGGGGTAGCCTTGGCTTTAGTTACTTTGCTTTGGAGCCTTCTCTGGCCCAAAACCTACACCAGCCAGGTGGTAGTGAGCCTCAGTTTGGCCAACCAGTCCAGCCAGGGCCTCCTCAACAACCTACCCTCCCTACCAGGGCTAGCCCAGGGATTCGTGGACTTGCAAAACACTCGCTTGCTAGCGGAGCAGCTCGAGGTCTCCGACCCCACCCGTTTTTACAGCGCCCGCTTCGATGACAGGCGCGGACTGCTTTTTCTCACTGCGCAGGGCCGCACGTCTGCTGAGGCTGGGGCTCGAGCGGAACGTATCCTTAGTGTGGCCCGTAAGTATCTGGAAGATAGTCTAGTTGAAGGAGCCCGCGCCAATATTCGGGCGGCCCAAACCCAGGCCCAACTCGACCTGCGGGCTGCGCAGGATGGACTCAAGGGCATTCAGACCCAGTTGCGCTTGGCCCCCGACCGTGCTGCCTCCAACGCAACTGTAGCCGCGGGCCTCGAGGCCCGGGGCAACGATCCCCAGGCGGCGCGGGCGGCCAACCCCGCCTACACCAGCCTGAGCCTCGACGAGTCGCGCCTGCGCTCGCAAATTGCCCAGCTCGAGGCCCGCATCGGCACCCTGACCGACTTTTTACAGCAACCCCAAGCAATCGGCCAGTTGGTCAGCCAGGCTCTGCTGGTGCAGGTGCTCGTACCTCCAGCCGAACCGCTTCGCCCTAGCTTTCCAAGGCCCCTGCTGTTCACTGTCATTGCAGGGGTCTTGGGGCTGCTGGTCGGCATATTGTGGGCTTTTATTGCCGAAGCCATCCGGCCTCGCGAGGCCGAGAAGGCTGGGTAGATGAGCTCGAGACCGCAGGTGCGAGCCTGTACCACTGAAGGTTTAGGTAAATAGGCTCGAGACCGACTCCCCCCGGTGAATTCGCCAAATCGCTTCGGCGAACAGCGGCCCCACGCTGAGTTGCTTGATTTTGCTGCTGGGCCGTGCCTTGTAGGTACAGGTGTTGGTGGCGGCCACTTCCACGATGGGGCCTTTCTCGATACGGTCAATGGCCGGCCCCACATATACCCCGTGGGTGAAAGCGGCGTAGACCGCCTGGGCCCCGTTTTGGGTGAGCGACTCGGCGGCCTGTACCAGGGTGCCGGCTGTCGAGACTTCATCGTCTACTACCAGGGCTGTTTTACCGCGCACATCGCCCACCAATCCCCTCGAGGTCACCTCGGTGTCGGAGAGGCGTTGTTTGTCTATGAAGGCGATCGGCAAAGCCAAGCGCCGGGCCAGCGAGCTGGCCCGCTTGATATCGCCGGCGTCGGGAGCTACCACCACGGCGTTCTCGAGCTTGTCCACCTGGGTCGCGAAATAGTTGGCAATCACCGGCTCAGCCGAAAGGTGGTCTACCGGAACCTTGAAGAAGCCGTGTACCTGGGCCGAGTGGAGCGTCATGGTGAGCGCCCGGTCGGCCCCGGCGGCCTGAATCAGATCGGCCACCAGTCGGGCCGCGATGGAGATGCGCGGGGCATCTTTCTTGTCGCTGCGGGCGTAGGCGTAGTAGGGAATCACCGCCGTAACCCGCGCAGCGCTGCTGCTTTTGGCGGCATCTATCATCATTAGCAGTTCCACCAGGTGGTCTTGAACCGGTGGGGTGAGCGACTGGATGATGAATATATCGCCTTCGCGGAGGCTTTGTTCATAGCGCACAAACAAGCAGTCGTTGGCGAAGCGCTCTGTGGTGCTTCTACCCAGGGGAACCCCCAAGTTGTCGGCGATCTCTTGCGCTAAAGGCAGGTTGGACTGCCCACTAAAAACCATCAAGGGTCGTTCCATCGGTTGAAAGCATACAACGCCATAAGCTAGGTACCAAAGGCCAAGATATCCATGCCAAGTACCTTCTACAGACGCTCTATCTCGGTTTGAAGGCGGGTGGTGACCTCGGGGCCGGTTTCGTGCAGGAAGACGTTAATTTCACTGCGGATACCGAATGGGCCGGGATAGACGCCGGGCTCGATGGTAAAGGCCAGGCCGCGAATCAGGGGGCGGGTGTCGTGGGTCTCGAGGTCGTCGAGATGGGTGCCGTTGCCGTGGGTTGCAGTAAAACCCAGGTGGTGGCCGGTGCGGTGCAGTACGTGGGCCCCCATACTGGCCTGCTCGATCACCTGCCGGGCTGCACGGTCGAGTTCGAACCCCCTGGGCTGCCGCCCGGAGGCATAGGCCTGTCGGCAGAACTCGAGCGCGGTGTCCCGCGCAGTGCGCACCACCGTCCAGGCTCGGTGAATTTCATCGGACACATCCCAGCCGGCCATCCAGGTTACGTCGGCATAGGGGCCGCCGGGTTCTTTGCACCACAGGTCAATCAGCATCACCTGGCCCCGCTCGAGCCGGCTTTCCCCCACGGTGTGGTGGGGGTTGGCGGCGTTGGGGCCGTAGGCCACCATGGGAGGGTGGTCGAATATCAGTTCTCTGGAGGCAAACACCTTGCTGATTTCAGCCTGTACCTCGAGCTCGCTGGGGGGGGTGTCGAGCCGGGCCCGTACAAAACCCAGGGCGTGTTCAAGGGCTGCCTCGATCCCTGCGGCTGCGCGCTTGTGAGCGGCCAGGTCGGCGGGCGTCCAGGTTTGGAACTGCAACAGGATTTCCGCCGAAGAGACCACCTCGAGCCCCATACCCCGCAGCAGCTCCAGGGTTCCGGCGTCAATGCGTGAGAGGTAAGGAATGCCCCCGCCGGGGTGATATTCCATAGCAATGCGGCCCAGCGAAGCCACATGGGTTTGCAGGGCCTGGGCGAATTGTTCCCAGCTCGAAAAGACCACCCACCGGCCCGGTAGGTCAGGAAAACTGGTTTTCTCGATGGCATGGACGATAAACACCGGCTCCCCCTGGGCCGGAATTAGATAAGCAAAGCGGCGGCTGAGCATCCGGCCCTGTAGCCCCAGCGCTTCCATTGCCAATACGTTGCTGCCTTGAAAACTGTAGAGTAACCAACCGGGGATGCGGGCTTCTTGCAGGGCTTGCTGAACTTTGGCAATGTCCATGCGTACATACTACCCATGGATGGGGGTGTACCTGCTTACGTTTTGACTTTGTTGCCGTGCTAATCTTGAGGTAGGAGGTTTATAGTGGTTCAGGAACAGACTGCGCTTTCCATTACCCCCTTGGCGGCCGAGCGCGCCAAGGAGATTTTGAATCGGTACAACAAGCCCGATGCGGCCATCCGGGTGTTTATCAAGTCCGGTGGCTGCAGTGGTTATCAGTACGGCATGGCGGTAGATGAACGGGTGCTCGAGGGTGATACCACTGTAGAAATGCTGGGTGTGCGGTTGGTGGTGGATCGGATGTCCTTGCCGTTGCTGGCGGGTTCTCAGGTGGATTGGGTGGAAAACCTGATGGGTGGTGGCTTCAGCGTCAATAATCCCCAGGCCACCTCTTCTTGTGGCTGCGGGCACTCCTTCCGTACCGATGGAGCCAAGGCACCCGATGGCGAAGGCAGCGGTGGTTGCTGCAGCAGCTAATTCACATTGCCAAGCTTTTATTTATCGTGCTCACAGGTAATACATGTCTTGATTGTCACCGGCATAATTTCTAGCGGGCAACTCAAAAAACCTCAACGAATGTAACTTAAACTACAAGTCAATATTCTGATGGGCTCAACCATCCGCCATTTGGTGGATGGTTTTCATTTGTACGGTCGAATTTGCGTCCCGGGCCTAAAAAACACCTCAAGCCATCGGCGGAGGCCACTCATCAACCCTGGTTTGACGGGTGTCCCTGGATGGCTATAATGGTAGCGGCAAAATGCCATTGCAAAAAAGATTCTGCCGCGCAGAATCCCAAAGGAGGCTAGATGAACCGTTGTAGCAAGATTGTTGCACTTGGTCTAACTTTGGTGGCCGGTGCAGCGCTGGCAGGTCCAGCCGACAATAGCCTGGTGATTGGGGCTTCCCAAGAACCGCGGGTGCTGGGAGGTGACTTCCTGAGTGTGATCTCCAACCAGTCCATCAAGGTTGAGATCGAAAACTACCTTTTTGCACCCCTGATCGTACAGAACCTGCGCGCTGAAAACGAGGCGGTGCTGGCCACCGAGGTGCCGACGCTGGCTAACCGTCGCTTGCGGGTGACCGATATCGGCGGGGGCAAGCGCCGCCTGGAGATCGACATCACCCTCAAGCCCAACCTGCGCTGGTCGGATGGTGATCCACTGGACACCGACGACTTCGCCTTCTATTTCGAGGTGGGCAAGGCCAAGGGGATGGCCCTCACCAACCCCGACTACTGGGAGCGGGTCAACCTGCGGGTGCGCGATAAGCAGAACATGACCGTCATCTTTGAGCCGGCTTACTACTACGATACCTATGGCTCGCCCATCGGGTACGCGCCGGTGCACAAGATGGGCCCCGAGTGGGAGAGGGTCAAGGCGGCGGCTGCTGCCCTCAACCCCGACCGTGATGCCCAGCGCCTGAACGAGCTGTACCGCAACTTTTTCCAGCAGTTCAGCTCGAACCAAGCCATCAACGCCGGGCGCATGGTCTACAGCGGCCCCTTCCGGGTGCAGCGCTGGGTTTCCAACAGCTCCATCGAGCTGGCGCGCAACCCCAATTTCAATGCCATCGTGCCCCAGGGCGGTGCCGATAAGTACGTGCAGCGTGTAATCTACCGTATCATCCAGAACACCAACTCGCTCCTGGTGGCCATTCTGGGTGGTGGCATTGACGCGACCTCCACCGTGGGCATCTCGGCCGACCAGGCTAGCAGCAAGCAGCTCACCACCCGCGCCCCCGGTCGCTTCGATATCTGGGCCATCCCGGGTGCCATCTGGGAGCACATTGATATCAACAAGTTCACCAACGTTCAGCGCGTGCGCGACCTGACCCTGGACGATAAGCGCACCCGCCAGGCCCTGTTGCACGCCATCAACCGTGACGCCTGGGTGCAGGCCTTCTTCAACGGGGCCGAGCCGGTTTCGCACACCTGGGTGGCGCCTTCCAACCCGCTCTTTAACCCCAATGTGAAGAAGTACGAGTACAACCCGGCCCGCGCCCGTGAACTGCTGGCCCAGGTGGGCTGGCGTCCCGGTCCCGACGGTATCCTGCAACGGACCGTGGATGGTCGTACGGTGCGCTTTGAGCTGGACTGGGTGACCACGGCCGGTAACGCCATCCGCGAGCGTACCCAGCAGCTCTTTATCGAGCAGTGGCGCCAGGTGGGCATTGCTGTAAAAACCGCCAACGCCCCCAGTGCGGTGGTCTTCGCCGACGACTTTATCCAGCGGGCCGAGGAAGGAAAGTGGGTGTTCTTCATGTTCGCCTGGGTGAGCAGCCTGGCTGAAGATGGTAGCCTCTTCCAGAACAAGAACCTCAACACCGGCGCTGTGCAGATTCCCAGCAAGGACAACAACTACGCGGGACAGAACATCGGCAACTGGCGCAACGACGAGTTCGACCGTCTGACCAGCCAGGGCGTGCTCGAGTTCGACGAAGCCCGCCGCAAGCAGCTCTTTGCCCGTGCGCAGGAGATCTGGGCCGAGGAACTGCCCGCCCTGCCCTTGCGCTTCCGCTCCAACTTCCTGGTAACCCGTACCGGTCTGGTCAACTACGTGGCCTCGACCTACTCGGGCGGCAACGGTTACCCCGGCTGGAACTCCTGGGAGATTGGCTGGGCAAGCCGTGGGGCGGTTAAGCGCCACGACCAAGCCCAGGCCGGCGGTATTGCCATCAAGTAAAATTCACTCAAAGACCGCAAAACCAGGGGACGTCCCCTGGTTTTGCTCTTTATTAAGGCTGCGATCGTAAGCTGAATAGCTAGCTGCATACACGTATAAAGACCGATTGTCAAGTGGGTACACAAATCGTCCAAGGGGCAATACAATCAGGCCCAGCCAAAGACTGGCTAACGAGGAGGAGCGATGAAACGTAAGCTCATTGCGCTGATGGTTCTGGGTGGATTGGCTTTGGCAGGCCCCCAGGATAACAGCCTGATAATCGGGGCAGCTCAGGAGCCCCGCGTACTGGCGGGAGATGTGGTGAATGCCATCTCGAACCAGTCCATCAAGTTCGAGATCGAAAACTTTTTGTTTGCCCCTATTGTGCAGACCAACCGCGACCTGGATGTGATCCCGGTGGTGGTGACGGAGGTTCCGACCGCGCAGAACAACCGCCTGCGCTTTGTTAACGTGCGTCCAGGGGTGCGTCGCCTCGAGCTCGACTACACCATCCGGCCTGATGCGATCTGGTCGGACGGGCGGCCCATCAGCACTGAGGACGTGGCCTTGTACTTCGAGATGGGCAAGACCAGGGGTGTGCCCTCCACCAACGTGGACTTTTTCGACCGAGCTACTTTGCGGGTGCGGGATGCCCGCAACTTTACGGTGAGCCTCGAGCCGGCTTACTTCTACGACCTGGACATCAACCAGGTCTACTACGCCCCCAATCACATCATGCGCTCGGAGTGGGATAGGGCCAAAGCTGCGGCAGCCCAGACCACCGATGCCGCGCGGCAGGCCGAGATTTTCCGCAACTTCTTTACCCAGTTTTCCACCCCGCAGTACCTTAATAGTGGCCGGATGGTTTACTCGGGGCCCTTTACCCTGGTTCGGTGGGTGCCGGGCAGCACGATTGAGATGCAGCGCAACCCGCGCTTCTGGATCAAGCCCCCAGGTGGCGAAGACAAGTATGTGCAGCGGGTTACCTACCGTATCATCCAGAACACCAACTCGCTCCTGGTGGCCATTCTGGGGGGTGGGATTGATGCGGCCTCGAGCGTCTCGATCTCCTTCGACCAGGGTCGCAGCAAGCAGCTCACCAGCCGCGCACCGGGCCGCTTCGAAATCTGGTCGGTGCCCACCCCCTTCTTCGAGCACCTAGAGATCAACCAGTTCACCAACGTGCAGCGGGTCAAAGACCTCCAACTCGACAATGTGAAGACCCGTCAGGCCCTGATTTACGCCATGAACCGCGAGGGCGTCACTCGGGCTTTCTTCGAAGGGCTGTACACGGTTTCGCACACCTGGGTCGCCCCGCAAAACCCCATGTTCAACCCAAATGTGACTAAATACCCCTACAACCCCGACCGCGCTCGCCAACTGCTGGCCGAGTTGGGCTGGCGTCCCGGCCCCGATGGGATCCTGCAACGCACCGTAGATGGCCGCACGGTGCGCTTCGAGATCGAGTGGGCCACCACCGCCGGTAACCAGGTGCGCGAGCGCATCCAGCAGTTTGTGGCCGAGAACTACCGTCAGGTGGGTATTGCGGTTCGCATCAACAACGCGCCCAGCGCAGTTGTACTCGGAGCGCAGTACCGCTCGAGGGCCCAGGAAGGAACCTGGACAGGCTTCCTGCACTTTGCCTTCAGTATGGGCCAGGCCGACGATGGTGTGCGCTCGGCCTGCCGCGACGAGGAGGGTAAGGTGGTCTATGTGCCCACCCGTGAAAACGGCTTCCGCGGCCTCAACTTTGGGGGCTGGTGCAACGAGGAATTCGACCGCTTGCGCAACCAGGCGGTTACCGAGTTCGATGTAAACCGGCGTAAGCAGTTGTTCGCCCGTATGCAGGAAATCTGGGCCAACGAGGTCGCCATGATTCCCATGTACTTCCAGTCCGATGCGCGGGTTTTCCGGGTGGGATTGCTGAACTACGTCTCTTCTACCTTTGCCAACTCGGCCTACCCCACCATCGAGCCCTGGCTGATTGGCTGGCAGTCTCGAGGGGCCCAAAAGGTCTATGACCAGGCCAAATATGGCCAACCCATCAAATAAGTCCACCCACCGGTTTTTCTCCAGCCCCCTCCAGATGGAGGGGGCTTGTGCTACGGCTACCACCAATCATACGCATTTCGGCAGTATCGTTCACTTCGGCAAGCCTAAACGATACTACCGAAATGCTTTTCTACTCCCTTCGGTCGGCTTGAATCCTTCACCGTTGGACGGAGTCACAGGTGAAGGATTCAAGCGGAAACGGTATCAACCATTTGGAGGATAACGGGTATAAAGGCCAGATAGATACAAAAAGGGTCATGGGGCGGTAATATAGGGCGTGTTTGCTTACACGATTCGCCGACTGCTGCAAATGATTCCGTTATTGTTTGCAGCTTCTGTAGTTATTTTCACGCTGCTGGCCTTACAGCCGGGAGACCCACTGGATGAGTTGCGCCAGCAGAACCCACGGATCACTGCCGAGCAGCTCGAGCAGTTGCGTCGTGCCTACGGTCTGGATCAGCCCATTTACGTGCGCTATTTCAAATGGCTGGGGCGGGCCCTTCAGGGCGACTTTGGTCAGTCGCGCACCTACGCCTCGCCGGCTGGACAGATTATTTTTGGTCAGCGTCTGCCGCGCACGCTCGTCCTGTCGGGTGCGGCCCTCACCCTGGCCTTGCTGGTAGCCATTCCGGTGGGTATTTTCTCGGCGGTGAGGCAGTACAGCCGAGCCGACTACATAATCACCTTCTTCTCGTTCGTGGGCTTCTCGATGCCAATTTTCTTCCTGGGCATCTTGCTGCTGTTCATTTTTGCAGTGTGGTTGCCGGAGCGGGTACCGTGGTTCCCCAAGTTCCCGGTGCAGAGCATCTCCGACTTCCAGTGGTCGCAGGTGCTCAACGGCGAGATCACCTTCTTCCAGTTCATCGGCGACTGGGCTTTCAAGCTAGTGCTGCCGGTGCTGGCCCTCTCCACCATCCAGATGGCCTCCTGGACGCGCTACATGCGGGCGAGTTTGCTCGAGGTCTTGAACCAAGACTATGTGCGCACGGCTCGAGCCAAAGGCTTGGGTGAGCGTATCGTGCTCTACAAACACGCCCTGCGCAACGCCCTTATCCCCATCGTGACGCTGGTGGGTTTGGCGATTCCGGGTGTTTTTGGGGGTGCAGTTATCACCGAGACGATCTTCTCGTACCCCGGCATGGGGCGGGCCATTTTCGACTCCCTGGTGGAGAAAGACTACAACGTGGCAATGGCGGCTTTGGCTTTTCTGGCCTTGCTGACGGCTACCTTTAACCTGTTGGCCGACTTGATGTATGCGGTGGTAGACCCCCGCATCCGCTATAGCTAGGGGGCTTTATGGCTGCTGTTGCAACCGCTTCTCAACAAAAATCCCAGTCCACGTGGGCGCTGGCCTGGCGCCGCTTCCGCAAGCACAAGGCCGCAATGTTTTCCCTGGGGGTTGTAATCGCTTTGGTGCTGATGGCGATTTTTGCTCCCTGGATTGCGCCTTACAGTCCCACGGCTCAACCTTCGGGCGAAAACCTGGCCGACTACTACTTCCTGGGTCCCACTCGAGAGCACTGGTTGGGCACCGATGAGCTAGGCCGCGATGTGCTTTCCCGCATCATCTATGGTGCTCGCATATCGCTCTTGGTGGGCTTTGTGGCTGCCTTTGCCGCGGCTTTGCTGGGTACTACCCTGGGGGTTATTGCCGGCTACTTTTCGGGTCGTCCCCTTCGTTTTTACATGGGGCCCCTGGCCAAGGCTGCGGGTGGCTGGAGGCCGTGGCCTTTTGCGGTGTGGAGGGTAGCTTCGTGGGTGCTTCTGTACGGGTTATTGTTCCTGGCCGCCGATCTGGCCTGGGTATTGTCGGGTTCGAACGTCCAGGCGCTGTTTTCGGGTACCCTCACCCTCAACAACGTGCTTTCGCTGCTGGGTTTGGCCCTGGTGTGGGGTGTCGCTCTGTTCATTGCGGGCTGGGGGCTTTTGGGTCAGAGTAAGCTCGACTTGGACGTCGCTATCTCGCGCTTCATGGATTTCATGCTGACCATCCCCGAGCTTCCCCTGCTACTGGTGCTCTCGGCACTCTTGCGGGACACCCAAGGGGTAGTGGGGCAGTGGGCACAGGGTGTGTTTGGGGAGTCGGCCTCGGTCTTTATCATCATCACCATCATCGTCTTGTTTGGCTGGATCGGGACGGGGCGGCTGATCCGGGGCGCGGTATTGAGCCTGCGAGAGCAGGAGTTTACCACGGCGGCCCAGGCCCTGGGGGCTGGGGAAGCCCGCATCATGTTCCGTCACCTGGTACCCAATACCCTGGCGCCGCTGATTGTGAACGCTACCCTGGCAATCGGGGGAGCTATTCTGACCGAAGCGGCGCTTTCGTTCCTGGGGTTTGGGATTCAACCACCCGTAGCAACCTGGGGCAACATGCTCACCAAAGCCCAGGAGTACATCTTCACTGCACCCTGGCTGGCCCTGGCGCCGGGCTTCATGATCTTCCTGACGGTGCTGGCCTTCAACTACCTGGGCGACGGACTACGGGATGCCCTCGACCCGCGCAGCAGGTTGTAAACTGGTGGGTTCTGAATTCGGGAGGCCAGGAGGCCTCGTGGTTAAAGCTATCCGCTGGCTAGGTGTGGATTTCGGCCTGGGTTTGGGTCGGGTGGGCTGTATTGTAGGGGAATGCGTATTGTGTTCTTGGCAAGTTTTTTGGCTTTTTCGCAGCTTGTTTTTGCCCAGGATGGTTCCGAGTTCAGGGTTTCGTGGGACTGCGTGGTTCCAGAAGAAAAGGTGGTCTGCCTGCGGCCCTCCGGGCTTGTGCAGTGGGGGCTGAGCTACTCGATTCAGTCGAGGTCAGGCGATATGGGGCTGGCGCTGGGTGCGCGTCTGCAAGCCCAGACCCGGTGGGAGGGCGTGCGTTACCAGGCCGACCTCGGCCTGTGGTACGAGACATCGGTGCAGTTTGGCGTCCTGGAGGCCTTTGCAGAGATGCATTGGGGGGAGTTTGGGCTAAGCCTGGGCAAGCGCCGCGACTACAGCGGTCCCTGGGACGATACCCTGCTGGGGCGGGACGGACGCTGGGGGGTGTTTACCCGCTACAACCCCACCGAGGCACCCTGGCTGGGTCTCGAGCTGGCCTACTTGCCCAACGCGGGGTGGGCTGGGGGACAGGGTTTTGTGGGGGGAAGGGCGGATATTTTCCAGGTGGGTACATTTGTTGAAGTTGTGCAGGTACCCAATGGTTTGGGAGAACAGGAGCCCTCCATCCGCCTCATTCCCCGCCTGGGTCTGCAAGGTCGGGAAGTGGAGCTCTTTTGGCAGTGGGACCGGGGTTTGTGGAGCACCCTATCCCTGCCGCTCCTCTTGGGCCAGGCGCTGGCTCTGGTGCTGCAGTGCCCTTGCGATGCCGATACCCAAGCTTGGGTGGAGGCCCTGGATAAAAGCCGGGTTGAAGGGCTCTTATGGTGGAACCCTGAATGGGACTACCTGGGCGAGAACAGCCCCTTTCTGCCCGAGGATCGGTTTCAGGCCTGGTTGCAAGAGCCGCGCAAACTGCTGATCGGGGCTGCCTATAGTTGGAATAACCAGTTGCGTCTGGGCGTAGACCTCTCCAGGGCTCCTGTAGAGGCGTTGCGGCTGTATCTTCGGCTTTACTGGCAAGGCCGATAACAAACACACTCATTAGTGGTAGGGCTGGTAGCCAGCACGTACAAAGTAGAGGCCGTGGGCGGGAGCGGTGGTGCCTGCATCCTTGCGGGTACCACCCTCGAGCAGGGTGGCAATGGAGCTCGAGTCGCGCTTGCCCAGCCCAATCTCTACCAGCGTGCCCACCATGCTGCGCACTTGGCCACGTAAAAAGCCCGACCCCACAAACTCAATCCAGATTTCCCGCCCACCCTCGGTAGGCCACACTTCCAGATGGGTACGGTAGATTTGCCGGATGGTGGCGCGCTCTTCCTTTACAGCGAAGGCCCGAAAGTCGCGGGTGCCTACCAGGAATTCCAGCGCATGCCGCATGGGAATTAGGTTGAGCGAATGCGGAATCCACCAGACCCGGTGGCGGTCTAAGGCGGGGGGCATGCGGCGCTGCAGGATGCGGTAACGGTACTCGCGCCAGTGGCAGCTTTTGCGGGCGTGAAAATCGGTTGGGACTTCCTCTGCGGCAAGGGCCCGGATATCGGGGGGCAGGAGGGAATTGAGGGCGTAGGGGATTTTTTCGGTGGGGATGTTGTCCAGGGTGTCGTAATGCACCGGCATGGCCAGGGCGTGCACCCCGGCATCGGTGCGGCCACAGGGCCATATTTTGGGCCTTGCACCGGGAATTTTGCTAAGGGCGGCCTCGAGTTCCTGTTG
Organism: Meiothermus sp.; assembly: GCF_037443965.1. Classification (GTDB taxonomy): domain Bacteria; phylum Deinococcota; class Deinococci; order Deinococcales; family Thermaceae; genus Meiothermus. The sequence continues at coordinate 50,505 of NZ_JBBINI010000020.1, forward strand.
CACTGTGCGCTCGCCCTGGGCCTGGGTCTGAAGCCCGGCGAAATGGGTTCCGTCGTACTCGAGGGTGAGCAGGATGCGCCTGAGTGAGGGGTTGGGTAGCTCGAGGTCTTCCAAAGCGATTGACATTGTATCGGCAACGCTTCATGGGCGTTCTACCTACCCCGCCCTACCACCACGGCCTTGGCCCGTACCAGCACCCGCACCTTATCGCCGGGGTAGAAGCGGCTTTCCGGGCTTTCCTGCACAATCAACTCGCGGCTGCCGAGCTGGACGCGGTAGGTCATGTCGTGGCCCTTGAACTCTCGAGCCAGTACGGTGCCCTCCAACTGCTTGGCGGAAATGCCCAGGTGTCCGAGCGGGGCTGCCAGGCTCAGCCCTTCTGGGCGCAGCGAGAGCAGCACCGCGCCCTGGGCCTCCTCCGAGAGGAGGATACGCCCCAGTGGGGTCTCGGCCTCGAGGCCCCTGGCTTCGCCCGGAATGAGGTTGGTGCGCCCTAGAAACTGGGCTACGAAGGGGGTGCGGGGGTGGTGATAGACCTCTTCGGGGGTGCCGATCTGCTCGAGCTGTCCGCTGCGCATGACCGCCAGCCGGTCGGCAATGGAGAGGGCTTCTTCCTGGTCGTGGGTGACCAGGATGGCCCCAATGCCCGCCTGCTTCAGGAGTGCGCGCACCTCGTCGCGGGTAGACTGGCGCAGGGCGGCGTCCAGGCTGCTGAAGGGCTCGTCGAGCAGTACCAGTTTGGGGCCGGGGGCGATGGCGCGGGCCAGGGCCACACGCTGCTGCTGGCCCCCGGAAAGCTCGCCGGGCTTGCGGTCTTTGAAGACGTTAAGGCCTACCAGACCCAGCACCTCCAGGACGCGGGCCTGCCGCGCTGGGCCCCGCAGGCGACGCAGACCAAAGGCCACGTTCTCAAACACGCTCAGGTGCGGAAATAGGGCATAGTCCTGAAACACAAAGCCGATGCCCCGCTCCTCTGGGGGCAGTCTAGTAATTTCCCGCCCTTCCAGCCAGATCTGGCCGCTGTTCGGCTGCTCGAAACCGGCGATGAGCCGCAGGGTGGTGGTCTTGCCGCAACCCGAGGGGCCCAGCAGGGCAAACACCTCGCCCTGCTCCACCGTAAAACCCACGTCCTCTACTACCGGGGGAAAGTCGGGGTGGAAGCGCTTGGTCAGGCCCTGCACCCGCAGGATGGGGGTGTGGGCTTGGGTAGGAGTGGTGGGGCGTAGGGCGTGTTGGGTGTTCATCGTCGTTCCTGGGAAAGCAGCAGGCCCACCAGTCCAGCCGAGAATAGCACGATCAGGAGGGCATAGGGGGCGGCCTCTGCGAACATCGCTTCTGAAGTGTAGCCCCAGATGCGGGTTGAAAGGGTGGAGTATCCTACCGGGGCCAGCAAGAAGGTGAGGGGCAGTTCCTTTACCGCCGACAAAAAAACCAGGGCCATGCTGGCTAGCAGGCCCCGCCGCAGCAGGGGAAAGGTGGCCCGCAAAAAAGCCTGCAAGGGTTTATAGCCCAGGCTGCGGGCGGCCTCCTCGAGCCGGGGCGGAGCCTGGTAGAGCGCGCTGCGGATGGGGCCGATGGCCTCGGCCAGGAAGTGCAGTGCATAGGCCAGAATCAGCAAGGCCAGGGTCTGGTAGAGAAAAGGTACCCCGCGCAGGCTGAAGAAGATCAGGGCCAGGGCAAAAGCCAGCGGGGGGGTGGCATAGCCGATGTAGGCAGCGCGCTCCAGGAGCCTCGAGAGCCGGCCTGGGTAACGCACCCCCAGGTAGGCCAGCGGCAGCGCCAGACAGGCCGCCAAAAATGCGGCTGGAGCCGCGGCCTGCACGGAGTTGCGCAGGGCTTCCAGAATACCCCCCAGGCCATTGACATAGGTGCTGGGGTGCTGCGCCAGCCAGTACCCAATGGAGGTGAGCGGTACCACCAGGGCCCCCACAATGGGCACCGCCATCAGGCCCAGCGAGGGCAGCAGCCAGAACCCCAGGCGTACCGGTTGGGGTTTTCGGGCGCTGCCCAGACCCACCCGGCTCAGGGAGAGGTTTTTGAGCAGGCGGGCCTCGAGCCAGAGCAGGCTTCCGGTGAGCAGAATGAGCATCAGCGAGAGCCAGGCCGCGTAGACCCGGTCGAAGGAGGCCGAGTACTGCAAGTAGATGGCGTAACTGAAGGTCTCAAAGCGCACCAGGCTGACCACCCCAAAGTCGCCCAGCACGTGCAGGCCAATCAGGAGCCAGCCGGCAAACAAGGCCGGCCTGAGCTGGGGTAGCACCACCCGCCAGAAGACCTCGAGGCCCCTATACCCCAGGCTGCGGGCCGACTCCTCGAGGCCCGCGTCCAGCCCCAGAAGCGCCGCCCGCAGGTTCAAAAACAGATAGGGATAGGTAAAAAGGGTCAGCACCCCCAAGGCCCCCAGGTAGCCGGTGGGCCGGGGCCAGGGGAAGCCCAGGAGGTGCTCGAGCCAGCCGCCGGCCCCAGTAGCCCCAAAGAAGCCAAACACCCCCACGTACCCCGGCACCGCCAGCGGCAAGACCAACAAAACTGTCCAGAAGCGTTTGCCCCGCAGGTTGGTACGGCTGGTCACCCAGGCCAGCGGGAGGGCCAGGGCCGTGGTGAGGGCAATCACCCCCACCAGCAGCGCCAGGGTGTTGCCCAAGAGTTGCAGGTTACGCTCCCGCAGCACAATTTCGGCAAGCTGCTGGGGTTCGGCCTGGGCCGCCCGCAGTACCAGGTATAGGAGCGGCAACAGCACCGCCGCGCCCACCAGCAACGCTACTGCCAGCAGGGGTTTGGGGATGGGTTTGGACAGACCATAGACCATGTGCGTAGCGCAAGCAGGCCGCCCTGGGGCCGCGTATCCCCAAAGCTAGCAAGCTATAGAATATAAATCAAGTATCTTTGTCGGTTTTTGGCGCTTTACTGGCAAGTCTGATTTACGAGGAAAACACACATTCCGAGGCAAAGCTGGCCGAGGAATCTGTTGGGGTGTGGTCAAGGAAATCGGTCGTGTCCGTGCCGTATCAGATTCCTCCTTCGTCGGAATGACCGGTGTTGGGTGATGGGAGCTCGAGGATTCCTGCAAGGGACTTGAGGAAAAGACCCTCGTGCGCACCTAGTGGCACATACGCGCAGAGTTGGTATTCGCACTGGCCGGGTACGCAAAGTGAAAGAGGCCTTGCTACGAGGCCTCTAGGTAACAGATTTGTGTGAACCCGCTTGCATAGAAGGGGGAGCTTAACAAGGTTTTTCAGCGCCCCTGCGGGTGTAGTAATACCAGTTGAGCAACACGTTTAGGGCATAGAAAACCGCAGCTCCATAGAAAAAGCCGACAGCAGAGCCGGTGCTGCCAATAATGGCCCCAATCAGGGAGGAGAACACGAAGGGGCCATAGGCGGCGATGGCGGCGGTCCAGCCGATCACCCCGCCGGCCTTGCGCGGTTCGAAGATCATGGGCATCTGCTTGAAGGTGCTGGCGTTGCCAATGCCGGCAAACAGGAAGACCAGCAACATAAAGAGCACGAACCAAGGGAACTGCTCGAGGGAAACGGGCCGCAGAAAGAAGGTGACGCCAATGGCCGAGATAAGCAAGCCAATGCCACTTACTTGTGTCCAGATGGCCCCGCCGTAGCGGTCGGTGAGGGGGCCCATCAGTACCCGGATAAGCGAGCCCACCAGCGGCCCCAGAAAAGCAAAGGCCAGGGGGTCGGGGGCTCCTTCAAACTTGCCGTACACGGTGCGTATAAGCAGGGGGAAGGTGGCCGAGAAACCCGAGAAGGAGCCGAAGGTCATGATGTAGAGGCTGGTCATGATCCAGGTGTGCTTGTCGCCAAAGATATCAAACTGCTCGCGGAAGTTGGCCCGCACCGGCACGCTTTTTAGCCAGAGCCAGGCCAATGCTGCTCCCATCAGCACCAGCGGCACGTACACCAGCGTGGCGTTTTGTAGCCAGATGGGTTTGCCGACCTCGCCCTTGGTGAAGGTTTGCGGGTCGCCCAGCAACGAGCCCAATAGGGCAAAGCCGATAATCCAGGGGGTCACAAACTGCACCACCGAAACCCCAAAATTGCCCACCCCAGCCTGAATCCCCAGGGCTGTGCCCTGTAGCTTTTTGGGGAAGAAGTAGCTGGTGCTGGGCATAAAGCCCGAGAAGTTGCCCCCGCCAATCCCGGCCAGAAAAGCCAGCACCATCAAAACCCAGAACGGAGTAGCGGTGTTTTGCACGGCCCAGGCCCAGCCCAGTAAGGGCACCAGCAGTAGCAGCGTGGAGTAGGTGACCAGGTGGCGGGTTCCCAGGATGGGCGGCAAAAAGGTCCAGATGATGCGCAGGGTGCCCCCGGCCAGCCCCGGCATGGCGGCCAGCCAGAAAAGCTGCGATGTGCTGAGCTGAAAACCCACGTTGGGTAGGCGCACGACCAGGGCGCTCACCACAAACCAGGTAATAAAGGCCAGGGTTAGGTTGAAGGTGGTAATCCAGAGGGTACGCCAGGCCAAGGCTTTACCCTGGGTTTCCCAAAACTGGGGGTCTTCGGGCTCCCATCGGGTTAGCCAGGTGGTGGGAAGGGGTTTGGAAGGGTTCATGGGTTCCTCTCGAGGCCCACCCAAGCAGCCTCATGTGCTGGGGTATGGGCATCCAAAACGACCAGGCGGTGGTCTTCCACGCGGTACAGAAGCGGTACGACCGGAAGCCCCAGCCGTGCGGTCAGTTTGCGGGCTTGGCGCCGGGTAAAGGGTTCTACCTCGCCAATAGCCAGCGCGGCAATCTGGGCGCGGTAGCGCTGGATATAGTGTTCGTGGGTGGGTAGGTGGTTGAGCACATAGGGGTCGGGGTACTGCATCGCGCAGTCGGTGTGCCCAATCAGGGCGATGGCCCCAATGCCCATGCGGGCTACCGAGAAGGCCAGGTAGGGCTCTACGGGTGCGGGGTTGGCCCCCCCGGTGCGCAACACGAAAGCGAAGTTTTCGGGCATGTGCAGGTGGATGCGAAAGTCCATACAGGTCACCACGGCCAGGACGGGGTGGTCGAAGGGCGGGAAAAACTGGCCTTGGTTGTGGCTTTGCAGCAAGATTTCGATGGGTTCAGGTAACATTGGCTATCTCCGTACGTCCCGTAGTGCCTTGTGCATCTTCTGACCCGTGCCCTCAGTGCCCCTCGGGGTGGTGCTCGATTTTGCCCCGGAGGTGCGGTGCAGCCTGATTGAGCATGGCGATAACCGTAAGGTGCATCCAGATGGCGCTGATGGCGGTGAGGATGAACAGCACCACGAAGGTCATCTGGGGCAACCCAGTCCAGGCCTGGGCGTAGGCGAAGAGCGGGGGCAGGAAGAACCCACCCAGCGCACCCAGCATGCCGACCAGACCGCCTACCGCCCCCACATCTTTGGGGAAGTACTCGGGGATGTGCTTGTACACCGCAGCCTTGCCGATGCCCATGGCTACCCCGACCAGGAAAATCAGAAGGGTAAAGGGCCAGACCGTCATGGTGTAGTGCATGACCTCGCGCATGCCGTCGGGCTCGATCCGGCTGGGCAGATACAACACGATGTGCCCGTCGGGCATGGACAGGAGCCAGGTGGCAAAAAGCATGGTGCCAAAGGTCCAGTACATCACCCGCCGGGCCCCGTAGCGGTCGGAGAAGTAGCCCCCCACCGGGCGCAACAGACTGGCCGGGAAGATAAACAGGGCGGTGAGCAGGGCGGCCTGGTAGAGGGGTAGCCCGAAAACATCTACGTAATACTTGGGGAGCCAGGCCGAGAGTGCCACGTAGGCCCCAAAGACCACCACATAGTAAAGGCTAAAGCGCCAGACCCGGATGTTCTTGAGGGGGCGCAGCATCTCCAGGAGGGGCCGACCCTGACCGGGCTTGCGATCTATGCGGGGTGTAAAAACCCACATGGCCAGGGCCATCAAGACCAGCAACACCGCGTATAGAAAGGGCACAAAACGCCAGCCGCCCGGTACCAGCCCACCTAGGTAGCCTGCTGCCGGTACCGAAGCGATGATGGCCGGGCCGATGAACTTGGTGACGCTGGCCCCCACATTACCGGCCCCGAACACCCCCAGGGCAAACCCCTGCTGCTCCCTGGGGAACCAGGCTGCGTTCCAGGCGATGCCCACACTAAAGGCGTTACCCGCAAAGCCGACCAGGAAGGCATAGAGCAGGAGTGCTTCGAAGCTGCTGGCCTGGGAGACCAGGTAGGCCGGGATGGCAGTGAAGAGCAGCATGGCGGTAAAGACCACCTTGCCCCCGTAGCGGTCGGTGAGGATGCCCGCCACAAGCCGCCAGATGGAGCCGTTCAGAATGGCCACCGCCGAGAGCCAGCTAAGCTGTACGTCGGTCAGGCCGAACTCCTTGCGGATGGGGATGCCCAGCACCCCGAACATCAACCAGACGGCAAACATTAGGGTGAAACCCAACGTAGAGAAGGTGAGCACTTCCAGGCGCTGCTTGCGCTCGGAAGAATTGGCATGGGGGTTAGTCTGTACCATAAGCACCCCCTTTTTCGGCAGTTTGAGGCTGGGCAGATGGGCGGGCAGCGGTGGGTACGGCGGGGCGGCGGTGTTTGCGTACCCAGATCGCCAACTGCCAGGGCCGCCACAAGTAGCCCAGCGGTACGGTGATGATGTGAATCAGTCGGGTAAAGGGGAACAGCGCCAGCAAGACCCAGAAGTTGAAGACGTGGAGCTGGATCCAGAAGGGCAGGTCGGCTACCAGCTCGGGCCGGGGGCGCAGGGTGAGAATGGACCACAGGTAAGGGGTGAAGACCGAGGGGAACCAGTAGGAGCCGTAGCGGTACAGCACGGCGGTGAGAACACCCGTAACCACCGAGACCAGTAGCAGCAGCAGCACGATTACATCGGAGGGGCGGGTTACGGCCAGGATGCGCCGGTTGGAGAGCCGGCGGTAGAGCAGCACCAGCAGCCCCCCCAGCGTCCACAAGGCCAGGGCCAGGCCGGTGATTTCTAGCAGAAAGAGTCGGATGGGCACGGCATTCCACCACAGGAGGCCCTGTGGTACCAGAACGGCCAGCAAGTGCCCCAGCAGAATGATCAGAATGCCCCAGTGAAAGGGGATCGAGCCAAAAAAGAGCAGCTTGCGCTCGAGCAACTGGCTCGAGAGACTGCTGACGCTAAAAGGCTTACCGCGCATCCGCTGGAAGCTGACGACAAAGAGGAGTGCCAGCGCCACATAGGGAAAGACTTGAAACAGCAGTACGTTCCAGTTCATTCGTGCCCTCCTTTGGATAGGCTGCCGAAGAGCGAACCCATCACCACAGGCAGTTGCAAGTCGGGGGCTTTGGTGTAGGGTTTAACGGCCTCTAGCGTCGCTTCCAACAGCATCAGATAAGGATTGCTGGGCTCGAGAGTCTTGAGGGTCTGAATCATCTGGTGCAGGGCCGGCTCCAGCAGTTGGCGTAACTCGGGTAGGGGTTCTGGGTCTACAGCCAGGTAGCGCAGGACGGGGATCAGGTGATCGGGAATCTCACCCGCGGCATCTATTCCCAGAGCCTGATAGGCCGCGTTGAGTTCAGCCATTAGGCGGCCCCGCCGGTAGTCCTCGCCGTAGACGGCATAGCCGATATAAGGCGCGGTGAGCGGGGTGAGCTCGAGGGTGCGGGTGAAAAGCTCCTCGCGCTCGGCTAGTTTGAGCCCGGAGAGGGCCTTGAGGAAGCGCTCGAGCAGGTCTTTGGCCCTCGATTTTGATTTTGGTAGATCCTTTAGCCTCTTCCACAGGGCCCTGGTGGAGCCCGGTTGGGGGTAGTGGTAGGCAAGCGCTAGGGTTGTAAGTAGATCGTCCATATAGATACCTCTTGGGGAGATGAAAGGCAGTGAAAGTGGAAAGAAAGGGCTTCTGACTTCGCTTTTCTCTTTCCTCCTTTCTCGCCTTTTCGCCGTTCTAGTCGCCCCTCACTGGCAACTCGATAAAGCCCACCCCGGTCTCGCCCTTGTGGGCCAGGGGGTCGTTCCAGACCTCTACCGCCATCTCGCGGTGGTAGGGCGGCACCACGAAGCGTTCTGCAAGGGTGGGCTTGGCGGTGAGCTGGTAGATGGCCTCGATCTCCTCGGGGGTGGTTCCGGCAGCCTCTACCATCCGCAGAGTGGCCTCGTCAATGCTGCCCTCCACGCTTTGCCGGCGCTTGTAGATGCGCACGGCCAGCAGCTTGCGCAGGATGGGCTTGACCACCTCTACGTTGCCTGCGGCAAACAGATTAGCCAGGTACTCCAGCGGCAGACGGGCTTTTTCCAAGTGATTGAACAGTTCGAAATCTATTTTTTCGGGGGAGAGCTCGAGCTTGACCAGGCCCTCCTCGATGCTGCTCACGATGGGGGAGAGGGGGGGGATGTAGAAGAGCATGGCCATGGTGCGGTACTCGGGGTGCAGGGGCAGGGCCAGCTTCCAGACCTTGACAAACTTGTACACTGGCGAGTCTTGCGCAGCCTTGATCCAGTCGCCGCCCAGACCGTTCTCCTTGGCGGCCACAATTACGGCGGGGTCGAAAGGGTCGAGGATGGCATTGAGCTGGGCCTGTACTAGGTCTTTGGTATCGGTTTGGGCCGCCATGGCAATCTGGTCGGCGTCGTAGAGGATCACCCCCAGGTAGCGGATGCGCCCCACGCAGGAGTGGAAGCAGGCCGGGGCCTGGCCGGTCTCGAGGCGGGGGAAGCACAGGATGCACTTCTCGCTCTTGCCAGTAGCCCAGTTGTAGTAGACCTTTTTGTAGGGGCAGGCCGCCACGCACATGCGCCAGCCCTTGCACTTGTTCTCGTTGACCAGCACCACTCCGTCCTCGGCGCGTTTATAAATCGCGCCGCTGGGGCAGGCTGCTACGCAGGCCGGGTTCAGGCAGTGGTTGCAGATGCGGGGCAAGTAGTTGAAGGCCACCCGTTCGATTTCGGCCATCTGGGCCTGAATCTCCGGGGATACGCCGGCCCAGTTGGGGTCGTTTTTGGCGTAGAGGTTGGAACCCCCCAGGTCGTCGTCCCAGTTGGGGCCTGCGGCGATGTTCATGGGCTCGCCGGTGATCATTGAGATGGGCCGGGCTACCGGCTGGTCGTCGCTCTCGGGGGCGTTAAAGAGGCTCTGGTAGTCGAAGGTGAAGGGTTCGTAATAGTCGTCAATCTCGGGCAGGGCCGGGTTGAAGAACAGGTTGGCCAGCCCCCGGGCGCGGGAGTGCAACTTGAGCTCGAGCCGCCCGTTCTTTTTTTCCCAACCCCCCTTGAACCGCTCCTGGTCTTCCCAGCCGGTGGGGTAACCCGTACCGGGCCGGGTTTCGACGTTGTTCCACCACATGTACTCGGTGCCCTTGCGGTCGGTCCATAGGTTTTTACAGGCGACCGAGCAGGTGTGGCACCCGATGCACTTATCGAGATGGAAGGTCATGGAAACGTGTGCACGTACGTTCATGGCTATCTCCTTGGCAAGAAACCAGCTACCACTGGGGCTGCTCGATACGCCGGACATACACAAAGGTGTCGCGGTTGACCCCTACCGGCCCCCAGTAGTTGAAGGCGTAGGTGAACTGGGCATAGCCCCCGCTCATCAATACCGGCTTGAGGCGGGCGCGGGTGATGGAGTTGTTCATGCCGGCCCGTTTGCCCCGCAGCGGCGACTTAGGTACTGAGAGGGTGCGCTCGGTGGCGTGATACACGAAGACCGTACCCCTGGGGATGCGGGCTGAGACGATGCAGCGCTGTACAAAGACCCCGTTGTCGTTGAACAGCTCAACCCAGTCGTTGTCGCGGATGCCCATCTCCTGGGCGTCCTTGTCGTTGAGCCAGACAGGATAGCCGCCACGGGAGAGGGTCATCATGCGGTGGTTGTCGGAGTATGTCGAGTGGATGCTCCACTTGCCGTGGGGGGTGATGTAGTTGAGGAGCTTGCCCTGGGCCTCGGCTTTGGTGACCTCGGTCTCGAGCAGCATGGTGTGGTCGGGACGTGGCTTGTAGGTGGGCAGGTGCTCGCCCCAGGCCAGGTAGTTCTCGTGATCTAGGTAGAAGTGCTGCCGGCCTGAGAGGGTGCGCCAGGGAATCAGGCGCTCGACGTTGAGGGTAAAGGGACTGTAGGGACGGCCCTGGTTGATGATGGCGCTCCAGGTGGGGGTGGTGAGCTGGCGACGTGGCTGGGCCACAATATCCGAGAAGCTAATGCGGACATCGCGCATGGGCTCGGCCAGGTCGGCAAGCTTTACGCCGGTCTTCTTCTCTTCGTCCTTGAAGGCGCGGTAGGCCAGCTCGCCGTTGGAGACCGGATCGAGGTAGAGGATGGCCTCGGCCACTTGCCGGGCGCTTTCCAGGCTGGGGTAGACCGCGCCGTTCAGCTTGCGCCCTTGCCGCTTGCGGAGGTCGTCGTAGAAGTCGCCCGCGGGAATGCTGAGGCCGTGCATTCCTACGCCGTTTTTCTCAATGCCTTCGCCCAGCGAGACCATTTTCTCGTACACCAGAGGATACTGCCGTTCAACCACGCGGAACTTGGGCATGGTTTTGCCGGGGATGGGCTCAACCTGTCCTTTCTTCCAGTCGCGGTCGTCGAGCTGGGCCAGCTCGTCGGGGGTGTCGTGCTGGAGCGGGATCATCACAATATCCTTGACTGGTTGGGCCAGGTGTTTTTGGGCCAGCTCGCTAAAGCGCTGGGCGATGGCTTTGTAGATGTCCCAGTCGTTTTTGCTTTCCCACAACGGGGGTACGGCGGCCTGCATGGGGTTGATGTAGGTGTGCAGGTCGGTGGTGTTGAGGTCGTCTTTTTCGTACCAGGAGGCGGTGGGTAGCACGATGTCGGAATACAGGGCGCTGGTGTCCATGCGGAAGTTCAGATCCACTACCAGATCGAGCTTGCCCTGAGGCGCCTCTCGCCGGTACCTGACTTCGCTCACGTGTCCGCTGGCCTGCTCCTGGGCCACGGTGTTGGTGTGGGTGCCCAGGTAATGCTTCAGGAAGAACTCGTGTCCTTTGGCGGAGGTTCCGATGGCATTGCCACGCCAGATAAACCAGACTCGAGGCCAGTTGGAAGGCGCGTCGGGGTCGTCTATGGCGAACTCCAGCTGCCCTTCTTTGAGCTGCTGCACCACATACGCCACAATTTCTTGCTCGGTTTTGGCGCCGGCCTTTTCGGCCTCTTTGACTACCTCGAGGCTCGACTTGTTGAACTGTGGAAAGAAAGGCAGCCAGCCCTTGCGCACTGCCCGGGCCTGGTGGTCAATGGTGTGATCCATGATCGTCTTCGCCGAGCCGTTCTTCTCTACGGTTTTGTCGTAGTCCTTGTAGCCCCGCTCGTAACGCCACTGGTCGGAGTGGATGTAGTGGAAGCTGGGGGTGTTTTGCTGCCGGGCCGGGTAGCCCCAGTCCCCGGCAAAGGCGATGGGCCCCCAGCTGGCCTGGTTGGCGAGTTTTTCTTGCCCCACGTAGTGCGCCAGCCCACCGCCGTTAACGCCCACCGACCCGGTGAGCATCAGGGCCACGATGCCTGTGCGGTAGAGCAGGTTGTTGTGGTACCAGTGGTTGGCCCCCGCGCCGATGATAATCAGGTTTTTGCCCTGGGTTTTCTCGCCGTTTTCGGCCCACTCGCGGGCGTAGCGAATCAGAGTGTCACGGTGGATGCCAGTGTACTGCTCCTGCCATGCCGGGGTGTAGGGCCCTACCTCGTCGTAGCTTTGGGGGTAATCGCCACCCAGTCCCCGATCCACCCCAAACTGGGCCATCAGCAGATCGAAGACGGTGGTAACTATCACCTGCTGACCGTCTTTAGTGGTCAGCTTCTTAACCGGAACACCCCGGTGGCGTTTTTGGTTGGCGCCGAAGTCGTCGAACTCGAGCTGGAGCACTTCATCGGCCCGGTCGTGGAAGCTCAATAGCGGGTCAATTTCCTCGCCGGTCTTGGCATCCTTGAGCTCTAGGTTCCACTTGCCCCTCTGGCTTTGCCAGCGGAAGCCAATGGTGCCACCGGGCATCCGGGGAGCGCCCGACCGCTCGTCCCAGACCAGCAGCTTCCAGTCGCCGTTTTCTTCGTCTGCGTAGTCGGCCAGTTGGTTGGCCCGCAGGTAGCGGCCTGGCCTGCCGTCTTTAACCTCGACCAAAATGGGGCTGTCGGTGTAGCGCTTGAGGTAGTTGACAAAGTACGGCACTTGTTTGAGGAGGTAGAACTCCTTGAGGATGACGTGGTTCACCGCCATCCAGAAGGCCCCGTCCTGGCCTGGATTGATGGGCAGCCACCAGTCGGCATACTTGGCGACCTGGTTGAAGTCCGGCGCAAAAACCGTGAACTTGGCCCCGGCGTAGCGCCCCTCGGCCACGTAGTGCACGTCGGGGGTACGGGTCATGTTGAGGTTGGAGCCCACCACCGCGATAAAACGGGCGTTGTACCAGTCGGCGGCCTCGTGCACGTCGGTCTGCTCGCCCCAGATTTCGGGGCTGGCGTTGGGCAGGTCGCAGTACCAGTCGTAGAAGCTCATCGGCACGCCCCCAATCAGGCTCAAGAAGCGCGAGCCGGCGGCGTAGCTGATCTGCGACATGGCCGGAATGGGGCTAAAGCCGATAATCCGGTCGGGGCCGTATTGCTGGATGGTATGGATTAGCGAGGCAGCAATAATTTCCAGGGCCTCATCCCAGCTAAACCGTCTGAAACCCCCCTTGCCCCGTGCCCGCTGCCAGCGTCTGCGCTTCTCGGGGTCGCTCACCAGGCTCTTCCAGGCTGCAACAGGGTCGGCGTGCTGTTCCCGTGCTTCGCGCCACAGGTCAATGAGCGCGCCACGCGCGTAGGGATACTTGACTCGGATGGGGCTATAGAGGTACCAGGAGTAGCTCACCCCGCGCTGGCAGCCCCGGGGGGTGATGTCGGGCAGGCTGGGGTCTATGGCGGGGTAGTCGGTGGCCTGCAGCTCCCAGGTCACGATACCGTCCTTGACGAAGACCTCCCAGCTACAACTGCCGGTGCAGTTGACCCCGTGGGTGGTGCGCACCCGTTTGTCATGGGCGAAGCGGTTGCGGTAAAACTCCTCCCACTTGCGTTCGGTGGGGGCTTCCAGTTCCTTGATCCAGTCGCTCATGCGCTCCTCCTACGAATGCGTTCGGCCAGGCCTACCCGGCGGTTGTTCCACAACACGTACATAAGGCCAAACAGCACCACAAAGCCGATGAGTCCGGCAAACAACATGCGGGCCATGTCCATCTGGCTGGTGTTGGTGGGCTTACCTGCCGTCTGCGCAAAGAAAGCTGTGAGGGCCGAGATTTCCTCCTGGGTTAGGGGTTTGCCCTTGTAGCTTTCGCGCATTACTGGGAAGGCGATGTTGTTGAGCACCCCTTGGATTCCAGCCGCCCCTAACCGGGTGTGGAGGTCGGTGAGGTCTTTGCCCAGGCTGCCGCCGCCCATCGGGCCGAAGTTGCCCGCGGTGTGGCAGGCCATGCAGGGCGCACCGCCATTTTTGAAGGGCTGCTGACCCAGGAACAGGGCCCGGCCTTTCTCGGCCAGCGCAGGGTCGGTGGGGGCGGCAGGTGCAGAAGTTGTGGACGCCGCCGGTGCGGGTTCGGCTGCTGTGTCTCCTAGCCCTTTCAGATAGCCAGCGATGGCCTTGGCATCAGCCTCGCTCACCTGCGGCATGGCGGGCATCATCCCGTTATAGGTCTGCCCGCCCACCTCGAGCGGCCCGCTAATTCCCTCGCGGATGACCTTTATCACATAGGCTTCATCCTGCATGCGCGGGTTTCCCGCCAGCGGAGGGAAGGCCCCCGGAATGCCCTGGGCGTTTGCCCCATGGCAGCCCGCACAGTTTTGGCTGTAAAGCTGCTGCCCCTCGGCAGCCAGGGCCAAACCGAGCAGGACGGCCAAGCCAACCAGTCGTCGTTTCATGCCAGCCTCCTTTGGTTGTGGTTCTCCAGCCAGGACAGGAGCTCTTCGATGGCGTAAAAGGGATGTTCGGCCCCGGTCTTGGCGTCTTTAATCCGGCCCTCCCAGCGACCCGTCTCGTCCCGCCACAAGAGCACCAGGTACACCGGCGACTTGGGTGGGGGCAGATGACGGGGGGTGGGTTCGGCCATACAACCCTAGCTTGGGTCTGGGGTCTTACAGGCCACTTACAGGCTTGGGACATTTGCACCATCCGAACTTCCTAATTTGGAGAAAGAGCTATGAACCCGGTGCACTGGCAGCTCGACGAACAGGGGCGGATTATCGCCTGGAACAGGGATGCGGCCAACTTTTTTGGCCTACCTGCCTCGGCGGTGCTGTCCAAACCCTGTGCCGAGGTGGTTGGGGGCACCGACCCCTTTGGGCGTCCCCTGTGCGCGCGCTGTCCGGTACAGCGGGAGATTCGCTACGGGGCCTACCAGGCCAGCACGCCCCTGACCTGGCAGGGCCGGCGGCTCTGGTGCCAGGGTTATGCCGACAAGGGTGTTCGAATCGAACTCAAGGCCAGTGCCGGGTGTCAGCCGGGTGACCTGCTTACCTCGCTGGCCTGGGCTACCCGTCGGCTAACGGCCGAGCCGGGCCGCTTTTTCCAGACGCTGCAAGCTTTTCTGTCTGTCCTGCGCAGGGGGCTGGGCATGGAGGCCGCCGAGCTATTCTTGACCGACCCCCAGGAGCATTACCTGGTGCTTACCGCCTACGACGGCGTACACCGCGAAGCCTTTATGGAGAAGCCCTGGTTCGCCTGGGGCGAGGGTTATCCGGGGTTGGTGGCGCTGGGCCACCGGGCGCTGGTGACGCATGACCTGGCCGCCGACGATCGCTATCTGCGACAGAAGGTCAAAAAGCTGGGCTACAAAACCTACGTGTGCTACCCCCTCGAGCTCCCCCACGGCCTGATTGGGGTGCTCAACCTGGCCAGCCGCGACCCGGACGTGGAAGACCAGGCCCTTTTGCAGACGCTCAACCTGGTGGGGCCGGTGCTGGCGGCCTCGCTGTACACGGTGCTGACCCGACTGGGCGAGAACAGTCTGCACGCCATCGCCCAGGCCCTACGCCGCGGCGCCGAAGCCGAGGGGCTCGAGGTACTGCTGGGCCAGGCTATAGAGCTGAGCGGGGCCTCGGGGGTGTGGCTGGCGCTGAAAGATGGGCGCAATCTTTCCCAAGGGCGGCCCGCGGCGGCCTGCCCACACCTGGCCCGGTGTGGGGTCTGGCAGGGCCGGGTTCAAGGGGTCAAGACGGGCCTCGAGCCCTGCCCCCACGTCCAGGATGGGCGGCCCCGCTACTGCCTGCCGCTCTGGTCGGGTGCCAGGGTGATGGGCGTGCAGCAGTTTCACTTTGCCCGCCTGCCCCAGCCCCCTGGCCGGGCGGTGGCGGCCTTGCAGTGGCTCCTTCGGCTGGGTGCCGGGGTGCTCTGGCCCAAGGCCAAGGCGGTTACGGGAGCCCCTCGGCTGGAGATATTCACCCTGGGCGGGCTGCGGGTACGCCGGGACGGTGAAACCCTTTCGACCAAAGCCTTTGGCCGCCGTCAGGCCCTCACTCTGTTGAAGCTGCTGCTGGCCTACCGCGGCCAGACCCTCACCCGCGACGAGCTGTGCGCCCATCTCTGGCCGGGAGAGGAGCCCGAGCAGACCCAGGGGCGACTGCACGTGCTGGTACACGATCTGCGCCAGGCCCTGGAGCCGGAACCCAGCCAGCCCCAGGTGGTGGTGCGGGAAGGGGAGGGCTACCGTCTGGCCCTCCAGGCACCCTATTTTGTGGATGTGGAGCGCTTCGAGGAACTTTTGCGGCAGGCTGAGCGCGAAGAGGGGGCTGCGGCTCTCGAGCTCTTGCGCCAGGCGCTGGCCCTGTACAAGGGGGACTTTCTGGCCGATGAACCCTACGCCGACTGGGCCGAACTCGAGCGCAGCTACCTGCGCGAGCGGGCTGTTGGGGCCTGGTTCAGGGTGGCCGAGATCGCCCTGGCTCTGGGACAGCCCCGCGAAGCCCTCGAGGCCTACCGCCGTGTCCTTACCCTAGACCCCTGGCGTGAGGAAGCCTACGCCGAACTCATACAGACCCTGATGATGACGGGGCAAGAGCCCGAGGCCAGGAGCCTCTTCCAGCAGTATCGGGTGCGCATGGAGCGCGAGGGCTTGCCGGTTTCCCCCCATTTTGCCGAGATGTTGCGGGTGGGTACCTGAGGCTGGCTTGCTGAACTACGGCTTGTTAGCAACCAACATGATCGAAATCCAGCTCAGAATCCAGATGAAACCCGATTGTCTCGAGGCCATCCCCTTCTATGAGCAACCCGGCGGGATTCGGGTTTGATACGCATTTCGGTAGTATCGTTCACTTCGGCAAGCCTAAACGATACTACCGAAATGCTTTTCTACTCCCTTCGGTCGGCTTGAATCCTTCACCTCTGACTGC
>NZ_JBBINI010000021.1:0-65342 GCF_037443965.1 Meiothermus sp.
GGCCCGGTCGTTTGCAGGTTTCCTGGCGCGGGTGAACCTGATTCTGCTGGTGCACAACCTCATCCGCAGCCGTCTTCTGCTCAGGATGGCGGGGGTGGAAGGGTAGACTGCAGGTAGCACACGAAGGGATTCGTTGAAGACATCGTCCCGCCGCCCGACGACGGAGGAACACCCCCGGGAGTTCTTGAAGACCAGCTTGTTGGGCCCGCCTGGGTCTTCGTATAAGTCGAGATTGGTGTGTTCCTCCCAGTGCGCAATTGCCTGCAGGATGCGCCTGCGCATGGTGATGTTGTCGGCCTCACTGCCCCAGTCGTTGGCGAAGGTATAGGGTATCCGCCCACCGGGCCAGCGGGTACAGCTCCAGCCGAAGTCGCCCCCGAACCCCTCCGAGCAGCCTACGCCTTGGGGCTTGATGCCCGACTCGGCGGCTCGAGCCGCCATCTGCGCCACCTGGGCCTCGGTTCCCAGGATCATATCGCCCTGGTAAATTGCTAGGCCGTCAATCACCTCGTAGGTGAAGGGCTTGCCGCTGATGGTGATGGTTTTCACCTCGCCCTTGCGGCCTGGGTCATAGCCGGGGTGGGAGCCTGCGGTAAAGGTTGGGGTTTCCTCGGGCGGGTTTGTGGTACAGGCCGCTAGCACCAGAAGCGTACTTGCCAGAGCCAACTTCCAAAGATGTTTCATGGTCTTCCTCCATAGTGGGCTTCGGGTTTCCCGAAGTTGCCCGAAGTGTAGAAGAGCCGGGTTGAACACCCCATGAACGGTTGTTATACGCATTTCGGTAGTATCGTTCACTTCGGCAAGCCTAAACGATACTACCGAAATGCTTTTCTACTCCCTTCGGTCGGCTTGAATCCTTCACCTCTGACTGCGTCCTACGGTGAAGGATTCAAGCGGAAACGGTATTACATAGTTCGACTGTAGCAAAACAATGCCATGCGAACTTCCATTTGTAACCAACAGCCCCCGCTTTGCGGGGGCCTTTTTGCTGGCTTACTCTGGGCATGACCAGACTATCCAATTTGCGCTTAAGAAAAGCAGCTTTTGAATCCTAAAGTGAATGGCGAGACTCCCTTGTGACCGCTCCTATGGCAGCTTGTGGAAGAGCGGCAGGCCTGCCGGGGCCGGGTAGAGGGCCAGGCCTCCTGCACTGCCGATGCTGCTGGTGATGATGCGCTCGGGGATGGTGGGGCTGCCCGAGGTGCTGCTGGTGCCAAGCTGGGCAGGGGAGAGCCGGGCGAACTTACCTGCCGAGTAGGTGATCCATAGCCCGCCACCCTCGTCAAAGGCCATGCCCTCCAGCACGGCCCCCACCGGAATGCTCACCTGGATGCCCGGGGTCAGGGTCTTGTTGCCGCTGCCGCCTTGGTCGCTGGGCGTGAGCCGGTAGAGGATGTTGAGCCCAGGATCTATCACCCACAGGTTGCCGCCGGCGTCGAAGGCCAGCAAGGTGGCGCCCAGGGTGTTGACAGGTGAAGGCGTTTTAGACTCGATGGTCAGGTCGGGGCCGCTGGTGGAGGCACTGAGCCGGCTGGCGTTGAACTTGACCACCCGCGCAGCGCCAGCATTGGCAATCCACAGGTTGCCGCTGGCGTCGAAGGCCAGTCCCTCCGGCGCGTCTAGGCCGGTGATCTCCACCGCTGGCGTGACCGTAACCGTGCCCGAGGCGTTGAGCTGGCTGGCCGCCACCCGCACCACCTTGTTGGCGCAGGGGATGCTCACCCACAGGTTGCCGCTGGCGTCGAAGGCCAGCCGGGCGGGCCCAGGGGAGCAACTAAACCCACCAATGTTGATGCTGCGGTCGCGGGTCTTGCTGCCCGAACTGCCCAGCACACCAGCCGGGTAGCGCACCAGGTTGGGGTCTACGGTGGTGCCCCCGATGCCCCAGAGGTTGCCGTCTGAATCGAAGGTGAGGTCGCGCAGGGCGACGGTACCGGCGCTCACGCTGGGGCTTTGGGTGGCGGTGCTGCCCAGGAGTGAGGCCGCAAAGCCCAGCAGGGGCGTGCTTCCGCTGGGCGGGTTGCCGTTGACCATCCAGAGCTTGTTGCTGCTGGGAATTGGGCTGTAGTTGACGTTAACGGTGGTGGCCTGTCCGTTGCGCACACAGGCCGGGCTGCTGTTTACGCTGGCGCTGTAGGCGGTGCGGATCAGGGGGTCGGTGTTGGCTACCTTATCGGCGCTAATGGTGTAGGTGCCGGCGGCGGTGGCGGTGAAGGTCTGGCTGCCGGTGAGGTTCTGACTGAAGCCCGAGGGGCCGTTCACGCTGACCTTGGCGTTCACCCCGCCTGGCAGTCCGCTTACATTTACCACTAAGTCGCCCGTGCCGTTGGGGTCGCAGCCGGTTCCGGCCCCGCCGCCCGGCCCGCAGGCACTCATGAGCAAAGCCGCCGCGCCCAACAGTCCCATCCAGGTTTTTTTCATACTTTTCCCCCTTTTTAGGTAGTGTGCCATACTCGAGCACGCCCGGAGATTAACGAAACACCCCTTAACGCTCCATGAACGGTGTGAGTACCACCTCCAGAAAGGCTGTTTCTGCATTTTCCAAGCAATATGAGACGAACTGCCAGGCCCGAGGAAGGCGCGTCTTTATGGGCCGAAACCACGGGCCCCCAGCGCCTAAAGTTCGGGGTTTCACCCAGCTCTTGTCAGCGCGGGTAAGTTGTTTGAACCGGGTATGCGTTATGCGTTGCCTGGGTTGGGTGCAACAGGGGAAGATGTAATGCGCGTTTATTATGGCTGTACCACGGCCTGGTACCTGGTACTGGGTTTTTTGTGGTACGTGATGGGGTTCTGCATACTTTCCGCCCTTACCTCCATCGCGTAAGAGAGGAGGGGTATGCGAACGTTAATTGCTTTGTTTTTGGCAGGAGTTCTAGCAGCTTGCGGGAGGGGGCCTCAGGAGCCAGCATTTATCGAGCCCAAAATTTCCCCGCAGACCCGGGTGCTGAGCCCCGAGACCCGCGAGAGCCTCGAGGGCCTGGTCATCAACAACCTGAACGAGTGCCTCGAGTACACCAACCCGAGCCGCCCGCTGTGCCAGGCCACCCTAACCTTCAAGGCGGGCAGCCCGCAGTTGGGGGAGCTCGAGGTCGGTCAGATTCTGGCCAGCGAGCCGGGCCCCAACGCACCATATGGCTTTTTGTTCAAGGTAAAGCAAATTACAGCAGGCAGCGAGCAGGTGGTGGTGGAGGCCGAGGAGGCCAGCCTGGCCGAGGCCATCACCGAGGGCGAGGCCAGCTTCCAGAAGAATCTTGGGGCCCAAGACCTAGTCCAGGCCGAGGGCCTTTCTCCAGGGGTTCGGTTTGCCAACGGCCAGACCCGCTACCAGGCCCAGCCAGGTGTGCAGCCCATGAATGTCCTCGACTTTACCTTCAACGAAATCATCTACGACGAAGACGGCAACCTTTCCACCACACTGGATCAGGTGCGGGCCGAGGGCAATGTATTATTTGACCTGCAAAACGGCTTTTCGGCCGGTGTTACCTGGAAAAAGGTGCTGGGCGTTCCGGTTTATCCAAACGGGGTCTACTTCAAGGCGGCTTATGGCATCAAGCACAACGCCAGTGTAAAGATCTTCTCCACCCTGGGCAAGACCATCAAGAAGGAGTACGAGCTTACCAAATACACCTTCAAGCCCATCACCGTGATGGTGGGGCCGGTGCCGGTGGTGTTTGTCCCCAACCTCTACATCACCATCAGCGCCGAGGGTACGGTCTCGGCCAACCTGGTGCTGGGGGCCAGCGAGGAGCTCAACGCGCAGGCCTGCCTGGAGTACAAGGGGGGTTTCAGAGACTGCTCGAGCCTGGGTAAAAAGTTCGAAGCCGGCATCGCCCAGGCCAACAGCACCCTGAAGGTCACCGGCTCCATGAACGGCAAGGTGGATGTGTTGCTGTACGGCCTGGTGGGGCCCTATGCCAAGCTGGGGGCGTACCTCGAGCTGAGCGCCACCGTGCCCGGCAACCCGGTCTGGAAGCTGGACGCCGGGGTCAAGGGCAGCATCGGCATCCATGCCGACCTCTGGCTCTTCCGACTGGATACCGACCTCGAGATCTTCAACGAAAAACTGGGTACCATTGCCCAGGCCCAGCCGGGCCCGCCCTCGGTGGTTTTTGGAGGTGGGAGTTCGGTTAATTTCGAGGGCGGCCCGTTTATCAACCGGCCCTATTACATCTGCGCCACGGCTTTCGATCCGCAGGATGGCCCGCTGCCGGTACAGATAAGCTCGAGTTCGGATGGTTCCCTGGGCACCGCGCCTACCAGCAGCAAGTGCGTCTCCTACACCTTCTCTACCCTGGGCCCCCGCACCCTCACGGCCAGGGCCACCAACTCCCTGAACCTGAGCGCCACCGTCATCACCACCCTGACCGTGCAGGACATCCCCCCGCTGATCCACATCATCCAGCCGCTGCCCAGCCTCAACCCCACACTGCCGCAGGCTAAGGCCGTACCCGCAGGCCGCTACCTGTTCTTACAGGCCGTCTGGGAAGATAAAACGCTGAGCGTGCCCGACTGTACCCGTGGTGAGTGGCGAAGCCGCAACCGCGATACCAACGCCGATATGGGCGACGAAGTACCCAGCCTCGGCTGCGCCACGCGCATGCGCCTGAGTAATCAGCCCGGCTGGCGGCGCATTACCTTCAAATACACCAACCCCCAGGGGGTCGCGGTGGATAAGTATGTGCTGGTGAATGTGGGAGATCCCGACCCACCCCGCACCAACCAACCGCCGCTGGCCAAAATTACCCGTCCGGTACCGACTTTTGCCAAGGATAAAGTTGCCAACCCCACGCTTGGCAGCACCAATATCGTGCTGGAAGGCAGTGTTTTCGATGCCGATACCGATACCCTGGCCTACGCCTGGTACATTGCCGAGGTGGTGGGGGGGTATCCCGGCCCCAAGAAAGCAGTGCCTGGGGGTTCGGGCAGAGTAAACATCACCACCGACAGTTTTGGGCAGCGCCTCAACGCGACCCTGCCCAGTGTTACCATTCCCAACCTGGCCGCGCTGTTCCCCTCGATCAACACCTGTCCGGGTTACAAGCAGCAGTTCGTGGCCTACCTCGAGGTCTCGGACGGGTTTACTTCCAGCGCCTGGCCGCGACCGGTGATCATGTCTCAGCGCTTCGAGCTTCCGGTGTGCATCAAGTGATACCGGCCTGTTGAATCCAAGCTGGGTTCGGCGAATGCCGGGGTAGATAGGGGAATACCTACCCCGGCCTGGCATCACCCAGCCGCCGGGCTGGCGGCCTCCTCGCTTCTGAAGAGCAGGCCGGTGTTGTAGTCGTACTCGAACAGCTCGGCGTAGCGCCCCCAGTCTATGGCTGTGGCCAGCACCTTTTCGGCGTCCTCGGTGGACATGTAGTCTTCCAGCTCGCGCAAAAAGCGCTCCTCAGGGGCCCGCCCGGTGGGGCGGGTGTGCAGCACCCGGTGGATATGCCCGACCAGAGGAACCTGCTGGAGCAGGCGCTCTGCGAGGATGTGCTTGCGCCTCTCCAGGCCGGCCTTTACGAAGCGCTGGCCTTCAGCAGTGAGCTGGATATCGCCGGCCTGCAGCACGGCCAGGCCCAGCAGTTCGGCGGCGTCCAGCAAGGGGAAGAGGTCGTCTACTTCCAGGTGCATCTCCTCGGCCAGGCGGGGCAGATCCTCCTTGCCGTAGTCGGGGCCTTCGGCCACCCGTTCTAAGAGCCCGGTGAGGGCCCCCACCGGGGCCTGGGGCAGGCGGTGGCCCAGCGTGAGGGGCTCGAGCGTGGCCCGCTCAGGGGCCGGGCGGGTGGTCAGGATGCGGTAGATCTCCTCGACCAGCTCCTGGAAGGCGGGGTCTTCGCGTTCCCGCGGATGCCCCAGGGTGACCGCTATCTCGGCCCGGATCTGCCCGGGGTTGCTCGAGAGCACCAGGATGCGGTCGGCCAGCAGCACCGCCTCCTCGATGTTGTGGGTGACGAGCAGGATGCCTTTGAGGGGGAGACGTCCGCTCTGCCAGAGGTGCAAAAGCTCGAGGCGCAGGGTCTCGGCGGTGAGCACATCCAGGGCGCTCATGGGTTCGTCCATAAAGAGCACCTCGGGCTGTGTGACCAGGGCCCGGGCAAAGCCCACCCGCTGGCGCATGCCGCCGGAGAGCTCCTTGGGGAAGGCTTTCTCGAAGCCGTCCAGCCCCACCAGGTCAATGGCCTCCAGGGCCCTTTGGCGGCGCTGGGGGGCAGGGATGCCCATTGCCTCCAGGCCCAGCTCCACGTTTTGCTGCACGGTGAGCCAGGGGAAGAGGGCAAAGCTCTGGAAGACCATGGCCATGCCCGGCATGGGCCCCTGCACCGGCTGGCCCCGGTAGCGCACCTCGCCCGCCGAGGGCCGCAACAGCCCGCTCAGGCAGCGCAAGAGGGTGCTCTTGCCCGAGCCGCTGCGGCCCAGCAGGGCCACAATCTCGCCCTCCTGGAGCTCGAGGTGGATGTCCTCGAGCACGCCAAAGGGCTTGCCCTCGGGGGTGGTGAAGGTTTTGGTCAGGTTGTGGGCCTCTAGCAAGGTTTTGCGGTTGGTTTGCATGGATACCTCCGGGATTAGTCCAGCCGGTAGCGCTCCTCGGCCAGCCGGTAGAGCCGCCGCCAGATCAGCCGGTTGTAGGCCAGTACCCACAGGCCCATCACCAGCATGCCCAGCCCCACGTGGGGGTTGAACTCGCCGGTGCTCCAGTGGGCGATGTAGGCCCCCAGGCCGGTGGCGACCAGGGTGGTATCGCCCCACTGCACCACCTCGGCCACGATGCTGGCGTTCCAGCTACCGCCGGTGGCGGTGATGCCCCCGGTCACGAAAGCGGGGAAAATGGCCGGCAGGATCAGCCGCCGCCAGCGGTTCCACCCCCGCAGGCCGTAGAGACGGGCGGCCTCTTTGAGGTCGTTGGGGATGGCCGCGCTGCCCGCGATGGCGTTGAACAGGATGTACCACTGCCCCCCCAGCACCATCAGGGGTGAGACCCAGATCTCGGGGTTGAGCCGGAAGTGCGCGATGGCCACCACAAAGAGGGGGAAGAGCAGGTTGGCCGGAAAAGCCGCGCCAAACTGGGCCAGGGGCTGCACCCACTGGGTGAGGCGGGGCCGCAGGCCCACGTAGACCCCGATGGGCAGCCAGATCAGCGTGACCAGGAGCACGAAGAAGGTCACCCGCAGGGCGGTGAAGAAGCCCAGCTTGAGCACCTCGAGCACCTCCGGCCAGGCAACCTTGCCCGCTGGATGTACCGCTTCACGCTATTTGTCATACGCGGAATAGCCGGAATAAAGCGGAATAAGCCGTAATAAATGCGTGTCTGAGGGGAATCCAGCGGGCGTTAACTGGAAAAAACTGAACCTGGTACACGGTGCACGCTAAATGTCACCAAGGCGAATTTCGCTCCACGCTAAATGTCACGACGCTCCACGCTAAATGTCATCTTGAGAGCATTCTGAAAAAAATGAGTGGCGATTGATACGATGTAATAATAAATGAGAACCTCTCATTAGTGTATAAAAGAAGCAATTATGCATAAAAAAGCCCCTACCTCGGGGCCTTTTTGGATTGGGGATTATATCGGCGCTCTAACCAGAGTGCTCTACGCGCCTGGTTGCGGAACTCGTCCAGGTCGAGGCTAGCTGGTTGGCAGAGCCAGTGCTCGATAAGCGCAGTGTACTGCTCAAAGGGGCTGAGGGGGTCATCAAAAATCAGCCCCTGATCGGAAAACCCAGCTTTTCCATCACCGACTCAGTGACATCGCTGGCGTAACCTGGCTTTTCTACCAACAATGCCTCCCACTCGGCGCGCTGAGAGGGCTCTACGATCGCCAGGGTGAAGTTGGTGGTGGCCTGGATGGCGCTTTTGCGGGTTTTAGCAACCAATACATCAATTTGAGCAGTGGTCGGTTTACGGAAGGCATAGACCCTACCTTCAGGTGCCTCGAACGTGTGAAATGCGGCGGGTTTATCGGCCATCTTTTACCTCCCAAGGTTACTCGGAAAGGGCGTCCTGGTTATTGGACTGCAATCCCAGGTACTGGAAGCCTAGAGTGACAGTCATTTCGTCTCCATCTTCCTCGATATTATCGAAGTCTCGCTCGACGAAAATACAGTCCTGGAGGACATCGGTTTTAGGATTCCCGTCGCCCTTGTCATAGGAGACGACAATCTCGAAAGGGTCAATACCGTAGAGCCCCTTCTGTTGAATTTCTGAGTCTTCGAGCATGTGATCGTACTCTTCGCGCAGCACCGTGAGCTGTCCATCCTTGCCACTATAGCGGTTCAGGCGATAACCGCGAGGTTTGAGTCCTTTGCCGTACACCTTTTCTGCTCCGCGCTCATCGCCATAGTTGATGGACTTTACATCCACCAGGGTGCGACCCTTTAGGTTGATGGTGATGTGCTCCCAATCGTAGTACCTACCGTTAATCATACATCACCTCCGTCAGGCCGCCAAAAAGGGATTTTCAAAGCCGATATCCAGGGTAATCTCGCGCAGGTAGCCCAGCGGCACGATGCGCACCTGGACACGTAACGACGGGCTGGCCAGGATGTCCTGTCCCGCTGGAATGACCACCCGACCCCGCACAATTTCTCCGCCTGTCTGCATCAAGCGCAGCGGGGTGTTGGCGCGGGCGACCAGGGCGGCCAGGGATGCGTTCAGATCGGTAGGATCTACCCCTTGCTGGACAAAATCCAACAGGGCCTGCCGCACCTGCGTGGTGGCCTTGTTCATCACCCGGCGATTCGGCACAATCTTGTAATCGCTGGTGGGCGCGGCAGCCATGCGATCCTCTACCACAAACCAACCGTCGCGGCCAATAAGCTTGTAGATCGTGGTGAACCCAGCGTTGTCCAGGGCCAGGCTGTGGGCGTTATTGAACAAGGTGGCCTTACCGTACTGGCCGGAATTGAAAGGGGCCGGTACCACCAGGCCGCTGAGTGAACCTTGCTGTACCCACGCTACCTTGATATGTACCGGATTACGACTGGATCGAGCGGCGATCCGGGAGGCCAGGCTTTGTACCTCCAACCGGCCGCTCAATGTATCTACCACCTCTCCCCAGGCCGCCACGATCTGGACGTGTTTAGAAGAGAAGGATGCCTTTTCGGTCAGGCGAGTGTTGACCCAGAGATCGGCATCTGCCCCAGGAGAGACAGTCTCAGCCACAAAATAGATGTAGCGAAAGGCATTCTGGGCTTCAAGCGCGAGGGCATCCAGGGTGGCCCACATTGCCGCATCAGAAGGCTGAGCGAGTTGGATGTATTCATACAGGAGCGCCGAGTTGAGAGCCGCCCGAATGGCGGCCTGGGCGCTGCTTACAGAGGCTCTGGGCGCCGTCGCGGTAAATATATAGACGTTACCCAGCACATAATCGCCTGCGGCAAAGTTCAGGGTGAGACCCGTGCCGGGGAGCGCATAAGTGGCCGCAGTGGAAATCT
Source organism: Meiothermus sp. (assembly GCF_037443965.1). Classification (GTDB taxonomy): domain Bacteria; phylum Deinococcota; class Deinococci; order Deinococcales; family Thermaceae; genus Meiothermus. Next base: position 9,420 of record NZ_JBBINI010000021.1, read on the forward strand.
CCACACTCACACTATCCCCACCGTCCAGACTATAGACAAAAGCCGATGTACCGATTGCTCCTGCCCTGGTAATAGTAACCACCAGTTCATAGCTATCGAGCGGACTACCAGCGGTAGTGACAGCAGGGTTGGAGGGGTTGCCCGCACCCGGCGTCACCGATCCAGCCACGTCCCCAGCGGCCCGTACCGCGTAGACCTGGCCACCCCCATAAGCGAGTTGGTCGGCCACGGCCCGTGCCAGCGGTCCGCTACCCAAAACGGAAGGCACCTGGCCGAGATCGGCCAGGCCGACCAACTGATTGAGGGGACCAGCCGAGGATACGCCTACCACGACGCGCTGCCCATCGCCAGAGGGGGCTACAACCCCCAGTCCACCATCTTGAATGACGGGATATACACCTGGCAGACTCATGCATCACCTCGTTTCCGGGCGGGCAATGGCCCGTCAGTCGGGCTCTTCAAAAACCGCTCCACAGCCTGCGTAAACTCCGTCTCCTTCAACCGAGCTCCAACAGCCCACCCCTCGCGCACCCGCACCCCCGCCAGGGTCCAGGCGGGAATCCCGTATTGCTCGGCCAGGTGCTCAACGGTGGGGAGATCGGCGGCGGACTGCGTTGTGTTGTTATTCGCCACTTGCGCCTCCTTCGATTTCGCGCTCGATTTCAACCGAGATGGGCACCCACGCAGTATCACGGTATACGCCGATCTCGACCGGGATCTCGAGCCAGATCCCGTTTTGGGCGATAAGGACGCCTTCTTCATCCTGATAGGAAAACCTCACCCCGGCAGCGGGAATGGCAAATGCAACGCCCGAGCCGTCCACCAGGGTGTGATCGAAAAGCCAGGCCAAAAACCCTTGAAGGATTTGGCCCAACTCCCGCTCGGTGCGGGCGTACAACTCCACTCGTATGACGGCCTGTCCAAGCCACAACCAGCGCCGGGTTTTATCCCCCACCTCAATAGATAAGCGCTTTCCGGCCCGCTCCAGGCTGCCCTGGAGGGGGTACAGATAGGCGGCTAAGTCGGAGGGATATCCCTCGCCCCTGCTGCGCTGTTCCTGCCGGATATAGCGCTCAATCAGCCCAGTTTGCACCAGGCCCCTGCTTAGGTGGTTGCGTACCAGCTCAACCACCCAACTCCTCCTCGAGGATGCGGCGAATTTCGACCTCGTCAGCGCGAGAGATGCCCAGGTAGGGTCGCGCTGGCACACTGACCTTCTTGCCCCGTCCAGCCTGACCACCCAACTGATGGATGCGCCCATACACCACATTGGTACCCACCATCACCCTGGTGCCCTCCCGCACATAGGAGATACTATTGCGCAATCGTGCAGACCGAATAAGGATTTTTCGACCCTGCAGCCGCTCTTCTACCCCCTTACGCAATCGCCCAGATTTGGTGAAATCGTTGGCCCTGGGAGCTACGGTGGCGGCGGCCAGGGGCGGCCAGGGGCGGCCATCCGGCCCCGCCTGCTCATCAAATCGTTGGATGGTGGAGGAGACCAGCGCCTCCCCCACACTGGACGCCACCCGATCCAGGCGAACCTGGCTAAACCGCCTTACTATACGGTTTAGCCTTTGCAGATCGCCCTTAATTCGCACTCCCACAACTACTTCACCGCGTCCTTGAGCCTCCTGGCGGGCCGGAACACCGGCACATGCCTGGCCGGGATTACGATCGGATCTGCGGTGCCAGGCCGCACACCCAAACGCTCCTTGCGATCTGCCACCTCAAAGGTGCCAAAACCGTTTACCCGCACAACCAGGCCCTCTTCAAGGGCAGCCTGCACGGAGCCGACGAACGCATCTATTACTGCCTGCGCAGAGCGCTTAGACAGACCGGTTTTACCGGCCACCACCCCAATCAAATCTGTTTTACGCATCAGAAACCCCCCAGCTTTTTGCGCGAGAAGACCCGATCATCGGCAGAGATTTCGGCCCCAACCCCACTGGGGGCGGTGGGGCCATCGGAGCCCGCGCCACTGCCGAAGGTAAGGCTGGTTCTGCCAACCGCCAGGTCGCGCAGCCAACGAATAGCATCTTCGTAGTTGGTGCGGATGGTCTCATCGGCTGTACCAGGCCGGATGCCGCGCCGTGAAAAGAGCTTGTACTTGACGATATCCATCGCCTTGTCTCGCAGCACATCTGGGATTTCGGGCAGCGGCAGAGCGTAGCGTTGAGCCACGTAGGAGTTGACCTCAGCCACCCCCTTGCGGATATCTTCGACAATCCGAGCCTCCCCCGCTGGGGTAATCGCCTTTTCGTTCTCGTCGTCTACGAGATAAATCAGCACATCCTCGGCCAGGTTTGCTCGAATATCAGCGATGGAGAACATAACTCTCTCGATTAGGCTCCAGTACTGCCATAGGCGAGCTGCCAGAAGGCGTAGCCCGCATTTTTGCGGTCATCAAACCCGTACACATACTCCTTGCGCTTGAACACATTCTCGTCGGTGGGCCTATCCAGTGCGGTGAAGCGCGGCTCCTTACGTACCTGGAGGATCAGGGGCTTGACGGCGCGACCGGTCTCGAGCAGAAACCAGTACGCAGAGGCTGTACCGGAAAGCTCGGGCACCACCAGTAGGCGGGCCTTCTGGTAATTGGGGTTTTCGCCCCCGCCCGACAAGGTGCGCAGGGCTACGATGCTCTCGGCAGTGGCCCGCAAATCGGGCCCGACCACCAGCAGCGGAGCACGGTTACCGGTACCCATGAACAACCGCATGGGGCGCCCAGATGCGTTGGGCATCTTCTGCATCTGGGACAGGGCGGCCTCGAAGTTTAGAGCAGTCAGGGCCACGTTGCCGCGGTTGGAAAAGGTGGCTTTGCCTACCCTGTGATCGGGGGCAAAGAAGGTCTTGCCGTCGTAGCCCTGCTGGGTGAAGCCGGCCTTTAGCACATCAAAGACGAGTTGATCGCGATGATAAGCCACTTCCTCGCCAAGCATCTGGAACATGGGTGAGTAGACCCCGAGGTTGTCATCCTCGATGTCATTCTCCTTCACCGCCACCGACAGTTCGAAATCACGGTTTTTGATGGTGTAGCTGGACTCGCTGAGGCTTTTGATGTCCCGCTCGTCCACCCACTCCTTCATTCCAGGTACGTCGGCCAGCCAACCATACGTGTTGGAACTCGTGTTACTGGGAGCCATCATAGCGACCTGGCCCCACTGCAGGTCAACCTGGGCCAGGCTCTCGTAGGCCAAGGCGCGGAAGGCGCGGCGCAGACTGGCAAGATTGGCGTCAGTTATAATCACAAGTACACTCCTTTAGCGGGTGTCCACCCACACCCCATCGGGCTCGAGGTCAATGATGCGACCGGCCCGGCTCTTGGTGTTACCACCGTTGGTGCGACAGACGGTCTGGTCATCGGTAATAAAACAATCAGCCCAGAGGTCAGCCTGGGTAATCGCATCGCCCACATCGTTGTCGAACTTGAAAACCCCCCGACGCACCAGCACGCTGATAGCCCCGTTGGCCCCGCCGATGTTGTCGCCGGTCTCATCGGCCCGACCGATGACCCGCAGGTTGAGTGCAGCACGACCTGGAGCGGCATATCCCGCATCGGACACCACCAACGTGCCCTGAAAAACCCTTGTATTGGCTTTAACCGGTACGGCCACCACAGAACCCTCACGCTCGGGAGTGTCACGAGGAGCAGTTGCAGCAGGCATTAATCCTCACCTCCATACGTCCTGAGTGTTTCTTCGGAAACACCAACAATTTTGGCAACAACCAGGTCGCTGTCGTTGAGTCGGGAGCGGGCCTGGTCGTCCTCGAGCCCCACCTTAGGCAGCTTGGTTGGCACCTGCTTGGGCATAGCCTCCAGAGCGGCGCGAGTGCCCTCGTAGTCCAAGGCCGCCAGCCGCAGGAAATTGGCCTTCTGAGACTCGAGAATGCGGCCATCCTCGAGCGCAGCCTCCACCAGCGACGCGATACGGCTGGTGGCGCGTTCGCGGCGGTCGGCCTCGAGTTGCCCGCGCAGGTGCTTGATCTCTTCCAGCACCCCCTCACTCGCGGCCAGGCGGATGATCCGCCCCCGCAGCTCGGGGGTGAGGGTGAAGTCTGCCAGCTCGAGCGCCTGCCCCAGCAGTTCGCCCAGCCCGGCCTTGGCCAACAGAGCCTCCAGAGCAGCCTTGACCTGCTCCGCGGTGGCATCGTGGGCCAATCCCAACAGTTGTTTGAGCCAGTCCATTGTATCCTCCAGGCCGATCCGACGTTGCCACTGCGTGCCGGGCCGGTTGGTTAGTGCGTGGGAGTGGTATCCCACAATGTGCCCATCCTCGGTGTGTAGCAAGACTGGGGAGATATACCCATACGCACCCGACGCAACATCCGCTGCCCCCTCCGCTGTCCACTCCTCGACCAGGCCATATACATATCCGTCCTCGACCACCACATCGCGCACAAAAGCGGCGGCAGGCGCCTTGTCTCGCTTACCCTCTTCGACGTGCAGCGTGGCGTGGTGCCAGTCGAGCACCCAGGGACGGCCCTGGGCGGCAAGCTGCTCCCTTACCGCGGCCAGGCTGGCCTCATCGAAGAGAAACCGCCGTCCATTGCCAAAAAACTCACCGAAGGGGTGGAGTGGAATCCGAAGCGGCAGCCCGCCGGACACCAAGGACATCGGCGAAGTGCTGCCGGAATAGGTCAGGGTGTGCAAATTGAACCTCCTCAGGAAAGGTGTCGAACAGGTCTAGCGGCAAACCGGTCTTCAGACGCCAGTAGGCGCGGTTCTCCAGTCGGATGGTGTTGGGTGAAAGCCATGTATTAGAGCCGTTCGTCTGCAGAGACAGCGGGGGCGCCAGCCTGAGTGCCGCCACCCTTACGAAAGGTGCCGTCGGCGTTAAACCGACTCACCACCCAGTCAATGACCATACCTAGCAGTACGTCGGGGATGAACGCGGGCCAGAAGCCCAGGATGCCTGTCACCACTTCCTTGATGCGGGCAATGGCGGCCTCCCTTTTTTGCGCCCCCGGCAGCCCATCCATGATGTCCTCGATCAGCAAGACGATCAGGCCCACCGTGGCGTAGACCAACTTGGAAATTGCCAAGATTGAAGCAAACCTGTTCAACACCCACCCACCTCCTCATACAAAGACGCCAAACCAAAACCCCCAGGGAAACCCTGGGGGTGACTTGGCTAGGTTAGGACTAATATAACATGCCGCTGTGGGCCGTGACACCTATAAGCCCACCGCTCAGGCTGCAACACAAAATCGGGGCCACGCGGGGGTGTTGGGAGTATCTGATCTAAAGATTACAATCTGTCCTGAGGCCAGACCCCCAACGTAGTACTGAACAACGTATTCCACGCGAACAGTCCCAAAAGTGGCCCGATAGCGACCACTTTTGCGGGTATCCAAACGCCCCATCCACTCAGACAAAGCCCTCGAATCGAACCTGCCCATACACGCAGTGCCGAGCAAACCAAACGCAAAACCCAACGCCTCCAACGCCTCAGGAACATCAGGCTGTCGTACGAAACCCACAGAAATTTGATTAATCCAGCGCCGGCCCTCAGCCGTCTCGGCAAAAACGCCTACTGTGGTTACGCGACTATTACGCACAACATCCACAGAATAGCCATTCGGCAGGTTCTCTTTAACATATTCCAGGTCCGCACGCCGAAAAAGGGCCTCAAGGGTGGTCGCGGGCTGGGCAAACACAACCGCAAAAAACACAATCAGAACAGACAAAACCCGTTCCATCGCTAACCCCCCAAACGTTCTACAGCTCCCTGCACCCAGACCACGCGACCAATAATCTCTTCCACGTCCTCGGCGGGAATGAGGGGTGGGGCCGAGTTGGTATACAAGGGATTTATGGACATCAACCGCCGACCAAAACGTTCTTCCTTGAGAGCCTTACAGACGTAACTACCATCGGTTAACCGCGCTATCACCACTTGCTAGCTCACCCCCTTGTCCTTTCGGTTGGCCACCACGATGTCGCCATCGCATATAGGGCGCTTCCCGCCACACATGGAATCGCCCATAACCTCATAGGCTTCCAATAAACGCCCCTTCGCTACAGTAGAGGGCACATAGACACTCTTGGTGTTAGGGGCCACGAGCTGACCTGGGCCCGCACCAACAACCCCAACCACAGGGACTATAAACCCGCCCTCAATCACCGGCAGATGATCGGCTCCGGGGGCATCAGGCTCCAATCTAAAAATAAAGTCCTGGATAGGCCTGTTTAAGACTGCTGCCAAAGCAAGCAACGTGTCAATAGATGGTTTTACCCAGGTACCTTTGGGGGATACCCTGCCACGAACAAGGTGATATAGCGTACCCCTGGAGATCCCGGAGACCCGTGAGAACTCCTCTAAGGTTTCGATACCCCGAGCCTGCATGCTTTGGTATATCCAGTCGTTGAACGGCCCTTTTAGATCGGCAGGCTTCCGCTTTGTTAGGGCGGTTTGCAAATCCTTGACACTTGTAGGCTATACATGTAGCATTGTAGTAATGCTCCACATGTTGCCAAGAGGTATCTGAACGTGAAGGACAAAATCGAGCTTCTAATGCACGAAAACGGAGATACCCCACGGACGTTGGCCCGCAAGGCCAACCTAGCCGAGGGTACGATAGAGCACATCCTGACCGGGCGCAGGGGAAAACGGACATCGTTTTATGTCATCGAGAAAATTGCGGCTGCGTACGGCGTTAGCCTGGATTTTTTTTCTTCCGAAACGCTACGTACGGAGCCAACAGCCTAGTGGAGGCCTATGCCTAAAGCTGATTTTGTCAACCTGACCGAGGCCGCTGAGCGGCTGGGCAAAAGCATCCGAACCATCGCGTTGTACATCAAAAACCCAGCGGTGGAGTCGCAAATAGTCCAGGTGCCCCGGAAACGTGGGGGCTATATACGCAAGCGCCTGGTCAACCTCGAAAGCCTAATAAGGGCCATTATGCAAGACCGGGGCGGTCAGACCCACTCTGCAATCTTAGACCCAAGTACAACATTGCAGAGTGGGGTTCTCATAAACCCACCCTGCAATGTTGAACCTGAGTATAAAAATCGGCTTTGCAGAGTGGATCGAGAATCGAGTGGCACGCAACAAAACACTACAGCCCCCGCCCACAACCCCACTTCGCAGCTTTGCAGAGTGGGTGAAACACTGCAAATGCTGCAAACGACTCCACTAGAAGCCGATAATCCCCGTGTAACATCTGAGCCCACTCTGCAACCCATAGATGCGCTCTCCAAACCCAAAAACACACTCATAAACAACCCCAATTTCTCACCGAACAGCCTGGCAGGCCGAACACGTCATGAAGGCACTGTGGATGGCGAGTAAAGGGATGAAGTCCTGGCAGAAGGTGTTAGGGGGGCACAACCCGCACCGGGCAAGCTACCTGCCGGTGTTCGTGCCGGAGCTGCCCGCTGCGCACATTGCCGCGCACGAACTGCGCCTCTGGCGGCGCGACCTCGAGTCGTTCCTGGCCGAGCTATCCCCCGTCGAACGCGAGACCCTGAACGCTCACCTGAACACCCCCCGCTGGAACATGCTGTTCAGGTGGCGTGCAGCACGGATGCGCTTTGAGCGCGCGAACGTATCCGAACAAATCTGTCTCCTTGCGCACAGGCTTCGCCGCACATGCAAGGAGGTCAGAAATGCTGAACCACGAACTGTTTGATTCGGCGGTGCACGCTGAGGCCCGCTGTATGCCGGTATACAGAGGCATCTGCCAGCGGGGCCGCCCCATGACCCGTGACGGGCATGTCCTGCGGAATTGGTTCCGTCACCGTGGAGCGTGGGTATGGTGGGCCAAGGTGGGCGACCGTGCCCTGTATATGATCCAACCAGTGGATTGAGTCACGCTAAATGTCACCACTGGGGCACAACGGGGCATCGGCCCGTCAAGCCCAGTAAAATCCGCTATACTGAAAGTAACCTAGCCCCCGCCTATACGGCGGGGGCACTGGTTTGGGGCGGAATGAATGATCTGGAACGCTCACTACTGGAAGACCTGCTGGACGAGCTGGCTATGGCGGCCCCGCACGAGCGAGAGGAGAGCATCCGCAAGATGCGCGAAAAGATGCTGGCCATAAAACTGTTGGAGCGCGTACCCAAAAGCCGGACACCCTGGTGGTGGGCGGGCGACTTCTGGCGAACCGCTCTGATCGTTGCTGGCGTAATCGCCGCGCTGATGGGGGTCAAGATTCCCGCGATACCCAGTCCGTGAGGTGTTATGCCAAGACTTGGAAACCAACGTACTAAAATACTGCGCGGAGAGGTGTTATACGCGCTGTACCTGTTTGCCACTGGCCTGGACGATAAACCGCTTTATCCCGATGCTCCGTGGCGGTTGCCCGAGCGCTCGCTCAAGCTCACGCTCGAAGGCCTTCATCAACTGCCAGGGAATGATGAACTAGAGTCCATCCTACGATACCTAAGCGCGCCAGGGAAGGAATATTTACAGATAGCCTGGCGCAACGACGGGCGCGGCGGCTTTGAATATGCAGAAATTACGGCAAAGGGCATTGATTTATGCAATGGCGACCTACTTGACCCCGGCGTGGTATTCCCCAGGAGGCGCTCGTGAGTCTCGACGAATTGCGACAAATGCGAGAGGAGATTACCGCACTGCGGCTATCAGCACAAGCCAACCAGAACAGAGTCCTGGCTCGGCTAGAAGACCTGGAAAAACTCCTGGTCAAACGCACTGCTAAACCGGGTTGGGGACTGTACGGCCTACTGGCCACCGCCACAGTTTTGGGCTGGATTGTACCCAGGTAGGGGGCTCGGTGGCGATCTATGTGCAATCTACCCGCTGTAAGGTCTGCCAGTCGCCGCTGCGCGATGAGATAGATCAGATGCTGCTGGGCGATATCCGCAGGCCTGACGGCTCGCCGTACCGCATAGAGGACATTGTGAGCTGGGCGGCTGCGCGTGGGGAGCAGCTCAGTGCGGGCGGCCTCTCACGCCACCGCACCACCCACCTGCTGCCTGCGCTGGGCGCGGCCCTGGAGGCCCAGCAGGTTATGGAGGTCATCGGCAGATCCACCGGCAAGCAGCTCAGCCTGCAAACGGCCTTCACAAACGTGCTGATCCACAAACTGCTGCGGTTCCTCGAGACCTTCGACCCCGAGGAGATTGATGCCAGGGCGGTGGGGAAGATACTCGAGACTGGTGTCAAGGCAGTGCAGGCCAGCCTGCAGCTCGAGAAGGCCGAGCGAATCTTCAACAAGGGCCAAGCCGCTATAGTGGCCGACAAGATCGAGCACAAACTAGCCGCTAAAAACCTCGATCCCGAGGTTCTGGCCACCATCCGCCAAGAAATTTACGGCCTGAGTAAATAGTATGCTGCTACCGTATCAAAAGCGCTGGGTGGAAGATCGGAGCCGGTTTAAAATCTGGTTGGCTGCACGCCAGGTTGGCAAATCCTTTGCCTCTACCCTGGAGACCGTGAACGACAGCCTCGAGCGCAAAACCCTGTGGATTCATTTGTCTAGTGGCCAGCGCCAGAGCCTGGAACTGGCCGAGAAGGTTAAGCTCCACCTGGATGCCTATAAAATAGCGGCACAGGCACTGGAAGACTACTTTTTTGATGGCGAGACGCGGGTGACGCAGCTTGAGTATCGGCTCCCCAACGGCTCTCGGCACCTGTTCCTGCCTGCCAACCCCGCAACGGCCAGGGGTTACTCGGGCAACCTCAACCTAGATGAGTTTGCCTTTCACAAAGATCCCAGGGGTATTTGGACGGCAGTTTTCCCTATCATTACACGCAACCCCAACTACAAGGTACGGATTACCAGTACCCCAAACGGACGCGGCAACCAGTTTGCCGAGTTGTGGCTCAACGCCGAGGGTTGGAGCCAGCACAAAACTACGATCTACGACGCAGTAGCCGACGGGCTTGACATCGATCCCGAGGAGCTGAGAATTGCCCTCAACGACCCCCTGGCCTGGCAGCAGGAGTATCTGCTGGAGTTTTTGGATGAGGGCTCCGCGTTCCTACCCTACGACCTGATTCTGGCCGCCGAGGTAGAGGATACGCTATCCGACCAATGGGATCCCGAAAATGCCTATCTGGGCATGGACATCGCTCGCCGCCGCGACCTCACGGTTATCTGGATAGACGAGGTGGTGGGAGACGTGGCCTGGTGTCGCAAAATCATCGAGCTGCACAACACGCCCTTCCACGCCCAGCTCCAGGTGCTGGCCTCTCTACTGCCTCGTGTGCGTCGGGCGTGCATAGATGCGACCGGTATGGGCGAGATGTTGGCTGAAGAGGCTCGCCGCCGGTTTGGTTGGAAGGTCGAGCCCGTACATTTCAACCTCGAGACCAAGGCGGATCTAGCCCAGACGCTGCGCCTAGGTTTCGAGGACAGGAAAGAGCGAATCCCGTACAACGATCAGACCCTGCGCCAGAGCCTGCACGCCATCAAGCGCATCGTCACCAGCGCCGGGAATGTACGCTACGACGCCGAACGAAACGAGGCGGGCCACGCCGACCACTTCTGGGCCAAAGCGCTGGCGGTGCATGCTCGAGGGCGGCGGCGGGGGCCAATCGAATATCACACCATTCAGCGCAGTCGCTTCAGCAACCCTCAGGGCAAGCCGGAAGGTACGCTTTGAAACCCCCCCACGTCCTACCAGAGCCAAAAATAGTTGGGGCTTGGGGCAACCTAGGCCCGGAGACCAGCTCAGCCCCTTCAACCCCGCAAAAGAGTGCAGGGGCTGGTCGGTGGTGACACGTAGCGTGCAACGCCTTCCCAACCCCCAGCAACGGGTTATACTGTTTCTAACCTAGCCCCCGCTCACTGAGCGGGGGCCCTGCTTTGGAGGCCCATGCCCATCCTGGATCAGTTTGGAAATCCCATATCTAGCAAGCCCCCCAACAACGCCCGACCCAGCCCGGTGGTGGGCCTCGAGCAGCGCTACCAGAACTATCCCAGCCGGGGTCTAACGCCCGAGAAACTAGCCCAGATCATTTACGAGGCCGATGACGGCTATCTCGACCAGCAAGCTGAACTATTCAGTGAGATGGAAGAGCGCGACGGCAAGCTGTTCCAGGTTATGCAGGATCGGAAGCTATCGTCCATTGGGATCGAGTGGCGTATCGAGCCCGCCGATAACAGCGCTCAGGCTCGACGCCTGGCAGACGCGTTTCGGGAATGGTGGGATAACTCGAGCCGGGTGGGGTGGATGCTGGATCTGCAAGATGCCCTGGGCCAAGGCGTAAGCCTGGTAGGCATGGCCTGGCAGCGAGACGGCTCCATGTGGATTCCAGGACAACTCGAGCATATAGAGGCCCGCTTCCTGGTCTGGGACTTCGAGCACAAGCGATTCAAAATTCGCTCACTCGAGCACCCCCAGGGCTACATCCCGCCCTATGGTCAGGTCATCGAGCACCGCTACAAGGCCCGCAGCGGTAGCCCCACTCGAGCCGGGTTGATGCGCACCAATGCCTGGTGGTACCTCTTCAAACACTATGCCGTTAAAGACTGGGTGGTGTATGCGGAGGTTTTTGGACAGCCCTATCGGCTGGGCAAGTACGACCCTGCTACCGGCAAGGACGAGATGGCCGCGCTCGAGCGGGCCGTGCGAGCACTGGGCACCGACGCTGCAGGCATCATCAGCAAGGATACCGCGATCGAGATTATCCAGGTGGCCCGCGCCACCGGCGGCCCCGATGTATATCGTGGTATCTATGACATCGCCAACCGCGAAATGACCCTGGCCACCCTGGGGCAAACCCTAACCAGTGGCGAAGGTGAGCACGGCACGCAGGCCCTGGGGCGCGAGCACCGCCGTACCCGCACCGACCTGCTCGAGGTGGATGTACAGTCCCTCGCGGACACCATCCGCCGCGATCTGGCGACGCCCTTTACCGCATTTAACGCAGAACCCGAAAATCTTAAGTTGGCCCCCAGGATTATTGGCATCATCGAAGAGGGCGAAGATCTCGCAGAGAAGGCCAAAACCCTGGATGTCCTGCAACAGATGGGCTACCCCATCTCCCAGCGCTGGATTGCGGAGAAATTCGGCGTGCCAGAGCCCGCCGAGGGCGAACGAACACTCATCAGACTGGGGGGGGCAAACCCACAACAACCAGAGCCTCGGCGAGCCCCTCAGCAGGCCCGCACACCCCTAGCTGCCCTCGAGCGAGAACTGCGCCCCGGCATGATGAATGGGCAGCAGTACATCTTCGAGCTGATTGGCCGGGCCACCGAGGCAGGCCGTGAGGCCTTCGCGCCCACGTTGGCCCGTCTACTCGAGGCCATTCAGTCTGCACACAGTCCGGACCATTTACGTGAGCGGCTGGTGGAGCTGTTCCCGGAACTCGACACGTCGGGGCTGCGCCGCCTGGTCGAGGCGGGCTGGCTGCTGGGCGAGATGGCGGGCATGTTGGCCCAGCGGGAGGACATTTGATGGAGGTCTGCATGCCTCAAGGCCACGCACTGGTGTTAATGCTGGCCTTTGGGCTCCCCTGCTGGCTCTTGGGCACCCTGATGGGCAACCCCCTACCCCCGGAGAAACCATGAGCGTCCCTCCGTACAACCGTATACCCGAAGTGCCCCAGATCGTCATTCGGGGGGAAGCATGGAGATTTAACGGACGTCTGACAGATCGCCAGGGCGCAATCCTGACCTGGGCTGGGTACTCTATGGGCCTGGAGATCTGGCCCGCATTTAGTGGGCCTGGAGCCGACAATCCGTTCTACACCGCCGAGTCCAGCGAGGTGACACTTGAACCCAACGGGACGTTTGAGATCAATATTGCTGGCACAAAAACAGCCGCCAGTGCATCCAACCGAGCAGTGCACTACACGCAGTGCAAGATTTCAGTGAGTTCCACCACCCTAACCCACCTGTGGTTGCGCAACGATCGCAGCGTGCCCGGTGCTGCGAACACGGGCCTGACTGGTGCCCAGGCCAGCCGGTATGCGCGGCAAACGAGCACGGCTAACCTCACTGGCACCCAGACGGTTACCCTGGGTGTGCGCAGCTCGACGACTACTGCGACCCAGACCGCTACACTGGAGAGTTGGCGGATCACGGTGCACCCTTCCAATCCGTAATATGCCCTGGACCGTAGATGCCGACCCCATCAGCCCCGACCGGGCCGTCACGTGGTTCAGGGCCCGGCTGCCGCTTACGGATCCCGCCTACCGAGCCATATCGGATACCGCCCGACAGCGGGCCTTTTTTATCGCAGGCTTGGCCCAGCTCGACTTGGTGCAGGGCGTGATGGACGCGCTGGATGCGGGCCTGGCCGAAGGCGAGACCTTCGAGCAGTTCAAGGCTCGCCTCAGTGACCGGCTCCAGCGATCCTGGGGCGGCCAGAGCGCACACCGGCTGCAAAACATTTTTGACACCAACCTGCAATTGGCCTACGGCGCAGGACGCTGGAAGGCCGCCGACGAACTGCGGGCAGAGCGCCCCTACTGGGGGCTGGCGGTGGTGCTAGATGGGCGAACCTCGAAGATCTGCCTCAACCTGCGGGGGGTCGTCCGCGCTGCCGAAGATCCGTTCTGGGACTCCCATATTCCTCCGCTACACTTCCGCTGTCGTACCGCACTGGTGACATTTAGCGTGCAACAAGCCGAGAACCGTGTAACCCAGACGCTCCCCGACCAGCCCCCCCTCGAGGGCTTTGGTCGCCCCCCAGGACGTGAGGCCTGGAGCCCACGGCCGGAGGACTACCACCCGGCGCTGTGGGCTGCTTACGAACGAAATAGTAGAGACGCGGCGCCTGGAGTGCGCGAGGAGAGAATTCGCAGGGGCGTGCAGTATCAAGAAGGGGTTTCGAGGCTGTCCAAATCCGAAACCGAAGAGGTGTTGCGTGGTTTGAACCAGGCCGGCCTGACCGAATACCTGAAAACGAGACCGCTAACGGAACTGTCGTTTAAGCCCCTACCGCAACCCAGGAAGGGTTTTTTGGCAGGCCAGTACGATGAGATTGAACAACGTCTGACAGTACATAGCAGCCGCCCATCCGACACGTACAGGCAGGACTTCAGGCCGATTAAACTAGCCGCGTTTTCCGAGACCGCAATAGACGCCATACAAGCCATCAAATATTCGATGGTGCATGAGGTAGGACACCACATTCTGGGGGATCTGCGTCTGCGCTCAGGCTGGCTTGGCAGGATCGAGCAAGCGTTCGCCAAGGGCGGCCGGATTAGCCAACGTGCGGCCTACGACTGGGAGGAATATTTTTGTGAGTGCTTTGTTGCGTTTACGTTCAATCCCGGTGCATTAAGGGTATTTGATCCCGACGGACATGCTATGATCAGGGCAGCTAGAGAGGAGCTAAAGCTCTTATGATCGCCAGCAAACCCAACATCGAGCACCTGCGTCGCCTGAAGGCCGAAGCCCGTCAACTGCGGGCAGCGGGACGCCTAGACCTCGAAGCAGCGCGGCGTATTGCCCAGGCATCCAAGCGGGCGGCCGGCGACATGGCTTTCGATAATTGGTTCGAGCCCCTGGCGACGACCTTCCCAACGGCCTATCTGGACGCGATTGTTCCCGAACTGTAACAGCCCCCATTCCAACAATCGGGGGCACAAACATTTTCTCCCTTCTCAAGCCCCCTCTTTCCCAGTAAACTAACGATAACCTAGCCAGCCCTGATTCGCGGGGCTGGCTTCACTTTTGAGGCCAACATGAGCAAAATTGCCCAAACCGCCCTACAAGCCGTCCGGCGCGAGCTGCCCGGTTTTGTTGCCACACCCGGCTGGTGCGTCGCTTTTGTGTTTGAAGTGATAGCGCGGGTCTACGCAACCAATCGCTGGATCCTGTACAGCCGAGTGCTGGATGACACCAAGGCTGATGCAGACAAGTCGCGATGGGCACACGACATTGAGCTGGGGGTGGATCGGCTTGGGTGGGACATCGCCAGGGCAGACTACGATCCGGCCAGCCCAAGCCAGCAGGCTGCGTTGCTAGGGATCATCAAGCCGGGCGATTTGCTGTTCAGTAGCGCCCACCACGACGAACCGCCCAGGAGTGCCCGGGTGGCCCGGGATCGTGAAGGTCACATCGGCATCTATGCCGGAGAAATCGGTGGAATTCCGACGGTTGTCGAGAACACTCGAGCCGACCGAGGCCAGTGGTTTGGTCGCCGCTCGGCCCTGCGGCTGACCCCCCTATCGCGCTGGGACACGGTGACTACTGTGGCCCGGATTCCCTCCAACTGGAGGCCCAGGTAAACAACCCACAGCTAAAGCAGTGGGCTTTCAGGGACAGGATTATGCAGACTAGCACGCACCGCTTCCCCCAAGTATGGCTGGTTTACAGCAGCCCAGCAGGGTTGTCCCTGCTGCGAAATGGTTTGCGTCACGGGCAAATAGCCGTCGCTCCCGATAGGCGGTACGCCGGTGGAGTGCCTTGCAGCCTCAGCAAAAACCACAAATCCACTATAGCAAATCGGCCAACCACCCGGCTTTGTGCGCCAAAACCAGGCGCACGCGGGGCTATCCCAAGAGCTTGCTCCACCACGGCTGAAGACCGTGGGTTTCTCGCCCCGCGCCCCGAGGTTTTATGAGCACCGACATTTCACCGACCCTCGAGCGGGTCGTGCAGCTTCTAGGCCAACGCCTGGCGCAGGAGCTGGTCAACCATGCCATCACCCAGGCCAACCTCGAGGCTACCCTCGAGCGCGAGCGGGTGCTAGAAAAGCGACTGCACGAGCCCGAGGCCAAACGCGGGGAGGGAAGTAGGAATTGAACCGGTTGATGCAGCTGCAGGTGCTGGTGGATTTGGCAGACCGCCTGTCCGGGCCTGCCAACGGTGTCTTGCGCTCGCTGACCGGGATCGAGCGGGCAGCCAACCTAGCTGATACGGCCATTGAACGGTTGCAGGCGGGGGCTTCCATAGCGGCGGTGGGGCTGGCACTGGCTGCCCCGCTGGGGTTGGCAACCGCCAAAGCCATCGAATTTGAGTCGGCCTTTGCGGATGTACGCAAGGTAGTCGAGTTCACCCCCGAGATGGGCCCCAGGGTATTGCAAGACCAGCTTGTACAACTCTCTCGCCAGATCCCGCGCTCGGCCGCCGAGCTAACCCAGATCGCCGCTGCAGGCGGGCAGGCCGGTATCGCACTTGACGAGTTGGCCGGGTTTACCGCCGATACCGCCAAAACGGCGGTAGCCTTTGATATCGCCGCCGCAGACGCGGGGGATACCCTAGCGCAGCTGCGCAACATATTCAGGTTGGCACAGCCCGAAGTGATGCGGTTGGCCGACGCGGTTAACCATCTGTCCAACAACATGGCCTCCAAGGCCCCAGACATCCTGGAAGTTTTGCGCCGGGTGGGCGGTGCAGGCCAGCTGGTCGGACTGACTGGTCAACAAATGGCCGCATTGGGCTCAGCTATGCTCGCTACCGGCACGGCACCACAGGTGGTGTCCACCGGCCTGAGCGCACTCATTAACCGCCTAGCCAATGCGACGGAGGGCAGTAAGGATTTCACCAAGGGCCTGGAGTCTATTGGGTATACCGCCGAGGGCATTGAAAAAGCCATTCGTACCAACGCCCAGGGGACCATTTTAGATTTCCTCCGCACAGTCAACAACTCCAAAGACCCGCTCAAGGTGTTGAGCCAGATGTTCGGTATGGAGTATGCCGACGACATCGCACGGCTGACCAAGGGTTTGCCGCTGGTCGAGCAAGGCTTTCGCCTGGTGGGCGATAGCCAGGTCTATGCCGGGAGTGTGGGGGCCGAGTTCGCCAATCGCTCGGCCACCACCGCCAACCAGCTGCAACTGCTCCGCAACGACCTGGATGCCATCGGGATAACTGTGGGGCAGGTCTTCTTGCCCCCGCTTCGCGCAGTCGTGGCACACCTGCGCACCGGAGCCGACGCGGTGCTTCACTTCGCCCAGCAGTTCCCCGTCACAACCCGGGCGATTGGATTTAGCATAACCCTGCTGGCGCTGCTGATCGTGGCCGCAGGCGGGGCTGTGACGATAATAGGAGCACTGGGGTTTGCCGCCAGCCAGGCCTCGGTCGGGCTATTATCCCTTCGCCAGGCCGTCGAAGCAGCAATCCTCCGGGCCTACGACTTGGCCGGAGCGCTGGATAGGGCCATAGTTCGTATTCGGCTGTTAGGAGGCCCCATCCCGGCAGCCAGGGTCGGCATTCTGGCGCTGGCCGGGGCCTTTCGCGCCCTAACGGTGGCCATGCTTACCAACCCAGTCATTTTGGCGATCACATCTGTACTGGCGCTGGCCGCCGCCTTCGCCTACGCGTGGTCGCGCATAGCTGCCTTCCGTGACCAGGTGCGCCTGGCGCTGGTTCCGCTGGCGGCGGGATGGGACGAGTTTAGAAATGCGGTGGCTGGGTTGGCGCGTCAGTTTGGCCCAATTGGAGAGTTTATCGCTGCTGCGTTGGGCCGCGGCCACGGAGCACTGGACGCTCTGGGCTACGCCTTTGGGTTCGTGCTCGGCTTTTTGCTAACCTTTACAATCAAGGTCTTTGCCCGCATCGGATCAGGCATTTTGCAGGCCCTTACAGGCACCGTGAACGTGGTGCGCGGCCTGCTGGACGTGGTAGTTGGGCTGTTTACCGGCAATTTTGAGCAGGCTCGAGCGGGCGTGGAGCGCATTATGCAAGGGGTGATACGGGCGGTCTCCGCGCCCCTCGCGCTGTTGGGGCAGTCTGCGGTGCAGTGGGGGGAAAAAATTATGCGTGGCCTGGCCCAGGGCATCGAAGCGGGGCTGGTCTGGGTAGGCCGCAAGATTTCCGCGGGTGCCGAGACCATCAAAGGCTGGTTTACTGGTCTATTTCGCATCGAGAGCCCCTCCAAAGTCTTTGCAGGCTATGGGTTGATGTTGTCGTTGGGCCTGGCCCAGGGCATCGAGGCGGGCATGCCCCAGGTGGCTGACGCAATCGCCGGGCTGGACATGCGGCCACAGCTCGAGCTGGCCCAGTCAGCCCCCCTAGCCCCCCAGCCCCAGACACGGCAGCAGGCCCAGCGGTCAGCCCCGCAAATTAGCATCAACATCGAGGCGATTAACGTCGGCCCTGGGCAATCCTCTCGGCAAGTGGCTGAGCAGTTCCAGCCAGCCATCAAGGAGGCCGTCTTGCTGGCTATCGAGGAGCTGGCGATAGAGGAGGGCTATGGCCAAGATTCCTGATCCGTGGCAGCACCCGGAGATCTGGGAGACGCTAATCTTGCTGGGGCCACAGGGTCGCGTGACAATCCCCAATGCCACTGTGGATGTGCGCGGTGGCGACCCGGAGGAAGATTACGCCCCCATCCCTGGAGAGGACGGCGGTGAGCGCTCGTTTTTGGGTTACCGCGATGCGGAGATAGAGGTCGAGGCCGTGGCCGATACCAAAGCCGAGTTTGACAACCTCTGGGCGGCGCTGGCTCTTTACCGCGACCGCCGAGACCAGGCCCCCAGGGTTCTACAAGCTGCCCACCCGAACTTACAACTTCACGGCGTGCGAAATGTATACATCATTGGGGTGGAAAGCCAGGACTTTAGCCGCGACACGGGATTTGTGCTGCGAATTACTCTACGTGAGTGGCAGGCCAAGGATCGGCGCAGGACGAAAAAAACCTCTAAGGTCGGCGATGGGCTGGCTCCAGGCAGCCCGGCGGGCACAGGGCCGGTGGTACAGGCGGCCAGACCAGCCAGACCAGTGCCCAGCGGGCCGCGCAGAATCGGCCCAGCAGCGCCACGGGGATAGCCTCGATTGAGCGAGGGATCTCCAACGGGTCGGCGTCTGCCAACAGGGTTTTGGGACGGTAGACCATGCCAGTGCTCCTCGCCAACAACGCGAAGGTCTCTGAGGGCCACATCAACCTGCCCCTCACGGGGCGGCTGACAGCCACCCTGCGGCTGGCTGCCGATAATGCATCAGCTAGCCGAGGCGAGGCGGTTGTACTGCGCTTCGAGTCTGGCGAGACCTTCGCTACTACCTGTTTGGATGTGGGCCGGGACGGAGGCTTTTGGCGGCTGTATGTGGTTGGAGGCGCGGGCAAGCTGGATATGCGGCTGCGGCCCAAATTTTACGAGGGCGTCCCAGCCCGCACGATACTCCTCGACATGCTCCAGGAGGTTGGCGAGGCGCCAGGCAGCCTAGACGCCCCCGAGACTTTTGCCCGGTACACCCGCTACGGCTACCCCGCATGGCAGGAGCTGCGTCGCGTCCTCCTGCTCCTGCCCGAGCGCAACTGGCGCATCATGCCTGATGGCGGGGTGTGGGTTGGCCGGGAGACCTGGCCCATGTTCGCGGAGGAGCTCCGTGCGTCACGATACGATTTTGTGCAGCGCAGGCACTGGTTCCCGCTAACCCCCGCGCTCCAACCAGGAGTACGGTTGCATGGCGTAGCCGGTGGTTACGAAGCCCAGTTCGGCCCGGTTGAGCGGCTTACACACCACATCGGCCCAGTGCTTCGTACCGAGGTGATTTGTGGAAAGTAAACGCCTCAAATGCGCTCTACGCAAGCTGGTCGAGGATGGACGCATAGATACGCTGGCGCTCTATCCCAGCCGTGTGCTGCGGGATCACGGGGATATGCGTCTGGATCTGGAACCAGACAGGCCGGATTTGCCCAACCTGGTGCGGGTGCCCCTGCGCACCATGCTGCCGGGCGTAGTGGTGCGGGTGCGCCGCGATGCGCGGGTGCTGCTCGGATTCGAGAATGGCGACCCCAGTCGCCCCGTGGCGACCTTATTCGACGGAGGCGCGCTGGAAGCCCTAACCATCCATGCGCAGACCTCCATCACACTCCAGACCCCAGACCTCGATCTCGGGGCCGAGGGCGGAACGGGCGTGCTTCGGCTGGGCCAAGCCATCACCTGGGTCTTCGCTGCACCCGTTACTCCCGGAGTCCCGGTGCAGGCCACCGCGCAGGCGGGCGGCTCCAGCATCGTAAAGGCGGTGGGCTAGTGGTGGATCTGGGCACCGACTACAGCCTGATTGAGCGCCGCCGAAAAAGTGGGTTGGACAACCTGATTGGGGCTATTATACGGCAGCTGCAAACCCCTCTAGGCGGCCTATTTTACGACCCCGGCTACGGCTTTGATGTGCGCGAAACAGTGCAGGCCCCGTGGAATGCCCAGACCAAATATGAGCTGGAAACGTTTGTGCAGGCCGCAGTAGAGCGTGATCCACGGGTGCTCGAGGCCGAGGTGGAAGCAGAGCAGCGAGACCTCGAGCGGATTCACATAACCATTCGAGGCCAGACCGCTGTTGGGCCCTTCGCGCTAGTGATTGCTGTAACAGGCCTATCTGTCGAGGTGCTCCGTGCCAACACTTGATCAAATCCTGCAACCACGCTCCCAGCCGCAAATTCTAGCCGCGTTGCTGGATATACTGCAAAGCAAAGGGTATGTCCCAGACGACTGGATCGCTGGCTCAGAACAACGCACCCTAATCGAGCTATTCGCGGAGGGGTTGGCCGAACTCGAGGCGCTGCGGGTGGCGATCACCCGTGGTGGGTATCTCGAGCTTGCGGAGGGCGCCTTTCTCGACTTACTGGGCCTAAATGTATACGACCTCCTGCGTAAGGAGGCCACCTTCGAGCGGCAACGGTTCACACTGAGTTGCGAAGCGGGATTCGGCCCCTACAACGTGCAGGCCAACCAGCTGTGGGCTGGAACCGGGAATCTACGATTCAACAATCAAGGGGGTGGTACGCTCAATTCAGGTGGTACGCTATCGCTTGAATTTAAGGCCGAGGGCACTGGAACCGCATATCGCATCGCGATGGGCACAGCCACCACATTATTTACACCACTACCCGGTGTAACCATTACCAACGACCAAGTGCTCGAAGCCGCCATCAACCGTGAGACCGATGCGCAATTCCGTGAGCGCTGCCGCCTACGCTGGTCAGAGCTGGGATTCGGCAGCACCGCCGCTGCCTACCAATCATGGGCACTAGCGGCCGATCCTGGTATTACAAAAGTCCGTGTGCTAGACAATAACCCGCGCGGACAAGGCACTGTGGATGTAGTGCTTTGGGGAGAGGGCGGCCTGGGTGGCGCTGCAGTGGCCGCAGCCAACCAGATCATTCAACAGCGCAAGCCGCTGACATCCAACGTGCAGGTCTACGCCGCTACCGAGGTCAACGTCCCGATCTCCGCCACCATCCGCGTGCGCAGTGGATATTTGGCAGTAGCTCAGGTCGAAGCCATAAACAGGCTATCGGCGCTTCAGGCCGCACTACCCATCGCTGCAACCATTTACAGATCTGCGATTGTCGAGGCGCTGTTTGGGGGGCACACCGTGGATGTGGCCCTGAGCGCCCCAGCAGCCGATGTGGGGCTCACCGGCGTGCAGGTTGCCCGGTTCGTTTTTAACCCAATTTGGCTCGAGGTCTAAGAAGATGCCTGCCGAGATTGCTCTATACGAAATCCACCTACTGGAGAACTGGTTGCGAGATCGTTCGCCACCGTGGTTCCAAGGGCCGGAGGTAGGGCGGCAAATCGAGGGGTACGGCAGACTGCTGGATGAGCACGCGGAACTAATCGCGACCGCGATTCGTGCGCGATATGCAGAGCTCGCCCCCGAGGATGCCTTGAACCTGCTCGGAGCCGAACGCGGCTTGACCCGCTATCCAGGGGAGAGCCTCGAGGCCTGGCGCGACCGGGTGCTGGGCGCGTGGGTGTTCTGGCGCTGGAGCGGCACGGAATACGGGCTGGGGGTGGCCCTCGCTCAGCTTGGATACAGCTCGGCCATTGTGCCGGTCTGGACCTACGACCCCCTGCGCTGGAGCGAGTTTGACGTATTCATCTATCCAGCGAACCGCAGCTACGACGGCTCACCAGCTGAGCGGGGTCGCATCCTGGGCGTGATCGGACAGGTCAAGGCCGCCCACACGCGGTTGGCCCAACTCACCTACGTCTCGTTCGGCCCGCTGACCTGGGATCCGCCTGGTCTCACCTGGGATGCCCCCCAGACCTGGGGCGATACCCCCGTACAACTATTCCCGTAGGAGGACTATGCCAAAAACCCTAACCCCCATTAATGTGTTCCCCACCACCATCCCCAACTTCCCCCTGGCGGGCAACAACGAACCGGTGGCCATCGGACCTCTTGAGTCGGCCATCCAGGCGGTGCTCAACCGCACCGAAAATCTGCACCAGAGCCGTCTGGTGGTGGAAGGAGCAGGAATCAAGCGCATCCAACGCGTGGCGACCACTACCGCGCTGCAAAACCTGGCCGGCATGGCCGACCAGGACGTGGTGGCGGTGGACGGCTTTGGGCTGTACCAGCTCTTCAACCCCAGCGGCCTTCCCGCCGACGGCCTGTGGATTCTGAGCGCTACCGGCGGCGGCCGCTGGGTGCACACCAGCTATCTGATGCGCGGCATCAACAACGCCTGGGCCATGCTGGATTCAGGCGGGAGGCTGGCGCAGGACGTGCGCGACGGGAGTATCTTTACGCAGCACCTGGCCAACCTGGCAGTCACCGGCGCCAAAATCGCCAACAACACCATTTCGGGGGGCAAACTGGCGGCGGGCGCCGCCGTGGCCAACATCGGCTACAACCCAGTTAATCGTGCCGGGGATACCATGACGGGCAACCTGGTCAATACCCAGCGGCTGTTTGTGCACCGACAGCTTGGAGCTGGCGGGCCGGGGATATCGCTGGCTATCGGCGACGACGATACAGGCTTCGACTGGGCTTCCGATGGTGCCATCGACGTTCGAGCAAATGGCCAAAGTGTTTTTGGATGGAACCCCGGCGAGGTTACTTTTTATGCTGACAAACGACTCAGGTTCGACCCCGGAGCGCGTATCCAGCTGCGTGGATACTACAGTACAAGTGCAGCGGATATCGGCACTACCAGCGCATTTTTGGGCGACGCATTTAACGCGAATTACGGCTTTATCCGCTGGTACGTGTCGTCGGGCTACCCGAACAGCGTTGTGCCAGGCAGCTTTGAGTTTCCAGGCGCCGCTCTGGGCTCGAGCCACGCGAGCCATATACATGCTCAAAACGGCAGACTGTATTTCTTCACAACAGCGGGCGTAGGTAGCTCCAATCACCTATATTCCGTGGCTGCGATCGAAGCCAACGCCCAGCTACAGATTGCGGACCATAATGTGGTAACCCGCGCCCGGCTGGCCCCCGACGCGGACAATGTAGTCACTTGGCGCCTGGGCGATAGCGGTTTGCGCTGGCACTCCGTCTGGGCCGCCAACGGCACTATCCAGACCTCCGACGCTAGGCTCAAGACCGACGTGGAGGAGTCTCCGCTGGGGCTCGAGTTCCTCCGGCGGTTACGTCCAGTACGCTACCGCTGGATTGAAGGCGGCAAAGAGATTGCCCACACCCCCCCGACCGAGACTCAGATTGCCCGCACCGATGAGGAGGGCAACGAGTATACCGAGACCGTAATGGTGCAGGACGCTGCGCCAACGTACACGTCGGTTCCAGGCCGGCGGCTGCACTACGGTCTGATTGCCCAGGAGGTAAAGGCCGTCCTGGACGATCTGCAAGTAGGCGACTTTGGGGGCTGGGTGCTGGACGATGTATCCAAACCCGACTCCAACCAGAGTCTGCGCTACGACCAGTTTGTGGCCCCGATTATCCGGGCAATCCAGGAGCTGGCCGAGCGGCTGGAGAGGCTCGAGCGGCGAAAAAAAGCCTCATAAATGGCTTACTATTCACACCAATACTTCATGATATACTCATCCAATCAAACCCAAATACGGGCTTTACAGCCCAACATTAAGGTCTGCACTGGTGACATTTAGCGTGGCGTGTTGGTGACATTTAGCGTGGCGCGAGACACCCAACCCCCTGCAGGACGAGTACACCCAGGGCGGGGAGGTGGTGGGGCACGGTACTGCGGCGGCGGTGCTGGCCGCGCACGCGACCTACGGCATCGCCCCAGGGGCCGGCGTCCTGCCCATCAAAAGCTGCGACAAAGATGGGAAGTGCCGGCTCGAGGCGGTCATCCGCGGTATCTGCCACGCGGTGGCTTATGCGGAGAAGAACCCCCAGGAGCGGCTGGTGCTCAACCTGAGCCTGGGCAGCGACACCCCCAGCGAGATCGTCTACATCATCCTCAAGGATGCCCTGATGAAGCGCGGCGTGAACGGGGTTTCGGTGGTGGCCGCAGCCGGCAACGACTGGGCCATCCGCAGCAGCAAGCGCGGGGTGCTGCACCACTTCCCGGCCTCCTTTGGTGGGAACCGGGGGCTCTCCCTGCGGCGGGAGGCGGGCCGCTCCATGACCGTGCTCAAGGGGCTTTTCAGCGCGGGGGCGGTGGGGGATTACTCCGGCACCTTGCGGGTGAGCGGGTTTAGCGGCCAGGGCGATTTTGTGGATTTGGTTGCACCGGGTGAGCGGGTCTTGAGCCTGCGCCCTGCCGGCAGCCTGGGCGAGTATACCGGCACCTCGTTCGCGGCCCCTGTGGTGAGCGGGGCGGTGGCGGTAATTCGGCAGGCCACGGGCCTGGTGCCCCTCACCCCGGAGGCGCTCGAGCTCACCTTCCTGGCCAACTACACCGACCCAGATGCGCTTGGTGAATCCGAAGAGGCTAGGGGCCGGGGCTTGCTGGACATGACCCGCGGCCCCTAGATGAGCACGCTCACCGACTGGTTGGTATGCACCCGCCGGATGGCCTGGGCCAGCAGGGGTGCGGTGGGCAGGATGGTATAGCCCAGGGCCGGATTAAGCGCGATGGTATCGGTAAAAACCACCTCGCGGATGGCGGGGTGGGCCAGGTTTTCGCGGGCGCTGCCCACCAGCACGGCGTGCGAGGCCATCACAATCACCTCCGGGGCCGCTCCCGCGGCAAGCAGGGCCTCCACCCCGCGCCGGATGGTGCCGCCGGTGGAGATGATGTCGTCAATAATCAGGGGGCGCTTGCCCGCCACGTCCCCGATCACATAGCTCACCTGGGTCTCGCGGGGGCCGATACGCCTTTTGGCCAGGATGGCCAGCGGGAGGTTCAGGCGCTCAGAAAGGCGACGGGCTTGTTCGGCCCGCCCTGAGTCGGGCGAGACCACCACGGCGTTTTCGGTGAGCTGCTGGTTTTCTAGGTATTCGGCAAAAAGCCGCACCGCCGAGAGTTCGTCCACCGGCTGATAAAAGAAGCCCTGAATCTGCGGGGCGTGCAGGTCTACGGTAATCACCCGGTGGATGCCCACATGTTCCAAAAGGCCTGCCACCAACCGCGCGGTGATGGGCTCGCGGCCCTGGGTCTGTTTGTCCTGGCGGGCATAGCCAAAATAGGGAATCACCGCATTGATGCGCCCTGCACTGCTGCGGCGCACGGCGTCGGCCAGCACCAGGAGTTCCATCAGGTGGTCGTTGACCGGGGGGGCAGTGGACTGCAGCAGATACACATCGTCGCCGCGGATGCTCTCCAGCAGGCGCACCTGCACCTCACCGTCGGGAAAGCGTTCAACCGTGGCTTCACCTAGCTTGATGCCCAGGGCCTTGGCCACCGCTTCGGCCAGGGGGCGATTGGCATTGCCGCAAAAGAGTTTGACGTGTCCGCCGTTGGTATGTTCCAGATCCTGCACAACCTCTGACCCCAGCCGCTGCTCAGTTACGGATGCGCCCCCCATGCTTCCTCCTCCTCGAGTACCCGCAACACTGCCAACCCAACGAGTTCATGTTGATGTCTCAGTATAACCGTGTACGGTTCCAGGAATCAGGGTGGCCTCAAATTGGGTCTTAATCCAAAGCAAGCCGAGTCCATCAAGTGCTCAACACTTTGCCAATCAACTGGGCTAGGCGCTCGGAAGCACTTTCTAAAAAGGTTTCAAAAGCGATGGGGGCTTCGCTGCCGGCCTGGTCGGTAATGGCCCGCAGCAAGGCCATGGGCATTCCCATGCGTTTGGCCGTCCACAAAGCGGCGGCCCCCTCCATCTCGACGGCATCGGCGGCAAACACCCGGCGTACCTCCTCGGCCTCGCTGCGGTGGGCGAGAAAGCGGTCGGCGCTGGCAATGCGACCCAGGTAAATGGGCAGACCCAGAGCCAGTGCGGTGCGCAGAACCTTGGAGGTGAGCCCGGCGTCAGCGGGGATAAAGCGTTCACCGGTGGCTAGCTCGCCCGGAGCGCGACCAAAAGCCGTGATGTCCACGTCGTACTGTACAGCATCCTGGGCCAACATCAGATCGAGCGTTTTGAGGTCGGGGTTCAAAGCCCCAGCCACCCCCACCCAGAAGGCCTGCGCCGGGTTGAAGCGCACCTTGGCATAGGCTACCGCCGCTGCTGCAGCGGCTTTGCCGACCCCGGTCTCGATGAGGACCACCGGGTAGCGTCCCAGCTCCCCCTGGTGAATGGTCCAGGGGCCATCTACGGCCTCTTGCAAGCTGAGCTGTTTGCGCAGAGCCTGGGCTTCGGCTCCTTCCGCAGCGAATAGGGCGACCGTCGGCATATGGAGCTAGCCTAGCATTGGCGCGAGTGAACATCCAGCGGGGAAACGCCCGAATCACGGGTGGCGTAAACGGAAATACACCCAATGGATAAAACGTTCTACTCGGCAATCTCGAGGGTTTCCTGGATGTGCAGGCCCGTGTTCAGCACCCGCTCGGCCCAGGCCTTGGCGCTTTGAGGGTCGTGGTCGCGGTAGTTGCCGCACTCGAGCTCGCTCACCCCCGGCACCGGCTGGGCGTGGTTGACCACATCCTCCAGCGTGGCCCGGAAAGCCTCCAGCACCTTCTGGGGCCCCGGCTCGCCCAACACCACCAGGTAGAACCCGGTGCGGCAGCCCATGGGCGAGATATCCACCACCCCTTCTAGGTGGCTGCGGATATAGGTGGCCAGGAGGTGCTCGAGGGTGTGGATGGCCCCGGTGCTGAGGGCCTCCTGGTTGGGCTGGGCGAAGCGCAGGTCGTACTTCTCGATCAGGTCGCCTTTGGGGGTTGCTTTCACCCCCGCCAAACGCACGTAGGGGGCCTGGACTTTTTTGTGGTCGAGGCGAAAGGATTCGGGGATCACAAGGGGTTTAGACATACCCCTAGTTTACCGCCTCGCAGCTTCAGCCTTTGAGCTTCTTCCACAGCTCTGGGGTTAGCAGCAAGAAGACCGGGATTAGCTCGATGCGCCCGGCCCACATCTGAACAATCAGGATCAGCTTGGAGAGGGGCTCGAGGCCGGCGTAGCTGCCCATGGGCCCCACCTCGCCCAGCCCCGGCCCGATGTTGCCCACCGCCTGGGCGCTGGCGGTAAAACCCACCACAAAGTTGTTCTCGAGCAAGGAGATCAGCACTGCTCCTGCAGCCACTAAAGCCACATAGAGGGTGATGAAAGCGGCCACCGAGCGCATCACGTCTTCCCCCAGGCTTTTGTTGCCCAGTCGTAGGGTCATGACTGCCTGGGGGTGCAGCGAGCGGATCAGTTCCCGCCGCACGATCGCCCCCACCACCAGCAAGCGAATCACCTTGATGCCGCCCGCCCCCGAGCCCGCACAGCCCCCCACGAACATCGCCGCCACCAGAATGGCCTGGGCCGCCGGAACCCACAGCGCAAAGTCGGCGCTGGCGTAGCCGGTGGTGGTGATGATGGAGGTGACGTTAAAGAAGGCATGGCGGATGGCGTCGCTCCAGCTATAGTTCATGTCCTGGGTGTGGTGGGTTATTAGAAAGATGGCCAGCACCGTGCTGAAAACCAGCACGATGAGGGTATAGACCCGCAACTCCACATCCCTCAGCAGCGGGCGGGGGTCGCGGGTGAAGAAAAGCCGGTACTGCAACACGAACCCCGCACCCCCCAAGAACATAAACAGCGTTCCGAACCACTGGGCCAGCGGGCTGTAGGCCTCGAAGCTGCGCGGGTTGGGGCTAAACCCGGCGGCGGGCAGGGTGGTGAGGGCGTTGCAGAGGGCTTCAAAGGCCGGTACCCCGGCGATCCAGTAGCACAGAGCAGCCGCCAGGGTAAGGGTGGCGTACACCTTGAGAATGCTCAGCGCGGCGGTGCGCAAACGGGGGGTAAAGGGTTCTTTCTGGATGCCGGTGCTCTCGGTGATGAAAAGCTGACGGCCCGCCACGGCCAGATGGGCCAGCAACGCCACCACCAGCACCAGGATCCCCACGCCCCCGAACCACTGCATCAGGCTGCGCCAGAAAAACAGGCTGTAGCCGAACTGCTCAAAGTCGGCCAGCACCGTCGCGCCGGTGGTGGTGAAACCGGACATGGCCTCGAACACCGCATCGAGGTAGTTCATGCCGCCCGCCACCCAGAAGGGAATCGCACCCAGCAGGGGCACCAGCAGCCAGATCAGGGCGATGGAGAGCAGGGCCTCGGCGCGCCCTGGCTCGTGCCTGGGGTCGCCCAGACTACGGAACCACCAGCCCAGCGAAAGCCCCACCCCAGCGCCCAAAAGAAACCCCCAGGGCGACTCGCCCAGCGCTAGCGAGATAACCTCGAGCCCCAGCATGACCGCGCCCAGGGCCAGGTAGACCACGCCCAGAAAATAGTAGGCAAAGCGCAGATTGGTTATTAGCCAGGGTTTCGGTTTTCTTTTCATGGGAATTATGTTTGGTTTCTGGCTTGCGCCCTCAGCCTACGCCACAGTTCGGGTGTAAACAGCGAAAGAACCGCAATCAGTTCGATGCGACCCGCCCACATCTGGAAGATCATTACGCCCTTGGAGATGGGGTGCAGGTCGCCATAATGAGCCATCGGCCCCACTGAGCCCAACCCCGGCCCTACATTGCCGATGGCAGCTGCTGAAGCGGTAAAGGCCACCACGAAGTCTTCTTCCAATATCCCCATTATCAGCGCCCCCGAGGCAAACAATCCTACGTACAACGTAATGAAAGCCGAGACGGCCCTGAGCACATCTTCACCCACGTTTTTGTTGCCCACCCGCAGCGGCAGCACCGCCTGGGGGTGCAGGGCCCGTTGCAACTCCCGCCGCACCAGCGCGCCAATTACCAGCCAGCGGATGATCTTGATGCTGCCCCCCACACTCCCAGCGCTTCCCCCTATAAACATCAACATCACCAGCAGGGTTTGGGCTGGCACCACCCACATTGCGAAATCTGCCGAGGCGAAGCCAGTGCCGGTGATGATGGAGGCGGTCTGAAAGAAGGCGTGGCGAAAGGCGGGCTCGAGGTTATAGTCGTGGCGCAGATACAAGATGGATGCCATCAAAAGCCCGACCGTCAATACAATCAAGGCGTAGGCGCGAAACTCCGGGTCGCGTAGGGGCGCGGCATATTCACGGTCAAAAATGGCCCGGTATTGCAGCAAAAGATTCACTCCCGTCAGGAACATGACCCATGCCGCAATCCACTGGGTCAGGGGGCTGTAGGCTGCGAAGCTCTGCGGGTTGGGGCTGAAGCCTCCGGCGGAGACACTGGAAAAGGTGTTGGCGACAGCCTCGAATACCGGTACGCCGGTAAGCAAATAGGCGGTTAGGGTCAGCAGCGTAAGGAGCAAATACACCCGCAGGATGTTGGTAGCGGTCTGGCGTAGCTTGGGGGTGAGCTGTTGTTTTTGTACCCCTGTTACCTCGGCAAAAAACATCTGCCGTCCGGCCAGGGCCAGGTGCGGCAGCACCACGATGAACAAAAGCAAAATGCCCATTCCGCCAAACCACTGGCTCATCGAGCGCCAGAAAAAGAGCCCGTAGCTGAACTGGTCGAAGTCGGCCAGAATGGTGGCTCCGGTGGTACTGAAACCCGAGGTGGCCTCGAACAGCGCATCAAGATAGCCAAGACCCCCCGAAATCCAGAACGGGATGGCTCCCAGGATGGGAACCAGAATCCAAAGCACTGCCACGGTCAACAGGGCTTCGGCTCGGCGGGGTTCGGCCTGGGGGCTCCCCAGTTGACGTAGCACCAGTCCCAGGCCCAGTCCGATGGCTGCGCCCACGAAAAAACCCAGGGCATCTTCCCCCAAAAGCGAGTCGGCCAGCCCCAGCACCCCCATCACCCCGCCCAGGGCGAAGTAAACGGTTCCGGTCATGTAGGTGGCGACCGGGATGGGATTGGCCCGGGCGGCCTTAGCGAACCTGGGCCAGGACTTCATCGGCCACCTGCCGGTCGGTGAGCACTAGGAGTTTGTCGCCAGCCGTAACGGCCAACATGGGGGAGCGTAGATAGACCTTGGTACCGCGCTCGAGGGCCACCGCAATGGCCCCTTGGGGGAGCTGGAGCTTGTCGAAGGGGGTCTCGCGGAAGTCGGACGGAAGCTCGAATTCCAATAGCTCGACCTGGTCTTCGATCAGGGCCAGGTGGTCTACGTTGTCGGGAGCGATCCAGTCCACCACTTCGCGCACCGCAGCTGCGCGGGGGGTGAGGGGAATGTCAATGCCCACATGTTCGAAAAGGCGGCGGTTTTCCCCCCGGTTGACCCGGGTGATGACCTTGGCCACGCCCACCTGCTTGGCCAGGAGCGAGACCAATAGGTTCTTTTCGTCGTTCTCGGTCACCGCTACCATCACGTCCACATGGTCGAGGCCCTCCGACTCCAACAGCTCCAGGTCGGTGCCGTCGCCCTCGAGCACCAGCGCCCCCGGCAGGTGTTCGGCCAGCCAGGCGCAGCGGTCGGGGTTGTGGTCAATGATGGTGACCTCGAGGCGGTGTTTGAGCAGTTCCCTGGTGACCATGTACCCCACATTGCCGCCCCCTACCACCATCACCCGGCGCACCCGCTCACGGGGGGCAAAGCAGGCCTGGATGGCGTCGAAACCCTGGGGGGTGGTCATGAAGAAAATGCGGTCTTCGGGCTCGAGGGCCAGCTGGCTAAAGTTCGGGTCGGTGGCGGCGTAGAACTTTCCTTCCCGCAAGATGCCAGCCATAAAACTGCCGTTGGGCCAGTCCAGCAGGGCCAGTTCCTTGCCTGCATAGGGGCCGCCCTCCCGTACCTGGTATTCCACAAAGCGCAGCCGTCCTCCTGCCAACACCTCGGTATCCACGGCTCCCGGAACTCGGATCACTTCCACAATTTCTTTTGCTAGGGAGCGTTGGGGCCAGAACACCTGGTCAATGCGGGTGCCCAGAATCTCCACCGTGCGGGGATCGGTGAGGATGTCCACGTAGGACTGCTTGCCCACAAAACACAGGGTTTCTTTGGCCCCCAGCCCCTTGGCCAACATACAGGCGATCAAGTTGACCTCGTCCCAGTTGGTCGTAGCCAGGAAGGTGTCGCAAAGGTCTACTTTGGCCTCACGCAGGGTTTCGGGGTCGGTGACACTGCCGATCACGACCTGTACATCCAGCCCCCCCAGGCGTTCTTTGGCCTCGGGGTTGGTATCCACTACCACAAGGTCATGTTGGGTGTGTAGGGCTTTGGCAATCTGCGAGCCAATCTCGCCGCCGCCCGCAACTACGATATACATGGTAAGCTCCGCTTTGCGTTGCGCAGGGAACCGATCGTGCTCCTCAGCAGTTCCTTGGGTGTACGACGGCTCTGTCCCGAAGGAGATGAGGCTATGCCTTGGTTCACCACCTGGCTCAACCAGGGTGAAGAGTGCTCCAATGTCGGAGGCTGAGTGCATAAACAACTTTCGCTCTGCACCGCATGGACAGAGCGTTTAGGTCTTGCACTTAACCCAGTTCCCAAGCCCAGACTGACTTGTAAAGGTTCCATGGCCAAAAACCTGGTTCAGCTTACACCTGAATTGTTTCTATGACTACATTACCCATCACCGGTACATTGGGTTTCCAGGGCACCGGGCCGACCATCTCGCCATGCAGGTCGTAGGCTTCGGCTTGGATCACCTTGACCTTGATGAGGTCGCCAATTTTGACGGTTCCATCGGTCTCGGCATAGACCAGCCCATCAATGCCCGGAGCATCGTACTGGGAGCGGCCTACTACTTGGCCGGGCAGTTCGCCGTAGTCGTCCACGATGACTTCCAGAATTCGCCCGATCTTAGCGCGGTTTTTCTCGAGGCTCACCCGCTGCTGCAACTCCATAAAGCGGGCCTTGCGTTCTTCCTTAACCTCCTCAGGCACCGCCCCCGGCAGCACGTTGGCATCGGCTTCGGGCACTTCAGAGTAGGTGAAGCAGCCCACCCGGTCGAGCCGGGCCTCGGCAATGAAGTCCAGCAGCAGCTCAAAGTCTTGCTCGGTCTCGCCGGGGAAGCCTACGATGAAGCTCGAGCGAATCGCCAGGTCGGGCGCGATGGAGCGCCATTCCTGGATGGTCTTCAGATGGCTTTCAGCCCCCCCAGGGCGGCGCATGGCCCGTAGAATCTTGGGGCTGGCGTGCTGGAGCGGCACATCCAGGTAGGGCAGCAGCTTGCCCTCGGCCATCAGCGGGATAAGCTGGCGCACGTGCGGGTAGGGATACACATAATGCAGCCGCAACCAAGCGCCCAACTGCGCCAATTCGTCCACCAAGTCCACTAGGTGCGCCCGAACCATTTTGCCCGCATAATCCGACTCGCGGTGGCGGATATCCACGCCGTAGGCCGAGGTGTCCTGCGAGATCACCAGCAGTTCTTTGGTTCCGGTGCCCACCAGCCGGGTGGCTTCAAAGAGGATCTCGGCGGCGTCTCGGCTCTTTTGCAGGCCACGCAGCTTGGGGATGATGCAGAAGCTGCACTTGTGGTTGCAGCCTTCTGCAATCTTAAGGTAGGCGTAGTGGCGGGGGGTGAGTTTGACCTGCGGAGGAATGAGGGCGGTGAAGGGGTTCTTGTCGGCTGGGACAACCTGATGCACTGCCCTGAGCACCTTGTCCACCTCGCCGGGGCCGGTGACTTCCAGCACCTGTGGGTGGGCCTGCTGGATGACCTCGGGGCGGGCACCCAAGCAGCCGGTCACGATGACCTTGCCATTCTCCGACAGGGCCTCGCCGATGGCGGTAAGCGACTCCTCGACTGCAGGGGTGATAAAACCACAGGTGTTGACCACCACCACATCGGCATCCTGATAGGTGGGGGAGGTTTCGTACCCCTCGGCCCGCAACCTCGAAAGAATCTGCTCCGAATCTACCAGGGCTTTGGGACAGCCCAGACTTACAAACCCGACCTTGCCTGCCATTTGCTCTCCTGTACGCCCAGTGGCGCGACAACAGCCCTGAGTATAGCAGGAATCGGGGTGTTGGGCGCTGCGCCTACAAAGGTTCTGCACAGGCGGGTGCTAAAATTCAGGAGGTTTCTAGCAGACTGCATTTGGGGTTAATGGAAACCGGAGGTAATCATGGCAGGACTTATGGATTTGCTGGGCGCAGCCCTCAACGAAAACACCGTCAAGCAGATTGCCGGCCAGTTGGGGGCTTCGGATACCCAGGTGCAGAGTGCCATCGGGATGGCCCTACCTGCGCTTTTGCAGGGCTTGCAGCGCAACGCCGCCGACCCACAGGGAGCCGAATCGTTGGCGAATGCTTTGCAGCGCGATCACGATGGTGGAATATTGGACGATCTGATGGGGTTTTTGGGCAATGCCCAGCAAGGGCCAGGGGCGGGCATCCTGCGGCATGTGTTGGGAGACCAGCGTACTGTGGTACAGCAAGGTATCGGGCAAGCTACCGGCATCAACCCCAACCAGATTGGGGGTTTGTTGGAAATGCTGGCCCCGATGGTGATGGGAGCTTTGGGCAAGACCACCCGCCAACAGGGTACTGGGGTGGGGGGGTTGTTTGATCTCTTGGGGCAAGCCACCGGCCAGATGCAACAGCAACAGCCCCAGGCTTTCAACCTGGTCAACATGCTGCTCGATCAGAATCGCGACGGCAATGTGGTGGACGATGTGGTGCGGATGCTGGGCAACTTTCTCAAGCGGTAGGTAAGGCTGTTGGGCAGAAGCTAAAAAAAATCCTGTAATACTGGATTCAAAAAGATAGTCATCAAAAAAACCTTGAGAGGCTATCCTTTTGAATCCTACAGTTGCTGAGCGTTCGATCGAGCTCACGCCGAGGTCTTGTCGAAGCAGAGCACACCCCTCGCTGCGCTCGGCGAAACCAGCGTATCCCTTCCAAGGGGCGGTATCGCCCTCCGCTACGCGGATAACTTCCAAGGGGCGGTATCGCCCTCCGCTACGCGGATAAAATTGATCGGGGTAGTTCGTCACTGTTCGGGACGAACTAACCGAATCTGGTATAAAACATTAGCAACCCCTACTTATCTTGAGTCAACCACGCGCAAAGTGCGCGATGGATGAATCATTGTCCGTAGCGCAGCGCCACCACCTGCCCAACACTGCCCATGCGGCCTCGGTCTTGCCCGTTTACGATAACCCGCACCGCCCCGGCATTGCCAGCACGCACCACGACCGGTAGGGGGTAGCTGAGCTGGGTTCCGCTGGACACGGTGCCCTCGTAGAGTTGGCGGCCCGTACGTGCGTCGGTGACACGAATCCAACTGGTTCCCTCGAGCCTTAGCACAAGACCAGCGGTAGGTGTGGGGGTGGTGGGATTGGTGGGGGGCGTGGTTCCAGGGGCGGGTGGTTGAGGGAAGCTAGGTGCAGGTGCGGGGGGAACGGGCGTTAGGGCAAAGCTGAGGTTGCGGTCGCTTTGCAGGGTGAGTACCTGTTCGTATTTTTGATAACCGGATGCCTCGATGCGGAGGGTACGTTCTCCGGCTTCGACCCTGGCCTCCAGGGGGGCTTGGCCCAATAAGAAACCGTCCAGGTAGACCCGGGCTCCGGGGGGCTGGGTGGCGATGCGCAGGCTGATCTGCTGAGGAGGTGGGGGCGTCACCGGCGTCGGCGTGGTCTGTACCGGAGTTGGTGTGGAGGGGGGGTTCAGTGCCCGCAGTCCGAGCCAGCCCAAGACCCCCAACAACAAGACCAGCGGAATAAGCCACAGCCACCCTATGCTCGAGGGGGAGGAGGTCTGGGGGCTGGGGGTGGTTGGGGTAGAACCGACAGGCCCTACAGGCTCGGGGGTGCCGATGGGGTAGAGGGCCAGGAGCGGGGCCGGGTCGAGACCCAGCAGTTGGGCATAGCGCTTGAGGTAGCCTCGAGCCAGCGCGGGTTCGGGAAGTTCGTCGAAGCGGCAGTCCTCCAGAGCCTCCAGAATGACCCGCCGCACCTTGAGAACCTCGGCCACCTGGGCTATTTCCAGCCCCTTGGCCTCACGGGATTCTTTCAGCCGCTTCCCCAGCTCACACATTACGCCTTATTCTATGCCACAGATTCAGCCTGCGTATATGTAGAACCGAGGGATTG
This sequence comes from Meiothermus sp., assembly GCF_037443965.1. Taxonomy (GTDB): domain Bacteria; phylum Deinococcota; class Deinococci; order Deinococcales; family Thermaceae; genus Meiothermus. Next base: position 44,414 of record NZ_JBBINI010000021.1, read on the forward strand.
TGAATCGCAGCAAGCTATGGCTTGACTAGGGCCAGGGCAATCTGCGCAGCCAGACGAGCGTTTTCTTCCAGCAGGCGCAGATTGACCTCATCGGTCTGGCCCCCGCTCAAGTCGGAGATTCGCCGCAGCAGGAAGGGGGTCAGAGCCTTGCCGCCCACCCCGGCCCGCGCGGCTTCCTGGGTGGCCTGTTCGACCCAGCGCTGCACCTGGTCAAAGGCCAGCCCTTGGGAAATGGGGTTGAGTACCAGCGAGGCGCCGGGCAGTCCCAGGTCTCTGGCGGCCCGGAAGGCCCGGGCGGCTTCCTGGGCCGATTCGACGCGGGCCGGCAAGAGGTAGGGGCTGGCCGGGCTGTGAAAGGCGGGCAGGTGGTTGGTTTTATAGCCCAACAGGGCCACCCCCAGCGACTCCAGCCGCTCCAGGGTGGCCGCGAGGTCGAGGATGCTTTTGGGGCCCGCCGATACCACCACGATGGGGGTGCGGGAGAGCTCGAGTAAATCCGCCGATTCGTCGTAGGGGTGGGGGTGCACGCCGCCAATGCCGCCGGTGGCGAACACCTCGATGCCGGCCTTGTGGGCCAGGAAGGTGGTGGAGGCCACGGTGGTGCCGGCGCTTCGGCCTTGGGCCAGCAGGGCCCCCAGGTTCCACAGGCTGGCCTTGTCGGCGGTGTCGTCGGCGGCAACGGCCTCGAGCTCATCTGGAGTAAGCCCTACCACCACTTCGCCCCTCAGGATGGCAATGGTGGCGGGTACGGCCCCCGCCTGGCGCACGGTATCCTCGAGCTTGCGGGCAAGCTCCAGGTTCAGGGGGCGGGGCAGGCCGTGGGTGATAACGGTGGACTCGAGGGCCACCACCGCTTGGCGGGTTTGTAGAGCCTCTTTTACTTCGGGGTGCAGACGCATAAACCGATTCTGCTTGCATCGGCGGCAAAAGGCAATGGGAGAGACCCCCGAGCCCAAAGCTAGCTTTGTGGGAATACCCGGTTCCGCCCCGCCCGCTTGGCGCTGTATAACTGCTCGTCGGCGGCGGCCAGGAGCTTTTCGTGGTTGGGGAGGGTGGGGTCGCAGCTTACCCCGATGCTCACCGTGACCCGGAGATGGGGGTGAATGGCGCTCCAGTCGTGGCTTTCCACACGCTGGCGTATGCGCTCACAGGCGATCAGGGCGCCAACCAGGTCGGTCTGCGGGAAGACTAGGGCAAACTCTTCGCCCCCGTAGCGGGAGGCGAAGTCTACCCCACGGCAACTGGACTCGAGAATCTGCCCTACCAGCCGCAGCACATCGTCGCCAACTTGATGGGAGAAAGCGTCGTTGATCTGCTTGAAGTGGTCAATGTCTACCAGGGCCACGCTGAGGGGGAATTTGTAACGTTTGGAGGAAGCAAACTCGCGCTCGAGGTTTTCTTCCAGGTAGCGGCGGTTGTAGAGCCGGGTGAGGGGGTCTTGGCGGGCCAGCCGCTCGAGCTCGCGCGACTGCTGGCGGAGCTTGTCCAGCAACCGCGACTTTTCGGCGTTGGCCTCCTTGAGGCTTTCTATGGCCAGAGCCAGCTCGCGGTTGGCGCGGGCCAGCTCGGTGTTGCGTAAACGCTCGATTTCGGCTTCCTGACGGGCTTTTTCTACCTGGAACCCGGCCAGCAGGGCCGCCGTTCTTTGGGCTTGCTGCTCCTTGTGCAGCTTGTGCTCAATTTCGATGGCCTGTTTGAGGTGGTGCAAGGCGAGGGCGGGTTTGTGGGTCTGCTCGTAGACCCTAGAGAGTGCTTGGTGGAACTCGAGCAAAGGCTTTTGTGGCCCCAGTTCTTCGGCCAGTTTGAGCCCTTGTTGCAGGGTGAGGGTGGCGGCGTCTGGCTGTTCCAGGCGGGCCAGTACCGAGCCAATCTGCAGCAATACACTCAGTTCCCCCAAGCGGTTTCCGAACTCATGGTAGAGCGCGTTTGCAGTTTGGAACAGCTCCAGGGCTTGTTCTAGGTTGCCCAGCGCAGCATGGGAGAGGCCCAGGTTTTCCAGGCAGGTGGCCCGCACCTGGGGGCTACCCAGCCGCTCGGCAAGCTCGAGGGCCCTCTGGTGGTACTCCAGGGCTTCCTGGGTGCGCCCCAGCCGCTGATACACCACCCCCAGGTTGGAGAGGGTGTTGGCTTCGCCGTGGAGGTCGCCCAGGGCCTGTTTGATGCCCAGGCTTTCGCGGTAGAGCTGCACCGCGCCGGGATGGTCGCCCATCTCGAGGTAGACCAGCCCCAGGTTGTTGAGGGTGCCCGACTCGCTCAGGCGGTCTCCTGCCTCGCGTTTGAGGGCCAGACTGCGCAGGAAGTATTTGGTGGCCTCCTGGTAGTTGCCCAGGGTGTACTGGATGATGCCAACCCCATTGAGGGCGTTGGATTCCAGCAAACGGTGTTCGTATTTGCGGCTTTGTTCCAGCACCTCCAGGAAATACTCGAGGGCCTTGGGAAAATTCCCTTGAAAGTAGTAGAAGTTGCCCAGCGCGTTGAGGGTATCTATCTCGCCCTTAATCTCGCCCTCTTTGCGTAAGATGACCAGGGCTTCTTCTAAGCATCCCTGGGCCGCCGGCAGGTTGCCTTGGCGAAAGTGGTAGTCGCCCAGGTTTTTGAGGGCCAGGCCGCGCCCTGCCGGATAGGCGGGGTTTTGCGACAGGATGAGCATCTCTTCGACGGCCTCTTTGGCCCGGCGCAGGTCGCTCGTTCGGAGGAACTGGTAAAGCTGATCCAGCAGCCCCAGTTTCTCCACAGGGGTCTGGGTCTGGTTGAGTTGGGCCTCGAGGGTCTGGAGGGTCTGGTTCATGGGCAAAATAAGGTTTACCGGATTCTAAAAAGGCAGCCTCTCAGAGCGTGTTCGATGACGGTTTGGCTGAATCCGGTATGCGTGGCCTTGCGACAAAGAATATATTGCAATTCCGCCACCGACGCTATAGGTCTTGCGGAACGAGACATCTAGTACCACCAATGCCGTTGAGCGGCTGCGTAGGAATGGTTCTTGAGACGCCCAACCACCCGCTCTACTGCCCCTGCCCCAGCGAGTACCCCGGCTTTCCGTCAAAGTTGTAGAGATGTTCGGTCTTGATGAAGTCCATGCCCGCAGCGGCAACTTTGCCTAGCAACTCCACAACGTCGTGGTGGTTGGGGGTGCTGTTGTGGGCCATGAAACGCCCGCGCCAGTGGTCGGTGCGGAAGGTTTCGGGGAAGCCCCCCGGCCATACCTTTACGCCCCGGTTGGTGATGAGGGTCAGTTTGAGCTTCTCGGTAGAGAGGGGCTCGAGAAGCCTGGCCAGCTCCTCGGGCTTGGTGCCGCGCCAGTTGAAGAACACGTCAATCCCAACCAATTCTTTTTTAGCCGGCTTGGGGTTGCGAACCATCAGCGGTACCATGGGCTCTTTGCTGGCCTCGCCAAACTTGGCCGGGCGCAGGCGCTCAGGCTGCTGGCCCAGCCGCTCGATCACGGCCTGGGCAAACTCGGCGGTGCCCACCTTTTTCTCGCTGACCCGCTCGTCGTAGATATCGGCGGTGTGGATACCGTCTTCCAGGGTTTTGAGCCAGGCATTTTTGATGCGGGCGGCGGCCTCGGGCTGCCCGATGTGCACCAGCATCAGGATAGCCCCCTGCAACAGGCCGGAGGGGTTGGCGATGCCCTTGCCGGCGATATCGGGTGCGCTCCCATGCACCGCCTCGAACATGGCGCAGTCGTCGCCCACATTGGCGGAGCCGGCCAGCCCCACCGAGCCGGCCACCTCGGCGGCGATGTCCGATAGGATGTCGCCGTACAGGTTGGGCGCCAGAATTACGTCGAAGCGCTCGGGCATCTCGGCCAGGCGGGCTGCGCCAATGTCCACAATCATGTGCTCCTTTTGCAGCTCGGGGTACTCCTGTCCAATCTCGTCGAAGACCCGGTGGAATAGCCCATCGGTGAGCTTCATGATGTTGTCCTTGGTAATGCAGGTGACCTTCTTGCGCCCATTGCGCCGGGCAAACTCGTAGGCATACCGTACGATGCGCTCGGTGCCGGGGCGGGAGATGAGCTTCAAGCACTGCACCACCTCGTCGGTCTGCTGGTGTTCGATGCCGGCGTAGAGGTCTTCCTCGTTTTCTCGCACAATCACTAGGTCGATGGATTTGTGCTTGGTGGTAACGAAAGGCTCGTAGCTTTGTACGGGTCGTACGTTGGCGTAAAGCCCCAGGGTTTTGCGTACCGTCACATTCAGGCTCTTGTAGCCCCCGCCCTGAGGGGTGGTGATGGGGGCTTTGAGAAACACTTTGGTGCGCCGCAGGCTTTCCCAGGCGCTATCCTCGATACCGCTGGTATGTCCGCGCCGGTAGACGCTCTCGCCAATCTCGATGATCTCCGGGGCGAGCTGGGCCCCGCCCACCTCGAGGATTTGCAGCACTGCCTGCATGATCTCAGGGCCGATACCATCGCCATAGGCAACCGTGATGGGGGTTTTGCTCATCTTTTCTCCTTGCGCTCATATGCGCCTAAAACCAATCTAGGTCAACTGACTCCAAGAAAAATCGGGTTGTGTTATGGTCAAATTCTGCTAGACTGCTGTTTATCCTGGGAATTAGCAGCTCAAAAGAGTCTTTGGTCTAGAATCTATGGCCAGGGGGCTGTTGCTGTTTTCTGTCGCCCGTTTTATGGCCTCTGCGACCCAGTGGCTGAAGCACAGTAAACTGCTCATCAATGAACCTTCCTTCCTATCCACTGGTTGGCATCATCATGGGTTCTAAGTCGGACTGGGAAACCCTGCAGCATGCCGCGCAAACCCTGGAGCAGCTTCAGGTGCCCTACGAGGTGCGGGTGGTCTCGGCACACCGTACCCCAGACCTGCTATTCGAATATGCCGAGCAGGCTGAAGCCAGGGGCCTCGAGGTCATCATCGCTGGGGCCGGGGGTGCGGCGCACCTGCCCGGCATGACCGCGGCCAAAACCAGCCTGCCGGTGCTGGGGGTGCCGGTGGAGTCCAGGAGCCTCAAGGGGTTGGACTCCCTGCTGTCCATCGTGCAGATGCCCGCCGGAGTGCCGGTGGGTACCCTGGCAATTGGTCGTGCTGGAGCTGTTAATGCTGCACTGCTGGCAGTAAGCATGTTGGGTAATAAGTATCCTCAGTGTAAGCGGGCTTTAAAGCAGTACCGTGAAATGCAAACCGATTCGGTTCTGCGACAACCGGATCCCCGCCAGGGGGGATAAGTTGCGCCAGGGGTAGATTGGCAAAACCAGCGGAATCGGCAAGGCGTATCTGACGCAATTCTCCACTCATCTTTGGGGATCGGATCTCGCATTTCAACTATGGAGACACTATAGTGGCAGGTAGTTGGCTTTTGGGCACAGCTAGGACGGGTGATGTCTTAGACTAATTAAGGTGAGTGTGGGCAATCGGGCCTACCGGTGGGTGTTGCTGGCGGCTTTGCCGCTGGTGCTGTTAGTAGGTGTGTCCCGGCTGGCCCATCCCTGGGATTTGTTACTGGTGGTCTTGCTTTTTTGTGGCCTGGTAGGGCTTTTATACTGGCGGCTTGTCGCGGTTGAGCGGAAATACCAGCTTTCTGAACGGCAGTTTGAGGCAGTTTTCGAAGATATGGATTTGCTGGTTCTAAAGCTGGACCAGGAGGGTCGTATTATTTTCTGCAACAAATATTTGCTTCAACTCACTGGATGGACATGGCCCCAAGTGGCTGGGCGTAACTGGTTCGACCTGTTCATTCCACTCGAAGAGGGGGTCAAAGAGCGCTTTAAAAAGGCTATCGCCCAAACTGAGGTCGCACCCCAGTACAAAAACAGTATCCTGACCCGACAAGGCGAGCTGCGGCAGATTCTGTGGAACAACACCTTGCTGCGCAATGAACATGGGCAGGTGGTAGGGACGACTTCCATCGGGCAGGACATTACCGCCTACGACCGGGCTGAAAAGGAACGTTTGCAAAGTGAGAAAACCCTCCGGCAGATTGCCGAGACCGTGCAGGATGTAGTGCTGTTGGCCGATGCCAACGCCATCATTCAGTATGTGACCCCTTCGATACACCCGGTGGCAGGCCTGAAGTCAGAGGATTTGATAGGTCGCTCGGCTTACAGTGTGCTGGATTCCGAGCAAGCGCTTATTTTTGAACAGATGGCGCGGGATGCTACCCCTGCCAAGCACTTTGTGCAGGCTGGGTTTGCCTATAACCATCCCGACGGACGAAAACGGGTTCTGGAAGCCTCCATCAACTTCCTCTTTACTCCGGATGCCGGGTTTCAGGGGGCGGTGGTGGGTATCCGAGATGTAACCACCCGCCACCAGGCCGAGCAGGCCGTGCGCCGCAGCGAACAGCGCTTGCGCGAGCTGACCAACTCCATGCGTGATGTGGTGTTGCTGCTGGATTTGCAGGGCCAGATCGAATACGTTACGCCTTCGGTAAAAGAAGCGCTGGGGTTCGATGCCAACGAACTTTTGGGCCGCAGCGTCTTCGACTTCTTTGACCCCGAAGACCGGCAGTGGGTTTTGGAGGCGGTACGGGCCGCACGGGAGGGGAGACGGCCTCTGCGACTGGAGTACCAGCACCGCCATAAGGATGGCTCGAGGGTCTGGCTCGAGACCCAGCTCGACTTTATCTACGACCCTGAGGGAAACCCCCAACGCATGGTGTTGGGTGCCCGCCAGATTCAAGACCGCCGCGAGGCCGAGGAGCAATTGCGCAAGAGCGAACAGATGTTGCGGCAGGTAACTGATGCCATCCAGGATATCGTCTTGCTGACCGACGAAAACGCCATAATTCGCTATATCACCCCATCGGTGCAGAAGGTGGTGGGTATTTCCCCTGAAGCATTGTTGGGACGCTCGGCCTACGGCATTCTGGATGCCAATCAGTCCCAGCGGTTTCAAGCCCTCTCGGCTGCCGCAACGCCAGGGCAGCGCCATGCCCAGTCCAGCTTCACTTTCGCACGGCCTGATGGTCATGAACGCTATATGGAAGCCTCGATCAACTTTTTGTTTGATGCCCAAGGCCGTCACCGGGGCGCGGTGACGGGCATTCGAGATGTGACCGAACGCCATCAAGCAGAGCAAGCGGTGCGCCAAAGCGAACAGATGCTGCGGCAAATTACTGACGCAATGCACGACGTGGTGGCCTTGACCGATCCATCGGGACGTTTGCGCTATGTCACCCCTTCGGTAGAGCGCTTGTTGGGGTACCAGCCAGAGCAGATGCTGGGCCAGTCGGTGTTTGATTATCTAGCCCCTGAAGACCGGGCCAAGGCTATGATCCTGGCCGAGCGCGGCAGGGTGGATGGAGACTCCTATCGTCTCGAGGCCCGTTACAAACATGCGCAGGGTCACTATCTCTGGATTGACACCATTGTCAACTTTATCTTCGATGGGCAAGGGAATCCCATCGGTAGCGTGGTGAGCGGACGGGATGTATCGGAGCGACGCCAGGCCGAAGAGGCACTGCGGGAACGTGAATACCGCTTGCGCCAGATCACCAACACTGTCCAGGATGTGGTGCTGTTGCTCGACCCGAAAGCAGTCGTTCAATACATCACTCCTTCCGTTCAACAGGTATTGGGGTTTGGTGCTGAAGAGTTGACGGGAAAGGGTATTTCAGCCCTGGTTCACCCAGCGGATTGGGGCCGCTTGCGCAAACAGGGCTTGCGGGCAATCCAGCAACGGCGGGCCTATAAGGTGGAGTATGAGTGCCGCCATAAAGAGGGACATTTGGTCTGGATCGAAGGGTTGGTCAATTTCGTTTGGGATGAATCGGAGGTGCTACAAGGAATCGTCATTGGTATGCGCGATATCAGTGAGCGCAAGCGGCAACAAGCCTACGTCGAATACATGGCCTACCACGACGAGCTAACCAAACTTCCCAACCGCAGAGCCTTGCGACGTGTAGCTGAAGAAGCCCTGGTCAAAGCAGCCCAGCTTGAAACCCCAGTAAGCTTGCTTTATCTTGATCTCGACAACTTCAAAAGCGTCAACGACACCCTTGGACATGATGTAGGCGACGAGCTGCTGGTAGAAGTTTCGCAGGTATTGAGTAAACAACTCCGATCCGACGATGTGTTGGCCCGTCTAGGTGGCGATGAGTTTGCCTGTATTCTGGCCAATACCGATGTGGAACAGGCGCAGCAAGTGGCCTTTCGAATGTCCAAGGCCATCCGCACGACCCTGGGCTCGAGCCACGCGTCGCTGAGCTTGCCCAGCCTGGGGGTGAGTGTGGGCATTGCTAGTTTTCCCAAGGACGGTCGCACTTTTGTCGAACTACTGAAGGTAGCGGATATTGCCATGTACCAGGCCAAGGACTCTGGCAGCCGTGTGGTCATCTACGACTCTTCCAAAAGCCCCTACACCGAGGAGCGGATTCAATTCGAAGCAGCCCTGCGCAAAGCCACCAAAGAGCAACAACTGCAAATGCTCTATCAGCCCATCTGGCATCTCAAGGAACGCCGTGTAGAAGGAGCCGAAGCGCTTTTGTGCTGGCCCTATCAGGGAAAAGTATTGAGTGCCTCGGAGTTTGTACCCCTGGCCGAAGAGATTCATCTGGTCGAGCAGATGGATTGTATCGCACTTCGCCAGGGATTGCTGCAACTAAGGCAGTGGCATCAACAGCAGCAGCCGTATCGCTTGTCGCTCAACCTCTCGACCCAGTCGCTCGTGCAGCCCGAGGTGGTACGGGAGCTTTTGCAGCAACTGGCGGATACCGAAGTAGACCCCCGGTGGCTCACCCTGGAAATTACCGAGAGCGTTCTGCTGCGTGACCCAGACGAGGCCCGAAGGGTGCTCAGTGTATTCAAAGCCCTAGGGGTGCGCGTAGCGATTGACGATTTTGGCAGTGGTTATGCTTCTCTGGGTTATCTGCGCCAACTTCCCCTGGATCGTCTCAAGATAGACCGCAGCTTTATTAGCTACCTGGGTAGCAGTGTACGAGACGAAAAGCTGGTGCGGGCTGCAATAGACCTGGGGCACAGCCTCGAGGCCGAGGTGGTAGCCGAGGGGGTTGAGACGTTGCAGCAGCTCGAGTGGCTTCGCGAAAACGGTTGCGACCTGGTGCAGGGCTATCTGGTGGGCCACCCAGTACCCATTGTGGACTGGCCGCCACCGCAACCCATTGAGCGCCTGTTTACCCTGTCGAGCTCGGAAAGCTAGAGCGGTTTTGAGCAAGAGTTCCACCATCCAGACGACCACAGACGCTTTTCAGGCTTGTTTTGTGTCTGGCAGCCAAAGTTTAGGCCGGATGTGTCGAAGCCAACCCCCACACCCGATAAAACCGGAGGTGCTGAGGGCAACAAGTGTGGAGTGTCGCTCGGCACCGCAGGGGGAGACACGAAATCCGAACAAACAGGCTTTTATGGCTTCATACGCATTCCGGCAGTATTGTTCACTTTTGAAAGCCTAAACGATACTGCCGAAATGCTTTTCTACTCCCTTCGGTCGGCTTGAATCCTTCACCTTTGACTACGCATGGCGGTGAAGGATTCAAGCGGAAACGGTATCATGCCTTGCTTTTGGCAGATGACGCCACGGTTGGTTGGCCCTTTTTTCAACCTCGAGTAGGCTATAGGTGTGCAGATAGGGGTTCTGGGCGGTGGACAACTGGGGCGTATGCTGGCCTTAGCGGGGTATCCGCTGGGGCTTGGGTTCAGGTTTTTTGACACGGTGGCAGAGGCCCCGGCAGGCCAACTGGCCGAGCTGGTGGTGGGCGATTATGCCGACGAAGAGGCGCTGGCCCGGTTTGCCGAGGGGCTCTCGCTCCTGACCTACGAGTTTGAGAACGTACCGGTGGCGGCGGCGGCTCGGCTGGCCCAGCACCGGTCGGTGTATCCCCCGCCAAGGGCGCTGGAGGTGGCCCAGGATCGGGTGGCCGAAAAGACCTTTTTCCAGGGGCTGGGCATCGCCACCCCCCTGTTTTACCCGGTGCTGACCCGTAACGATCTGCTGGACGGCCTCGAGCGCACCGGGTGGCCGGCCCTGCTCAAAACCCGGCGGCTGGGCTACGACGGCAAGGGGCAGAAGCTCCTGCGTTCGCCCGCTGACCTCGAGCCGGCCTGGCAGGAGCTGGGTGGGCAGCCTCTGATTCTGGAGGCCTTCGTGCCTTTCGAGCGGGAGCTTTCCATCCTGGCGGTGCGCGGTAGGGGCGGCCAGTTGGCCTTCTACCCACTGGTGCAGAACCACCACGCCGGGGGTATCCTGCGCAAAAGCCGGGCCCCCGCCCCGGCCACCCCGGCCCGCTTGCAGCACGAGGCCGAGCGCATCGCCACACGGGTGATGGAGGCGCTGGACTACGTGGGGGTGCTGGCCATTGAGTTATTCGAAGTGGAGGGCACCCTCTGGGCCAACGAGATGGCCCCGAGGGTACACAACTCGGGCCACTGGACCCTCGAGGGGGCCGAGACCAGCCAGTTCGAGAACCACCTGCGGGCCATTCTGGGTCTACCGCTGGGCTCCACCGCTCCCCGTGGCCAGGTAGTCATGCTGAATCTGATTGGTCTGAAGCCCGACTTTGCGCGGGTGCTGGAAATTCCGGGGGCCCACCTGCACTGGTACGGCAAGGAGGTGCGCCCCGGGCGCAAGGTGGGGCATATCACCCTGCGGGCCGATAGTCTCCAGGCGCTCGAGGCCCACCTGGGCCGGCTCGAGGCGGTGCTGGCGGAAACTAAAGATTGAAATACTTGGCGGCTGGGTGGTGCACCACAATGGCGCTGGTGGACTGCTCGGGGTGAAGCTGGTACTCCTCGCTCAGCTCCACGCCAATCTCCTGCCATTGTAGAAGCTCTTGCAGATACTTCTGGTCTTCCAGGCGGGGGCAGGCCGGATAGCCGAAGCTGTAGCGGCTGCCCTGGTAGCCCTGGCGAAAGAGTTCTTCCAGGCTGGTGGCGTCGTCCTGGGCGATGTCGAGCTGCTGGCGGATGCGCTTGTGCCAGTACTCGGCCAAGGCCTCGGCCATCTCCACCGAGAAGCCGTGCAGGTAGAGATAGTCCTGATAAGCATCGGACTTGAACAGCTCCTGGGCCACCTGCGAGACCTTGCGGCCCATGGTGACCACCTGGGCGGCCAGCACGTCGCGCGCGCCGTTGGCCCAGGCCGCTGGCGGGAACCAGTCTTGCTCGCCCCCGATGGGCTTGGCATAGCGGGGGCGGAAGAAGTCGGCGATGCACAGATGGCGCGAGCCGGCCCCTATCTGGCGGGGGAAGTTGAAACGAAACAGCTCGGCCCCGGAGTCGGGGTCGAAAACAATTAGCTCGTTTTTGTCCGAGGCCACCGGCCAGTAGCCGTAGACCACGGCGGGCTCGAGCCAGTCCTCGCCCATGGCCTGCAAGACCATATCCTCAAACATCGGCTCGGGGAGGCGCTCCAGATAAGCCTCGTACTCGGGCTGGCTCATCTCGCCCTTGCGGAAGCCCCACTGCCCGCGGAACAGGGCGTTTTTGTTGACGTAGCGGGAGATAACCCCAATCTCCAGTTCGCTCCTCTCCACCACCCGGCGGCCCCAGAAGGGCGGCCTGGGGATGCGGGGGGCGGGGGGGGTGTTGGAAGGGATGTACACTGAACCGGCCATCAGCTTCTCCTGCAAGATTTCGTAGGCAGTTTTGTATTTGTGGCCGCTCACCTCGCGGCTGGTGAGGCGGGGTGGGGCATGCCCGGTCAGCTCCTCCATGAGCTGCAGGCCATCGAAGGCATCGGAAGCATAATAAACCGGGCCGGTGGCGTAGGTCTGGCGCAGGTCGTTTTCCACGTAGTGCCGGTTGAGCGCGGCCCCGCCCAGCACCACCGGCAGGCGGACGCCTCGAGCCGCCATGTACTCGAGGTTCTCCTTCATCACCACGGTGCTCTTGACCAGGAGCCCGCTCATACCCACCACGTCGGGCCGGTGCTCCTCTACCGCAGCCAGAATCTCCTCGATGGGCTTTTTGATGCCCAGGTTAATCACCTTGTAGCCGTTGTTGGAGAGGATGATGTCCACCAGGTTCTTGCCGATGTCGTGCACATCGCCCTTGACCGTGGCGATCACCATGGTGCCCTTGTGGACGCCCTCGAGCTTTTCCATCCGGGGCTCGAGGTAGCGCACCGCGGCCTTCATGGTCTCGGCGGCCTGCAGCACGAAGGGTAGTTGCATCTTGCCCGCACCGAACAGATCGCCCACCACCTTCATGCCTTCCAGCAGAATCTGGTTGATGATCTCCACCGGGCTGTACTTTGCCAGGGCCTGTTTCAGGTCGGCCTCGAGGCCCACCTTGCGCCCCTCGATGATGCGCTTCTTGAGGCGCTCTTCGAGCCCGAGGCCGGCCAGGGGGTCGCGGGCCTGGGTCTTGTCCACCTTGTTTTTGGCGAAGTAGTCCACGTAGGCAAAAAGCGGGTCGTGGATTACCTCACCGGCGGTCCCGAACTGCCGCCGGTCGTAGATCAGATCCAGGGCCAGTTGGTACTGCTCCTGGGGAATCTGGTTGATGGGCAGGATTTTACCAGCGTTCAGGATGGCCGCGGTCAGGCCGGCCTGGATGCACTCGTCCAGAAACACCGAGTTCAAGACCACCCGGGCCTGTGGTGAGAGGCCGAACGATACGTTGGAGATGCCCAGAATAAAGCCCACCTCGGGAAGCTGCTGGCGGAGCTGGCGGATGCCCTCGATGGTCCAGAGGGCCAGCTTGCGGGTGTCCTCGTCGCCCTGGGTGATGGGGAAGGTGAGCAGGTCAAACAGAATGGACTCGCCCGCGATGCCGTGCACCTGGGTCAGCCGTTCGTAGATGCGCAAGGCGATCTCCACCTTGCGCTCCACGGTTTTGGCCATGCCGGCTTCCTTGTCCTCGTCAATGGTCAGGGCCACCAGGGCCGTGCCGTGTCGCTTGGCCAGGGATGCCACCCGGTCGAACTTCTCCAGGCCGTCCTCCAGGTTGATGGAGTTTAGAATGGCCCGCCCACCCAGGTGCTTAAGGGCTTCCTCCATCACCTCGGGCTGGGTGGTGTCCACCATGATGGGAATCGGCACACTGGTGGCAAAGCGCTTCAGCACCTCGCGCATATCGCGCACCTCGTCACGCCCGGTCCAGGCCACCGAGACATCCAGCACGTGGGCTCCTTCGGCCACCTGTTCGTTGGCCAGCGCCTCCATGCCGTCAAAGTCGCCTGCAAACAATAGCTCGCGGAATTTCTTGCTGCCCGTGGCGTTGGTGCGCTCCCCCACGATCAGGATGCCGGTATCCTGCCGCAGCGGTACGCTCTGGTAGAGGCTGGCCACCTGGCCCAAGGGGGAAGGGGTCTGGGCTTGCTGGCTGCTGCGCAGCGAGGGGGTGTGGCTACTTCCTAGCACCTCGACTAGGGCCCGGATGTGATCAGGCCCGGTGCCGCAACACCCCCCCACCACGTTCAGCCCGTACTCCTGCACAAACTTGAGCTGCCAGCGAGCCAGCTCGGCAGGGGTCAGGTCGAAGACGGCCCGGCCCCCTTCGTTGCGGGGTAGCCCGGCGTTGGGCAGGCAGGCCACCCAGCGGGTGCTGTGCTGGCAGAAATGGCGGATGTGGGTGTCCATCAGGTCGGGGCCCACCGCACAATTGATGCCCACCACGTCCACCGGCAGGCTTTCCAGCACGGTCAGGGCCGCCCCATCGTCGCTACCGACCAGCAGGGTACCGGTGGCCTCGAAGGTGACCTGCACCTGCAACGGCACCTCCCGTCCCAGGTCTTGCATGGCCTGGCGGCTGGCCAGCACCGCGCAGCGCACCTGCAGCACGTCCTGGCAGGTCTCGATGATCAGCAGATCCACCCCGCCCCGGATCAGGCCGCGGGCCGCGGTGCGGTACGACTCGAACATCTCCTTCCAGCCGATCTGCCCCAGCGAGATGAGCTTGGTGCCCGGCCCCAGCGACCCCGCCACAAAGCGGGGCTTTTCAGCCGACTTTTTATCGGCTTCGTTGCGGGCAATTTGGGCGGCGGCAAAGGCCAGGTCTTCGGCCTCGGCCTCGAGGCCATACTCCACCAGCACATGGGGCATTGAGCCAAAGCTGTTGGTCTCGATCACATCGGCCCCGGCCTCGAGGTAGCTTCGGTGAATGGCGGCAATTACGTCGGGGCGGGTGCGGTTCAAAATTTCCGGGCAGCCGTTGTACTGGGCCCCGCTAAAGTCGGCGTCGCCCAGGTTGTACTTGAATATCTCCGTCCCCATAGCCCCGTCGTAGACCAGCACCCGCTCCGAGAGGGCCTTCAGATAGGGGAAGGCCTGGGCGCGGGCCTCCTGGGCATAGCCTTGGGCGGTAAGGGGTTCAATCCCTTGTTCGGCGAAAAAGTCACGCGGTGCGTTCACGCTCACAACCGCTATTGTATGTCATGGTATACCAACGCCAAACCAGGCCCAGGCGGGAATGGTGCTATTTCCGCTGGGCTTGCTCGGCTTCGATTTCCCAGAGCAGGTCGCGCAGTATCCATCCCTTGCCAGGGGCCTCGAGCTCCCCGCTGGTAATGCGTTGGATCAGGTACTGGCGAACCTGGGCAATGGGAAGACCAGCCTGTACCAACTCACCTAAGTTGCGGCTGCCATCCAGCAGTACGGTCATGTCTCTAGGGTCGCGGATACCCGCCTGGGTGCGACGGGCCGAGGGATGGCGGATGCGCAGGGCAAACCAGGCATATTTCCGCAAGGGGGTCAGGTCGCCTTCGCGCAGCCCTCGCCAGGCCCGCTCGGCTGCGATGATGAGCGGCACCCCCCAGCTCTTGGCGGCAGCCCGCACACTCTTGCCGCCCACAAAAACCGCAAAAGGCTCCACGGCCCGGGGGGTTTCCAGGACCCGGCTGGGGGAGTCCAGAACGCTGCGAAAGCGGGCCCATTGGTCGTTCATGCGGGCCCACTCGCCCACCAAAGCCTTGAAGGGCATCAAGGGAACGCCCTGGACGGGGCCTGCTGCAAATTTGAAACGGCCCTTATCGGGGTGCAGCGGGAAGGTGGAGATGGCTTCAAAACCCTTCCAATCGAGGATGGCCCCGCCCACCACTTCACCTTCTTCAAACTGCAAGCGCAGGGGAAGATTGAAGCTATCAAGGTACAAGACCCCGGTTCCCCGGTTGGCATGGATTAGCTCGAGGACGTTGCTCAACGGGATGGTGTCGAAATTGCCTTCCACCTTAGACCCTCTCCCAGTCCCAGTACCAGGGTAGACCCCTGCCCTACATAGTCCATTAGCGCCCTACGTATGGCTTCGATATTGCCGACGCGGGCCAGCGCGGCCAGCGTCGGTCCAGCCCCTCCCACGAAAGCGGCCAGAGCGCCTGCCGCATAAACCTGCTCTAAAGCGGGTTCGATTCCCGGCATTAGGTGGGCGCGGTAGGGCTGGTGCAGGCGGTCGCGGGCGGCTTCACGCAAGGCCTCCAGGCGCCCCGAATAGAGGGCAGCCGGCCAGAGGGCGCTGCGGGCCAGGTTGAAGACTGCATCGGCGTGGGGGACGCTGCTGGGTAAAGCGGCCCTGGCCAGGGGGGTTGGAACTTCGTAGGCGGGTACGCCCAGCACAAAGAGCAGCCCCTTTGGAGCGGGCAGCGGCAGGGCCAGGGGTGGGTCGGCCAGCGCAGCTACAAAGCCCCCATACACCGCCGGAGCCACGTTGTCGGGGTGACCTTCCAGCCCGGCTGTGACCCGAAACACCCCGTCTAGCCCCAACTGACCCCCCGAAAGAGCGTCGGCAAGGGCGGCCCCGGCCACCAGCGCCGCCGAACTGCTGCCCATGCCGCGGGCCAGCGGGATGGGGTTGTGGGCCTGGATGGCGAGGCGGGGTGGATGGTGTTCCCCCAGGGCCTGCCAGGCTGCCCGGTAACCTTGATGGATCAGGTTATCGGGGGTGTTGGGCACCTGCCCTTGGCCGGTGTAGTGCAGTTGGTCGGTAGGGGCCAGGGTCGCGCTGACCTCGAGGTACAGATCGAGCGCAACCCCCAGGGCATCGAAGCCAGAACCAAGATTGGCCAGCGTAGCCGGCACTTGAACGAACAGGGTTTCCTCAGACATAATTCCCCCGCCAAAGGCGGCGATCATGGGGCTCATCATAACCTTTGATCAAGCCATTGGCTTGATCAATTGCAGACGAACATTTGCGATGAAGAACCCCTTGGGTCGCCGATTCGAGGCGGCTCGAGGTCGAAAGTGGAGGCTTGGCCCCCTGCCCGTAAGAGTCACCTTTTCCGGATTTGAGTTCCTATCCATACAAGCATTCAAGACATGGTTCAAACTTGTGACGTGTTACACTGCTGGATAGCTTATTGCGACCTTATGGGGGTAGTGGCCTGATTCCGATTGCTATGTGGATTGCAGTGCTCATATGGTGCTTTGCCTCGTATAGATGGGGGTTTTATGCCGCTTTTCAGTCTCAAAGGCCGGTATGGGCGCAGGAGGGGCTGTGAGTGAGAATCGGGGCTTGCTCGAGCACATTTCCCCCGCCCTAATGGGCTATTTGCTGAGTTTTCTGCCCCAGCACGATCCGCTGGTCGAGAGCGTACCGGGTGGTTTGCTGACCTCGGAATTGGTAGAGCGGCTGCGGGGGGACAACTTTTGCGGCTATGCACTGGCCCGTTTCCCTGGTGAGGAACGCGGCTGGTTGGCGTTTTATCGGGGGCGACTCCTGGAGTCCTGGCGACAGACCACCTACGGCCATCTGTCTGGTACAGTGGCTTATCGGGCTTTGCAACGCGAGCTAGGTCTCGGCTCCCTCTCCCTCTACCGCCTCCAGCCCGACGACCTGCCCCCGCTGGTGGCCCTCACCCAGGGATTGCTGCGCATGACCGGAATGGCGGCCAGCAGTGTGGTGGTTGCGGACTTAATGGACTCATTGATGCAGGAGCAATTTACGGGTGCGCTGGTACTCGAGGACGGTCTGGTTGGGCGGGCCTGGTTTTTTGGGCGTGGCAAGCGCCTTTTTGTGGGGGAGGTGCCCACCGAGTTTCGCGAGGGCCGCTTGCATCTGGTGCAGGCCCCCACCAAAGCCCCACCGGATCTGCTCGAGCAGGTTCGACAAGAAGACCAAGAACACCGCAATGCCCGGCTGAATGTGGTTTGGAATGCGGCCCAGGAAGTACTCAAAGAATACATGGGTCGGGGCGCTCTGCCGGCGCTCGAGCGCCTGCGCAAGATCCACACCACCGACGACCCTGCCGCCCTCGAGAAAGACCTGCGCCGCTGGATGACCGAAAGCCTCGAGCCCAACGCGGCCACCCTCTTTGATCGGTTGCTGCGCCCCACGCTGTAGAGCACATTTCCTGTTGCTCTAGCCAATCCGGAACGTAGTGTGTTTGGCTTTGTAGTCGGGCTCTACATGGATGGTCGTATGCACTCCGTCCAGACTGGCCTTTAGTGCATTCTCGAGGCGGTCACAAATTTGGTGGGCTTGCTCGACCGAGGTAGTTCTCGGAACCACCAGGTGAAACTCCACGAAGGTACGTGGCCCTGCCCGGCGGGTACGTAGGTCGTGGATTTCCAAAACTCTGCCATCGGACGCCAGGCCCTCGAGGGCGTAGTTGAGGGAGTTACGAATATCCGCTAGCTCCTGCTCGGGAATAGCCTCATCCATTAGACCTCCCACCGAGTCCCGTACCAGCCGCCAGCCAACCCACAAGATGTTGATTGCAACCGCGATGGCCAATAAAGGGTCGAGAACCCACCAACCACTCAACCAGGCCAGCCCAATCCCTACCAGAACCCCAACCGAAGTTAGTACGTCGGTCAGGATATGTTGCCCATCGGCCACGACTGCGGGCGAGCGTGCCCGGCGCCCATTGCGAATCAAAAACCAGCCCAACAGGGCATTCAGACCCGAAGCAACCAGCGAAACCAACATCCCTGCCCCCAGTTCGGGAATGGGTTCCGGTGCGAGCAGCCTGGGCCAGGCCTCCCGCACAATCGCCAGGGCCGCCAACACAATCAAGACCCCTTCCAACACAGCTGAGAAGTATTCGGCCTTGGTATGCCCATAGGGATGGTTGCTATCCGCCGGGCGACGTGAAACCAGTACGGCAATCAGGGCAGCCCCCGCCGCCACAATATTCACAATAGACTCCAGCGCATCAGAGTAGAGGGCCACCGAGCCGGTCAGCGCATAGGCCAACCACTTCAAACCAAACACCACCCCCGCCACGACGAGGCTCAAGGTGAGGGCTCGGATGGGGGTCATGCGGCCCTACTGGGGTCTGCCAGGTAACATTTGATTTGCTTCATATGCTTGATGCTCTCAATTAGGTTTAAGACAGCAATCCGTCCTTAACTATAAACCGTCTAGGATGAGGCTGAAAGTTCCAATTCTAGCCCATACTGATAGCGGTTCCCACAGTTCATCATCTTCACCCACCTACCCATCCCCACTTCACAAAGAAACAAAAAAGCTCCCCTACAGGGGAGCCTTGGGAATAGAGCGCCTTATACGCATTTCGGTAGTATCGCTCACTTTGACCAGCCTAAACGATACTACCGAAATGCTTTTCTACTCCCTTCGGTCGGCTTGAATCCTCCACCTCTGACTGCGTCCAACGGTGAAGGATTCAAGCGGAAACGGTATTACGACTGCTGACTGGCGCTGGTGCTGATCTTAATGCTGGGCCCCATGGTAGTGGAGAGGTAGACCGAGCGCAGGTAGGTGCCCTTGGCGCTGTCGGGCTTGGCACCCTCCACGGCCTTGATGAATGCCCGCACGTTCTCGGCAATCTTCTCGGGGGCAAAGCTGGCTTTGCCCACGGGACCGTGTACCACGCCGGTCTTGTCGTTGCGGAACTCGATGCGCCCAGCCTTGATCTCGCGGATCAGGTCGCCGATGTTGGGGCCGACTGTACCGGCTTTGGGATTGGGCAACATGCCCTTGGGGCCCAGGATACGGCCCAGCTTGGAACCCACCGCCCCCATCACATCAGGGGTGGCCACCACCGCATCGAAGTCGGAGCGACCGTCTAGGATTTCCTGAATGATCTCTTCGCCCGCCGCGATATCGGCCCCGGCATTCTTGGCTTCAGCAATCTTATCGCCCTTGGCAATTGCCAGCACCCGCACACTGCGGCCGGTTCCGTGGGGCAGGGCAACGGTGGAACGCACGTTCTGATCCGACTTCTTGGCGTCAATGCCCAGCTTGACGTGTACCTCGACCGTTTCGTCAAACTTGGCACTTTTGATCTGGGGAATGAGGGCGGCAGCCTCTTCGACCGAGTACACCTTGTTCAGGTCTACCTTTTCCAGTAGTGCCCGGTAACGCTTTCCGTGTTTAGGCATGGGGCACCCCCGTCACTTCCACACCCATGGCGCGGGCGGATCCTGCAATCTGGCGAGCAGCGGCTTCGACATCGTTGGCGTTCATATCGGCCATTTTTTGCTTGGCGATCTGGAGGCACTGCTCCCAGGTGAGCTTGCCCACCTTTTCACGGCCTGTTTTGCCCGAGCCCTTCTCGATGCCAGCAGCCTTGCGAATCAGATACGAGGCAGGGGGGGTTTTGGTGATGAAGGTGAAGGAGCGATCGGAAAAGATGGTGATCTCAACCGGCACAATTGCGTCACCCATGTTGGCGCTGACCGCGTTGAACTGCTTCACGAACTCCATAATGTTGGCACCGTGTTGCCCCAGTGCCGGGCCTACGGGGGGCGCAGGCGTAGCCTTGCCCGCCGGAAGCTGCAACTTGACCATAGCAGCTATTTTTTTCATTGATACTTCCTCCTTTGTGGTCTCCCGCGAACTGCGGGGGTCGGCTCCCACGAACTTCGTGGTGTTATCGCCTGGGCGCTTTCGCGCTGCTGAAGGCCGAAGACGGAAAGCTCAAGGTTCTTGGCTTTCGGCAATCGGCATTTAGCCTATGCTCTCACTACCTGCGAAAACTCCAGCTCTACAGGGGTTTCACGCCCGAAGATGGATACCAGCACCTTGACCTTTTGGCGCTCCAAGTTGACTTCACCCACCACGCCCGTAAAGTCGGCAAAGGGGCCGGAGGCCACCCGTACCACGTCCCCTTCTTTGAAAGTGACCTGGGGTTTGGGAACTTCCTTCTTGCCGGCCAGGCCAGCAATTTCCAGCAGGTGCTGCACTTCGTCGGGGGTTAGGGGCACGGGGTGGGTGGCAGTGCCTACAAAGCCGGTCACACCAGGGGTATTGCGCACCACTTCCCAGGCTTCGTTGACCTCACCAGGGGTGTCGCCCAAATCCACCAACACATAGATGTAGCCCGGGTAGAGCTTGCGGCGCACCACATCCTTTTTGCCTCCATCGCGGTGCTCCACCACCTCCTCGGTAGGAATCAGGACCTGGTAGATCTTGTCCTGCATACCAAGGGCTTTTACCCGCTGCTCGAGGTTGCCCTTGACCTTATCCTCGTAGCCTACGTAGGTGTGGACGGCGTACCATTCAATACTCATAACTCGCACCAAGATATCAAGGTAGGCGCACCGTGATGAAGCGGAAGATGGTGTCAATCAGACCCAGTACCACCATCGCCACGATCGCGAATACCAGGATGACCTGGGTAGATTCGATAATCTCTTGGCGGGTAGACCAGGTGACGCGGGAAAGCTCGGCCCTGGCCTCGCGGAAGTAATTGACAATCCGGGCACCGAGGGGGCGCCTGGGGGCAGCGTTCTGCTCTTGGGCCATAGAATCCGCCTTAGACTTTCACTTCTTTGTGAGGCAGGTGCTTGTTGCACCAGGGGCAAAACTTCTTCAGCTCGAGCTTGGCCGTAGTGTTGCGCCGGTTTTTTTCTGTCGCATAGTTACGGCGCTTGCACTCGGTACACTCCAAGAGCAGCTTGATTCGTACATCGCTTGCCATACAGTTCCTCTTTCAGCCTTCGACCCAGCCAGGTTAAGGCCTGGCCGGGCCAGCAAGCTTATAGTGTAGCACGTTACTCGATAATCTTTGCCACCACACCGGCACCCACGGTGCGACCGCCCTCACGGATGGCGAAACGCAGCCCTTCCTCCATGGCGATGGGCTTGATGAGTTCAACGTTGAAGGTAATGTTGTCCCCC
>NZ_JBBINI010000022.1:0-64559 GCF_037443965.1 Meiothermus sp.
GGCCCGGTCGTTTGCAGGTTTCCTGGCGCGGGTGAACCTGATTCTGCTGGTGCACAACCTCATCCGCAGCCGTCTTCTGCTCAGGATGGCGGGGGTGGAAGGGTAGACTGCAGGTAGCACACGAAGGTATTTTTCTCCCTGACGTATCCGTATACCATAGGTGGGTAAGCTATCCGGGCCGACAGCCCTGACTCTCAAGCCGGCTGAAGATAGTCTAGTCTGAGACGGTTTGCGTTTGGGCTGCTTCGGGAGCGCTGACAAGCCCGTTTCGTGGCGTTAGGGAACGAGGGCCACCCGCGCGACCATGTTGCGAAAATTCAAGGTGCCAGCGGTGGCCAGCCCACTATCGAGCCGTACCCCTATCCAGAGATTGCCGCTGTTGATGCCGCTGGTTAGTTGGTTGCCGCTCAGCTTTAGGGGCTGGGTAGGGCCGGACTGGAAGTTGGCCGAACCGATTTGTTCAAAGCTCGAGCTGGGGTCGCACACATAAACGCCGTAACTCTGGGTGTTACAGGGCTCGGTGTCGCTAGCAAAGAAGCTAAAGGTGAACCCGGTTTTGTAGGTAAGGTTGCCCTCGAGCTCAACCCTGGACAGGCTGACTGGGGGCCGGTCGAAGCTTTGCTTCACAAACACGATTTTGTTGCTTTGAAAAGCGACCACATCCACATCAAAATCGCGCAAAGCCACGCTCAAGGGTGCGTTGCTACAGCCGAACAAAAGACCACTAAGAACAAGAAGCAGCGGAAACGAACGCATAGTACCTCGAGTTTAAACCAGTTCCTGAGTGAAGCATTTATACCGGGGCCGGGTTACCCGACCCTCTCGTTCTCCATGGCCTTGAACACCATCCGTCCTTCTACCCAGGTGCCTACCGGCCAGCCCTGTAATTCCCAGCCAGCCCAAGGGCTGAACCTGGCCTTGGAAGCAAAGGTTTGGGGCTCCACCGGACGCGGGGTGTTCGGATCCCACAGCACCAGGCTGGCCTCGGCCCCTTCCTCCAGGTGCAGCGGGGGAAGGCCCAGGATGCGCCGGGGGCCGTCGGTGAAGCGGGCCACCAGCACATCCAAAGGAAAGCCCCGCTTCTCTACCAGCTCGGTGTACAGAAGCGGCCAGCAGACCTCGAGGCTGGGGATGCCAAAAGGAGCCCGCAGCAGATCCAGCGCCTTTTCGTCGGCGGTGTGGGGGGCGTGGTCGGTGCCGATACAGTCGATGCTGCCATCCAGCAGGCCTTCGATAAGGGCTTCCACATCGCGCTGGGTACGCAACGGCGGGGCTACTTTGTAGAGGGGGTTCAGTTCGTTCAGGGCCTCGTCGGTCAGGGTTAGGTGATGGGGCCCGACCTCGGTGGTGACGGGCAGCCCCTCCTGCTTGGCCTGGCGGATGAGCTCGAGGCCCCGTTTGGTGCTCAGGTGCTGGATGTGCAGCAGGCGGTCTGGTGGGGCCTTGGCGGCCAGGCGATCCAGCACATACCGCAGCACCTCTAGGTCTCTGGCGATACGCGCGCTCTCGGCGTAGCCGGTGTTGCCGGGCAGGCCCAGGCGGAACGAGACCGCCCCCTCGTTCATGACCCCGTTCCGACGCAGCCCGGCATCTTCGGCATGCACCGAGACCACCAGGCCCCAGGAGGCCGCATACAGCAGGCCTTGGGCCAGCACGCCGGCGTCTTCGTTGGTTCTGCCATCATCGGTGAGCATGACGGCTCCAGCCTCCCGTAGCAGATGGGCCTCGCTCAGCACTCTGCCTTCCTGCCCCTGGGTGAGGGCCGCGGCGGGGTGCA
Organism: Meiothermus sp.; assembly: GCF_037443965.1. Taxonomy (GTDB): domain Bacteria; phylum Deinococcota; class Deinococci; order Deinococcales; family Thermaceae; genus Meiothermus. The sequence goes on from NZ_JBBINI010000022.1 coordinate 1,778, forward strand.
GCCGGGCTCTCCCAATCTGGGCCGCTTTTTTCTTCAAGGCTGCTACGATCTCGGCACTGTCCACCACCGGGGAGGTGTTGGGCATGGAGACCACATCGGTATAACCACCTCGAGCGGCCGCGGTCAGGCCACTTTGCAGATCCTCCTTGACTTCCTGGCCGGGTTCGCGCAAGTGGGCGTGGGGATCTACAAACCCCGGCGACAACACCATGCCGGAGGCCTCCAGCACCCTGGGTGCCTCGCCGCCTGAGAGCGAAAGAACGCGACCCTCACCAATCAGCACATCGGCGCTGCCGTGCAGGCCGCGCCCATCTACCAGCTTTACATTTTTGATTAGAATCTCGCCCTTCATGTGGCTCCTTGCAATTAACTTTTGCCCACCAGCACGTGGTACAGCACGGCCATCCGCACGGCCTGCCCGTTGGCCACCTGGCGCTCGACCAGGCTCTGGGGGGAGTCGGCCAGGGTGCCTTCCAGCTCTACATCGCGGTTCATAGGGCCGGGGTGGAGGAGGGGGGCCCCGGGCTTGGCCCAGTTCAGGCGTTCGTGGGTGATCTGATAGGCGGCGATGTACTCCGGTAGCGAGGGCAGCAAACCCTTTTCCATCCGCTCTTTTTGCAAGCGTAGAACCATCACCGCGTCGGCTTCGTGCAGGGCTTCCCGCAGATGGGTGGTAAGGGCGGCGCCGGGCAGGCTGCCCGGAAGGAGGGTGGCCGGGCCACAGGCCACCACAGTAGCCCCCAGCATGGGCAGCAACTCGGCATTGGAGCGGGCCACGCGGGAGTGCAGGATATCCCCTACGATGGCGATTTTCTTGCCCTCGAGGCTGCCCAGTTTTTCCCTCAGGGTAAAGGCATCCAGCAGGGCCTGGGTGGGGTGGGCCCGCCAGCCGTCCCCCGCGTTGATGACCGGCTTGTGCAGCCAACCGTGGGCCTGATGGGGCACCCCAGCGGCATCGGTGCGAAGGATGTAGGCGTCGATGCCCATCTGATCCAGCGTCCGTAAGGTATCCCGGTAGGTTTCACCCTTGGTGGTGGAGCTGGTGGCACCCGAAAAGCTCACCACGTCGGCTGACATGCGCCTAGCGGCCAGCTCAAAGGAGATGCGGGTGCGCGTTGAAGGCTCAAAGAAGACCGTGGCCACCGTAAAGCCCGTGAGGGCCGGCACTTTCTTGACTGGGCGGGCCAGCACCTCCTGCATCATCTGGGCGGTCTCGAGCAGGCTCTCCACCTGGTGGCGCTTCCAGTCCCGAAAATCAAGCAGGTGTTTGGGGAAGTTTGGGGTAGCCGTCTCGCTCACGATGCCTCCACCTCCCATAGCTCCACCGCGTCCTCGCCGTCGTCTTCCTGGGTCTTGACCTTCACCACTTCACTTTTAGAGGTGGGTAGGTTTTTGCCAACGAAGTCGGCCCGGATGGGCAGCTCGCGGTGTCCGCGGTCTACCAGCACGGCCAGATAAATCCGGCTGGGGCGGCCCTGGTCAATCAGGGCATCCAGCGCAGCCCGTGCGGTGCGTCCGGTGTAGAGCACGTCGTCCACCAGCACCACAGCCTTACCGCCCAGGTCGAAGGGAATGCGGGTCTCGCGCACCTTGGGCTGCAGGCCGATCTCGCTTAGGTCGTCGCGGTAGAGGGTGATGTCCAGAATGCCCATTGGCACCCGTTTTCCCTCAAACTTTTCGACCAGATCGACCAGCCGTTTGGCCAGGCTGATGCCGCGGGTGTGAATCCCCACAAAGCAGAGTTTGTCGGTGCCCTTGTTCTTTTCGATGACCTCGTGGGCGATGCGCGTGAGGGCCCGGCGTACTTCTTCATCGTTGAGCAGCTTGGACTTGAAGGTCATGTGGCCTCCGTTGCACCGTACCTACCTTGGCGGGAAGGTGCGGCAAGAAAAATGCGCCCGCTCCGGGCGCATGGCTCTATTTTTGTGGCTTCGATAAGGCTCATTGGGTCTCCTTTCCGACCTCGCAGGATCGGGATTAAAGGCACGGGATAACTCCCAACAGATATGGTAAGGCGGCGGGGCTCAATCGGTCAATAACTGAGCTACACTGGGAGCATAGCGAGGGTCAAGGAAGCCACGCTCGACGACCTGATGAAAGAGTCCGGCAAGGCCGAGCTGGTTAGTGGGGAGATTGTTCGTATACCACCGACTGGATTTCTGCCCGGATTTGCCGCGATGCAGATTTTATTCAGCCTACATAGCTACGCCAAAACGCACAAAAATGGATATGCAATCGTAGACAATGTTGGTTTCGTGGTGGACTTACCCAAACGCAAGAGTTTCAGCCCAGATGCTGCTTACTATGTCGGCCCTCCGTCGGGGAAGAAATTCTTGGAAGGGGCTCCGGTGTTTGCCGTTGAAGTTCGCAGCGAGGGCGATTATGGCAAGCGAGCCGAAGAGGAAATAGCCCAGAAGCGCTTGGACTATTTTGCTGCCGGCACAAAAGTGGTCTGGGATGTGGATATGCTGGGGGTGGATGTGGTGCGCGTCTACCGAGCCAGCGACCCTCGAACACCCACCATCTACCGGCGGGGCGACTTGGCGGAGGCCGAGCCTGCGGTACCGGGCTGGAAGATCGCTGTCGAGGAGTTATTTCCCTATCATGTTCAGTAGACGCAGTGTTCAGCGGTGCAGGGTAACCAAAATTCTGCCCTCCTTGTCGTAAAGGGTCAGTTGGTTGCCCACAATTCTGAAGTTCACTACGTTTTCCAGGGCTTGCAGGAGAGCAATTTCTTGCTTGCCGGCCTCTTCGTTCAGGCACGCGCGTTTGGTACTGATGGCAGGGCCTATCTCGAGGTTGAAGCCTTCCAGGCTATAGTTGGCCGAGAACTGGTTGCAGCCGGTATTGCCGCTAACGCGTCCTTGAACGAAGCGGGCGGTAGGCTGGGTGCCTGCCACCACTGAAGCAACGGCGCTTCCGGTATTCAGGGCTGTGACCTGCCACTCGTGGCCCTGGAGGTCCTGGGGGCGGGCCTGGGCGAAGATCAGGATGGTCTTTCCGGCCTGGTTCTTCAGGCGCAGGACGCCGGAGGTGAGTGCGAAGGAGCGCACCTGGGTTAGCAACTGGTTGTAGGTTTGCTCGAGCCTGCCCAGCGGGTCGGGGCAGGCCTTCATGGTCTGAACCATGGCGCTAAAGCTCAGTTGGCTCCCCTCCTGGGTGTAGGTGCCCCCGAAGCTATTGCAGCCGTTGTAGCCGCCTGCCCGGCCTTAGGTGAACTCGAGGGTCGCGCCGTAGGTCGGGGATACCTGCACGAAGCGCGGACCCTGGGCGTAGGCGGAGAGTACCCAGCGGGAGCCGTCCAGGTTTGGACTTTGGGCCAGCGCAGTATGGAAGATCAGGACGAACAAGATGATTAATCTCATGGCTTTGGTCTCCTCCCCTCAGTTTGCCAGCTTGAAGTGTGGGCTGATTCCTAGAGTCATCAGGTACACTTAATACTTGTGGGCGGCCCGCCCAGTTAGGGGATGTTTGTGTCAAAAGGTCGTGTACTGGCTGCCATGAGCGGGGGGGTGGACTCCTCCGTGAGCGCAGCTTTGCTTAAACAGCAGGGCTACGAGGTCATCGGGGCCATGATGCGCTTCTGGCCCGACAACAAAAAAGACGACTGCTTCGAGACCTGCTGCTCGCCCGACGCCGCCTACGAGGCCCGGCGGGTGGCCGATATCCTCGGTATTCCTTTTTACCTGCTCGACTACCGCGAGGAGTTTCAGGAAAAAATTATCGATCCCTTTATCGCGGGCTACCGGGCTGGCGAGACCCCCAACCCCTGCGTCAACTGCAACACCCGGGTCAAGTTCGACTCGCTTTTGAAGAAAGCCCGGATGCTGGGCTGCGACTACGTGGCGACCGGGCACTACGTCATCAACCGCGACGGGGGGCTGTACCGGGGCGACCCCAAGAAAGACCAGACCTACTTTTTGTGGGGCACGCCCAAGGAGGCCATTCCCCATATGCTCTTCCCGGTGGGGCACCTGGAAAAGCCCCAGGTGCGGGCCCTGGCCGAGCAGTTTGGTCTGCCTACGGCCAAAAAGCCCGAGAGCCAGAACATCTGCTTCGTGCAGGGCGACCTGAAGGATTTTCTGGCCCAGCACCTCACGGCCCGTCCGGGGCCGCTGATTGACCTCGAGACCGGCCAGCAGATTGGCGAACACAGCGGGGCGCAGTTCTACACGGTGGGTCAGAAAAAGGGCCTGGGCCTGTGGAAGAGCCACCTCGAGCGCTACGTGGTGCAGGTGAACACCGCCACCAACGAGGTGATTGTGGGGCCCAAGGAAGCCTGCTTGTGGGGGGGCCTCGAGGCCCGCCAGGTCAACCTGCTGGTCGAAGCGCAGGACTTACCCGAGCGCCTCGAGGTGCAGGTGCGCTACCGCACCAGACCGGTGCCGGCCCGGGTGGAGGCCATGGGCGCAGGGCGGCTGGTCATCCGGCTGGAGGAGCCCCAGTTTGCCGTGACCCCAGGCCAGTCGGCGGTGCTGTACCAAGGTGAACGGCTTTTGGGCGGGGGCTTTATCGCCAGGCTGCTATACAACGCCCTCGGGTTGGGGCGGTCTTTGATACCTGCCTAGCAGAGCGCTTCCCAGTCCATTTGCTTTTTCCCAAACCCTCCGGGTAGCCTCGAGCTGGAGCTACCCATGTGGTTACACCTCCTGACCTTTATTGGAAGCCTGGCCCTGCTGTTGGTTTCGGCCCGCTTGTTTACCGGGGCCGCCGAGCGCATAGGGCTGGCCCTGGGGCTGTCTAGCTTCATGGTGGGCGTGATTATCGTGGGGGTGGGCACCTCGCTGCCCGAACTCATCACCGGGCTTTTTTCGGTGAGCCAGGGGGTTTCCCAGATCGTCAGCGGCAACGTACTGGGGGCTAATGTTTCCAACCTGCTCCTGATTCTGGGGGTCAGCACGGTTTTCTCGGTGCTGCGTCCGGTCTATCTGGGTGAGGCCTATATCGCCATTGACCTGCACTTTCTGGTGGGCTCGGCGTTTGTGCTGGGGGTGGTGATGTTCGATGGGGTGGTGGGCCGGGTGGAGGGCTGTCTTTGCTGGCGGTGTATGGGGTGTATGTGGCCTATCTTCTTAGGGAAGGCAGCAGCAAAGCGACCCGGCAGGCTCGAGCCCCCCTGGCCCTGCGCGACCTCCTGCTTGTGGGACTGAGCGCGGTGGGCGTCTACTTTGGGGCCGACTGGACGGTGAGCAGTCTGCAAGGGCTGGCAGCCGGCCTGGGTGTTCCAAACGCCCTCGTGGCGGTTACGCTGCTGGCTTTGGGTACGACCCTGCCCGAGCTGGTGGTGAGCCTTGCTGCTGCACGCCAGGGGAAAGCTTCCATGGCGGTGGGCAACATTCTGGGCTCGTGCGTCTTCAATGCGCTGGTGGTGTTGGGGATCGGGGCCGTCTACGGTACCGTCCAGGCACCCCCCGAACTGACCGGCTTCGCCCTGCCCTTTGTGGTGGGGGCTTCGCTTTTGTTCTACCTGCTGGTGCAGGATCGGCGCATCTCGAGCTGGGAGGGGATGCTGTTCTTGGTGATGTATGTGTTGTTTGTGCTCGAGGTCAGTGGTCTGGCCTGATTAGCCCACTACCTCAATCCGGTTGCCCCCTGCCTGCTTGGAAAGGTACATGGCGGTATCAGCTCGAGAAACCAGGTAGTCGGGGGTATCGCCTGGGGTAGCTACCGTCACGCCAAAGCTGGCCGAGATGGGGGTTGCGTCGCTCAGAGGATTTTCTATCAGTAGTTGCTGAAGCCGCTCACACAGCCGCTGGGCCTCCTGTAAGGGGGTGTTGGGCAGCAAGAGCAAAAACTCCTCGCCGCCCCAGCGCCCCATCCAATCGCTGTGACGCAGATGCTTCTGCAAAAGTTGGGCTGTGTGTACCAACACCCTGTCGCCCATTTCGTGGCCGTGCTGGTCGTTGATTTGCTTAAAGCGGTCTAGATCCAGCAGCACCAGCGACAAGGGTTGGCCGGTTTTGTGGTGATGCTCGAGGGCCTGATGCAACGCCTCCATGATCGAGCGGCGGTTTGCGATGCCGGTCAAGGGATCGGTGCGCGCCATTTGGTACAACTTGATGGCCTCCAGACGTACGCGCAACGAATGCTCCTTAGCCAGTACCAGTAGGCGAAATAGAACCAGATAGCACAATTGTGAAACATAAAGCTGTACGATTGCGTTCAGGTCGAGCGAAACTCCCCTCAGAACCTGTGGTATCAAGGCCAGCAACCCCACCAGGACAAAAGCAGAAAAAATGCCCAACGAGACTTGCCAAGCCTGGCGTGGCTCGAATACAAAATAGGCCATCACGAATACCAGGGCAATCCAGAGCGAGGAAATCCATAAGCCTTCCTGTTGCAGAACCCGCATGTTGTAGTAAATGTTCAGCACCAAAAAAAGTGCTACACCCCAGAACACCCCACGCTCGATGGTGCGAAAGCCAATCCATCTGGGCACCAGCAGCCCCATCCAACAAATCAGCAGCCAACCAGCAATTATCAACAGCGCGTATTTTTCATAGAAGGTTTCCTCTTGGGTCAAGTCCAAATTAAGCCAACCTATCAAGCCGGCCCAGGCCACGACAGGCAGAAAAAAGAAATAGGCTCTAGTGCGTAAGGATGCAGTAGAATCTACGTCCTCGAGAATCGGTTGAGGCAACATAAAGTTTCGCTCCCATTCTGCAATATTCTGGGTGTTTCGCAAATGGCTTGGGTGCTGAGTGCGCCCACCACTTCTGCTGTTTGGGGTATTTGTGAGCACTGCTCTTGCTGTTTGAATAAGGCTACCAAAAACTACCGAGCTGGCTCAAAGAGGCTCATCTTGTACTAAACAAAAGCCCCTCTCCCGTTGGGAGAGGGGTTGGGGCGACGGCTATTCAATCGTCGGCAGCCGACCCGGTGCTCTCGAAACGCTTCTTGCTACCAAATAGGCGCCGGAAGAAACTCAAAACCGGATCGTAATATTCGTCCACCACACGCTCCTTGAGCGGGATGATGGCATTATCGGTGATGTGGATGTGCTCGGGGCAGACCTCCGTACAGCACTTGGTGATGTTGCAGAAACCAATGCCACCCTCGTTTTTGAGCATGTCCAGGCGATTGGCGGTGTCGAGGGGGTGCATTTCTAGGCTCGCGGTTCGCACCAGCAGGCGCGGCCCGATAAAGCCGGTCTTCTCGTCATGATCGCGCAACACGTGGCAAACATTTTGGCACAGGAAGCACTCAATGCACTTTCTAAACTCCTGTACCCGATCCACATCTTCCTGCATCATGATCCAGTCGGTGTTGGGGGCTGGTGTGAAGGGTTTGATCTTCTTATTGGCTTCGTAGTTCCACTTCACATCAGTGGCTAGATCGCGGATCAACGGGAAGGTCTTCATAGGTCGCACCGTGATGGGCTTGGAGGTGTCAATGGAGTCTAGGCGGGTCATGCACATCAGGGTTGGTTTACCATTGACCTCGGCCCCGCACGAGCCGCACTTCCCAGCCTTGCAGTTCCAACGGCAGGCCAGGTCGGGGGCTTGCTCCGCCTGGATCTGGTGGATGGCGTCCAGCACCACCATCCCTTCCTCGACCGTCACGGTGTAGTCCTTGAGTTCACCACCGTTCCTATCGCCCCGGTATACCTTGAAATTGAGGTTCTGCATCTCAGGCTCCTACTTTGTCGCTTAGTTCTTTCAAGTCCTTGGCCTCGGCCATCTTGCGCCGGTCTTCGGGCATCTCCGGCAGTGACTCGGCTACCACACTGAGGGTGCCATCACTGCTACGACGTATGATGTGATTGAGTTTGGCGAAGGTGGCATCGGGCTCCGGGTAGTCCAGACGGGCGTGCCCACCCCGGCTCTCCTTGCGGGCCTGGGCAGCCAGCACCACAGCCTCGGCGATTTCGACCATCAGTTGGATGTCAATGGCGGTGTGCCAGCCGGGGTTGTAGACGCGGGTTCCGCCAGCGGTGGTGTTCTTAGCGCGCTGTTTGAGGTTTGCCAGAATGTCCAGTTGGGCCTTGAGCTCGCCCTCCTCCCGCATGATGCCCGCGTTCTTCTGCATCGTCTGGCGTAGCTCTTTCATCAACGCGAAGGGGTTTTCGCCCTGGGGGTTGGAGAAAGGGGCGGTGGCCTCGGCAATGTAGGCCCTAATCTGGGTCTCGTCCACCTTGTAGGAGCCGCTCTGGGCCGCCGCATATTCAGCTGCCGCGAGTCCTGCCCGGCGACCAAATACCACTAGGTCGGACAGTGAGTTTCCGCCAAGGCGGTTCGCGCCGTGCAAGCCGCCCGCTACCTCGCCCGCCGCATAGAGACCGGGGACGTTGGTGGCCTGGGAGTCCGGGTCTACCCGGATGCCGCCCATCACATAGTGGCAGGTCGGTCCCACTTCCATGGGCTCCTTGGTGATGTCGAGGTTGGCCAGTTTCATGAACTGGTGGTACATACTGGGAAGCTTCTTCTTGATGTAGTCGGCGCTACGGCGGCTGGCAATGTCGAGGAAGGCCCCACCGTGCGGACTGCCCCGCCCTTCGTTCACCTCGCGGCGGATGGCACGGGCCACCACATCGCGGGTCAGCAACTCCGGTGGGCGGCGGGCCTCGCGGTCGCCGTTCAGCCATTTTTCAGCCTCTTCTTCGGTCTCGGCGAACTCGCCCTTGTAGCGCTCGGGCACATTATCGAACATGAAGCGCTTGCCTTCGCTGTTCTTGAGTACCCCGCCCTCGCCGCGCACCCCCTCCGTAACAAGCACGCCCATCACGCCGGGCGGCCAGATCATACCGGTAGGGTGGAACTGGATGAACTCCATGTCAATCAGGTCGGCACCTACCATCGAGGCCAGGGCAAAGCCATCACCTGTACACTCCCAGGAGTTGGAGGTGATCTGGTAGATACGTCCCAGCCCACCTGTAGCCAGAACCACAGCCTTGGCCCGGAAGACTAGGAAGTCACCGGTTTGGCGGTTGAAGCCCATCGCCCCCACCACTGCGCCGCCGTCGGTCAGAAGGCGGTAGATGGTGGTTTCCATGTGGACATTAATGCCGAGCTTCACGGCGTGGTCTTGCAGGGTGCGGATGAGCTCGAGGCCGGTTCGGTCACCCACATGGGCTAGGCGAGGATACGAGTGTCCCCCAAAGTTACGTTGGTTGATTCGGCCGTCGGGGGTACGGTCGAAAACGGCACCCCACTGCTCCAGTTCGCGCACACGGTCGGGGGCTTCCTTGGTGTAGTTCTCCACCATCTTCCAGTTGTTGAGCATCCCCCCGCCCTTGAGGGTGTCGCGGAAGTGCACCTTCCAATTATCTTCTGAGCGCACATTGCCCATGGCGGCGGCCATGCCGCCCTCGGCCATTACGGTGTGGGCCTTACCCAGCAGGCTTTTGGTGACCACACCCACCCTGGCCCCTTTTTCGATGGCCGCAATGGCAGCTCGTAGACCCGCGCCACCCGCGCCAATTACCAGTACGTCGTAGTCGTAGGTTGTGTAGGATTCCATGGTCTGGCTCCTTTAGAAAAAGCGAAAATCGGTGATGGTACCCATCGAGCAAAGGCGAATGTAGACATCGGTGAACCACACCGAGAGCATGCTGGTTACCCCCCAGAACCCGTGGCTCTCGTTGATGCGGGTAATGCGCTGCCACAGGTTGTAGCGGGTTTTGTTCTTGGACATACAGTTGAGACACCCGCCTGCGATATGCCGCCAGGCATGGCAGGAAAAGGTGTAGTAAGAGAGCAGAATCACGTTGGCCAGCATGATCAGGCTGCCTACCCCAATGCCAAAACCATCCTCAAAGAAGAAGGCTTTGATGGCTTCGTACCACAGGAAAATCATTACCGGGATGGAGAGATACCAGAAGTAGCGGTGCAGGTTATTGAGCACAAACGGGAAGGCCCGTTCGCCACTATAAGATTTGCGCAGCTCGGGCACTGCACAGGCGGGGGGATCCCAGAAGAATGCCCGATAGTAGGCTTTGCGGTAGTAGTAACAAGTAGCGCGGAAGCCCAGCGGAATCCACAACACCAGGAAAGCCGGTGAGATCGCCAGCCAATCTAGGTCGCGGGCGTGAACACCTGGAATGGGGATCGAGTAGAAAGGCGACACATAAGGCCCAAACTCGTAGTGCTGGCGATTCCAGGCCACCCACATGGCATATAACCCAAATAGGCCCAGGCTCAGCACTGTAAATAGGGGCTCAATCCACCAGTTATCCTGCCGATCTGTTAACCGTTTTTCTGTACCCGTCACAGGTTTCGTGCTCATTTCCCCTAGACTATACCTGCTTTAGGGCAGGTATGGAAACTAAAGAAGCACACAATGGCCCTTGGGGAGGACTGGTGTAATTAATAACATTTATTCCAATCTACCTTCTGGAAATCGCATCTATTTTGTGTCCAGGACAAGTTTTTTATGCATTGATTGACACCTCCTCCCCTGAGGTCCATAATGATGGGCTGTTTAGGCGACCCTTGCGTGGCCGTCTAGCAGGGCTGCGGACAAAGCATCTGTGCTTGAAAGCCGCAAGCTTTTGGAGGAACCGAGGTTGGAACTATTTGGTTTTGGCCCGCACCTGATGATTGACGGCTACCACGCGAACGCTGAGAAGCTAGGCGACTTCGAACTTGTGCGGCAAGTTTTGGAGGAACTGCCCGAAGAAATGGAAATGACCAAGGTGCTGCCACCTATCGTGCAGCGCTACGCTGCTCAACCAGGTCATGCAGAAGGGGTAACCGGTGTGGTGCTTATTGCCGAGAGCCACATCGCCATCCACACCTTTCCCAGCCAGCGGTTTATCAGTGTGGACATCTTCTCCTGCAAAGAATTTGATCTGGGCAGAGCCCTCAAAAGCGTGGTGGAGCGCTTCGAAATCGGGCGCTACGAAACTTATCTGATTAATCGAGGCAAGGAGTATCCCAAAGACATCGAACTTGCTCGGCAGATCGTGTTGGGTGAACGGGAGTATCTGGAAGCCCGAATAGGGTAGCGTCTAAGCTGCGTCACAGTAAGTTTCTCAAGCCGATCCGACCTGTGCCCGATACGTAGGTTTATAGGTGCAGTGCCCGCATGCCTGTGGAGCTGGCTGCAGTCGAGTTACTTGGGGGGTAAGTCCCAAGCAGGTAAGCTGAGGCTAGGAGAAACCCTGGTTTTGGCTTGGAGTGCGTATGGGCACAGTCATTTTGGTGGGCGGGGCTTTAAGCCCAGACAATAAGGTTGTATTTGAGAAAATCCTCGAGCATTGTGGACCGCGGATCGGCCTCTTCAGCACGGCCAGCAGCAACCCAGATAAAAGCTGGGAGACTGACGCTGCGATGTTCAAAACCCACGGCTTTGACCCGCAGCGCATAGACATCACCCTGCAAAACGCGGCAACTCAGGCCCATGACCCCCAGGTTCTAGCCAAAATCACAAGCTGTACGGGTTTCTACTTCGGTGGTGGTGACCAGCGCAACCTGACCCAGGCGCTGTTGGGCACACCCGCGTTGGAAGTGCTACGGTGTAGGTTCACAGAGGGTGCTGGGGTCTCGGGCAGCAGCGCTGGAACCGCCGTCATGGCCGATCCCATGATTTCCGGTGGTAGAAGTCTGGATACCTGGTTGGGTGAGGGTGAACCTGTGACGGTGGAACCTGGGTTCGGCTTCATAGAAAATCTGCAGGTAGACCAGCATTTCCTGGCCTGGGGGCGCTTCGGGCGGCTTATCGGGGCAATGGGGCAAGCGCAGGTGTCGCTAGGTGTGGGTGTAGACGAGAACACTGCGCTGGTAATACCAGAACAGGGGGCCTGGGAGGTGGTGGGGATAAGTCACGTGGTTTTTGTAGAGCGCACCCCCATAGGCCTACAAATCAGCCTGCTGGCCCAGGGGGATCGCTTCGATCCGACGCAACAAACCTTTTTGATTCACCCCCAGCGAAGGCCCATCGGCGAACCCGACCTGGAGGTTAAAAATATTGCCAGCACCGATATATTTGGCTCCCGTGCCCTTACCTCCGTGCTGATTCAGTTGATCGAGAGCGCCGAGTCTTCGGCGGTCGGACTCTCATTTGGGGCTACTGCGGAAGCAGCCTTTAGCGCCAGAGGTATCCGGGCTCGCTTCTTCAAAACCCCATCAACCCAGGGTTACTACGGCAACTTCGCCCCCGGTGACCGCTATAGCGTGCTGCGGGTGGGGCTGCAATTCGAAGCAATTCGTGTACGGGTCGAGGTCGAGTCCAAAGCGGAAGGCTGAAAGTTCACAGCGAAAGTTTTCTTGCTATTTGCGCACCAAGTGTCTCCATAGATGAAATGCGAGATCCGATCCCCAAAGATCAGTGGGGAATTGCGTCAGGTACGCCTTGCCGATTCCGCTGGTTTTGCCAATCTACCCTGGCGCAACTTAGAGCGAGTTGGGTTGACCAGTCCAGCCCAGTCGGGCCGAAACTGCGTCGGCGGCCTGTCGAACCCTGGCCCCCAGCGCTTCCAAACGTTCGTTGGGAACCCGACTGGCAGGGGCCGAGAGGGACATCGAGGCCACCACCTTGCCCCGGTTGTCGTGGATGGGGGTGGCAATGCAACGTACCCCATCTTCGCGTTCTTCATCGTCCATCACGTAGCGGCGTTGGCGGGCTTCTTGTAGGGTCTCGAGGAAGCGATCTAAGGTGGTGATGGTCCTGGCGGTATAGGGTTTGAAGGGCCCGGCTCCCACAATCCGGCGAACTTCTGGCTCGCTGTGTTCTAGGAGCAGGGCTTTACCGACCCCCGTACAGTAGATGGGGGCTCTGGCTCCAATGCGGGTAAACATGCGGATGAGCTGGCGGCCCTCGACCTGGGCAATGTAGACCACTTCGTTGCCATCTAGTACGGCTAGGTTGACGGTTTCGTTGAGTTCATCTACCAGCTTTTCCATCTCGGGCATCGCCGCATCAATCAGCCCCCCCCGCGTAAGGAAAGCCGACCCTACCTGATAAGCCCGCAGGCCTACTTTCCAGAGGCCCTTGGCCTCGTCCCAGTCGGCAAAGCCCCGGCGGCGCAGGGTTTCTAAAAGCCGGTAGGCGGTGCTGGGTGAAAGCTCGGTCTTGCGGGCCAGTTCGGATAAGGAGAGGGTCTCGGCCTCGGAGAGCACTTCCAACAGGTGCAGACCCCGCTCCAAGGTGCGTACCTCGCTTACTTCTGTAGAGCGGCTGCGCCCTGGGCGACGCTTGGTTTCCATGAAGCAAGGCTAAACCAGCTCGAGGTAATTTTCAATAGATGCAAAATAATCCCATTGGTTGACAAACTTATTTTCAAGGGGCTAGGCTTTGGCATAGCAAGGGGGCAAGCAGTGCTGCTCCCAATTCACTCTTACCAGGAGACCCCTATGAGCGAGATGCCCCACGGTGTGCAGATTATTGGCCCCAGACTACCTGCTTCCGATACGGTGCTCACCCCCGAAGCCCTGGCCTTTCTGGCCGGACTCCAACGTGAATTTAATGCAGTTCGCAAGGGTTTGCTACAACGCCGTACCGAAGTTGCCAAACGCATCGAAGCAGGGGAGAAACCGGGCTTTCTACCGCATACCCGCTTCATGCGCGAGGGCGACTGGAAAGTGGCGCCGGCGCCTGCCGACCTCAACGACCGCCGCACCGAAATCACTGGGCCCACCGAGCGCAAAATGATGATTAATGCTCTCAACTCCGGGGCCAAGGTCTTCATGGCCGACTGCGAAGACTCGCTCTCGCCAACCTGGGAAAATGTGGTGCAGGGTCAGCAAAACCTAATGGATGCGGTGCGCCGCAGCATCCGCCTCAGCACGCCCGAAAAGGAATATCAGCTAAACGTGAAAATTGCTACTTTGTTGGTGCGTCCCCGCGGCTGGCACTTGAACGAGCGGCACGTGTTGGTGGATGGCGAACCCATGTCCGGAAGCCTTTTTGACTTCGGGTTGTACTTTTTCCACAACGTTCATGAACTCCTAAAACGCGGCAGTGGCCCTTACTTCTACCTGCCCAAGACCGAAAGTCACCTCGAGGCCCGCCTCTGGAACGATGTCTTCAAGTTTGCCCAGAGCTATATGGGCATTCCCCAGGGCACCATCCGGGCCACGGTGCTCATCGAGACCATCCTGGCCGCTTTCGAGATGGAGGAAATCCTCTACGAGTTGCGCGAACACGCCGCTGGCCTCAACGCAGGGCGCTGGGACTACATCTTTAGCTGCATCAAAAAGTTCGCCACCCACGAGGTGCTTTTCCCCGACCGGGCCCAGGTCACCATGACCGTACCCTTCATGCGGGCCTACACCGAGCTGCTGGTGCGTACCTGCCACAAGCGTGGGGCCCATGCCATTGGGGGGATGTCGGCCTTTATCCCCAGCCGCAAAGACCCCGAGGTGAACGCCAAGGCCATCGAGCAGGTCACCAAAGATAAGGAGCGGGAGTCGGGGGACGGCTTCGACGGCACCTGGGTGGCCCACCCCGACCTGGTGCCGGTAGCCATGGCGGTATTCGATAAGGTGCTGGGTGAGAAGCCCAACCAGAAAGACCGCCTGCGCGAGGATGTGGACGGCAAGATAAAAGCCGAAGATCTGATTAACTTCGAGGTGGCGGGCGGCAAGATTACCGAGGCGGGGATTCGCAACAACATCAGCGTGGAGCTGCAATACATGGCGGCCTGGCTGGGTGGAAGCGGCGCGGTGGCGATCTTCAACCTGATGGAGGATGCCGCCACCGCCGAAATTTCCCGCTCGCAACTGTGGCAGTGGCTGCGCAAAGGGGCCCGGCTGGACGATGGCCGCACCTTTACTAGGGAGCTATACGCCCAGCTCAAGCAAGAAGAGATGGCCAAGCTGGCCGGCCTGAAGAACCTGGAAGAGGCTGCCCAACTCCTGGATGAACTGGTCTTGCAGCCGGAGTTCAAGGAGTTCCTGACCCTGCCGGCCTACGAGCGGCTGGCCTAAAAAACACCCCCGGGCCACCCGCCTCGAGCGGCTCGAGGCGGGTGAACTTTGCGGTAAGCGAATGGGGACATCTCGATGGGCGCCCCGTTCATGGGTCGTTCAACCCTGCTCCAGTATCCTGTTGACGGCCCTGGACAAGTCTCGTTGCACCGCCACTAAAAGGGCCTTGCTGGCAGCCTGCGGTAAAGGGTTGTTAAAGGGGAAAGGATGAAACAATCGCAATCGAGGTCAAACCCGACCAACCTGGCCCCCCGAAACGCCCATCCAATACGCCGAGGTGAGCGCCAAGCCTGGGAGGTGACGCATGAGAAAAAACCTGCTTTTGTTGGTTCTGTTGCTTGGACTGGGTTCATTTATTGGCTGTAGCTCCCCGAACCCCAGCTCAGCCAGACTGGCTGCACCCGAGAATTTCGCCGCTACGGTGGG
Source organism: Meiothermus sp. (assembly GCF_037443965.1). Lineage (GTDB taxonomy): Bacteria > Deinococcota > Deinococci > Deinococcales > Thermaceae > Meiothermus. The sequence goes on from NZ_JBBINI010000022.1 coordinate 17,071, forward strand.
CTCCGCCACCTCGGTAGGACTTAGCTGGCGCAAGGTGGACGGGGCAACCAAGTACCAGATCGAACGTAAGATCGCAGACGGGGTCTTTGCGCTGCTGGTCGAGATCAACCACGAGGTCGGCGGACCGTTCGGGCAAAGCCACACTGACACCGGCCTGAGCCCCAACACCCGCTACACCTACCGCATCCGCTCGGCTAAAGACAGCACACAAAGCGACTTTGTAACCGCCCCCGAAGTTCAAACCCCTGCTGCCGCGGCCACCCGATACAGGGTGTGGGGTGAGTGGTTAGGGGCAAGCAATCCAAATGTCTACCTCATTACGGACTCAGGGGTAAACTACAACGCTGCTACGGTCAGCATAAATGGCGTTGCGCTCCCCTATCGTTCTTCGCCGGGGTCTTACTATGTCAGCGCAATCCCAGGTGTAACGGAAGGAACCTCGCTTAACCTCAACATTGCTGTGCCCGAGGGCACCATCACCGCCCAGGCCACCGTGCCCCCGGCCCCTACCATTACCGCGCCGGCAGCGGGCTCGAGCGTTCCCGCCAATACCGCGCTCACCGTAAGCTGGACATACAGCGGCCCCAACCCCGACCGCTTCCATCTGCATTTGCTGGGCAACGGCCCAACCAACTACATCAAAGCGGATATCCCCGGCACGGAGCGCAGCTTCACCATCCCCGCCGGCCAGGTGAAGCGTCCAGCCCCCGACCCCAACAGTGACGTGTTTATCAATCTTCGTGCCGTTAACGACGGCAAGGACAGCTTCACCGGGCCTGTGCTTAGCACCTCGGAAATGGGGGTGGCTACCCCGACCAGCATTACCCTAAAAATTGGGCCTTGAGGCCACCAAACAGACGCGGGGGATTCACCATCCCCCGTCTTGCTGTTAGGCCCTTAGGCAGAACTTACGCAGCGTTGGTCTTTTGTTTTGACTTGCTAAGGCGCTCGACCTGTGTAGGCGCTTGCTGATCCCGCGCCGCAGGACGAATGCGGGCCAGCGGGGTCACGCGCTGGACTTCCAAAACCCGCTTGTAGCGCTTGGTTTTGGTTTCCTGGTCTTCCCAAACTTCAGTCTTGAGCGCGCCTTCCAGCAGCACCGGGAAGCCCTTCTTGAGGTGGGCAAACTGCACCGCTAGGTCGCGCCAGGCTTCCAACTCGATATAGTGGCTCTTGGCTTGGCCAGCCGAAGCATCCCAGCTCGAGAAGCCCAGGCTGGCCTTGGCTACCGGGGTTTTGAGGGAGGTCTGGCGAATTTCGGGATCGGCGGTCAGGCCACCGGACAAGATGATCCGGTTCTCGGCCCCATACAGTACCGGCCCTTTTTCCTCCTCGCGGATATCGGGGTTTTCCAGCTTGAAGAGTTCCTCGCCCACGATGCGTAAGCGCGAACTTTTCACCCCTTCTACTTCCCAGGACTCGTAGACCAGGCGGCCCATGGCCTGATAAGCCTGCCCATCTACCAACTGATCGGCCCAATTCTCGGCCATTTTGCCATAGAAGGTGAGGTCGGCGCGGAAGAAGAGGTGATTTTCACCCACGGCCCGCTTGCCAACAAGGGACACCTCGAGCAAGGGCGTGCCTTTGAGGGTGTAGCGAAGTTCGTGTTTGCTGAGGACACCGCTGATGAGGATTAGATTGGTGGACATGTTTTTCTCCTTGTGTGTTACGGTCAGAAAAGATAGGGCTTGGTGTGTAAGTCTTAGGTCTTAGGAAGGGGTCGGTTGTCAGCTAGCGCAAATAGCACCGACTATCTACTATTAGCCATCAGCCTTGCTACGCAGCTTCTTTCAGCTTGCGCTGTTCGTACAGATAGGCTACCGCTTGGCGGGCTTGCAGCCGGGTGAAGGCGCTGGGTTCGCTGGGCTGCTCAAAGCCCAGCGCTTGATAGTCGGCTGGCTTGAGGTATTTGAAGGCGAAGCCCGCATAGCGCCGATCGGCTTCGCTGTGCTGGGCAACCGGCTCGTCTTGGGTGGCTTTCAGGTCGTTTACAAAGGTCTCGAGCTTCTGGAACGATTGCTCCGCCTCGGCCTCGCTCATGCGCCCCAAAGTGCGCAGGATTTGGTAGTAGTGCTCCACCGAATCACCGAGGATGTAGTGATTCTCGATGGCCTGGTTCAAAAGCAGGGCAAACTTCGCACGGGTTTGGAGGTTTTCCTCCACCGGTACTTCTGGGGAGGCAATGATCTCGCCCGCATCGTTGGTGATCACAAACCCCTGTACCCGCTCACTGATGGTTCGGGTGGTCTCGCGGTTGCGAACGCCCTGCAAAACCTGGGCGGTTTCGGGTGCATCGCGCAGCTCGATGCGGCTGGTAGAAAAACCGTCTTTGCCCTTACTTACCGTCACGGTGAGCAGGAAGGGTACACCGCTCAGATCGCCCCCGGCGGCTTGTTGCAGTTGGCGCAGGTAGCTGTCGGCCCGCTCCACTCCCAACCGACCCTTGATATCGAGCTGGTAGACCCCCACGCTAGGCACCCCCACTACCTTGAAACTGAGGGTTCCGATGGGGCGGCAGGCTGGAGCCGCGAGCTTCTCGCCTTGTGGGGTAGGTTGAGCAAAGGGGCAGCCGCGAAGGGCGCAGTCGCGGGCCTTAAGGCTGCCATCGGCTTGGACTTCCTGGCCCACTATGCCGTCTCCCCGGCAGATCAGCCCCGAGCGGGCGTAGCGCTTGTAGAAGGCATCCCAGGTGGCTTGGCTGAGGTTGTCGGGTAGGTAGATGGGCACCTGTTGGGGCCGCTCGCCATAGAGGGCCTGTACGGGCTCGGCTCCCTCCACGATGCGGAAATAGTCAAGCGCAACGGGCTTTTCGAAGCTGCGACCACCGCGTACTACGGTCTCCTTAAGGCCGATCTTGAATTTCCCGATACGCACATAGCGGGTACGGGTTTGCAGTCCTTGGATCATGTCTGTTTCGCTCCTTTGCGGGTGTGGTGTGTTTCGGCTCGAGTATAGATTTTAGGCTGCTCTTCGGCTTCCTGCGGTGCTTCCCAGCCAGATCACAAAGTCGGCCAAGAGTTGCTGGGCTTCCTTCCAGGCGATGGTTTCGGCTGCTTCCTCGCTCTGGTAGTCTTCGAGGTGCTCGGTGTACTCGCCCACATGCACGCTCAGATTGGGAACGCCCGAAACTTTGAGGGCTTCCAGGGCTTCTGCGCGGCTGACGCTATAGAGTTTGCGCCCGTGCCGCTCGAGTAACAAGATGGGGTGTTCGCCTTGGGTCAGCAAAGGCTTGACTGAGGGGTGGGCAGCCCAGATCAAATAGGCCCAGGAGTTGGCGGTACCGCTCTCAAGGCCGTCGTCGTACATCAGTTTGTCGCTTTCGGGTTCCCAGTAGAACACCACTTTGGGAGCATCGCCAGCATAGCCAAAGATGGTTTCTAGATGGGGGTGCAAGGGGAGCTCGAGCTTTTTCATCATCCACTTCCGTTTCGGTCTGCGCCACAGGGGCGCTTTGCTTGGGGTCGTCGGTTTCGGGCGGCTCGTTCGAGGTGCGTTGCGGTCAGTTCTTCAGTTCATCTACGTTTTGTTCCTTCCCCCGTTTGGTTGGTACCAACTCGGATGGGATAAGAATATAACATAACCAGCCTTTTGTCTAGTCGGTTCAACCATCCTTTCTAAAATATTTGTTCTAGTCATGATTTTCCAATTCTCTACAAACAACCAACTCCGCTCAAACAAGGTCTCTTGAATCGTTTGCAAAAAGTAGTATTATGTTTGTATCATAAAAACGGGCCTTGCTCAAAAGCCAGAAACGGAGACTGCAGATGCCACGCCGAACCAAACCACACCCCCTCGCCCCAGAAATCCAAATTGGGGATTGGGTCGTGCTAAACCCGCCCGACTCGCCCGAACCTCTGGACTCACCACCACCTGCCATCGTTTTTTTTCTTCAACAAGCTAACCGCAGCGAGCTGGCTGTGGCCTACAAAGCCTTGGTAGGCCTGCTGGTTGGGGGTGAAGAGGGACTGGACAGTCAAGAAGTCCGGGTTGCCAGGGAAATGTACCTGGCTCTGCAACGCGAACTGGATCGCCAATTGCATAGCGCGATCCTCCCCCATGGCGGAGAGTCGCCGCTGCCATTTTGAGAGCCGGCAGTGACCCAAAAGAGGATCTGGGCCGAGTGCGATGGAAAAGGTTGTTGGTTGATCGTCCCCCAAACCTCTGTTCGCTAGATTTTCGTGGAGACCACTTATGAAACGTGTAATCATCGAACTCGAGAATCTTCCCAAGCGCTCCATCACCCCGGTGAGTGGAGAGCGGCTCGAGCTGGCTATCCGCAAGTATGCCAGCTATTTACAAGGAACCAAGCCTGTGCGGGTTTTTGTACAAGAATATGATGCCCGACTCTCCTCCAAATTCCGCTATACCCCAGCCCCCCAACTTCTAGAGGTTTTGCTCAAAGAACTCAGGGGCAAACCATCGCCCCAGGATTGAAACGGTAGGCGTTAAGGAAGAGTAACGACCCTTACACAGCGCCGGAACCCGCTACCCTCAATACGGCTGGGGGCCGGTGTTTTGCCGTAAACAAACGCATAATTGGGCGATGGTTTTTTTGCGATAAGAAAGAGGGTTTTCGTAGTACAATCCAATACTGAATGAGAGAACTTCCCGGTTTGATCAAAATAGACCTTGCCGAGTTTTTCAAGCAGCTATTGCGCTACAGTTGGGTGCTAATTCTGTTGGCTATGGTGGCAACGGTCGCCGGGTATTTGATTTCCCGTCTGCAAACCCCCGTATATCAGGCCACTGCCCGGTTGTTGGCAGCCCAGCCCACCGCCTTTTCTGGAACGGGCATTAACAGTGTGCCCACGGCCAGCCCTCTCGATAGCCAGGCTTATCGGGAGGCGGCTCTGAGCAGCCAAGTGCTCAAGGATACCCTCAACAGTCCACAAAATCAGCGTACCCTCGAGGAATTCCGTCGTAAACTGCGGGTTCGCACGGTGGATGGGCGACAATCCGGCATTATCGTGCTCAATGTCCGTGATAACAACCCCGCTCGGGCGGCCCAACTCGCCAATGAATGGGCGGATGCCCTGAGGCGCTGGGATGACCAACGGGTGCGGGGCAGCTTTAGTCGCTACCGCCTGTCGCTTGAGACGCAGTTGCGCTCGGTTCAAACAGATCTGGCTAGAGGCAGCAATACCCCCGAACGCATTGAAGGATTACGCAGTCTGCAAGGTAGTTTGCTCCGTGACCTCGATCTGGTGCGGGCCTTGGAACAAGGAGCTACCGGGCAACTGAGCTTGCTGGATGTTGCCGAAACGCCGATTCGCCCCGTTGCACCACGTTCCTTGCTCAATGCGCTACTGGCTGGGGTACTGACCCTGACCTTCGGTATCCTGTTTATGTTGTTGCGCGAAGTCTCAGTACGTACCATACGCAGCAGTGAAGATGCAGCGGAATTGACCGGTTTGCAGGTGCTGGGCGAGTTTCCCAAGCTGGCCAGTGCCAGTCGCGACCTGCCGCGTGAAGCTGCTAGCTATCTGCGTACCTATGTTAATCGAGGCTTGATGGATGAGGCTGAGCCTAAAATTATCGCTGTCACCAGCCCCGAAGCCAAAGAAGGCAAAAGCAGTGTTTCTATTGCGCTGGCGCGGGCCTATGCCCGCACCGGAAAGCGTACCTTGCTGATAGATCTAGACTTGCATCGTCCCATTCTGCACAGTGAATTCGATATCAAAAGCGGCCCTGATGTGATTACGGTGTTGCGTGACCCGCTTTTTGGTATGGCTACCCACCAGCTCGAGCGCGGGCTTTCCTTGCTGCCCTGCCTGCAATCTGTTGAAGACCCTTCGGCCCTGCTTTCGCAGCAGTTCCGGCCATTCTTGCGCCGCCTGCGCGAATCGGGTGAGTGGGATACCATCATTATTGACACGCCCCCTGTGCTTGCCGTCACCGACACACTAGTAGTTGCGCCGCAGGTATCGGGCATGTTGGTTGTGGTGAATACGGGCAGTACCAACCGCCGCAGCCTGGTGGTAGCGGTAGACAACCTGACCCGTATCGGAGCTAAGGTGCTGGGACTGGCAGTCAATCAATTGCGCACAGGGGAGGGCATGTTGGTCTCCTCGAAAGGTTACGGCAGCTATGGAAACCGTCCCCGCCCGGTTCCTTCAGCCTCCTCCACCGAGACCCAAGAACAAGATCCGCTGCGTACCCAGTGGTAATTGTCGACCACTATCACGCCTGCCGCAATTACTCCGCCCTCCGGCGGAGTGTTTTACCCTACACGACGAACAAACTGGCGTGGGGTATTTCGGGTTAGCTCTGTAATACCGGATTCAAAAAGACAATCATCAAACAAAAAACTCCAAGAGGCTGTCTTCTTGAACAATATGGTTGCTGAGCGTTCGACCGAGCTCACGCCGAGGTCTAGCCGAAGCAGAGCACACCCCTCTCTGCGCTCGGCGAAGAAAGCATATCCCGTTCCAAGGGGCAGTACTGCCCTCCGCTACGCGGATAACTTCCAAGGGGCGGTATCGCCCTCCGCTACGCGGATAACTTCCAAGGGGCGGTATCGCCCTCCGCTACGCGGATAACTTCGGTCAGGTTGGTTCGTCACCGTTCGGTGACGGACTACCCGAATCTGGTTTGATAAGCCCTTGGCCCAAGCCCCATCAGCAAACTCGTGTAGAAATTGCTCTACGGGCCGCATGGGGCAGTTTTTTGCTTTGTGGATGCCAGTGCATTATCTAGATTGCGTCAAAATCTCGAGGGCTCGGTGGTGTGGGTCAGAGAGGCCAAATCTAAATATGTGCTTTTCTAGGAACCGGGGGTTGTGGTACACTTTGAAGGCTTGTGTTTTGAACCCCACGCCAAAGCGGGGGTGTAACCAAACCAAAAATCCCGGGCTGGCGGATGTCCAGCAAAGGGAAAGTTTCGGAGGAAGGCAATGGAATACCGCATCAAAGCCCTTAACCGTGGGAATGAAAACCCCACTGCACTGCGTGACGCCGGCAAGTTGCCTGGTGTAGTCTACAATCGCCAAGAGAACTACAAGGTTGTGGTGGATCTCAAGGAGTTCAACAAGGTCTTTATGGCAGCGGGAATTCACCATGTGATTACCCTCGAGATGGAGGACGGCAAGACCGTGGATACCCTGGTACGCCAGATTAACCTGGATAAACGTCGCCGCCGTCCCGATCATGTGGACTTTTACGCCCTTTCCAATGAGCCTGTACTGATGTGGATTCCCATTAAGATTGTAGGTACCGCCCAGGGTGTGCGTGAGGGGGGTGTGCTCCAGCGCGTCAACAACGACATCCAGGTCAAGGTTTCGCCCAAGGCCATCCCGCCCTTCATCGAGGTCAACGTTAGCACTTTGCGCATCGGTGATAGCATCCATGCTGACGAGCTAGCCCTTCCCGAAGGCGTAAAGCTTGCCATGAATGCACGTGATACGATTGTTGCCATCGTTCCCCCAGAGGATGCTGAAAAACTAGCCGCTCAAGCCGCTGCCGCGCCCACTGAAGTGGAAGTGATCAAGAAGGGCAAGACCGAAGAGGAGAAGTAGCCTATTACTCAGGCTTGGGGCCGAAGGCCGCGGTTCGCGAGGGCTTTTGGCCCTTTTTCTTCATATGTTTCTGATTGTTGGACAAGGAAATCCCGGAGCGCAATACGCTCGAACCAAGCACAATGTGGGGTTTTGGGTGCTGGATCGGCTCAGTTCGGATTTCCGCAACAAGGGCAACGCCCTTGTTGCGGAAATAAAGTTTCAGAGGGCTTCGGGCGAATGGATTTCAGGCCTGCTGGTCAAGCCCACCACCTTTTACAACGCCACTGGCGAAGCGGTAGCCCCGCTGGCCCGCTACTACAAGGTGCCCCCTGAGCGCATCCTGGTGGTTCATGACGAGCTCGACCTGCCCCCGGGCCAGTTGCGCTTCAAAGCCGGTGGCAGCAATGCAGGTAACTACGGCCTGGAGTCCCTCACCGCTCACCTGGGCACACGCGATTTCCACCGCCTGCGCATTGGCATTGGTAAGCCGCCTTCGCCCGAGGCGGGGGCGGGCTGGGTGCTCTCAGGGTTTCATCCCGAGGTGGTGCCGATTATGGACAAGGTGATTTCTACCGCTGCCGAAGCAGCGAGGCTCTGGGCGACCGAGGGGCTCGAGGCCGCCCAGAAAAAGTACAACAGCCTGAAGATTGATGTGGCCTAACCGAACCGGCCCGTTACATAGGCCTCGGTGCGGGGGTCGCGCGGCACCGTGAAGATTTCGTTGGTGGGGCCTTCCTCGATGAGCACCCCTAGGTGCATGAAGGCGGTGCGGTCGGCGATGCGCGCGGCCTGCTGCATGTTGTGGGTTACAATCACCAGCGAGAAGCGCTTCTTGAGTTCCAGCAAAAGCTCCTCGATACGTTCGGTGGCGATGGGGTCGAGAGCGCTGGTGGGCTCGTCCAGGAGCAGCAGTGGAGGCTCGGTGGCGATGGCCCGGGCGATGCACAAGCGCTGCTGCTGACCGCCCGAGAGCCTGAGCGCAACCTCGCCGAGTTTGTCTTTGACCTCCTCGTAGAGTGCGGCGCGCTCGAGGGCCTGTTTTACCGCTTGCTCGAGACCTTCTTTTTGCCCTTGCAAGCGCAGCCCAAAGGCCACGTTTTCGAAGATGCTCTTGGGGAAAGGGTTGGGCTTCTGAAAGACCATGCCGATGTGGCGGCGCACCTCCACCGGGTCTACCTGGGGGTCGTAGATGTCAATTCCCTCGTAGATAACTTTGCCTTGAAGGCGCACCCCTGGCACCAGGTCGTTCATGCGGTTGAGGGAGCGCAGCAGGGTAGACTTGCCGCATCCCGAAGGCCCAATGATGGCGGTAATCTTGTTACGCGGGAAGTTGATGCTCACATCGTAGAGGGCCTGGTGCTTGCCGTAAAAGAGGCTGAGGTTCTGTACCTGTACAACGGCCTCCTCGGCCGGCACCGGCTCGCGCCGAACGGTCTGGTGTCCAATTGCAATCTCTTGGATCATAGTTACCACTCCACCCTAAAGCGCCGCCGGACCCAGAAGGCCAGCGCGTACAAACCGGCCAGCGTCAGGAGCAGCACGATGATACCTGCTGCTGCGGTATTGGCAAACTCGCTCAGATTGGCCGAGATCCACAGGTAAATCTGCACCGGCAGCACGGTGTACTCCGACATAGGCCCCCGCGGTACAAAGGCCACATAGGCTGCTGCTCCTACCAGCAGGAGCGGGGCCGCCTCGCCAATGGCCCGGGCCGCAGCCAGGATGACCCCCGTGGCGATGCCGGGAATGGTGGCCGGAATGACCACCTTGGAGATGGTCTGCCACTTGGTGGCTCCTAGGGCATAGGCTGCCAAGCGCACCGAGTCGGGCACGGCCCGCAAAGCCTCGCGAGCCGCGATGGTAATGGTGGGCATGATCAAAAGGGCCATGGTCAGGGCCGCAGCGGCCAGGGTGGGGCCCAGGTTCATCCCACGCACGAAGACCGCCAGCCCCAGCAGTCCAAAGACGATGCTGGGTACCCCGGCGAGGTTCCGCAGGTTGACCTCGATGAAGCGGGTCAGGGCGTTTTTGGGGGCGTACTCCTCGAGGTAAATAGCCGTACCCACCCCGATGGGAACGCTTAGCAGCAGGGTCATGGTCAGGAGCCACAGGGTGCCGAACAGAGCCACCCGCAGGCCTGCCGAGATGGGGTTGCGCGAGGGATCGCGGCTGAGGAAGGATTGGTCGAGCCAGGGGTTGAGGCGAAGTTGCTGGTTTTCCTGCAAGCCCGCTTTGAGTTCGTTCCAGCGCCGCAGACCCTCGAGAAGCGAGTAGTTGCTCACACGTTCATCGTCAATGCTGCTGACCACCCAGCGCAACGGCCCGTCCTGGGTCGCCCACATCAGCTCGACCCGGTTGCGCAGTCCAAAGATGCGCATCTCCTCCGGATCGGCCATCAGCCGGTTCACCTCTTCCTCGGGCAGACCCTGGGCCAGGAGCTCGAGGCGGATCACCTGCTCGGCGTTCCAGGCCTGCCCGAGGGGAAAACTCTTCCCGCTGGTCTCGGTGACCTCAACCACCTGTACCGAGACGGTATCGTAAATGGTGTCCAGAATCAGCACGGCGATCAGGGCCAGGGCCAGCACGGTGGGTACAATCACCGCACGGGCAAACACCCGGTTGATCCGATCGCGCCGCAGGTTCTCTGGGCTTTTAGAGGACTCCAGCGATAAACCCCGTTGCATTATTCGTACCTCTCGCGGTAGCGCTCGACCACCCGTTGGGCCAGGATGTTGAACGTCAGGGTAAACACAAACAGCGTAGCCCCCACCGAGAAGAGGGCCCTCGAGGCCAGCGAACCGGCAGGCTGGTCGCCGGTGGCCGCCTGCACGATGTAGGAGGTCATAGTGGCGATGGTCTCGCGTGGGTCAAGGGTCAGGAGCGGACGCTGTCCCGCGGCGATGGCGGCAATCATGGTCTCGCCCACAGCCCGGCTGGTAGCCAGCAGGATGGCCGCTACAATGCCCGAGATGGCCGCTGGAAAAACTACCCGCGTAACCACCTCAAACTTGGTAGCCCCTAGCGCGTAGGCAGCCTCGCGCAGGCTGCGGGGAACCGCCATCATGGCGTCTGAGGCCACGTTGGAGATGTAAGGCAGGATGGCAAACCCCAGTACCAGGCCAGCCGATATAGGGTTAAAAAGGTTAAGACCGGGAATCAGGCTTTGTAGAATGGGGGTCACAAAAAGCAAAGCAAAGTAGCCAAACACCACCGTGGGCACCCCCTCGAGCAGCTCCATAATGCCCTTGACCCGCACGCTTTGCTCGAAAGGGGCATACTCCGAGAGGTAGACCGCGGTCATCAGGCCCAGGGGAATGGCCACAATGAGGCCGATGCCGGTAAACAAAAAGGTTCCGGCCAGCAGCGCCCCAATCCCATAGCGGGGGTCGGCAAAAAGGGGTGTCCACTCGGGAGCGAAAAGAAACTCGGTGAGGGGAACCTGGCGGAAAAACTGAAAACTCTCGCTAAAAAGCACTACAATCACCGCGGCGGTGGTTAGCACGGAGATGGTGGCCAGGATAAACAAACCTGTCCCGATGAGGCGTTCAGACAGGCTCTTTCCGGGTTGTTTTTTGGCCCAGGAATTGGCGTTTTGAGAGGAAGTGCTCATCGCTACGGGAAAATAATACCCTGCCCTCTACGGAAGAGGGCAGGGGGTAGGGGGTTACTTGGCCTCGGCCTCGAGCTTCTTCATGATCTCGACCAGGGGGGTGCCGGGCTCAATGCCGCTGAAAACCGAGCCCTTGACCCGCTTGTCCACCAGCACCTTACCGATGCGGTAGGCCTCATCGGGCAGCAGCACGTAGCCGGTTTTGCGGATGGCGGTGCGGGCGCGGCTGTTGGTCAGGAGGAAGTTGACGAAGTCCTGCAGCGAGCGCTTCTCGTTGAGGCTCTTGACGCTCACATAGATGAACAGGGGCCGCGAAAGGGGGGCATAGGTACCGTTGTTGATGGTGGCCTCGGTGGGGGATACGCAGCCTTTGCCGTTGTCCACAGAAACAGCCTTGAGCTTGCCCCTTTCCTCGACGTAGTAGGCGTAGCCGAAGAAGCCCATGGCGTTGACGTTGCCCTCGACCCCGCGCACCAGCACGTTGTCGTCCTCCGAGGGGAAGAAGTCCTTGCGGATGGCCTTGGCCTTGCCGTTAATGGCCTCGGTGAAGTAGTCAAAGGTGCCCGAGTCGGTACCCGCGCCATAAAGCACCAGCGGGCGGTTGGGGAAGCTGGGGCGCACCTGGTTCCAGTTGGTGATCTTGGAGTCGGGCTCCCAGATCCGCTTAAGTTCGGCCACGGTCAGGCACTGGGCCCAGGTGTTCTGGGGGTTGAGCACCACCGTGAGGCCGTCGAAGGCCACCGGAATTTCGATGAACTCCACCCCGTTTTTACGGCACTCGTCCATCTCGGCTTTGGTGATGGGGCGGCTGGCGTTCTGCAGGTCGGTCTCACCGGCGCAGAACTTTTTGAAGCCCCCGCCGGTACCAGAGAAGGCTACGGTGACCCTCACGTCGGGCCGGGCGATGTTGAACTCCTCGGCTACCGCCTGGGTAATGGGGTATACCGTCGAGGAGCCGTCACCGCGGATGGGCTGGGCCAGGGCAAGGCCAGCGAGTCCCAAAAGTGCAGCGGCTGTGATAAATAACCTGTTCATCATTAAACCTCCGGTTGCTTTGTAGCGGCAGGTATGCTCACTACCAGCCACTCATAGCTTGTCGTTCAGATGTCAGGAGATTGTCAGAAGGAGGGCAAAAAACCCATGAATTTCGAATTTATGCCCCTGCGTACTAAGCTATTTTTGATGCGCTGGAGTGGAGCCGTTTTAGCAGGAGGCAGGTCGAGCCGGTTTGGTCGGGACAAGGCGCTCTACGTATATAAAGGCAAGCCCCTCATAGGCTGGGTGCTGGACTCGATGGCCGCGGCCTCCGAGCGCCTGGTCATCGCCAACCGCCCCTACCCAGGGCTCGAGGTCTATCCCGACCTCTGGCGGGGGGGTGATACCCTGTCGGGGTTGCATTCGGCGCTCGCGCATGCACAGGAAGACTGGGTGGCGGTGGCGGCCTGCGACCAGCCCTTCCTAAGCCAGGACTTTTGGTTGTTTATGCTCGAGCACACCCGTTCAGATATTCGGGCGGTGGTGGCTTCTTCGGGCAATTTCCTGGAACCGCTGGGGGCGCTGTACCACAAATCGCTCGAGGGCGAGGTTTTGCTTCGCCTCGAGGCCGGCCAGCTCCAGGTGCAAGCCCTTCTAAAGGGTATTCCTCATATTGCTCTGGATAAAACTGAACTGGAAACTCGTTTTGGAACCCACTTATTTCTGAACGCTAACTACCTGAATGACCTACCTGCATAGCACCCCCTGACCCAACCGCAATCGCTCCATTCAAAATGTCGTACTTAGCATTGCGTTTATCCTATTGGCGCTATAGGTACACCAGTATCTCCACAAAAAGGTTAAAACCAGCAAATGATATGCTTAGAACAAGAAAATATCGCTGCCTTTTATGAATAAATCAGAATCATGGCCAACTTGACGTATTTGGGAAGAGTATTGATGCCCACTGCGAACTGACATATAATCGCCTTGCACCCATCAGTGCAAGCAATGCTCTGTTTACTGTTAGGAGGAAGTGAATGAAGCGACGTGACTTCTTGAAGAAGGCGGGGGTTGGCGCTGTAGCGGCCAGCACGGTGTTTGGCCCGGTCTACGCTCAAACTTTGCCGCGTTTGCGCTGGCGCATGGCTACGAGCTGGCCCCGCTCGCTGGATACCCTGTTTGGCGCCGCCGAGATCGTGGCCAGGCGGGTGGCCGAGATGACCGATGGTCGTTTCGAGATTACCCCCTTCCCGGCGGGTGAAATCGCCCCTGGGTTGCAGGTGCTGGACGTGGTACAGGCTGGCAACGTCGAGATGGGCCATACCGCCAACTACTATTATGTAGGTAAAAGCCCTTCACTGGCCTTTGATACCGGGGTGCCTTTTGGTCTAAACCCCCGCCAGCAAAACGCCTGGCTCTACTTTGGGGGCGGGTTGCAGACCATGCAACGGGTGGCCGCCGACTTCAACGCCATTACCTTCCCCGCCGGCAACACCGGGGTGCAGATGGGGGGCTGGTTCCGCAAGGAGATTAAAGGCCCGGAAGACCTCAAAGGACTGCGCTTCCGCATCCCAGGGCTGGGTGGACAGGTCATGACCCGCCTGGGGGTTACGGTGCAAACCCTGCCGGGGGGCGAGATCTTCCTGGCGCTCGACCGTGGGGCCATTGACGGGGCCGAGTGGGTGGGCCCCTACGACGACGAAAAACTGGGGCTGAACAAAGCGGCTCGCTTCTACTACTACCCCGGCTGGTGGGAGCCCGGCTCCACCGTCTCTACCCTCATCAACCTCGAGCGCTGGCGTAGCCTGCCCAAGGAGTACCAGGAAATCGTCAAGGCGGCCTGCGCCGAGGCCAACGAGCGAACCCTGGCCGAGTACGACGCCAAAAACGCCCCGGCGCTGGCACGCTTGCAGCGGGCCGGTACCCAGCTCAGGCCCTACCCTTCCAGCGTGCTGCAGGCGGCCAACAAAGAATCCACCGCTTTGTACGAAGAAATTGCAGCCAAAGATGCCACCTACCGCGGTATCTACGAAAACTGGAAGAAGTTCCGTGACGAATCCCGTCGTTGGTTCGCGCTCAACGAGTTCCGCTACGACGATATTGTGCGTACCCTGCGCTAGTGTCCGGGCTTGCTATACCCGGAGGCTCCCACCCCCAAGGGTGGGGGCTCTCTTTAGAGGTCATTGACGCATTGGAGTGGGATGGTTAGGATAAACCGAGTTAAAATCCTAGGAGCAAAACTGTGCTGTGCGACTGGAGTGGTTGGTCTTTGGGGGTGCTTAGGTGAAGGCACTGTTGGTGATATCCAAATTGATTGACACCATCAACGAGTGGGTGGGCCGCATTGTGCTGTGGCTGGTGGTGCCGATGGTGGCCATTGGAGCTTTCAACGCCATTGGGCGGAGTCTCGATAAAAGCATAGGAACCCGCCTAGCCTCCAACACCTACTTCGAGCTCCAGTGGTATATTTTTTCGCTAATTTTCTTGCTGATGGTGGGTTATGTCCTCAAGCACGACGGCCACATTCGGGTAGACGTGGTTTATGCCCGTCTGGGTGAGCGCGGTCGAGCTTGGGTCAACATGTTGGGATCCATCTTGTTTCTAGTTCCATTCGCGCTCATTTTGTTTTACGTAACGCTACCTTTGGTAGCTTTCTCGGTGCAGGTGCGGGAAGTCTCCTCCGATGCCGGAGGGCTGCCCCGCTGGCCGCTCAAACTTATGTTGCTACCCGCTTTTATTTTGTTGGCTCTGCAAGGGTTTTCTGAGTTCATCAAGAACCTAGCCTTTTTGCGGGGGGTACTGCCTCACCTCCCCCACGAAGCCAAAAGGGAGGTTGCCTAGATGGTTTTGCAAGGGGGTGGTATCGAGCTTTTAGGCGGGGCGATGTTCCTAGGCGCCTTGGTACTCATCTTTACCGGCTACCCGGTGGCCTTTGCCCTGGGGGGGGTTGCCCTCATCTTTGGGGCGGTTGGGATTGCCATCGGCGAGTTTGACCTGCGCTTTGTGGGCAGCCTGCCCCAGCGCATCTTTGGCATCATGTCCAACTACACCCTGCTGGCCATTCCCTATTTCATCTTTCTAGGGCTAATTTTGGAAAAATCTAAACTGGCTGAGCAGCTCCTGGACACTGTAGGGCAGCTTTTTGGCCCGGTGCGGGGCGGGGTGGCGATTGCGGTGGTGTTGGTGGGTACCTTGCTGGCCGCAACCACAGGGGTCGTGGCCGCCACGGTGGTTGCCATGGGTCTGATCTCGCTGCCCGTGATGCTCAAATACGGGTACAGCAAACCGCTGGCCACCGGGGTGATTGCGGCCTCGGGAACCCTGGGTCAGATCATTCCGCCCAGCATTGTGCTGGTCGTGTTGGGCGACCAACTCGGTGTGAGTGTGGGCGATTTGTTTCTGGGCGCCCTTATACCGGGCCTGATACTTTCCGGGGGCTTGGTTTTGCTGGTGGCCTTGGTGGCCCTGGTGAGGCCCAAGTTGGCCCCTGCGCTGCCCCCTGAGGCCCGACCTTACAGAGGGTGGGAACTGGGGCGGAGGGCTATCATTGCGCTGGTGCCGCCGGTCTTGCTGATCCTGTTCGTTTTGGGGAGTATCTTTTTTGGTATTGCGACCCCTACCGAAGCGGGGGCGGTGGGTTCGGTGGCGGCGCTCATTATGGCGGCTTTCTACCGCCGTCTGAGTTGGAAGGTTTTCCGTGATGCGATAGTGGAGACGGCGCGCTTCACCAGCATGGTAATTTTTATCCTGATTGGTGCGACCGCTTTTAGCCTGATTTTTAGGGGCCTCGAGGGCGACAAGTTGGTGAAAGACATCCTGGTAGCGTTACCGGGCGGCGAAATAGGGTTTATCGTCTTTGTGATGGTTCTGGTCTTTGTGCTGGGCTTTTTTATCGACTTCTTCGAGATTGCCTTTATCATCGTGCCCCTAGTGCTCCCGGCAGCGGAGGCCATCTGGCGCGCCCAGGCCGAGGCCATGCAGATGGCCGGCAACTACGACCTCTCCACCGAGGCCTTTGTGCAGGGTAAGCTGCTCTGGTTTGGCATCATCCTGGCCATGAACCTCCAGACCAGCTTCCTGACCCCGCCTTTTGGCTTTGCGCTCTTCTACCTGCGCGGGGTAGCCCCGCCGGAGGTCAAAACTACCGATATGTACCGGGGGGTCATCCCCTTCATTGCTGTGCAGATATTGGTGTTGATTATTGTAATTGCGTTCCCGAGCCTCAGTAGCTGGCTGCCCTCCCTGAGGGGCACACCTGGTGGCTAGGGAATCAGCAACACCTTGCCAGTGGTCTCGCGCCCTTGCAGCGCCCTGTGGGCCTGGGTGGCCTGAGCCAGGGGGAACTCGGCCCCGATGCGGATTTTTAGCCGGCCTTCCAGGGCCCAGCGCATTACGTCGCCGGCCCGCCACTCCAGCTCCTGCCGGGTCTGGGTGTAGTGCCACAGGGAGGGCCGGGTCAGGTAGAGGCCGCCTTTCTGGTTGAGGATTTGTGGGTTGAAGGGGGGCACCGGCCCGCTGCTTTGCCCGTACAGCACCAGCATGCCCCGGATGCGCAGGCTGTTCAGGCTGCCTTCCCAGGTGGACTGCCCCACCCCGTCGTAGACCACATCCACCCCTTTGCCGCCGGTAATTTCGCAGGCCTTTTGGTCGAAGCCTTCGTAGGGCAGGGCGTAATCGGCCCCGGCTTCCTTGGCCAGGGCCCGCTTTTCCTCCGAGGAGGCGGTGGCGATGACGGTGGCCCCAATCCGCTTGGCCATCTGGATTAAGAGAAGCCCTACCCCGCCGGCCCCGGCGTGCACGAGGCAGGCCTCACCGGCCTTGAGGGGATAGGTGCTGTATACCAGGTAGTGGGCGGTCATGCCCTGCAGCATGCCAGCCACGGCAATTTTGGCCTCGAGCCCAGCCGGTATCGGCACCAACTTGTCGGCGGGCGCCACCGCGTACTCGGCGTAGCTGCCCTGCACATTGGAGTAGACCACCCGGTCGCCGGGTTTCAAGCCAGCCACCCCCGGCCCCACCGCCTCAACCACACCGGCCCCCTCCTCGCCCACCGTGAAGGGGGTGGGTACACTGTACAGGCCGGCGCGCTTGTAGGTGTCAATAAAGTTGACCCCGATGGCCTCAAGCCGCACCAAGGCCTGGCCTTCGCCGGGGGTGGGGACTGGGAGTTCTTCCAGCTGCAGGGCCTCGAGGCCGCCGGGTTGGTGTACGCGAATGGCTTTCATAGCTATAGATTAACCCGATTTTGCCGCAGCTTGAACGGCAAAGAGCCCCGGGCTGGGGCTCCGCCCAGCACCTTGACCAGAGCCCGCAGGGTGGGGGCGCGGAAGCCATAGGTCACGAAGGCCGGCTTGCGCAGGCGCAGGATGTGGTAGGGGTTCCACAAAGCGATATGCGCGGCCCGTTTGCCCAGGGTGAAGGCATGCTTGAGGAGCCGGGTTTCCGCTTCGCTCAGGCTGCCGCGACCAACCGAGACCACCAGCAGGTAGTCGGCCTTGACAGCGGCCTGTTCCAGTGCGCTCTTGAAGGCATCGGCTTGTTTGGGGTCGTAGACAAACTGTTCGACCTTGGCAAAGCGGGTCTTGAGCAGCTCGACAAAGTCTTTGGCCGCCAGGGTCTCGCCGTAGGGGCCGGCCTCGAAGGTGCTGCCCGCCGAGACCACCAAAATTCGATCCGATCGCCGGGGGCGCAGCGGTCGGCGGTAGGCGGTAATGCTCCGCAGGGCAACCTGCTCCATGAGGGCCTGGTCGCGCTTCTGCTGGGCTGCGGGGTAGGGCTGGGCCTGGCCGGGGAAGCGATGGGCTGCGTCCAGCAAACGCAGTTGGCTTTGCCGGGCCTGCTCCTCGGAAAGCGAGCCGTTTTCCAGGGCTTGCTGGATGGCGGTGGCCTGGGCGATATGCACCTCGGGCTTGCCCAGGGACAAAATCATATCGGCCCCGGCCTGCAGGCTTTTTACCGCAGCCTCGCCGATGGAGTAGTTTTTGGTGATGGCTTTCATGTCCAGCGCATCGGTGACGATGATGCCTTGAAAGCCCATTTTTTTACGCAAGAACCCGGTGAGGATTTTTTTAGAGAGGGTGGCTGGGTGCTGTTTGTCCAGGGCCGGGAAGCGGATATGGGCGCTCATAATCGAGCCGATCTGGGCTTCCACGGCTTTGCGGAAGGGGTAGAGTTCGGTGCGCTCGAGCGCTTCCAGCGTTTTATCCACCACCGGCAGCTCGAGGTGTGAGTCCAGGAAGGTGTCGCCGTGTCCGGGGAAATGCTTGACCGCGGCCATCACCCCGGCACTCTCGAGGCCCTGGGCCCAGGCCAGCGCCAGCCGGGCTACTTTTTTGGGGTCGGAGCCAAAGCTGCGGTCGCCGATTACCGGGTTTTTGGGGTTGGTGTTCACGTCCACTGAGGGGGCAAAGTTCCAGTTGATGCCCAGCGAGATGAGGGTACGGCCCACCGCCGCCCCCACCGCCTCGGTCGTCTTGACGTCGCCTACGGCGCCCAGGGCCATCGGGGAAGGGGCCAGGGCCAGCTCCAGCACCCGCTGCACCGCCCCGCCCTCCTGGTCAATGGCGATCCAGGCCTGGGGCCCGAGCACCGAGCGAATCTCGGCCACCAGTTTGCGAACCTGGTCGGGGTTCTGGATGTTTTTGCGAAACAAGCACACCCCCCCGAAGCGGTAGCGCTCGAGGTGGGCGCGGGTGGCAGCCTCCAGGGTGGGGCCGGGGATGTCTACCATCATCAGGCTGGTGGCAAGGTATAGGCTTTCCATGAGCACCTCTTTATTGTACGGCCGTGAAGTTCTGGGGTTTTGTAAACAGCGTCTTGACAAAATACTACTTCATAAACTAGCATTTTCAATAGAAAAAAACTTCAAAGGGGTTTTCCTTGCCAAAAAGAGCGCAAATTCTCGAGCAGCTTCACCACGGCCTGATTGCCTCGTGCCAGCCGGTGCGGGGTGGGCCATTGGATCGCCCCCCGTTGGTCGCGGCCTTGGCCCAGGCCACCCTGGCAGGGGGGGCTGTGGGGTTGCGCATCGAGGGTCTGGCAGACCTGGAAGCGACCCGTGCTGCTACCTCGGTTCCAATTGTTGGTCTGGTCAAGCGGGAGGTGACGGGCTCGCCGGTATACATCACCCCTGAGCTATCCGATGTGAGGGCCCTGGCCGAGCGGGGGGCCGACATCATCGCTTTTGACGCCACCCTGCGTCCGCGCCCGGTAGGGGTGGGGGCGATGATCGAGTCCATTCATGCTTTGGGATGTCTGGCCATGGCCGATATCTCGACCCTGGAGGAGGGCCTCGAGGCCCATCGGCTGGGCGCCGATTTTGTGGGCTCAACCCTCTCGGGCTATACCGAGTATTCACCGCAGCTATCCGGCCCCGATTTGGAGCTGGTGCAGGAGCTTTCTAAGCGAGGCGCGAGGGTAATTGCCGAAGGCCGCATTGCGACACCGGAACAGGCCAGGGCGGCCCTGGAGGCGGGGGCTTTTGCGGTGACGGTGGGCTCTGCTCTAACCCGTATCGAGCTTCTGACGCAAGGGTTTGTGGATGTACTGAGGAGGGTAGCGAAATGAGCCGGGCTGTGGCTTTGTCGTTTGGTGCTGGGCGTAAGGCGCTGCTCTCAACCTCAGTCCGGGGGGGATGCACGCATGCCTAATGGGGCGCTGGCATTGCTGCGAAGCCTCGGGGGCCACATGACCCCTGCGCTGCGCAAGATTGCCGACTACGTGCAGGAGAATCCACAAAAGCTGCTCTACCAAACGGTGGTGGAGGTGGCCGATGGCTCGGGTTCTTCGGAAGCCAGCGTGATTCGTTTCTGCCGCGATCTGGGCTTTAGCGGGTTCCAGGAGTTCAAGCTGGCCCTGGCCTCTGACCTGGCTGCCAGCCCGGTGGGTTTGGGGCCGCAGGACAACCCGCAGACCCCGGAAGAGGCCCTCGAGTACGTCCTGCACCACGCCAAACAGGCGCTCGAGGATACCCGCCGTCTGGTAGATTTGAAACTGGTAACCAAGGCGGTAAACCTAATTCTGAAGGCCCAGCGCATTGATATCTACGGCGTGGGGGCCTCGGGGGTAACCGCCCAGGACTTTGCCTACAAGTTTATGCGCCTGGGCTACGCTACCCAGGCCTACCCCGACCCCCACATGGCCGCCATGGCGGCTGCAACCCTGGATAAAAAGTCCCTGGCTATCGGCATCACCCGTTCGGGCACTACCATTGACACGGTCAAAGCCATAGAGATTGCCAAGCGTTCGGGGGCGGCGACCATCGCCGTCACCCAGCGCACCAAAAGCCTGGTGGCCCGTTTTGCCGATGTAGTGCTGGTCACATCGGTGTCTGAAAGCCCCCTGACGGGCGGGTCGGTAACGGCCAAAATGGGACAACTGCTGGTGCTAGATCTGCTCTATACCTTGGTGGCCCTGGGCCGAAAGCAGGCTTCGGACTTCATCGCCCGCACGGCGGCGGCCGTGGCGGATAGGAACTACTAAGATGCGCAACAACAAGTGCCAAGGATTCACTGGCCGCGGGGGTTTTGGGCCCCCTGCGGTAGTTGGATGCTCGAGGCTTCCCATCGGCTTTTCGGGTTGGTACCCGTTGGCAATCGTAGGAGGATAAATTATGGTTAAGCGTTTGTTGGCAGCGTCGGCGTTGGCCCTGGGCTTGAGCGCATTTGCCCAGACCCAGATCGAGTTCTGGACCTACTACCTGAGCCCGAACTTCGACAACTACATCAAAAGCACCATTGCCGATTTCGAGAAGGAAAACCCCACCATCAAGGTGCGCTGGGTAGACAAGCAGGACACCATGGAGCGCGACCTGACCGCGGCGGTGGCTTTGGGCCGGGCCCCTGATGTGGTGAACCTCTGGCAGGACTCCACCTTTGCTGCTGCTCAGAACAAGATCCTTACCCCCATCACCCAACTGGTCAATCGCAATGTGCTCAACCAGCTTTACTACCCCAACGTGCTGGACATGTTCGTGACGGAGGGTCAGGTCTACGGGCTGCCCTGGTACGGCTGGCTCGACCAGGGCGTGATGATGTACAACCCCGACCTGCTGCAAAAGGCCGGAGTAGACGTGCGTACTATTCGCAATACCGACGACCTCCTGGCGGCCTCGGCCCGCATCAAGCAAGCCACGGGGGCCTATGGCTGGCTGCCGCCGGTCAAAGACCCCAACGGGGCCAGCTTTCTGGGCCGCTTCTTCCTGGAGGGGCTGCCGATCTACGACAAAGACGGCAAAGCAGCTTTCAACTCCCCGGCCCACGTAGCCCTGCTGCAAAAGTACGTGGATGCCATGAAAAACGACGTGATCCCCCAGGAGCTCTTGCGCAAGGAAGCCTTCCAGCTTTCCAACGAGCTCTATAGCCAGGGCAAGGCCGCCATTGTGGTGGGGGCGCCGACCACCCTCAACCGGGTCAAGGAGGCCAACCCCGACCTCTACGCCAAGACCCGCATTGTGCCCGCGCCCTTGGGCAAAGCGGGGATTCAGACCGGCGGCGCCATGAGCCTGGTAATTCCCAGCGCATCGAAGAACAAGAGCGCTGCCATTCGCTTCGCCCTCTTCGTGACCAACCGCACCAACCAGGTCAAGTTTGCCAATGTGGTGCCTATCGTTTCTACTGCGGCGGGCTCGGAAAACGACCCTGGCCTGAAGGCTAAGAGCAACGACCCCCTGGAAATTGGCAAGGGCATGAACTCCGCCTCGGGCCGCCTGATTAACCCCGGCTTCAAGCCCCCCAAAAACACCGACGATGTCTACAAGAACTTCAACGACAACATCGAGGCGGCCTTCCTGGGGCGTAAGACTGCCAAACAGGCTCTGGATGATGCTGTAGCTTTCTGGAACGCCAACGCCAAGTGAGCCGATAGCCAGTAGCGGATAGCTGATAGCCTGTGGATTTTCCGGCCACGGGCTATCAGCTATCGGCCAAGGGTTCTTTATGAAACAACAGGCTTTCACCACCACCCTCATCGCCTATGCCTTTTTGGCACCGGCCTTGGTGCTGATGGGGTTATTTACGTTTTATCCGGTTATTTATGGCTCCTATCTGGGTTTTACCGACTACACCGTGGCCGACCTGGCTACGGGCGAGGGGCCCAAGTGGGTGGGGCTCAAAAATATCCAGTTTGTGTTGGGTGACCCTTTGTTCCAGACCGGTATCCTCAATTCGCTCAAATACTTGCTGGTGGTGCCCATTCTCCAGATTGCTTCGTTGGCGGTAGCGGTGCTGGTCAACCAGAAGCTACCCTTTATGGCGCTTTTTCGGGTGGGTTACTACATTCCGGTGGTCACTTCCATCTCGCTGGCGGCGGTGATGTGGGAGTGGATTTTTCAGAAAGAAGGTTTCCTAAACTGGTCTTTGCAACTGCTCAATGTGTTGAACAGCGAAGGCCGCTTTAACTGGTTGCTCAACGAAAACACCGCGCTGTGGGCCATCATGCTGGTTACCTTCTGGCGGGGTTTTGGTTACTACATGGTGCTTTATCTGGCCGGGCTGCAGAGCATCCCGGCCGAGCTCGAGGAGGCCGCCACCCTGGACGGGGCCTCGGCCTGGCAGCGTTTCTGGCTGATTATCGTGCCGCTGATGCGACCCACCCTGCTCTTGTGCAGCCTGCTCTCGACCATTGCGGCCATTCGGGTGCTCGAGGAGATCATCGTATTTACCGGAGGCAGCGGCGGGCCGCTCAACAGCACCTACACCGCCTTGCTTTACGTCTACAACAAGAGTTGGGGCAATATGCTCAACGCCAACTTCGGGGTGGCCGGGGCAGCCGGGTTGCTGATTGCCCTGGTAGGGTTTGCCCTGAGCTACGTCAACTTTCGCCTGACCCGTGAAGAAAGGAGCGAGCGATGAGCCCACAGACCCAGGAAGCGGCCCGTTTGCGGGCTCGAGCCGCGCTGCGCAAGGGGCTCGGCACCGCTTTGAGCTACGCGCTCATGCTGCTGATACTGGCCTTTGCCATCTTTCCTTTTTTGTGGACGCTGGCCATTTCGATTACCGATAAACAGGCCAGCGGCATTAGCATCTACGACTTTCCCAGAAGCCTGTTTCCTCCAGCCGTCACGCTGGGTAACTTTTTCGAGGTCATCACCAAACTCAACCTGGGCAAGTATTTCCTCAACTCGGTCATCATCACCGCACTGACGGTGGTTGGAACCCTGGTGGTCTCGGCCCTGGCGGCCTATCCGCTGGCCCGCTTGCAGTTTCCGGGCCGGGCCCTGATTTTTGGCGCCATTGTTTCGACCCTGGTCTTGCCGACCGAGATTGCCTTTATCGTCAATGTGCTGACGCTGCGCGATCTGGGGCTTTTGGGCACGTATGCAGGGGTGGTGCTGCCCATCATCGCAACGGCCTTTGGCATCTTTCTGATGCGCCAGGCTTACCTGGCCATTCCCGGCACCCTGATGGAGGCAGCCCGCATAGATGGGGCTACCGAGCTGCAAATCCTGTGGCGGGTGATGATTCCCCTGTCGGTGCCCTCGCTGACCGCCTTGGGCATCTTTACCCTGGTGGGCACCTGGAATGCCTTTTTCTGGCCCTCGGTGGCCCTCCTGACCAACGACGACCTATTGCCCATGTCGGTAGCGATTCTCAAGCTCAAGGGTCAGTTCAACTACGACGTGTTCAACGTGGCCGCAGGGGCCATGATTATGATGATTCCGGTACTGGTGGTGTTCTTCATGGCCCAGCGCTTCTTCATGCGGGGCATGGAAGGGGCCGTAAAGGGCTGAATAGGTCAGGCGCACGAACCCAACCGGATACCGCTTAGGAGGTACGGGACTTCTGCCGAAGGGCCAGATGAACGCCAGGCTGCTCAGTGGTTCGGGTAGATTGTGGGATAGGTTGACATCCGAGATATGAAGCGCGTTCTACTGCTGCCAGCCGATACCAGACCCGTAACCCTCGAGCTGCCCCACCAACTGGCGCGGGTAGCGGGGCTGGAGATGCGCTCGCCCGCACTGGAAATTTTGAACCAGATGAACGAACCGGGAAATACCGCGGCCCTTGCGGAGTGGTTGCGGCGGGAGGCGCCTATGGCCGATGTGGCCATCGTAACCCTGGAAACCCTCTGTTTGGGGGGCATGATTCCGGCCCGACGGGTTTCGGATAGCCTGGAAGCGGCATTGCAGCGCCTCGAGGTTCTGCGGGAAATCAAGCACAAGCACCCCGGTCTGCGCATCCTGGCCCATGGGGTGGTGGTTCGGGTGGCCCACGACAACGACCCCTTGGAGGAAAAGCCCTACTACGGCGAATGGGGGGCGGCGTTGCGCAAGGTTTCGGAGTGGATGGATCGCCTCGAGCGGCAGCAGGCCGCTGGGCAAGCGCTGGGCGATGCGCCGATGGAGCTGGATCGGGCCCGCTTGCACCTGCCCAAAGAGGTTTTGCAGGACTGGCTCGAGACCCGCGAGCGCAACCATGCCCTGCATATGGCGGCGATTGACCTGCTCAACGAGGGCATCCTCGAGCATCTGTGCCTCACCCTGGACGACACCACCCCCTATGGCCTGGCGGCCCGGGATCGAAGGCGGCTCGAGGCCCGCCTGGACGAACTAGGCCTGTGGAGCGAGGCCGATATCTACCCTGGGGCCGACGAGGTAGCCTGCACCTTGCTGGCAAGGGCCCTGGTCAACTACTCCGGGCGCAGAACCAAGGTCTTGGTGCGTTACCCTTCGGTACTGGCGGAGCAGGCCGAGATGCTGTATGAAGATCGCCCGCTGGGGGAACTGGTTAGGGCCCATGTGCGGGCTGCGGGCGGGGTGATGGTGCAGGCGGCGGAGGAGGCCGACCTGGTTCTGGCCGTGAACGCACCTGCCATCCGGCAAGCCCACCACCAGCCCGACTTTGAAACGGTGGATACTGCAGCCCGCCACCTGCCCGACTTTGTAGACCGTCTGGTGGCCGACCAGGCCGCCGGCCGGATGGTGGCGGTGGCCGACGTAGCCTATGCCAACGGGGCCGAGAACCGCTTCGTGCAGTTGTTGTTGCAGTCGGTGAACCTGCCGGGGCTGGCTGGCTTTGCGGCCTGGAATACCGCTGGCAATAGCCTGGGTAGCGCAATTGCGGCAGGGGTGTGTGCTTTGTATGGCGACGATTCGGTTTCGTTGGCCGAGGCCAATTTTTCCCGGTTGGTGGACGACTGGCTTTATCAGAGCCGGGTGCGCCCAGAGGTACACGACAAATTAACCGAGGAAATCGGGAAGCCGCCCAGCCCCTTCGACCTGGGCGACCTTGAGTGGGGGGCCGAACTCGCCATTGATCAGCGCCTTACCCCTTTGGCCTATGGGCTTTGGCAGCAGTTCTTCGCTCCCAGCCTGCCGGGGGTAAAGCTGGAGTGGAACCGCCCCAGGCTGGCCTGGCCGCGCTTGTTTACCGGGGTGTTTCCGTTGCGCCTGGTGCGGGGGGAAGAGTGATCGCGTCGCTGGATATAGGAGGCAGCAAGCTGGCCGTGGCCTTGGTGCAGGGGTCAGAGCTCAGCCAGCGCCGGCAGATTCCCACGCCGCAAGACCGCCGTCCGGAAGCGATGTTGGAATGGGCGCTCGAGCTGCTCCAGCCCCTGTTGCCCAGGGCAAAAGCACTCGGGGTGGCGGCCACCGGTACGGTTTACCAGGGCAAGGTAACGGCCCCCAACCCGCGGACCCTGCCCTGGGTGGAGGTGGATTTGCGCGGGCAGCTATCCCGGCGCACCGGCTTGCCGGTCTTCGTGCTTAACGACGCCGACGCCGCCGCCTGGGGGGAGGCCCGGTATGGCGCGGGGCGGGGGGTGCAAAACTTTGTTTTCGTGACCGTTTCGACCGGGATTGGCAGCGGTCTGGTGCTGGATGGGGCCTTGCGCGAAGGGGCCGAGCTGGGTTTTACCAGGGTGGCCGATGGGCGCTTTCTGGAGCACGTGGCCTCAGGAACCGCTCTGGATGTATGGGCCAGGGAGCGCGGTTGGAAGGGGGCGGCCGAGGTGGTCGAGCGCGCCCAGACCGACCCGGAAGCTGCGGCACAGCTCGATTGGAGTGCGCGCTACCTGGCCGAGAAACTCGAGGATCTGCGGGTGGTGTTGCGGCTCGAGCGGGCCATCATCGGCGGTGGGCTAGGGCTGGCCGAAGGGTATCGGGCGCGGCTACAGAAGTGGGTGAACCCTGCCCTGGCCGTGGTGGCCGCCCGGTTGGGGGCCGATGCAGGCCTGATAGGCGCGGCCGACTGGGTTGAACGCCGCCTGGATGCAGATTTTAGCGAGACCGGGGTGGGATGATGCTGGAAATTGAGCGCCTCAAAGTCCGCTTAAAAGAACTCTCGGCCTGGAAAGACCTGGACAGGCTGCTTTTGTCGGGTGAGTTCAAGGTGCAGGGTGGCCCCTGGGCGCCTATTCGCGTGGGGGATTTGTGGCCGGACCGGAATTTCCCGGTGCAGTTTAGATTCCAAGCCAAACTGCCTGCAGACTGGGCCGCCAAGCCGGTCTGGGTGCGGCTCAGCACGGGTGGGGAAGGCCTGCTCTGGTTCGAAAACAAGCCGGTTGGGGGCCTCAACGCCTATCACCGTGAATACCCCCTGCTTGCCTCAGCAAGGGGCGATGAGGGGCTGGTCTTGCAGGTAGAGGCAGTGCCTAAGGGCCTGTTTGGGGCCCCCGCCTTGTATCCCCGACTGGAGGAGGCCTGCCTGCTGGTTCCCGATGCCCAGGTGCGCGAACTCTGCACCGACCTGGCCTGCGCCCTGGAGGCGGTGCCACTCCTTGCCCCCGACCTGGCCCAACACCTGCTGGACGTGCTGAGCGAAACCTTTGCCCGCATCGAGCTGCCGCGCAGCCCGGCACAGGCCTACCTGAACCAGCTCGAGCGTTCCACCTGGGCTCAGGAAACCGCCAAACTATGGGAGGAGTGGCGCTTCGAGGGGCCGGGCCTTCCCTTGCAAGAGGAGCACCGAAAAAGCCTCAAGGCCGCTCGAGACTTCTTCCGGCAAGCCCTGGCGCACCTCCGCCAACGCTACCCAGCCTCCGGCAAGCTCTTGCTCTCCGGGCACGCCCACATAGACCTGGCCTGGCTGTGGCCCATCGCCGAGACCCGGCGCAAGATCCGCCGTACCTTTGCTACGGTGCTGCACCTGATGGAGCGTTATCCCGAGCTCCATTTCAACCAGTCCAGTGCCCAGGCCTATGCCTGGCTCGAGCAGGACGACCCGGCGTTGTTTGAACAGGTGAGGGCACGGGTGCAGGAGGGGCGCTGGGAGCTGGTGGGCGGTATGTGGGTGGAGCCCGATGGCCAGCTGCTTTCGGGGGAGTCCTGGGTGCGGCAGTTGCTCTATGGACAGCGCTACTTTCAGCAGAAGTTCGGCATCCGGGCCCAGGTGGCCTGGCTGCCCGACACCTTCGGTTTTGCCGCCAATCTGCCCCAGCTCCTAAAGCAGGCGGGCCTCCCTTACTTTTTCACCACCAAGCTCAACTGGAACGAGACCAACCCCTTTCCCCACGACCTCTGGCAGTGGGAGGGCCTGGACGGCTCGAGGGTGCTATCCCACGGCTTCTGGAACCCCAACGAAAGCTACAACGGGCGGCTGGAAGCCCTCGACCTGGCGGGCACCTGGAAGAACTTCAAGGGCAAGCGCTACCACGATACCTCGCTGCTTACCTTTGGCTATGGCGATGGCGGCGGCGGCCCCAGCGCCGAGATGATGGAGCGCTACGCCCGCTACCGCGAATTCCCCGGCCTGCCCAGTGTGGAGATTGGGCGGATAGATGGGTTTTACCGGGACGTGGAGCGCAGGGGGGCCGGGCTTGGTGAAGCCCAAGGTACTCGCAACGGGCAGGGGGCAGAGGAGAGGGGGGAAGAAAATGGCGAGGGCTTTATGGGGCCCTGGCCGCTGCCGACCTGGAGTGGGGAACTCTACCTCGAGCTGCACCGGGCCACCTACACCACCCAGGCCGCCCTCAAAGCGCTCAACCAGCGCCTCGAGCAAACCCTGCTGGAGGCGGAGATGGCCTGGACGCTGGCTTCCCTCAAGAAAATAGACCCCCGCCTGACCCTGGATGAACCCAGCTATCCGGCGCGTGACCTCGAGGGTCTCTGGAAGGTCTTGTTGCTGCACCAGTTCCACGACATCCTGCCGGGCTCCGGCATTCACAGCGTGCCCCAGGAAGCGGCCGAAAGCCTGCGGGTGGCCCTGATTCAGGCCGAGGAAGTGCGGCAGGAGGCCCTGGGCCTGCTTTCGGCGGAGGTGCGCAAGGTGCACCCCGAGGCGGTGGCGCACCTGGTGGTGTGGAACCTGAGCACCTCACCGCGTCCCTTGCGGCTCAAGCTCCTTCGCCCCACCGAGCAGTTCTTCCGTTTGCTCACCAGCACCGGCGACGAGGTGCCCTACCAGGAGTCGGGCCCCTATATCCTGATCGCTGCCGAGGAGACCGTGCCGGCCCTGGGCTATCTGGCTTTGGCGGTGGTAGGCCATCTAGACGCCCGCCGAACCCCTCTGGTGCGGGTCAATGGCCTCGAGCGGGTGCTGGAAAACCAACATTTGCGGCTGGAGGTGGCCCCGGATGGCACCATAAGCCGCCTCTACGACAAAGACCACCGGCGCGAGGTGCTGGCCGGACGCGGCAATCAGATCTGGGCTTACACCGATGTGCCGCGCTACTGGGAAGCCTGGGATCTGGACGCTTCGTATATCCAGGAGGGCCGCGAAATCCCCGCCACCCAGGTCAAGCTGATTGAGGGAGGCCCCATGCGGGCCGGCATCTGGGTGGAGCGCAAAATAGGCGCCTCGCGCCTCGAGCAGACCTACTGGCTATGGGGCGGTTCGCGTCGCCTGGAGATCGAGACCACCGCCCACTGGCAGGAGCGCCGCACCCTGCTCAGGGCTTTGTTTCCAGTAAACGTGCGAAGCCATGAAGCCTGGTTCGACACCGCTTTTGGTGCCGTGCCGCGACCCACCCACACCAACACCGGTTGGGATGCAGCCCGTTTCGAGGTTCCGGCCCTGCGCTGGGCCGATCTGAGCGAGGCCGGGTATGGGGTGAGTCTGCTGGGCGGCTTCAAACACGGCTACAGCGCCCGAGGGAACGTGCTGGGTCTGTCGCTCCTGCGGGGGGCCATCTGGCCCGATCCGCTGGCCGATGTGGGCGAGCACCACTTCAGCTATGCGCTCTATCCGCACCCAGGGGACTGGCGCGGCGGAACGGTGGCCCAGGCCGAAGACTTCCTGGCCCCCTTGTTGCCGCTGGCCCTGCCGGTGCATGCCGGAGGCCAGCCTTCCAGTCGCCAGTTTTTGCGCCTGTCGCCCTCGAGCCTGCGCATAGCCGCGTTCAAGCGGGCCGAGGAGGGCTTTGGCTACATTTTGCGGCTCTACGAGGCGCATGGTGGACGGGGTGAGGTGGAGCTCGATCTTACAGCCCTGGGCATTCGCGGCGCCAGCCGGGTGAACCTGCTGGAAGAACCAGTGGAACCCCTTTCCCTGCGGAACGGTCACCTGACCCTTTCCTATGCCCCCTATCAGGTGATTACCCTGAAACTGGAGCTGTAGATGACACACGTGACGGGAACCCTTGTGACCCCCGATCTGACCTACTGGGGTCAGGTGGAATTCGATACGCATATTCAAGCGGTGCGGCCTCTTCAGGCCCCCCAGGGGCTACCCAGGCGCTTTATTCTGCCTGGGTTTGTGGACCTGCACATGCACGGGGGGGGTGGGGCCGACTGTATGGATGGCGAGCAGGCTGTGCGGCAGATGGCCCGTTTCCACGCCCGGCATGGCACCACTGCCCTGCTCGCCACCACCGTCACGGCGCCGCTGGAGGAGCTCGAGGCGGCTTTGCAAGGGATTGCCGCTGTGGTGCAACGTCCACAGCCGGGGGAAGCACGGGTGCTGGGGGCGCACCTGGAAGGGCCCTTCATTAACCCGCAAAAACTGGGCGCGCAGCCCCCCTACGCGCTCCTGCCTAGCATCGAGACCATGCGCCACCTTATGCGTCTGGCCCCCATCCGGGTGGTCACGCTGGCCCCCGAGCTGCCGGGGGCCCTGGAGCTGATTGCTTTTCTCAAGGCCCAGGGGGTGCGGGTGCAGCAAGGCCACACCCTGGCAACCTACGCCGAATCCAAAGCAGGCTTCGAGGCCGGGGCCCAGGGCTTCACCCACTTTTTCAATGCCATGACCCCACTCCACCACCGCGAGCCAGGGGTGGCGGGGCTGGGCCTGGAACGCGCCGAATGGGCCGAGCTAATCCCCGATGGGCTGCACGTCCACCCGGCGGCCATCCGTACCGTTTGGAAGACCGTTCCCCACACCTATGCTGTCACCGACGCGGTGGCGGCAGCCGGGATGCCCGAGGGCGCGTATCCGCTGGGCCGGTATACGGTTTACAAGAAAGGCCAGGGGGTCTTCCTGGCCGATGGCACCCTGGCCGGCAGTGCCCTCACCCTGGATCAAGCCGTCCAGAACCTGCACCGTTGGGGCTATGGCCTGCAGGACATCCTTCGGATGACCTCGAGCCTGGCCGCCCAATACCTGGGTATGCCGCATGGACTGGAAGCGGGCAGGCCCGCCGACCTGGTGGTCCTTGACGAGCAGTTGCAGCTTGTGGAGGTGTATGTGCGAGGCCAGAAAGTGGAGGTCTCTGGATGAAAGCGGTCGAAACCAAGATGTTCAAAGAGGCCCATCAAGCCCCTGCGGTGGTGGAGCAGGCCTTGCGAGAAAACAAGAGCGAGATGGAGCTACTGGGCACCTTCCTGCGCCGCCATACCCCGCCCTTTGCGCTGACGGTGGCTCGAGGTAGCTCCGACCATGCGGCACTTTATGGCAAGTATCTAATCGAAAGCCTGCTGGGGCTGGTCTGCTCCTCGGCCATACCCTCCATCCACACCGTATACGGTCGCCACCTGTCGGTGAACAAGGCCCTGGTGATCGCAGTTTCCCAATCTGGGGAAAGCCCCGACCTGATCGAGGTCACCCGCCAGGCCCGGCGCGACGGGGCCCTGACCCTGGCCTTTGTAAACAAGGAAAACTCGCCCCTGGCCCAGACCGCCGAGGTGGTGCTGCCGCTCTGGGCAGGCCCCGAGGAAGCGGTGGCGGCCACCAAAAGCTACCTGGCCACCCTGGCCTCGCTGGCCCAGTTGGTCGCCGCCTGGGCTGAAGACAAAACCCTCAAAGAAGCCCTGGCGATGTTGCCGGAAGCCCTGTACAAAGCCGCACACGCCAACTGGCAGGCGGGGCTGGAGCCGCTGGTGGAAGCGGAAAACGGCCTGGTGGTGGGGCGGGGCTACGCTTTTGCGGTGGCCAACGAGCTGGCCCTCAAACTCAAAGAGACCAGCGCCTTTCACGCCGAGGCCATGTCGGGCGCCGAACTCTTGCACGGCCCGGTTGCACTGGTGGAACCCGACTTCCTCCTGCTGGTACTGGCTCCCAAAGACAAACCCCTGCCCAGCATGCTGAGCTTGCTGGAAAACCTGCGCGGTAAAGGCGGACACCTGCTGGTGGCCTCCTCCGAAAGCGAGGCGCTGGAGCTGGCCCATACCCCCTTGCCGCTCCCTGGCAGGCTCCACCCGGTGCTGGACTCCATTCTGCTGGCCCAGGCCTTCTACCCCTTCGCCGCCGAACTCTCGGTAGCCCGGGGCTTCGACCCCGATGCGCCGCGCAACCTGTCCAAGGTGACCCGCACGCGCTGAGGTGCTTCGGATTGGGTAGGATACAGCTATGGAAATTCGCAAGATTGGTGTGATCGGTGCAGGGCAGATGGGGGCTGGCATTGCCCAGGTGGCGGCCCAGGCGGGGTACACGGTGGTGTTGCGCGACCTCGAGCAGACCTTTCTCGAGCGCGGCCTTAGCAGCATTAAGCGTTCCATCGGCAAGCTGCTGGAAAAGGGTAAGCTCGACCAGCAGGCCCACGACGCGACCCTGGCCCGCATCACCACCACCACCCACCTATCCGACCTCAACGACTGCGACCTGGTGATCGAGGCCATCGTGGAGCACGAACCCACCAAGCTCGAGCTCTTCCGCGAACTCGACGCCCTCCTCCAGCCTGCGGCCATCCTGGCCTCCAATACCTCCTCGATTCCCATCACCCGCCTGGCCTCGGCCACCCGCCGGCCGGAGCGCTTTATCGGGATGCACTTCATGAACCCGGTGCCCCTGATGGAGCTGGTGGAGGTAATCCGGGGCTACCTCACCGACGAGGCCACCACCCAGGCCGTGCTGGAGGTGGCCCGCCGCATGGGCAAGACCCCGGTGGAGGTCAACGACTACCCCGGTTTCGTCTCCAACCGCATCCTGCTGCCCATGCTCAACGAGGCCATCCAGTGCGTGATGGAGGGGGTGGCCACACCCGAGGCCATTGACCAGGTGATGAAGCTGGGCATGAACCACCCCATGGGCCCCCTCACCCTGGCCGACTTCATCGGGCTGGACACCTGCCTCTCCATCATGGAGGTGTTGCACCGGGGGCTGGGCGACGACAAATACCGGCCCTCGCCCCTGCTGCGCAAGATGGTGCAGGCCGGGCTTTTGGGCCGCAAGAGCGGGCGGGGCTTTTACCGCTACGACGAAAAGGGTAATAAAATCGGATGACCCGGCTGGATCACCTGGTGCTGGCCGCCCAGACCCTGCAAGAGGGGGTGGAGTACGTCCAGGACACCCTGGAGGTGGTGCTCCCACCGGCGGGGGGCCGGCACCCCTTGATGGGCACGCACAACCGCTTGCTGAACCTGGGGGGTGGCGTGTATCTGGAGATTATCGCCATTGATCCCGGGGCGCCCACACCGGCTCGTCCGTGTTGGTTTGCCCTCGATGGCTTCGCCGGAGCGCCCCGCCTCCTGACCTGGGTGGCCCGCACCGAGGCGTTGGAGCGCTACGCCGCGCTAGAGCTCGGCCCGGTCAGCAAGGCCAGCCGGGGCGACCTCGAGTGGTATATCACCCTCCCCGAGGACGGGCGTTTGCACTGGGGCGGGGTGGTACCCTACCTGATTCAGTGGGGCCCGAAACACCCCACCGATACCTTGTCAGACCTGGGTTGTCGCTTAGTCGAGCTGATGGTTTTTCATCCCCGGCCCGAACCAGGCACCCTCTTGCAAAAGCTGGGTTTGGATATACGCCTAGAACCATCCGATTTGCCCGGACTGCGGGCTTTCATCCAGACCCAAAGCAGGCTCAAAGTTCTGCGATAGTCATTCGCACTTTACCGGCCAAGCTCCCTTCAGGTTGCAAGACCCGCACACCTGTTCCCCGGACACCGCGGGCGTACAGGTTGAAGCCATCGGTGGCGTGGGTTACGGGCTCGAGGGCCAGCGTCCCATCGGGCGCGGTGAAGACCACCAGGTGCTCGAATACCGGGTCGGCCTCGAGCAGCAGTTGAAGATGGGAGCCGACCCACTCGAGTACAGCCCGCCCATCCCAACCGCCGTACACGAGGTTGAGCGGCTGCGACCCCACAGGGCGTGCGCTCGAAAAGTCCAACTCGTCTGGGATTGGCTGCATATCCTCGTTGGGGATAAGGCCAGCATCGGTTGGGTAGTAGCCGCTGGCCCCAAATTGCAAAACTGCTTCCCCCAGATTCCGCACAAAATAGGGATGGAGCCCGAAGCCTGCGGGCATGGGGCTTTGGCCCTGGTTGACCAGTTCCAGGGTGGTTTCTAGGGTGGAACCTTCCAGCCGATACAACATGGCCAGCGAGAAGGGCCAGGGCCAGTTCACGTCCTCAAAAAAGCGGCTATCGAAGGTACAGGCTGCCGAATTGGTTCCATGAAAGACCTGCCAGGGGCGGCTCCGCACATCGCCGTGCTGGGCGTTGCCTTCGGGGGTGTTGGGTTCTAACTGGTAGGTATAGCCCTCGAACTCGAAGCGGGCGGCCTTGATGCGGTTGGAGAAGGGGGCCAGGGTGAAGCTCGAGTAGCTCGAGGGTTTGTCCGGTAGGGGCTGCGGGGTAGGCCGCATAATCGGCACCCACTCCCGGCCTCGCCTGACCTCGAAAGCTGCGATGCTGGCCCCAACCTGGGGAACAATTTTCAGACGCAACCACTCATTTTCGATGCACAGTGAATCCATTCCACGATTCTATCTTTCTCGAGCGATTTCAATTGCCGGTGGTGTCGTTGGCTGCAGAGGGCTTGTGGAAGAGGACGAGACGGAACAGCCATGAGGTCAACCACTCCACCAGCCGGCTCAAGGGGCCTTTTTGCACCTGCCGACGTGCCGAAAGGGTGGCTTCTTCGGGGCCCACATCGTGGCCAATGGCTTGCGATAAGAAGTAGCGGTGGTCAGAAATCCACAGGTAGAGGTCGGCCTCGGTGCGCCCGGGGAAGTTCTTCAGGATGCCGTTTTCGCGAATCTCCAAAACGGTGGGCAGGTAGAGGTGGTCGTACCAGTCGGTAACCGCCTCTTCCCAGCCAATCGAGCGCTTCTGGTTGAGGCCCATGAAGTACTGGTGGGTGCGGATATGGTCGAGCAATACATCGTAGCGCCCGGCCTTACTGAACAGGATGGGCTCGTGGTTGGGGCGCAACTGGGGCAGCCGGGTCTGCTCCAAAAACTGGGCGTACTCGCCCTTCAAGATCACATCTTTAAGGGTATCGTCGGGGTCGAGGTCTACCGGTACATCCAGCTCGATCACATAGGCGTCAATGAAGTGCTGGCCCTGGGCTTTGGCCAGCGCGGTGCGGTGGTTGCCGTCCTTGACGAAATAAATATCGCCCACCTTGTAGACATCAATGGGGGGAAACTCGGTGCCCTCGAGCTGGGCCTGCCGGAGCTTAGCCCAGCGATCCAGGGTAAAGGGTTCCTTGGGCATGAACTCGGCATCGAAGTCGCCGTAGCGATCCACTGTGCCGATAATTTTGTCCACCTCGATGGTTTGTAGCCCCTTGTACGACTCCCCTTTAGGCCGCAACTCCGTGACCGCACTATAGGGCAGCAGATCGTTGGACTCACCGCGCAAACGGCGCAGAATATCGTGGATCAAAACGCGGCGCGACAACGCCTCGGCTTCTAGCTGGGCTTGGCGCTCAAATTCCATAAAGATTCACCTTAAATCTATCCACATCCCTGGAGGGTCGTGATCAACTTGGGT
Source organism: Meiothermus sp. (assembly GCF_037443965.1). Lineage (GTDB taxonomy): Bacteria > Deinococcota > Deinococci > Deinococcales > Thermaceae > Meiothermus. The sequence goes on from NZ_JBBINI010000022.1 coordinate 52,179, forward strand.
TCTGCTCGAGCTATTCCGGTTGTGGATGCTCCCTGATTCAGCCACGGGTTGTGATTGAGGGGTTCTGGTCGAGGTTTTGCCACCGACCTATTACGTATTATAGCGCATTCGTTCGCTCCATCTGTGAGGGGGTGCGAAGCATCCCAAAGTCTGGCCCAGGCTTTTTTCAAAATTATCCGTCAGCATCCCGGGCTTTTATGAATTGCCTTCAGACTCCCGCCATTTTCCTCATCAACCCGGCATAACATGGCTTGATGCGATGGATTCTGCTTCTGGTTCTGGTCTTTTTACCCCGCACGTGGGCTTTTCCCGGTGAGACGCTTTACATACCCCTCGATGACCGACCCCCCAACTGGTCGCCCTGCACCTGGCAACTGGTGCGCTGCCCACCTCGAGCGGTCTACCAAGGGCGTGAGGGGGCCAACCTACAGGCACTTTGGGGTTGGCTGCAAGATCAGCCGGGCCATACCCTGATTGCCAGCCTGGATGCGCTGGTCTATGGCGGACTGGTGCAGAGCCGCAGTTCTACCCTATCGCTGGAAGAGGCCCGGCATCGCTTGGAAGAACTCTCCCGCTGGCGGGCGCGTACGGGCGGGCAGGTGCTGGCTTTTGGGGTGATTCCACGCCATCCCGATGCCACCGACCGCGCACGCAACCTGGCCCTGTTGCGCGACCTGGGGGATGGTTATGCGTATGTCGAAGCGCCCTGGGATGATGCCTTGCCGGGCTCGCCAGCGGTGGCCGAAGCCGCCACCCTTCCTATTCCCACGCGGCCTGGGGCCGACGAGGCGGGGCAGGTCTTGTTGCTGCGGGCCTTGAATCCAGGGGTGCGGGTGCGGGTGCTCTACGACAACCCAGAGGCCGCCCCGCAGGCCACGCGCTACGAGGGGATTCCCCTGCAAGCATCTATTGCTCGTCTGCTGGCTTCGGCAGGGGCCATTGCGGTGGAAAACCGGCCCGACCTGGTGCTGGTGGTCTACAGCGGCGGCGATCCCAGGCGAGGCGTTCTGACGGTATTGCAAGGCTTGCGCGAAGCACCGGTAGCGGTGGCCGATATTGCCCGGGTCAACCGGGGCGATGCTTCGCTGGTTCGGTATCTGGTGGCGCTGGATATCTACCGCGAGCTGGCCGCTTATGCCTCGTGGGGAACCCCTGGCAATAACCTGGGTGCCGCACTGGCCCAGGGGGGACTGTTTGCTATGCCGCTCTGCCAGCGGGCCGGGAACCCAGTGGCCTGGTGTGAAGAACGGAAAACCCTGGCCTTGGCCCAGGCCTACCTCGAGTACCTCTGGGGTGAAATTGGCCGCCCCTGGGTGCGCGCCCGTTTCCCCGAACCCCTCACCGAGGAAGCGGCCCGCTATGTTTTCGAGCGCTTACAATCTGAACCTACTCCACTCTTTTCATCGGGCCAAATTCGCTTGGAGGCTTTGAAATTCCCCTGGAGACGCAGTTTTGAGGCCGAATGGCAGTACCACCTGGATTCTGCCCCTAATGGAAAGCACTAAATAGCCTGATGCATTATGGTTGCTATGGACGTACCGGAGCATACGTTTGCGATGGGTTGGTTTTTGCCAGAATCAATGTCGCTGGCTGGTGTGGCCGGTTGTGATACATGAACTTATGCAGAGCTGATCTGGCCCTAGGCTGATACGAGATGAGCTGTTCTTATCAGGGCATGTTGGCTCTCCTACGTGAGCTAGTAGGAAGCCCCAGCCTGCCATCGTTCCTGACCGCAGCGCTCGAGGGAGCCTTGCGGTTGATTCCAGGAGCCCAGACAGGGTCGGCCCTGGTAAGGGTGGGCAATGGCTATCGTTTTGTGGCGTTGCGGGGTCACCCCATCGCCCTACCAACCTATGCGCTGAGCCTCGAGGACGAGCTGCGCTGGTACGGGGGCACGCTGGAAGAGGCCATGGCTGCCCTGCCCAAGCTCAGCCGGATTCGACCCGAATTGAGCGGTCTTGCAGACGCGGATCGTGTGGCCCTCGAGCCCATCAACTGGGCGCTGACCATCCCCGTTCCGCTGGGCAACCGGGTAGAAGCCTGGCTCTGCTTGGATCGGATGGAAGAAGATGCCTTTCCCAAGGAGGCTCTGCCGCTGGCGCACGAACTGGGCCGCAGCCTGGGGGTGGTTCTACAAACCCTGCAAGAGCGGAACAACACCCAGGCCCGCCTCGAGCGCGAAGAGCGCCTGGCCCGTGTGCTGGGGGTGCTTTCCACCTTCAACGAAGCCGACCTATTATGGCAGTCGTTGCCTCATCTGATACTGCAGATCCTGGGTTTGCGCAGGGCGGTGGCGCTCAAGCACATGGGCGAAGGGCTGGTAACGGTTTCGGCCTGTAACTGGAGCGAGCCTTTGGGCCGGGTTATCCCTGCTGGCATGGGGGTTTCCTGGATTGCGCTGACGGAAGCGAGGGTGCAGATGGTGCCGCTGGACGATCCCAGGGTTTACCAACTGCCCGATTTCGGAGACGAGCCGGAAGAGTACGGTTTGTTTGTGCCCATCCTAGATGCCCATGGCGAGGGCTTTGGTGTGGTCATTGCTTACTCGCAGGAGGCCTTTGAACCGGAGGATGCGGCGGTACTGGAATCCTTTGGTCGGGGGGCGGGACAGGTGCTGGCGCGCTTGGAAGCGCAGGCGGCGCGGGAACGCGAGCTGGTTCGCCTACAGAGCCTAACCCACACCAGCCAGCGGCTGACGGCTGCACAAACCACGGAAGAGCTGTTACAACTGATTGTGCAAGAAGCGCTCCAGCAGACCAAAGCTTCGACCAGTCTGGTTACGCTCTATCGTCCCAAGGAAGACGTGCTCGAGGTGGTGGCGGCAGCAGGCCATGCCGCGGAGCTGGCCGCAGGCACAAAGCATGTACGGGGCAAGGGACTGGCCTGGCAGGTGCTGGGACAGCGCAGTGCGTTGTATTTGCCCGATGTTTCTGTCGAAGCCAGTGCGGTTTTCGCCTCGGGCAACCGGGTCAAAGCGGCCTATCTGGGGGTGCCGCTGGGCGATCCCGAAGGACGGATGGTGGGGGTGCTCTCGGTGGATACCGCGGGTGCAGGGGGCGAGATCCAACCCCAAGATCGCTATGCCCTAGAGGCCCTAGCTAAAGTGGCCGGGGTGATGCTTTCACGTTTGCAGGCCCTCGAGCAGGCCTACTGGCAAACCGACAACTACCGGCTGCTGGTGCAGATGTCCTCCGACTTGGAACTGTTGGATGATCCCCAGGCCATGGCCCGACGGGCCATCGAGACCCTGCTAGGACTGACCGGTTTGCACGCAGGCGGGGTGCTCCGCTTCCAACCCAGTAGCGAATACCCCCATAGTGGTCAGATGGAGCTTGTGGTGCGGCATGGGCGATCGGCAATGGGTGAACTGATCGCCCACCTCAACAACCTGCCGGTGCGTATTGGCGAAGGTTTTATGGGGAAGGCCCTGGCGACCGGCCAGACCCAGATACTGGAAGACTATCAGACTTGGGAAGGGGCCTGGCCCCGGCTCAAGGAGCTAGCCCTGCGTACTGTCATCACCACACCGCTACAGGTGAGGGGCCAGCCCTATGGTGCCCTAACCCTAGCGAGTTTTCACCACAAAGTGGCGGTCTCGGAAGAAAACGTCTCGCTGTTGGAGTCGGTCGCTCGGCGCTTGGAACGGGCCTGGGAGCGTGTGCGACACCTGGAAGAAATCACCCGCACCCGCGAAGATGCCTTGCGCTCGCTGGGTTTAGGGCTGGAGTTGCGCGACCTCGAGACCAAAGGCCACACCGACCGGGTGGTGGCCCTGACCGAAGCCCTGGGGCAGCGCCTGGGCTTCCCCGACCTCGAGGGGCTGCGCATGGGGGCCTACCTGCACGACCTGGGTAAGCTGGCTATCCCCGACTCGATTCTGCTCAAACCCGGAACCCTCACCGATGCCGAGTGGCGCATCATGCAAAGCCACTGCGACATTGGCTTTGGCATGCTGGAAAACCTCGGCTTCTTGTCGCAGACGGCCCGCAATATTGTGCGCTACCACCACGAGCGGGTGGATGGTTCGGGCTATCCCTTTGGCCTGACCCGCGATGAGATTCCCCTCGAGGCCCGCCTCTTCGCGGTGGTAGATGTGTTCGATGCCCTTCTCCAGTCGCGCCCCTATAAAGCCGCCTGGAGCCAGCAAGATGCTTTGCGCGAGTTGCGTAAACAGGCCGGCGATACCCTGGATGCTTATGTGGTACAGGAATTTATCGCCTTGATTAGCCAGCAGGTACAAGCCAAAAAAGGTTTGTAAAGCTGCTTGTGGTGCCATACAACAAGGTCGGGTTCGCAAAACCAAATCGGTATGGGAGTGCTATACTTTGTCGGTTGACGCGGCTTTACTGCGTGGTACAGGAGGACAAAGTTGCAACGACTGGTAACTTCGGAATCGGTGACGGAAGGGCACCCCGACAAACTGGCCGACCGCATCTCGGATGCGGTGCTGGATGCGCTTCTGACTGCGGATGCCAAAGCCAGGGTAGCCTGCGAAACCCTGGTGACCACGGGCCTGGTGATGGTGGCGGGCGAGATTACCACCGATAGCTATGTGGACATTCCCCGCCTGGTGCGCCAGACCGTGCTCGAGGTGGGCTATACCCGGGCCAAATACGGCTTCGACGGCGATACCTGCGCGGTGCTTACAGCCATAGATGAGCAGTCGCCGGACATTGCGGGCGGGGTCAACGAGTCCTGGGAGTGGCGGGTGCTGGGTTCCCGCGATGAGTTCGACCGGGTGGGTGCGGGCGACCAGGGCCTGATGTTCGGCTACGCCACCGACGAGACCCCCGAGCTGATGCCGCTGCCCATCTCGCTGGCCCACCGCCTGACCCGCCGCCTGGCCGAAGCCCGCAAAACCGGGGAAATCCCCTATCTGCGCCCCGATGGCAAGGCCCAGGTGACGGTGGTCTACGAGGGCCAGAAGCCCCTTTATGTGGGTACGGCCCTGGTCTCCACCCAGCACTCCGAAGAAGTGGAGGCCGACCAGATTCACCACGACATCCGCACCAAGGTGATCGAAAAGGCCATTCCCGAAGAGTACCTCAGCAAAGAGACCCTCTACCTGGTCAACCCTTCGGGCAAGTTTGTTATCGGGGGGCCCCACGGCGACACCGGCCTGACCGGGCGCAAAATCATCGTGGATACCTATGGCGGCGCAGTGCCCCACGGCGGCGGCGCCTTCAGCGGTAAAGACCCCACCAAAGTAGACCGCTCGGCAGCTTACTACGCCCGCTACATCGCCAAGAACATCGTGGCGGCGGGGCTGGCCAAGCGCGCCCTGATCGAGCTGGCCTACGCCATCGGCAAGGCCCGCCCGGTGGGGATGCGGGTCGAGACCTTTGGCACTGGGGTTTTACCCGACGAGAAAATCACCGAGGTGGCGCAGAAGGTCTTTGATGCCCGCCCCAAGGCCATCATCGAGAACCTGAAACTGCAGCGCCCCATCTACACCCCCACCTCGGCCTATGGGCACTTTGGCCGCGAGGGCTTCCCCTGGGAGAACACCGACAAGGTCGAGGAACTGCGCAAGCTCCTGCCGTAGCGTTCTTTAACTGCTCTGGGCGGCCCGCGGGCCGCCTTTTGATTTGACCCTGGCAAGCAGATAGTGTATACTGTATACACTTTATGGCCCAGTTTCAGCGACCCCACTCGGTGCGGGAGGCGGCCTATGCCCACCTGCGGGGGGCCATCCTGATGGGGGCCTTGTTGCCGGGGGTGCGCATCTCCGAGCCGGGGCTGGCGCAGGAACTGGGCGTCAGCCGTACCCCGGTGCGCGAGGCCTTGCAGCGTCTGGCCCAGGAGGGGCTGGTAGAACTGCTGCCGGGCAAGGGGGCGCGGGTGCGGGTGCTCTCGGCCGAGGAGGTACGCGAGGTCTACGATGTGCGGGCCTTGCTCGAGGGCGAAGCGGCGGCCCTGGCGGCGCAAAACGCCACCGAGGTCGAACTGAACCGGCTGGAGCGCTTGCTCCAGGTGCTGGAGGCCCTGCCCAAGGAAGCCTATGCAAAGCAGATGCAGGTGGACTTCGACTTTCACACCGTCCTGATCGAAGCGGCCCACAACAAAACCCTGGCCCGCATCTACGCCGATCTGCGCTCGAGCCTCACCCTCGTCCGTTCGTTTCAGCAAACCCTTTCCCAGCACCCCAAAACCCGCCAGCAGCACCAGGCCATTCTGTCGGCGCTCAAAGCCCGCAACCCCGGGAAAGCCGCCGAAGCCGCGCGGGCCCATGTGCGCTATTTCCGCGACTTAGTGCTACAAAGCCTTCAGGCGCAGGCCTGGCAGTAGAGGAGCCCTATGGATCTCAATCAAACCTACCGTTCGTTGGTGCTGGCCATGGCCCAGAACCAGAGCATCAAACACCTGGTGCTCACCCGTGGCCGCAACTTTGCCCGCCGCTTTATTGCCGGCGATACCCTCGAGGAGGCCTTGCAAGCAGTGGAGGCCCTCGAGCGCGACCGGATTCACGCCATCCTGGACTTGCTGGGCGAGATGGTTACTTCCGAAACCCAGGCCCGGCAGTTCCAGCGTGAGATTATCCGGCTGGTGCAAGAGTTTGCTGCCCGGCCTTATCCCAAATACGTGGCCCTCAAGCTCACCCAGCTAGGTCTGGATATCTCCGAAGACCTGGCTTTTTCATTGATGGTGGAGATTCTGAGCGAGGCCCGGAAGGTGGATTGCTTCGTGCGAATTGACATGGAGGACAGCCCCCGTGTAGACGCAACACTGCGGATGTACCGGCGGTTGCGTGAGGCCGGCTTCGATAACACCGGGGTGGTGCTGCAAAGCTACTTGAAGCGCACCGAGCAAGACCTGCAGGCTCTGATACCCCTCAAAACGCCGGTGCGCATTGTGAAAGGCGCCTACAAAGAACCCCCCGAGGTGGCCTTCCAGGATAAGCGTCTGGTGGATGCCCAGTTTGTGCTGCTGTGCAAGAAAGCCCTGGAAAACGGGCTCTACACGGCCATTGCCAGCCACGACCCCTACATCCTCGAGGAGATGAAGCGCTGGACCGCCGAAAAGGGTATCGGGCGGGATCACTTTGAGTTCCAACTGCTCTATGGGGTGCGTCGCGACGAGCAGAAAAAGCTGGCCGCCGAGGGCTATACCGTGCGAGCCTACGTGCCCTACGGCACCGACTGGTATCCCTATTTCTCGCGCCGCATCGCCGAGCGCCCCGAGAATCTTCTATTTGTGGCGCGCAGCCTGATCCAGGGGTAGATATGGCCTTAACGCTCGATTTACACCTCCTGGAAGGCCAGTATGCGGTCTGCTGGCTCGAGCCCACCGCCCCTGTGCCGGCCTGGGCCGAGGGCGAGGGTTTCCTGAGCATCGCGCGGGCCGAGGACGAGCTGACAGTGGTATGCCACCAGCGCCGCGTACCCCCAGGGGTGAAAGCTGAGCGTGACTGGCGCTGCTTGCGCCTGGCCGGCCCCTTCGACTTTGCCCTCACCGGCATCCTGGCCGCGGTGCTGAACCCGCTGGCCCAGGCCGGTGTGGGCATTTTTGCTGTTTCGACCTACCGCACCGACTACGTGCTGGTCAAGGCCCATCATCTGGCGCAGGCCCTGGCGGCCCTGAGCCAGGCCGGGCATCGCGTAAACGCTTTGTAGAAGTAATCGAAAGGAGCATGTTATGACCCCCGAACCCTACCGCCCCGAACCCATCGAAACCTTCCAGAGCCCCGAAGCCTTTGAGGCCATGCGCAAGGCCCTGGCCGAGGTGCGGGCCCAGTTTGGCCGCCACTATCCCCTCATCATAGGGGGTGAGAAAATCCATACCCAGGCAGCGGTTACCTCCACCAACCCCTCCAACCCCAGCGAGGTGGTGGGGGTGAGCGCCAAGGCCGGCATCGCCGAGGCCGATGCGGCCCTGGATGCGGCCTGGCGGGCCTTCAAAACCTGGCGTGACTGGCCCCAGGAGCACCGCAGCCGGGTGCTGCTGAAGGCGGCCCAGATTATGAAGCGCCGCCAGCGGGAGCTCGAGGCCTGGCTGGTCTACGAGATCGGCAAGAACTGGGTGGAGGCCGCCGCCGACGTGGCCGAGGCCATTGACTTTACCCGCTATTACGCCCTCTCGGCCCTCAAGTATAAAGACGGCGCCCCGGTGGTGCCCTATCCGGGCGAGGACAACGAGGCCTTCTACATCCCCTTGGGGGTGGGGGTGGTGATCGCCCCCTGGAACTTCCCCCTGGCCATCCTGACCGGTATGACCGTGGCCCCCATTGCGGTGGGCAACTGCGTGGTGGCCAAGCCCGCCGAGGACACCGTGGTGATCGCGGCCAAGCTCTTCGAGATCCTGGAGGAAGCCGGCCTGCCCGCCGGGGTGGCCAACTACCTGCCTGGCGAGGGGAGCGAGGTGGGGGCCTACCTGGTGCAGCACCCCCGTACCCGTTTCATCAACTTCACGGGTTCGCTCGAGGTGGGCCTCAAGATCAACGAGAGCGCCGCTCGGCTCTCGCCGGGGCAGATCTGGCTCAAGCGGGTTTTCCTGGAATTGGGCGGCAAAGACGGCCTGATTGTGGATGAAACCGCCGATATTGCTGCGGCAGCCCAGGCCACCGTGCAGAGTGCGTTTGGCTTCCAGGGCCAGAAGTGCTCGGCGGCCTCGAGGCTCATCGTGGTGGATGGAATCTATGACCAGCTCATGGAGCAGGTGCTCGACCGCACCGAAAGCCTGATTGTGGGGCCGGCCGAGGAAAACCCCGACATGGGGCCGGTGGCCAGCGCCCAGCAAGAGAAAACCGTGCTCTCTTACATCGAGATTGGGCAGCAGGAGGCCAGGCTGGTGCTGGGGGGACGGCGGCTCGAGGGCGGCGGTTTCTTCATCTCGCCCACCATCTTCGAAAACGTATCCCCCGACGCCCGCATCGCCCAGGAAGAGATTTTTGGCCCGGTGCTCTCGGTGATCCGCGTCCCCGACTTCGACACCGCCCTCGAGGTGGCCAACGGCACGCGCTTTGGCCTGACCGGCGGGGTCTTCTCGCGCAAGCGCGAGCGCCTCGAGCGGGCCCGGCGCGAGTTCCACGTGGGCAACCTCTACTTCAACCGCAAAATTACCGGGGCCCTGGTGGGGGTGCAGCCCTTCGGCGGCTTCAACCTCTCGGGCACCGATACCAAGGCCGGGGGGCCCGACTACCTGCTCAACTTCCTGCAGATGAAAAGCGTGACCGAGCGGTTCTAGCGCAGTCTGGGGCTGCCTACTGCCCCCAGCCGATGGCCCGCAGTCCAACCCGTGCTAGTAGCCGGCTTTGCAGGTTGTGAAGGTCGCGCACGGTCTCCTCGCGTTCGCTGGGGTGAAACACCGGCAGGTCAAGTAAATCTCCGGCTACCTGGCCGAGGGCGAGCCATATATCCACTTCCTGTGCGGTTATGCCATAGGCCAGCGGGCGCCGCCGTTGCTCAGCGATGGATACCGATTACCTCCAGGGCCAGTCTAGAAAAACGGGCGTTACTTTTGGGTTATGCCGCGCTCCAAAAAACGCCCATTAAACCTTCAAGCGCAGCACGAGAGCATGCCCACCTCGGTGTCGAGGGCCTGTGCCACCAGCCTTATCCCCTCGGCCAGGGTCAGGTAGGGGTGGAAGGTGTCTACCAGATCCCGGTAGGAAAGGCCAAACTTGACTGCCAGGATCCCTTCCTGCAGCACGTCCCCCGCCTCGGGAGCCAGGATGTGCAGGCCCAGAACCGTGCCTTCCCCGTCCACCACAATCTTGAAGGCCCCCCGGGTGTCCTGGGCGACCAAGGCCTTGGGTACTGCCGTAAGGGGCAGGGTGGCGGTACGAACCCCTGCCCCGTGCCGCTTACGGGCCTCCGCCTCGTCGAGCCCCACCGCGGCCAGGGCGGGGTCGGTAAAGGTCACGCGGGGCAGGGCAGAAAGGTCTAGGGGTGTGGGTTCGCCGAGGGCGTTCCGCGCGGCCATGCGGCCGGACAGGGCGGCCACGTAAACAAACTGGGGCAGGCCGGCCACGTCGCCGGCGGCGAAGACCTGGGGGTTTGTGGTCTTGAGGTGTTCGTCCACCCGGATGAAGCCCCGCTCGTCCCGCTCTACCCCGGCCCGCTCCAGCTCGAGCCCCTCGGTGCGGGCCCTGCGGCCGGTGGCCACCAGGAGCCTTTCAGCCACGAAAACACCCCGGTTTGTCTCGACCCGGTAGCCCTCTTCGCGCCCGACCCTGAGAACCCGCACGTCGGTGTGGATGGCCAGGCCCTCGGCCTCGAGGTAGCCCCTGAGCAGGGTGGAAAGCTCGGGGTCTTCGCTGGGGAGCAGGTAGGGCAGCGCCTCCAGCACAGTTACCTGCGTTCCCAGCCGAGCATAGGCCTGGGCTAGCTCCAGCCCGATGGGCCCCCCGCCAATCACCAAAAGGCTTTCTGGCTGACTATCCGGGGAGAGGGCCTCGAGGTAGCTCCAGGGCCGGCTCCCCTCCAGGCCGGGAATAGGGGGCAGGGTGGGGTGCGCCACGGTGGCCAGGAGGTAACGCGAGGCCTTCAGGGGCCTTCCGCCGACCTCGAGGGTTTCCCCGTCCAGGAAACGGGCCCCGCCCCGGAGTACCGGGACGCCCGCAGCCTCCAGCACCTCGGCATATTTCTCTTGCCGCAAAGCCTCCACCAGCGCGTCCTTCTGCCCGATGACCTCCTTCAGGTTCACCCCCAGGGCCTGGGTTTTGATCCCGGCGAAGCCGTGGTGGGCGGCCCGGTGATGGGCCTCCGCCGCCCGGAGGAGGGCCTTGGAGGGCACACAGCCCACGTTCACGCAGGTTCCGCCCAGCACGCCGACCTCGACGACCGCGGCCTTGGCCCCTTTGGCTGCTGCCTCTAATGCCGCGGCTACCCCCGCCGAACCCGAGCCCACAATGAGCAGGTCGTAGCTCATGGCCCCCCCTCGGAGATCACCTGAGCGGGATAGCCAACGGTTTGCAACTCCTTTAGCCAGCGCTCCAGTGAAGCCACACCCTCCACGGTGGCTTCCTTGCGCAGGTAGTCCACCCGTACCCGCGCCGTGCCGGGCACGCGCTTGAGCGCGGCTTCCACTGTGCGGATGCAGCCGGCGCAGTGCATTCCCGGAACCTTGAGTTTGTACTGCTGTGTGCTTTCCATACCGCTACCCTAAACCCTGGAGTGGGCTCCAAGGTCAAGCCCCTTGCGCTGTGTGGCGGCGTAAAGGCTTTTACACCGAGATTTTTTTCCAAAGGTAGCCTCTTTTTGGAGGTACACCATGCGTAAAGTGGCGGTTTTGGTGCTGGCAGGTACGGAAACCCACGAGGGCCTGGGGCGGCTGGTAAACGCGCTCATGCTTGCCCAGGAGCTCAAAGGGGCTAAAGATGAGGTTCGCCTTATCTTCGACGGTGCAGGTACGCAAGGGCTGGCCGCCCTTGCCGACCCAAGCCACAAAGCGCACCCGGTTCTTCTCGCGGTGAAAGATCAGATTATGGGTGCTTGCGCGTACTGCTCCCGGGCCTTTGGCGTGAAGGAGACCCTCGAGAAGGCGGGCTTTCCCTTCCTGAGCGAATACAAAGACCACCCCAGCCTGAGGCATCTCCTTGAGGAAGGCTATACGATTATCACCTTCTAGGGCCTTTTGCGGAAAAATGACTCACACGCATTCCTGCAGTATCGTTCACTTTATGAAAGTCTAAACGATACCGCAGGAATGCACGCCTACGCCCTTCGGTTAGCTTGAACCCTCACCCTTGATTACACCCAAAGGTGAAGGATTCAAGTGGAACCGGTATAACACCAAGACCAGCTTTAGTGCTGGACTGAAGCGGGGTCCAAGTAAACGCAGTGGTCCTTGCCGTCGCAGGCAGGATCGGGATGGGCCTCGGCCCACTCCAGCCGGGAGACCAGGTCATCGCGCAGGGCGGTAAGCTCGGCGATGCGCTCCTCCAGCAAGGCCACCTTCTGGCGCAGTATCTGGCGCACGTCGGCGCAGGGGGGTTGGCCTTCATGCATGACCTCGAGCACCGCCCTGATCTCCTCGAGCGACAGCCCCAGCGCCTGGGCCTGCTTGATGAAGCGCAGGCGCTGGAAAGCCTCCTCGTCGTAGAGGCGGTAGCCCCCCTCGCTGCGCCCCTCCGGGCGCAACAGGCCCGCACGTTCGTAGAAGCGCAGGGTGTCGCGGCTGACCCCGCTGGCCTGGGCAAGCGCACCGATGCGGTACATGTATATAGCTTAAACCTTGGAGCAAACTCGAGGGTCAACGCCCCCACTAGGCTTTTGTCACGAAAGGCACAACAACCGATGGAGTTCGTTGGGGTTGGCCAGGGTCTGGTTCATCACCCCGGCATCCCCCGTAATCAGCCAGTCCACCCCCAGGTCGCTCATCCGCACCAACCAACCCTCGGTGGTCTTGGCCTCGCTGGTCGTAACCGCCGTGCTACCCAGA
>NZ_JBBINI010000023.1:0-61208 GCF_037443965.1 Meiothermus sp.
TTTCCGCTTGAATCCTTCACCGTTGGACGGAGTCAGAGGTGAAGGATTCAAGCCGACCGAAGGGAGTAGAAAAGCATTTCGGTAGTATCGTTTAGGCTTGCCGAAGTGAACGATACTGCCGAAATGCGTATGACGGGTTTTCAACCTTCGGCTCAGCTTTTTGGATAACTTCGAACTGACGTTATTGGTAGCTGATTGCCCTTTACCAGCCCGCCACTCCGTATGATGTACTGGCGGCTTTTACCTTTGACGCAATTCAAAAGATGTTGTAATCTATAGGAGCTTTTATGTTTTTAGCAGAAATAATTGGGGTAGGTGATGAGCTCTTGTATGGCGAAACAGTAGATACCAACACTGCTGAGATTGCTGTAAGCCTTCAGCCCTACGCTGTGGGGGTGCGCCGGACACTGCGGGTGGCCGACAACCTGGAAACGCTGGCCCAAGAGGTGCGCCAGGCCTGGGAAAAGGCTCGGCTGGTGGTGCTTTCGGGGGGTCTCGGCCCCACACCCGACGACATCACCCGCGAGGCCATCGCGGCTGCCCTTGGCGAGGAGATGCAGCCTGACCCTCAGGTGCTGGAATGGCTGGAAAAGCTGTTTGAAGCCAGGGGCTGGAAGATGCCCGAGGCCAACCGCAAACAAGCCCTAAAGATCCCTTCGGCCACCTGGATTGCCAACCCCCGCGGCACCGCGCCCGGCTGGTGGATTCGCCGGGAAGACAAAGACCTTATCTGCCTGCCCGGCCCACCGGCCGAGTGGCGCCCGATGTGGGCCGAGGTATTGCCCAGGCTGGGGCTGCCGCAAAAATCCTACAAGCAGGTGGCCTTCAAAACCTTTGGCCTGGGCGAGTCGCGCATTGTGGAGTTGCTGGGCGAACTATTCCGGCGCAATGGGGCCGTCGAGGTGGGCACCTACGCCAAGATGGACGGGGTGGCGGTGGTGGTGCGGGGGGAGCCCGGCCCAGTCGAGGCGCTGGCCGCGCAGATCCGGCCCCTGCTGGGCGAGGCGGTCTGGGGCCAGGAGGGCGATACCCTCCCGGCGCTGGCCCTGCGGCTATTGGAAGGCCGAAAAGCCAGCCTGGCCACCCTCGAGTCCATGACCGGGGGGGTCTTGGGGGCGCTTTTGACCGGGGTACCGGGGGCTTCCCAAAGCTACCTGGGGGGCCTTGTGCCCTACAGCCCGGCGGCCAAGTCGCAGCTCCCCATCCCCCCAGAGGTAGCCGCCCAGCACGGGATGATTTCGTCGGCTTTTGCCGAGGCCATGGCTGTGGCCGCCCGCGGGATGCTAGGGGCTACCTATGCCCTCTCGACCACCGGCGTAGCCGGGCCGGAGGAACTCGAGGGCCAGCCGGTAGGTACGCTCTTTGTGGGGCTGGCCAGCCCCGAAGGTGTCAAGTGTAGGCATTTCCGTCTGCCGGGGGCGGGCCGCGAGATGCTGCGCCAGCGGGCGGCCCATGCAGCGCTGGCCTTTCTGGTAGGTGAGCTGCGATGAGACTCTTCTACGCCATCTTCCCCCCACGCGAGGTGCAGGCCGCCCTCGGCGAGGCCCAGGAGAAAGTGCGGGGCTTCAAAGGGTGGAAGCTGAGCCAGCGCCATCAACTGCACATCACCCTGCTTTTTTTGGGAGAACAGCCCGAGGATCGCTTACCGGAGTTTCGCCGGGTTGGGCAAGCCGTGGCTGCCCAGGTTCCAGCTTTTGAGATTGAACTGGGTGGAACCGGGTATTTCCCGGCCACCGGCTCCCCCAGGGTCTGGTTTGTAAAGGCAACCGGAGAAGGCCTGGAAACCTTGGCTAAAAGGCTGCAACAAGCCCTTTCAAATGTAAAAACCAAGGAGCAATTTCATCCCCACCTGACCCTGGCCCGCAAAAAAAGCCCTGCCCCCCGAATCGGACCGATGATCCTAAATCTTCAGTTCAAGGCCAAAGCAGTATGCTTGGTGGAATCGGTATTGGAGCGTTCGGGTTCGCAATACCGTGTTTTAGAGCAGTTTTCGCTTGGTTGAACCCTCGCCTATGTTGAATGGGAGTGTATATGGATAAAGAGAAACAAAAAGCGCTGGAAGGGGCCTTAAAGTCCATCGAAAAGCAGTTCGGCAAAGGGGCCGTCATGCGTCTGGGTGAGGCCCCAAGGCAGCAAGTAGATGTCATCTCCACTGGCAGCCTGGGCCTGGATATGGCTCTGGGCATCGGGGGGATTCCCAAAGGGCGGATCATCGAGATCTATGGGCCCGAATCGGGTGGCAAAACCACCCTGGCCCTCTCCATCATCGCCCAGGCCCAGCAGGCCGGGGGGGTGGCCGCCTTCGTAGACGCCGAGCACGCCCTAGACCCCGTCTATGCCAAAAGCCTGGGGGTGAACATTGACGACCTCTTGGTCTCTCAGCCCGATACCGGCGAGCAAGCTCTGGAGATTGTCGAACTCCTGACCCGCTCGGGGGCCGTGGATGTGATTGTAATTGACTCGGTAGCGGCCTTGGTACCCCAGGCCGAGATCGAGGGGCAGATGGGCGACGCCTTTGTGGGCATCCAGGCCCGCTTGATGAGCCAAGCCCTGCGCAAGCTGACCGCGGCCCTTTCCAAGAGCAACACTGCGGCCATCTTTATCAACCAGATTCGGGAGAAGGTAGGGGTTATGTACGGCAACCCCGAGACCACCCCAGGCGGGCGGGCCCTCAAGTTCTATGCCTCAGTGCGGCTGGATGTGCGCAAGCAGGGCCAGCCCATCAAGGTAGGCAACGACGCAGTGGGCAACCGGGTGCGGGTCAAGGTGACCAAGAACAAGCTGGCCCCGCCCTTCCGCGAGCATGAGATTGAGCTGTACTTCGGCAAGGGCATTGACCCCCTGGCCGACCTGGTGACGGTGGCCATCGCCACCGAGGTGATTGATAAATCGGGTTCCTGGCTTTCTTATGGCGAAACCCGGCTGGGCCAAGGCAAGGAGAAGGCCGCTGAGTTCCTTAAGGGCGAACCCCGTATGGCCCAGGAGATCCGGGAGAAAGTTTTGGCCCAAGCTGGTAAGCTATCGGTATTGGCAACCCCAGAAGAGGACGAAGGGTCTTCTGCCGTGGCTGCCGAAGCTTAAACTGCTTGCTAGATGGGGTTCTCCCAGTATGAAGGACCAGGAAGCCATTGTTCTCATAATTTGCCCGGTGGCAACCCACCGGGCCAAGGGGCAGCTTGGTGTAGAGCATGGAAGCGGTCTACCTCTGGTGTGGTGTTTGGCTTGGGCAAATCTGAGCAGGGATGTGCCTGAGAAAGTTAGAGGATTTATTTAACAGCAACCCAAACACCACTCTGGACCTGAAACTGAGAGAACCTCCTTGCAACCCGTGGAGGTACCGATGGCTTTTACTCCCCTGGATTTGATACTCACGCTAATCGTGATCGTGCTGGCGGTAATGGTAGTGCTGCTTTTGCAGCGCAGCAACCGCCAGACCGAAGTTAACAAGAGCGAACTCGAGGCCGCCCGTCGCGAGGCCCAGCAGACCCTGGAAGCCGCCCGCCGTCAGGCCCAGACGGCCCTGGAGCAGGCCCAGGCCCAGGCCAAGACCCAGCTCGAGACCGCCCGTGCTGAGGCCCAGAGCCTGCGGCAAAGCGCCCAGACTGAGGTGCAAAACCTTCGCCAGAGCGCCCAGGCCGAGCTCGAGCGCTTCCGCCTGCAGGGCGAGGAGCGCTTGCGCCAACAGCTCCGGGAAGAGCGTGAACGCCTGCAGGCCAGTCTGCAAGCCGAGCGCGAAGCCCTGACCAGTGAGCGCACCTCCATTCAAGCCGAGCGCGAACGCCTGCAAGCCGATCTACAGGCCAGCCGGGCCGAACGGGAGGAACTCAAACGCGAGACCGAGCGCCTGGCAAGGCGGGGCGAGCAGCTCGATGCCCGTGCCGCCAAACTCGACGAGCAGGAAGAGAAGCTCGACACCTTTGAAAAGGCCCTTTACGCCCGCGAAGCAGAGCTGGGGCAGCGGGAAAAGCAGATTGACCTCAAGTTGCAGGAAGTGGCCGGGATGAGCCGGGAGGAAGCCCGCAGCCTGCTCTTGAACCGACTCGAGGCCGAGCTAGAAGAAGAACGGGCCCTGCGGGTCAAGGCCAACCTCGAGCGCATCCGGCTCGAGGTCAAGCGCGAGGCCCAAAAACTCCTAGCCCAGGCCGCCCAGCGCCAGGCCTCCGAGACCGCCGCAGCCCTGGCCGTCTCGGTGGTGCCCATCCCCTCCGACGCCATGAAGGGCCGCATCATCGGGCGCGAAGGCCGCAACATCCGCACCTTCGAGGCCCTCACCGGGGTGGACCTGATCATTGACGACACCCCCGAGGCGGTGCTGCTCTCCAGCTTCAACCCCATGCGCCGCGAGATTGCCAAAATGGCCCTCGAGCAGCTCGTGGCCGATGGCCGCATCCACCCCAGCCGCATCGAGGAGGTGGTGGAAAAGGCCAAAAACGAGATGAAAACCTTCATCTACGAGCGCGGCGAGGAGGCCGCCCTGGAAGCGGGCGTGGTGGGCCTCAAGCCGGGCCTGGTGCAGTTGCTGGGCCGGTTGCACTTCCGCTCCTCCTACGGCCAGAACGTGCTCAAGCACTCGGTGCAGGTGGCGCACCTGACCGGCATCATGGCCGCCGAGCTGGGCCTGGACGCCGCCCTGGGCCGCCGGGCCGGGCTGCTGCACGACCTGGGCAAGTCGGTCGACCGCGAGATCGAGGGCACCCACGTGGAAATCGGCATCACCCTGGCCTCCCGCTTCGGCGAGCCCAAGGAAGTTATTGACGCCATCGCCCACCACCACGACCCCGAAAACGGCGAGACCCTCTACTCGGTGCTGGCCGCCGCCGCCGACGCCATCAGCGCGGCCCGTCCGGGCGCCCGCCGCGAGAGCCTGGAAGAGTACATCCAGCGCTTGGAGCAGCTCGAGCGCATCGCCCTGTCGTTCCCCGGCGTGGACAACGCCTTCGCGGTGCAGGCCGGGCGCGAGGTGCGGGTGATTGTGAAGCCCGACCGCATCTCCGACGCCAAGGCCACCCTGCTGGCCCGCGAGATTGCCGGGCGCATCGAGCGCGACATGAACTACCCCGGCCAGGTGCAGGTCACGGTGGTGCGGGAAAGCCGGGCGGTGGAGTACGCGAAGTAATTAGACAGACTGTCCATTGCCTTATAGGGCCCAGGCTCCTACCATGAACCTATCGGGCCTCAACCCTGTTTCATTACCCAGCCCATACGGAGGTAGCAGATGGCAGTCAAGGAACCTCAAGTCACCCTTAAGCGGGTTTCCCACTGGATCGGCGGCAAGCTGGTCGAGGGCAAGTCTGGGAGGAGCGGCGTAGTCTGGAACCCCGCCACCGGTCAGCAGCAGGCCACCGTGGACTTCGCCTCGGTGGAGGAACTCGATGCAGCGGTGGCGGTAGCCAAGGAAGCCTACAAAACCTGGCGGCAGACCCCCCTCTCGCGCCGGGCCGAGATCATGTTCAAGTTCCGCGATCTGGTAGACCAGAACCGCCGCAAAATTGCCGAGCTGATTACCCTCGAGCACGGCAAAACCCTGGCCGATGCCCTGGGCGAGGTGGCGCGGGGCCTGGAAAACGTGGAGTTCGCCACCGGCATCCCCCACCTCTTGAAGGGGGGCTTCTCCGAGCAGGCCAGCCGGGGGGTGGACGTGTACCAGATCCGCCAGCCGCTGGGCGTGGTGGCAGGCATCACCCCCTTCAACTTTCCAGCCATGGTGCCCATGTGGATGTTTGCCAACGCCATCGCCTGCGGCAACACCTTCATCCTAAAGCCCTCGGAAAAAGACCCCTCCCCCAGCCTCTTCTTAGCCGAGCTTTTGCAACAGGCCGGCCTGCCCGATGGGGTGTTCAACGTGGTGCAGGGTGACAAGGTGGCGGTGGATCGCATCCTCGAGCACCCCGACATCAAGGCCGTGAGCTTTGTGGGCAGTACCCCCATCGCCAAATACATCTACGAGACTGGCACCAAGAACGGCAAGCGTGTGCAAGCCTTGGGCGGGGCCAAGAACCACATGATCGTGCTGCCCGACGCCGATATCGGCATGGCCGCCGACGCTGCGGTGAGCGCGGCCTATGGTTCGGCGGGCGAGCGCTGCATGGCCATCTCGCAGGTAGTGGCAGTGGGCGACCAGACCGCCGACGAGTTGATCGCTGCTATCCGCGAGCGGATGCCCAAGATCAAGGTGGGGCCAGGCCTGGAAGAAGGCAACGAGATGGGGCCGCTGATCACCCGTGAGCACCGCGACAAGGTGGCCTCCTATGTCGCCAACGCGACGGCTGAAGGCGCAACAGTGGTGGTAGACGGTCGCCAAGACCCCATCACCCAGTCCGAGGGCTTCTTCCTGGGCACCAGCCTGCTCGACCATGTGAAGCCCGGCATGAAGTGCTACGACGATGAAATCTTTGGGCCGGTGCTGGGTGTGGCCCGGGTCAAGACCTACGACGAGGCGGTGAAAATGGTCAACGAGCACCCCTACGGCAACGGCACGGCCATCTTCACCCGCGACGGGGGGGCTGCCCGGCAGTTCCAGTTCGACGTGGAGGCCGGCATGGTAGGCATCAACGTGCCCATCCCGGTGCCGGTGGCCTACTACAGCTTTGGCGGCTGGAAGGCCAGCCTGTTCGGCGACCTGCACATGTACGGCCCTGAAGGGGTGCAGTTCTACACCCGCGCCAAGGTGGTCACCAGCCGCTGGCCCGACCCCAGCACCAGCAAGGTGGATCTGGGCTTCCCGCAGGTGCGCTAGCCCCTGAACACCCGCTTCACCTTGTCCCAGAAGCCCTCCGGGGCTACCTCTTCGCCCACTTCCTGCGCGTACTGGCGCAGGAGTTCGCGGGCTCTCTTGGACAGGTTGTGCGGGACAGCAATCTGGGTAATCACCTGCAGCTTGCCCCGGCTGCGGCTACCGGGGTAGGGCAAACCCTTACCCTCGAGCTCGAACACTTCGCCATCGCGGGTGCCTGGCGGGACGCTGAACTCGAGGTCGCCCTCCAAGCCCGGTATCTCAGTCTTGACCCCCAAGGCCGCCTGGGCCAACCCCAGCTTGAGTTCGTAGATCAGATTAGAACCTTCGCGGTGGAGGTGCGGGTGGGGGCGGATGTGCGGACGAACAAACAGGTCGCCCGGCCCCCCCGGCCCCAGGTTGCCCATCCCCGAGACCCGCAGGAGCTGGTTTTCGTCTATACCGGCGGGGATGTTTACCTGTATCTTTTCCCTGCGCCGCACCCGGCCCTGGCCTTTGCAGGTTGAGCAGGTCTCGGAAAGGGTGTAACCCCGGCCCCGGCAGGCCGTACAGGGCACCTGGGCCACCATGTTGCCAAAAAAAGTGCGCTGAATCTGCTCGAGCGTGCCCCGCCCCCCACACGAGCGGCAGGTCTGGCGCTTACCCCCCTGTCCGTGGCAGGTTTCGCAGGGAACCAGGCGGCCGTACTCAACTTCCTTTTCGACCCCGTACAGTACGTCTGTCAACTCCATCTCGACCGAGGCCTCGAGGTCCTCCCCCCGCGGCGCACGGCCCGCACCCCCCGGCGTGCGGAAACCAAACACCTGCTCGAACAGGTCGAAGATGTCGCCAAAGTTGCCCCCCGCACTGCCCGGCGTGGCTGTGCCGTAGCGGTCGTAGTTGGCCCTTTTTTCGGGGTCGGAAAGCACCGCGTAGGCCTCGTTGATCTGCTTGAACTTCTCCTCGGCTTCTTTGTTGCCGGGGTTTTTGTCGGGGTGATACTGGAGGGCCAGTTTGCGGTATGCCCTCTTAATCTCGTCGGCACTGGCATTCCTGTCCACACCCAGGGTTGCGTAGTAGTCGTTCATTGAAGTTTAGTCTATCAGGCTTAGGTATTTTTCTTGTGGTTTTGAACACGAGGTGGTACTGCCCAGCCCATCGGCTTCCTGACCAAGGAGCGCTGGGAAGCGGCCTGGCGATTCCTGCGACGGCTCCCCCCAGACATGGCTTTTTTAGGCGTCAGGGAGCTGCTCCTGGCCTACCGGGAGCACAATCTCTCGGAACAGGGCTTTTCCTACCCCAAATGGGTGCGGGAGATGGCCCAGTTGATCCAAGCTGTAGAAAAGGCCAGCTGAAGTGGCGCGGTAAAGGACCAGTACCGCCCAGGTGGTGGCTGCCTGAGTATCGCGAGAGCAATGGCTCCCTATGCCAATCCGCTACATAGAGGTGCCCTGGGCCTGGCTCACCCTGACGGTCGGCAGTTCTCGAGCTCGACACCCCTGGGGGCTCTAGCCTTGCGAGGTCAGAACGGTTCAAATGCCCCATCAACCAGCCGCGGTTTTTGCTACCTTTGGAGGAGCAAGGGGCGTCATAAGCCGTTGCAGGGGTGGAAGATGTCGGAACCCGAAAGCCTCGCCAGCCTGAGCGCCGCGCAGCTGGGTCTCGATCCGCTGAATCGGTCGCAGGGGATCATGATCGTTCAGACGGATCTAAGAGGGCGCTTTACCTACGCTAACCAGGCCTATCTGACGTATATGGGGCTGCAAAGCCTACCCATAGGAGCCAGTACGTTGCAGCATGTAAGTCCCGGCGACCTGCCGGTGGTCATGCATACCACAAAGCAAGCCCTGAGCAATCCCGGCCAGACCTTTTGGGTAGAGTTCAGCAAGCCGCTCAAGAAGCCCTGGAACCGCAGCCGTTGGGAGTTTATGGCATTGCTGGATCGTCAGGGCCAGCCCGTAGGACTGCAGTGTGTGGGCTACGATATCAGCAATGCTTACCGCCAGGCCCACTTTCAGGAAGCCTCCCTGGAACTTCTGGCATCCAGCCTCAAAGAACTGCTTTCGCCCGAAGCTATCCTGCAAAAGGCCCTCGAAGCAGCTTTCAAGGTTGTTCCGGTGGCCCAGGCTGGCAGTGCGACCCTCCTTCATCCAGAAGGCTACTTCCGCTTTGTAGCAGCCAGGGGTTACAATCTAGAGGCGCTGCAAAAGGTGTATCTGTACCCTCAAGAACCCCTCTCGCTCAGCCAGCACATCCAGGCCAGGGTGTTTACCCAGGCCGACATCTCCCGCTTCAACCAACGGCTCGACCCCGAGCGGCGGGCGATCCTCGAAGGGCCGGGACGTGCCAGCGCGATTCAGGCCATGCTGGCGACCCCGGTGGTGGTCAGGGATCAGCCCAGAGCCTACCTATACCTCGACCACTTCGAACACCCGGACGCCTTCGACGAGGTTGACCTACAGCACCTGGAGGGGCTGGCCCACCATGTGGCCTGGCTGCTGTACGGCGATGAGCTCCTCAGCGAGGCGCGCTATAACCGCTATCACGATCCGCAAACCGGACTGACCAACCTGCATGGTCTTAAAGAAACGCTGGCCCACCTCTCGCCGGCCCCTCGAGCCTTGCTGGCCCTGCGCTGCCGCTCGCTCGAGCGAATCCGACGCCTGGAGGGCGAGGTTATCTGGGCGGCTGCAGTACAGGCCATCGCCCTGGTCATGCAGGTCGAGCTGCGCTCTGCCGATCGCCTGGCCTACGAAAAAGACACTTTTTGGTTGCTCCTAGACGGTTTTGACAATCCATCGGATCTGCAGCCCGTGCTGACCAGGCTCAAAAATAGCGTGCAAGACAAGCTGGCAGCTCGCTGGCCCCAGCTTGACTTCAACCCACGCGCGGGGGTCGTCTTCGCCCAGCCCAGCCTGACCCTGCCCGATCTTCCCCAGGCGGCCCTGATGGCCCTGGAGCAAGCCCAGCCTGGGCAGGTTTGCTTGTATGAGGCCTCGCTAGAACAAAACACCCTCGAGGACGATTGGCTGCGCCAGACCCTGGGACAAGCCCTGCGCCCGCTCAAATCTGGCGGTGCACCCTCGGGCTTCTGTCTGTACTACCAGCCCATCCGGGCCCTGGACAGCGGGGCGCTACATCACCTCGAGGCCTTGCTGCGCTGGCAGCATCCCGAGCGAGGCATGATTTCTCCAGCCAGGTTTTTATCAATAGCCGAGGAAGAGGGTTGGATGGGGGAGCTGGGCGACTGGATTATTGGCGAGGCCATCGCACGCGCTGGAGCCTGGGGGGTTCCGGTCGCGGTCAACCTGGCGGGAAGCCAGCTCAAGCCAGGTCTACCTGGGCGCATTGCTGCCCACCTGGCCTACCATGGCCTGCCCCCTCAGCAGCTCATCCTCGAGGTCACCGAGCAGGCCGCACTGAACGAAATTAATCTTTCGGTGTTGCAAAATCTGGCTCTTCAGGGGCACCCGCTGCACCTCGACGATTTTGGCACCGGGTTCTCCTCTCTGGAGCGCGTTACCACCCTACCCCTATCCGCCATCAAGTTAGGCCAGGGGTTCGTCAGAAACCTGGGTCCCAACCCCTCTTCCAGTACTTCCGGGGCCCGTTTGATGCGCGCTGTGAAGGCCCTCGGCAACAGCCTGGAACTTCAGGTTATCGTTGAGGGTATCGAGACCGAGGCCCAGTACCGCTTTTTGGTAGCCAAGGGTTTCAGGTTGGGCCAGGGCTACCTGCTGGGACGACCTGCGGCTATAACATCCGATGTGCAGCTACAAGCTCTGCGGGGGGAAAGCGGATGAACCGAGCATTCAGTCGGCCAATGAGCGGCCTATTGTATGGCTCAATCACCTTTTGTGCCTTTGCTTTCGTGCTGTTGTCGGATTTTCTGTATCCAAATCACACCTATAAGCTGCCCTTCCTCATGATTTTTACGGCCACCACTGCCAGCATCTATGGCCTCACCTGGGGATTTTCAGCGGCTGGGGTATCGGCTTTGCTCCTGGCCCTTATGAGTGGCGTTCAGGTCATGGATGGGGCATTGCTGCTCCTATCGGTGGTGATCACCAACGGCGTGGGCGGTAGCCTGCGCACGGGCCATCGCCACGCCAAAGCGCTGGCCCGGAGTCATCAGCTTATTGCAGAAGCCCTGGAGGTTCTGCCCATGCAGGAGAACCGCCACGTGCTGCTGGCCAGCCTGGTCAAGCGCCTCACCCATTTCGTGGCCGGGGGCCATGCCAGCGTGTGGTTGCCCCAGGAGCAGGGTCTTCAACTTCTTGTCAGCAGCACTGATATCGGTATTTCTATGCTTCCCCACCGAAGCGTGGTAGGTCGGACCTTTCGCGAAGGCCAACCCCTGTACATACCCGATGTGCGCCAGGAACCTCATTTCTTCGCGACCCCTGGCCTGGCTACCGTGGCTGAGTTAGCCCTTCCCGTCTTCGAGCGGGGCGAAGTGGTTGCGGTGCTCAATCTGGAACTGAATCGGCGCTTTTTAGCCGAGGAAGTGGATGGGCTTATTCGCTTTGCCGAGACCGTAAGCCTGCAGCTCGACCGGCTAAACGACCTCGAGGCCCGCCGCCTGCTCTCCGATCTCTCGGTGGAGCTACAAAAAGTAAGTTCTTTACAGGAAGCCGCGCAAATGGCCCTTACTCTCCTCTCGAGGGGTCTTTCCCCCGAGGCAGGGGTGGTGTGGGAGGTTCGAGGAGCCCGGATGCAAGCGCTGGCCTATATAGGCGTAGACGAACCCTCCCTGCTGGAGGTTCTGCGGGAAGGCCTGCCCTATGGTCAGGGCCTGGCCTGGGATGTGTACGTATCAGGAAATCCGTTCTTCACCCAACGCTACGCAGAAGAGCAGGGGGGGGTACAGGCTTTGCAGGCCTTGGGCTGGCGCACTTTTGTGGCACATCCCGTTCCCACCCACGGGGCCCAGCGAAGCCGGTACGTACTGGTTATCGGCTCGCCCCACGAAAGAACCTGGCGCAAAGCAGAGCGGGAATTGCTGCTGTTGTTCTGCCGCACTCTGGGAATTGGCTTCGACCGCTTGATAGAAAAAAACCGCCACGAATGCGTGGGCCGCCTGATGCAAAAACTGCTGCAGGAGTCCTCTGAGAACCTCTATAACACGGTGCTCGCGGAAGCCATCGAGCAGGTGCCGGGTAGCGAGGCGGGCAGCCTGCTGGTGCTCGGGGAAGGACTGTATCGCTATAAGGCCGCCGTAGGCTACGACCTAGCAGGTTTGCAGGCCGCACCTAGCAGCCCTGCCGACATGCTCCAGTGGTATGGTCTGGGTGAAGAACCTGCTCGACTGGGAACGCCTCGGGTTATAAGCACGGAAACAACCGTCATCTACGAGTACAGCTATCAAACTGCGCCGGCGGAAATCATGGATACAGCCGGCAGGGTGCGGGAGATTCAGGCCAACCTGTGCCTGCCTATTGCCTACCGGGGCGAGGTGCTGGCCTACCTTAATCTGGATAACCTGCATGATCCACAGGCCTTTGGAGAGGATAGCTTGCGTGCAGCACAATTTTTCGCGACCCCGCTGGCCACACTACTGCACGACATCCAAACCCACCGCCTGCTGGAGGAGGCGGCGCTCACCGACACCCTCACCAGGCTGCCCAACCGACGGGCCTTTGACAAAGTGCTTGCGGAAGAGCTCGAGCGGGCTGTTCGGTATGGCTATCCCCTGGCCCTGGCTGTGATGGATCTAGAGGGATTTAAGGCTATCAACGACAGCATGGGTCATGCTACCGGCGATCTAGCTTTGGTGAAGGTAGCCGAGAGGCTCGAAAAGGAGCGCCGCTCGGGCGACCATCTTTTCCGCTGGGGGGGCGACGAGTTTGCGGCCATTTTTCCACACACCGACAAGATCGAGGCCATTGCGGTGGCCACCCGCTATACCCAGATTGTGGAGTCCATTCGCTTTGATAAACACCGCTTGGGGGTACGCATCGGACTGGCTGCTTATCCCGAAGACGGCCTGACCCCAGATAAGCTACTCATTTCGGCAGATAACCGCATGTATGAGGCCAAAGCCCTGGGTATCTCGCTGAAGTCGTGATCACCCAGCCCATCGGCTTTTTGACAAAACGTATATACCCCTGTATATTCAGCTTAGATGCGATTCTCTGCACGAGCTATCCTGTAACGGTGCTCTTCTTCGGAGGAGGCCGTGCGGGTGTGCCCAGCGGAGAATCTTTTTGTTTGGAGGATACACATGGTTCTTTTGACTCCCGGCCCCACCCCCATTCATCCCAGGGTGCAGACCGCGCTCGGCAAAGAAATGCGCGGCCATCTCGACCCCGAGGTACTGGCGACCAACCGGCGGATTCGTGAACACTTAGATGTTTTGTTCGATCCCGGCGAGGGCGCTTTGTTGGCCGCCATGCCGGGTTCGGGCAGCCTGGGAATGGAAGCGGGCTTGAACAACCTGGCCGACGAAGGGGACGCGGTTTTGTTGCTGGTGAGCGGCACCTTCGGTGAGCGCATGGTGGAGATTGCCCACGCCTATCAGTTCGACTACAAGGTGCTGCGCTCCGAACCGGGCCATCCCATTGACCCCCAGGCCGTGGCCGAGGAGCTGAACCACCGCCCCTATAAGCTGGTGGCCCTGGTACACGGCGAGACCAGCACCGGCGTGCTCAACCCGGTAGAAGAGATTGCTGCCCTGGTACAGGCCCACGGAGCGCTGTTCATGCTGGACGCCGTGACCACCGCCGGCATGATGCCGCTCTCGATGCAGAAGCTGGGCATTGACTACGCCTTCACCGGTAGCCAGAAATGCCTTTCGGCCCCGCCCGGACTGGCCCCTTTTGCCCTCTCCCAGCGCGGGCGCGAGTGCTTGGGGCAGGTGCGGGGCTGGTACTCCGACCTGTCGCGGGTGGCGGTGTACTGGGAGCAGGAAGGCTACTTCTGCACCTCGCCGGTGCTGTTGCACTACGCGCTCGAGGAGGCCCTCAAGCTGGCCCTGGAAGAAGGCCTGGAGAACCGCCAGAAACGCGCCGAAAGCTTATACGCCATGGTGCTGTCGCTGCTGGAAGAGCTGGGCTTCAGTGCCTATGCCGCCGAGGGAGCCCGCCTGCCCACGGTGCTGGTGGTGCGACCACCCCAGGGCCTGCACGAGGCCGAGATCCGCAAGGGGCTGTATGCGCGTGGGGTCTCGGTGGCCGGGGGTATCGGCCCCACCGCCGGTAAGGTGCTGCGGCTGGGGCTGATGGGCGAAAGTGCGCGGATTGAGCACTACCGGGTTTTCTTCAAGGCGCTGGGCGAGGTGCTGGGCAAGAGCGGCCTCGAGCGGGCCTTCGAGGAGCGGCTGGGCCTGGTAGCCTTCTAGTGCTGGGCCAGGTAGTAGTGCTGAAGCTCCCCCCCGAGCTGCGCGAGGGCCTGCTGGACGCTGATACCTTGAAGGGGCAGGACGCCGTAAGCCAGAATCGCCAGGTTTTGCCGGATGCGGCGGAAGACGACCTGGGCCCCCTCGAGATTGCTACCCTGTAACACAATCAAAAACTGGCCCGGTTTGAGCTGAAACACCATGTCGGGCTGGCGCAGGTATTGCAGCAGTTCGGCTCCCGGCTGGTCGGTGCGGGTGTGCAGCAACAAGAGGGTAACGGGCCGCACCGTCGAGAGGGTCTCGAGGCTAGCGGCCAGGGCTTGCAGGGCGGCATAAGGCATGATGCCGTCGTGGTTGCGAAAGCCCATTTGCAGCGGCGAGGGTAGGCCCGGCGTTTCGCGCTGTAGCAAGAAAAAAAGGCCAATCAAGAACATACAGGCTCCCATCAAACTCGCCACCGAGGCCACCACCGCCAGATCTTCAGGAATCTGGGCCAGGTCACGGCTGGCGGCTACAGCCATAGAGCTGCTCATCAGACCCAGCCCCAGCACCCAGAAAAAACGCACCTGCGGCCCCAACGGCACGCGGGCATACAGGCTGGCCGCGGCGGCCAGAACTAAAGCGGCCAGCAAAAATACCAGACCGGGATAAATGCTTTCCTGCCGGGGAAACAACCACAGCGGCAATAGCCCCAACAGGACGAACCCCCAGGGCAGTAACGATAACCACATAGCCCACAGCATACGGTTGCGACCCACCAGGCCGTGCCAAGAATAACCATCGAGCCAGGCCTCGCAGGTTCTGGCACACAGCAAGCCCCTCGCCCTCTGGTACGATTATGTTGTGAGCATAGCCCCGCTGGCCGAGCGCGTACGCCCCCAGACCCTAGACGAAGTGGTGGGCCAGGAACACCTCACCGGGCCGGGAAAACCCCTGCGGCGGATGATGGAGACCCGGCGGCTTTCTTCCTTCATTTTGTGGGGGCCGCCCGGCAGCGGCAAAACCACCCTGGCCCGCTTGATGGCCCAGGGTGTGGGGCGGGCGATGGTAGCGCTTTCGGCGGTCAGTGCCGGCGTCAAGGACATCAAGGAGATGGTGGCCCAGGCCCAGGAACAGGGCGGCCTGGTGCTTTTCCTGGACGAGATCCACCGCTTCAACAAGGCCCAGCAAGACGCCCTGCTGCCCCACGTGGAGTCGGGCCTCCTGACCCTGATTGGGGCCACCACCGAGAACCCCTCCTTCGAGGTGAATCCGGCCCTGCGCTCCCGCGCCCGGGTCTACGTGCTCGAGCCCCTGGACGAGGCGGCCACCCGCAGGCTTCTGGAGCGAGCACTCCACCACCCCCAGGGCCTGCAAGCCCAGGCCGACCCGGAAGCCCTGCACCTGATCGCCCAGGCCGCCATGGGCGACGCCCGGCGGGCTCTGTCGGCGCTGGAGCTCGCGGCCAGCCTGGGCGAGGGGCATGTCAGCCTAGCAGCAGCCCGCGAAGCCCTAGGCCGCGGTACGCTGGGCTTCGACAAAGGGGGCGATTACTTCTACGACCTGATCTCGGCCCTGCACAAGTCGGTGCGCGGCAACCACGTAGACGCCGCACTCTACTACCTGGCCCGCATGCTGGGGGGCGGCGCCGACCCCCTCTACCTGGCCCGCCGGCTGGCCCGCATGGCCGTGGAGGACGTGGGCCTGGCCGACCCCAACGCCCTGCGCCTGGCCATGGCCGCCAAGGAGGCCTACGATTTTTTAGGCAGCCCCGAGGGCGAGCTGGCCCTGGCCGAGCTGGTGGTCTACCTGGCCCTGGCCCCCAAGTCCAACAGCGTCTATGTGGCCTGGCAAAAGGCCCAGAAGGCCGCCCAAGAGCACCCCGACGCGCCCATTCCCCTGCACCTGCGCAACGCCCCCACCGCGCTCATGCAACAGATGGGTTATGGCCGGGGTTACGCCTACTACCACGACGACCCCCAGGGCAGCTTTGCCCAGCGGTATCTGCCCGAAGCATTGGAGGGCCTCGAGCTCTACCAGGCCACCGGCGAGGGCTGGGAAGAACGGGTGCGCGAGCGGCTCAAAACCCTGCGGGCGCGGTTTGCCTTGGGGGGAAAAACGAGCCGCTAAGGCGATTAATCACTTGGAAAATACCCTCTGCCCCGGGTCGAACAAAGCCCTTGTCCTGTGCTGCACCCGGTTCAGGGCACAGTCGTAGTTGCGCAGCGTTCTTGACCCCTCGGCCTCGAGCAGGCGGTCGAGGGGGCAGATATTCTTGGGGTGAGACTGGGTTTCTACCTTAAACACAAAACCCTCCTGTTTGGGAGACATAGTGAGGAGGGCTTGCCTTGCCAAGTTCGATTTTTGCGATGCTGGCGGGCCGTGAAGGATTCGAACCTCCGACTTTTCGTTTTGGAGACGAACGCTCTACCGGACTGAGCTAACGGCCCACTTTGAGTCCCAGCCATTCCGCTGGCGCATCGGATTGTAGCACAGGGGCACAGAACCGACAACCGGGGTTGGGAAGCTGCTCAGGGGTACAATCGGCACAATGACAGACCTCAAACCCCTCGTTGCCATCGGCGACCTCACCTGGGATGTGCTGGCCAAACCCAATACCCTGCTCCTGCCCGGCGGCGATACCACCGGACGGGTTTTGCTGATGGGCGGCGGAAGTGCGGCCAATGTGGCGGTATGGGCGGCCCGGGTGGGCTATCCGGCAGGGTTTATCGGGGAAGTGGGGCGAGACCGCTTTGGCGAGTTTGCCGTGCAGGAACTGGCCGCAGAAGGCGTTGAGCCCCACATCGTCTGGAATGCCAGCAACCCCACCGGCGTGATTCTGGTCTTGATTGACGCCGCAGGGCAGCGCTCCATGCTCACCTCCCAGGGGGCCGACTTCGACCTGCGCCCCGAGGAAGTAC
The DNA here is from genome assembly GCF_037443965.1 of Meiothermus sp. Lineage (GTDB taxonomy): Bacteria > Deinococcota > Deinococci > Deinococcales > Thermaceae > Meiothermus. The sequence goes on from NZ_JBBINI010000023.1 coordinate 16,949, forward strand.
CGGTAGAGGTGATTCGGCAGGCCGGACACCTGCACGTGACGGCCTGGTCGCTTTTTACCGACCCGCCGCGCCAGGCCGCGCTCAAAGCCGTGCACGTCGCACGCGAGGCTGGTGTGACGGTCTCTTTCGACCCGGCCTCGTTCCAGATGATCCGGGAAATTGGGCGCGAGGAGTTCCGCCGCATGACCCGCGATCTTTCGCTGGATTATGTGTTTCCCAACCTGGACGAAGGCCAGGCCCTTACCGGGGTGCGAGACCCCAAGGACATCCTCGAGGTGCTGCAAAAGCTCTACCCCGAGGCCATGATTTTGCTCAAGCTGGCCGCCGACGGGGCCCTGATTCTCGACCGGGGCCACCTCATCGAACTTCCGGCCACCCGCGACCAGCCGGTGGACGCCACCGGGGCCGGCGATTCGTTTGGGGGAGCTTTTCTGGGGCACTACTTGCGCTCTAAAGATGCCCTGGCCGCAGGTCAGCTCGCAGTACAAGCAGCGGGGTGGGTAATTGGGCGGTTCGGGGCACGGCCCCCCGTGGACGAAAACCTCACCAAACGCCTAGAGAAATATGGCCTAGCTCCGAAATAATTCGGCTGTCGGAGCGGTTCTTGCGGATACCCCGTACAACGGTTTTGGTTGGACCGGGTCAATTACACTGCGGGGCTTGCAGTGTAAGGGTGGGAGTTGCGATGTTATACGCATTTCGGCAGTATCGTTCACTTCGGCAAGCCTAAACGATACTACCGAAATGCTTTTCTACTCCCTTCGGTCGGCTTGAATCCTTCACCTCTGACTGCGTCCAACGGTTAAGGATTCAAGCGGAAACGGTATTAGGCCATTACAACCCAGGTGTTATCGCAGCGGTGGGGAGATAGATGGTGAACACCGCACCTCCTTGGGGGTGGTTGGCTGCTGCCAACTTTCCACCGTGGGCCTCCACGATGGCCCGGGCAATGGTCAGACCCAGCCCCGAGCCACCCTTGCCCTCGGCCCGGGTGCGCGAAGCATCACCCCGATAAAAGCGGTCAAATACCCGCTCGAGGGCTTCCTGGCCCAGGCCAGTGCCAAAGTCCCGCACCTCGATTTGTACCTGATCCTGGTTTGCCCAAGCCGAAACTTCTGCTCTCCCTGGGCTGGCGTAGCGCACGGCATTGTCGAGTAGATTGTTGAGCACTCTTTTCATCTGGTTGGGGTCTAGCAGGGCGATGAGCTGTGGTGGAACACTGCTCACCAGTTCCAGACCCGCCTCCACCGCCCTGGGGCGAAACAGCTCGAGCACCTCCACCAGATAGCCGGCCAGTTCTATCGGTTCTTTTTTCAGCTCCATCCCACCGCTTTCGGCCAGCGAGAGGGTGCGCAGATCGTTGACCAGTTGGGTCAGGAGTAAAACCTGTCCGTGCAGGCGCTCGAGGCCCGCTTCATCTGGCTTGGAGACCCCATCCTGCATGGCCTCGATCTCCGAGCGCAACACCGCCAGGGGGGTGCGCAAATCGTGGGCGATATCGGCCACCAGGTTGCGCCGCCAGGCTTCCTGGCGCTCGAGGCCCGCCACCAGGTTGTTGAAGGCTTCGGTCAGGCTGCGCAATTCATCGCGCGAGCGCGGCACTTTAATACGAATGCCCCGCTCACCCGCTTCCAGTCGTTTGGCCCCGTCGGTGAGGGCCACCAGGGGCCGGGTCAGGATACGGGTCACCACCGCTGCGGCCACCACTGCCAGCAAAAAGGCCAGGGTTCCAGCCCAGAAAGCCGTCCCGGTGATACGCCCGAAAGCCTCTCGAGCCGCCCGAAGCTGCGAATCGTTCAGGGGCGTGTTTCCATCGCTCCAGTAGCGGCCCGGTGCATCCTGCCACCAGCGAAAAGGGCCATCGGGTTGGTGGGGGAAAAAAGCGCTAAAAACCGCCCCCAGGGTGAACCAGGTGGTGATGAACACGGCAGCTAGGGCTACAAAGGCAAAGAAAAAAGTCAGGCGACGACGCAAGCCCCAACGTCCTCGCCAGCGCTGTTGTGGACAGCGCCGCCGGGCTTCGGGGTTGGCCTCATCCCAAGCCCACGCCCGATGGGGTGGATGGGTATTCCACGGGGGCTTCCTGGGCATATTCGCATCCTCACAGCACGGGGCCTTTTGCTGATCAAAGTGGGCTCTTCACTGGTGCCTTCCCTGCCCAGAAGCACTCCCCCTCAACTTGTACCCAATCCCCCGCACCGTCTCGATCTGCTCTCCGCAGACCCCTAGCTTGCGACGGATGTTCTTGATATGAGCGTCCACGGTTCGCTCGTCGGCGAAACTGTCGGCATCGCCCGTGGCGGTGAGCAGTTCCGAGCGCTGGCGAACCCGGCCCGGTTCTTTGGTCAGCAAGGCCAGCAGCTTGAGTTCACCCGTGGTCAGGTCTAGCAACACCCCATTGCAGCGTACCTCAAAAGCGCCCAGATCCACTTCCAGGCTTCCAGCCCGGTATATCTCGGGAGCCAGTACACTGCCCCGTACCCGGCGCAATACCGCTTTCACCCGGGCCACCACCTCGCGCGGGCTATAGGGTTTGACCACATAATCGTCGGCTCCCAGTCCCAAGCCCACCAGTCGGTCTACCTCGTCGTCGCGGGCGGTGAGCATGATGATGGGCACCTCCGATTCGGCTCGAATACGCCGGGCTACCTCGAGCCCATCCAGCACCGGCAACATGATGTCCAGCAGAATCAGATCGGGCTGGGCTGCACGCCAGAGTTCCAGCGCACGCCCGCCATCCTTGGCCCGCTCGGTGCGATAGCCCTCGCGGCGAAGATAGTCTTCCAGAATCTCCGCCAGCCGGGCCTCATCCTCCACGATCAAAATGGTTCCGCCCACGCCTACTCCTATTCCTTGACCACCAGTGGGGCATTGGATTTACGCAAGGGCAATTCTGGAATCAGCAAGGTCATGACAATGCCCAGCAACGCAATCACAATTCCAATCCGATAGATCTGCGCGATGGCGATGGTCAGGGCTTCCTTCACGCCTTGCTCGAGCTTGTCCACAACCTCGAAGAGCTGGGCCTGGGTTTGAATAAGCCCAGCGGCTGCTCCAGAAAGAATGCCCTCCTTCACCTGGCGCACGGTATCGGGCAGGGCCTGTTCGATTCCAGCCCGCACCTCGGCCAGCACCTGTGCTCTTCCCTGCGGGCTTTGCAGCACCTGGGGCGGAATTCGCTGCAGGTTGTCTTTGAGGCTTTGCGGTACGCTGGGGTCTTCGAGCACCGCTTGCAAACCCTGTGGCCCGGCCCCCAGGGCACGCTCGAGGGCCTCGTACTGGGCGGCAAATCCGGCCTTGACCGAGGCTTCTACACCCCCTTGTTCCAGCACCCGCCGCAGGTTTTCTGGGGTATTGGGGTTGCCCAGCAGGCGGCGCACCGCCTCGAGGTCGCCCTCCAGGGCAGCCCTCAGGGTGGCTTTTTGTTCCTCAAAACCCCTGGCAATATCAGCCTTGATCTTCTCGGCATCAAAGGATAGCTGGGCACCCCCCTCCCCGACCTGACCCCCTGTGGGCAGTTGGAAGTTTGAGCGCAGGGCTGGGGGCAATTCAGCCAGGGCAGCATCTATGCGGGGGGTCAGCTGGGCACTAAAGCTGTTCGCAAAAATACTGCCCAGTATCGCCACCCCAATCGTCGAACCCATCGAGCGAAAGAACAGTACCGTCGAGGAGGCCACCCCGGCCATCATGGGTGAAACCGCATTCTGCACAGCCAGGGTATAGAGGGGGATGGCCGGCCCCAATCCCAATCCCATCAGAATCATTTTGAACGTCACTTCCGCCTGGGTAGATTCTGGGCGGAGGGTAAAGCCCATAATGATAAAAGCAATGCTCAAGATACCCAGGCCCATCAGCATCAGGGGTTTGTAGCGCCCGATGCGGCTGACGATCTGCCCCGAGATGATGTTGCCAAACACAATGCCAAAGGTTAGGGGCATGATGGTCAGGCCAGCATTGGTCGCACTCAAGCCCACCACAATCACCATAAACAAGGGCAAAAACACAATCGCTGCCAGAAACCCGGCCCCCAATACAAACGAAGCCGCGTTGCCCGTCGCAAAGGTGCGGTTCTTGAACAGCCCTAGCGGAAGAATGGGCTCCTTAACCCTGCGCTCGGTCAGGACAAAAGCCACCAGCCCAACTGCGGCCAGGGCAAACATCCCCAGAATTTGCCATGAACCCCACAGGAAACCCGTCTCGCCAGGGTTGAGGCGGGTCTTGCCTAGGCTCAGGGCAATCAGGAGCGGTACGGTAAAAGCCAGCAACCAGAAAGCCCCCAAAAAATCTATAGTGGGTTTGCGCTGGGAAGAGCGTAGCAATGGCATTCTGGAAGCGATGAAAAACAGCGCCAGCGCCCCCACCGGCAGGTTGACGAAAAACACCCAGTGCCAGCTAATATTGTCGGTCAAAAAACCCCCCACCAGCGGGCCGACCACACTGCTAAGGCCGAACACCGCGCCAAATAGCCCGGTGTAGCGCCCGCGCACAGCCGGTGGGAAGATGTCTGCGATGATGGCAAAGGCCGTCACAAACAACCCCGCCGAACCCAGGCCCTGGAAGGCGCGGAAGAGGATGAGTTGCAGGGGTGTTTGGGCCAAGCCACATAGCAACGACCCTAGCAAAAACAGCGAGATGGCTACAATCAAAATCGGTTTGCGCCCGTACAGGTCGGAGAGCTTGCCGTAGATGGGTACAAACACCGTGGAAGTGACCAGGTAGGCTGTGGTAATCCAGACATAGAGCGAAGGCTCGATGTTTAGATCGCGCTGAATCGCGGGCCCAGCGGTGGCCACAATGGTCTGGTCGAGGGCTGCCAGCAAGAGCCCCAGCAAAGTGCCGACCAGGGTAAATAAGCGCTGCTGTGGGCTAAGTTCGATCGCTTGATAGGCGGAGGTGGGCACAGCCATAGGGGTTCTCCTCTACGATAAAACAGGCTATTATTACTGTCCCCAGCCCGGTGCAAATGTCTGGTGTATTACCTGCATCCTCTCAGGTCTTCCCCGGTTTGTGCCCCTAAGGCAGCGTGGTTTCCACGAAATAAGGGTAGCTAGTGGTTTGGTAAGTTTAAGATTGATACGCAGTGAAGTTCCCAAAATGAAGCGCTCAAAGCAACTCCCAGATATTAGGGGAGCCAAATCCATCCCGGGAATTAAGTTACCGGAGCACTAGAGCGTTTCCCACGAATACCCAGTACAACGGTTTTTGTTGCACTGGGTAAACTACGCTGCATGGCATGCAGCGTAGTTGTGGGAACGCGATAGAGGAAATTGGCTCCAGCTACCCATACCCTCTCAACCTTCCCTTACCCGTTCTAGCTCTCCAGCCCGCGCTTGATGGATTCGAATTCCTCGAGGCTGATCTCGCCCCTGGCAAAGCGCATCCGGGCCACCTCGAGCGCATGGTCACGGTGCCACCAGCCCTTCCAGTTCCAATCGTTGCGGGGTTCGCGGGCGTCCTTGGCCCGTTCGTTTTCCAAGCCGGTTTTGATGGCCTCGTATTGCTCCTTGGTAACCTCTCCTCTGGCAAAGCGTTCGCGGGCAGTCTCCATGGCCTCGTCGCCGCTACGGAACCAGTCCCCCTGGCCCCAAGGCCCTCCTGCAGGCCGCATCCGCTTCCAACCATGGCCCCAACGTCCACGCCTGAAGCCCTTCAACAGCCAGAGGATAAAGGCAATGAACAGGACAAAAAACAGCAGGTTAAACAAAAACCCAAAGAACGCCAAGAACGGATTGAAGCCATAAGCGTAACCATGTGCCAGTGCCATCTCCATAACTTCTGTCTCCTTCTGCGCCGGGCAGTTCCCCTGCGACGCCCTAAGGGTAGAGCGGGTCCTGTGAAGGCTGTGGGGTGGGTTTGTGAATGGCAGGTGAACGAAAACAATTCGCTCAACACATTTCGCAGTGATACCCAGCGAGGGATTGTCTAAACTGTGCCCGATTGTGCCAAGCATCCCTGTTTACCGCTTCAATCCTGATGGAAATGCATTCGCAATACTATAGATTGTAAAGTGCCGCATGATTGGTCAGAAAAGTTCGGCTACAGTAGACCTTTGTATGGAAGCCGTTAACGAACGCATTCTCTCCGTCAAACAAGCCGTCCTCACCCGACGCAGCATCCGCAAGTTCAAGCCCGAGCCGATTCCCAAGGAGACGCTAGAGGAAATCCTGGCCCTAGCGCTCAAGGCCCCCAGCTCCAACAACCTCCAGCCCTGGCGGGTAGCGGTGGTGCAGAACCCCGAACTCAAGGAGCGCCTGCGCGAAGCCGCTAACAACCAGGCCCAGGTTGGTTCGGCCCCCGCCGTATTGGTGGTGTATAGCGATATGAAAGACACCCTGGCTCAGGTGGAAGAAATCTTCCACCCTGGTTTCTCCGACGAGCAAAAACAAACCAGGGCGGCCAACCTGCGCAAAGCCTGGGAAGGCAAGAGCGATGAAGAACGCGAGAACTGGGGTAAAGCGCAGGGATTCATTTTGTTGGGCTATCTGATGCTGATTGCCCGCTCGTTTGGCTACGACACCGTGCCGATGGGCGGCTTCAATGCCGCTAAGGTCAAGGAACTGCTGGGTTTGCCTTCGCACGTAGCCATCACGGCCTTGCTCCCTATTGGCATCGCCGATGAAGCTGGGCGCGAACACCACCGCCACAGCCTCGAGCGTGTCGTACAGTGGCAGTAGGGCCGTTCTTGTAAACGCGCTGGGTGACATTTTTGTTGTCTGCCAGCATGGTAAGAACCCCGCGACATCTGTTGCTTAGCGTCTAACCAGGGTACTTCACAAAAATTTGCATCGAGGGTGTATTTATTGCGAAACTTGCTCTAGGCTAGAAGCATGTACGATCTTCTTCTGTCCATCCACAACATCGCCCGATGGCTGGTGCTAGGTGCGGCAGTTTATGTGATTTATCGAAGCGTGAGCGGGTTCAGGAGCCGAAGCTACGCCCCTGCTGACCGCCAAGCGGGGCGGCTCTACACCGGTTTGATGGATCTGCAACTGCTGCTGGGTATTTTGTTGCTGGTCATAAGCCCCCTGGTACAAAGCGCACTGGGTAATCCTGCTGCGGCCATGCAAAACAGCCAGACCCGCTTCTTTATTGCCGAGCACTGGGTGTTGATGCTGGCGGCAGTGATTCTAGCGCATGTGGGCAGCAGCCGCATCAAAAAAGCCACCGAGGCCTGGCTCAAGCAACGCCAAGCCCTGATCTGGTATGGGCCAAGCGTGGCCCTGGTGTTGCTGGCCATCCCCTGGTGGCGGCCTTTGTTGCGCCTGGGTTAAGACGCCTTTGCAAAGCAATAGAGGAGGCCGAAGCCTCCCCTATTGGAAGGGACGACCGGTTTATTTCTTGACGGTTTCCTTCAGGGCTTTGCCAGGCTTGAAGGCAGGATACTTGGAAGCAGGAATTTTGATCTTTTGGGTGGTGCCGGGCTTCACACCGGTGCGGGCTTTACGGCTGCGCACTTCGAAGGTGCCGAAGCCGGTCAGTTGCACTTTGCTACCGGCTTTCAGGGCATCTTCGACTTTACCCAGGAAAGCGTCCACAGCGGCCTTAGCATCTTTTTTCTTCAAGCCAGCGGCAGTGGCTACTTGGTCAATCAGATCAGCTTTGGTTCTGGTTTTCTTGGATCCACCTCTTGCCATACGATTACCTCCTTTATTTTCCCTTCAGCACGGAGTGTAACACACTTTATCTCCAAATTGCAAGCGCCAGGGCAGTGTTGGTAGCCATTTCGTTCCAGACAGAATGCCTAAATGGTGGGCTTTCTGTGATATTCGGGGGGTAAAAGTGCGGTCACGGCAGCCTCGAGCTGACGGGTGACCTCTTCCAGGGTCTGATGATCGGTTTTTCCAGGAGGTAGCACAATGGGATCGCCAAATACCACCCGGATGGAGCGCCGCAGGCGCGGCCCCTTGCCCACCGGCCAGGCTTTATCGCTGCCGATGATGGCGGCCGGAACAATCAGCGCACCCGTGCGCAGGGCAATAGCCGCCGCGCCGGTTTTGAAAGGCTCGATGAAGCCGGTGCGGCTGCGGCGTCCCTCGGGGAAAATGCCAAAAGCCATACCGTTTTTTAGAGCGCGAATGGCCGCCTTGATAGCCCCCAGGTCGCCCGCCCCCCTCGAGACCGGAATCACGTACAGACGTGGCAACAGCCAGCGCAGGATGGGGTATTTGAACACATCGTCGCGCGACATATAGCTCACTACCCTGGGGCAGGCTACTCCCATCACCACCGGGTCTACAAAAGACATGTGGTTAGAAGCCAGGATCACCGGCCCTTCCTTGGGGATTTTCTCGGCGCCTTCAACTTTCAGGCCAAACAAGACCTGAAGCAAGACCCGCGCAATCACCTTACAGACCTTGTACACGCCCAAGCCGTACTCGTACATGGCCCAACCATCATAAGCACAAAGCCCGGTTTGAGCACCGCGCAAACCCGAGAGAAAGGAGTTCAGTCCAGTTTCACCACCACCCGCCCCCGCACCTGACCCTGCAGGATGGCCTGGGCCAGCGCCGGCACTTCCTCCAGGCTTACGGTTTGCAGGGTGGCCTCTAGCAAGGGCTTGGGTAGTTCGCGGGCCAGGCGTTGCCAGGCCAGGAGGCGCTTCTCTTTGGGACACATCACCGAGTCAATGCCCAGCAGGTTCACCCCGCGCAGAATAAAGGGGAATACGGTGGTCTCGAGCTTCACCCCACCGGCGTTGCCGCAGGCCGCCACGCTGCCGCCGTAGGCCATGCGCGGCAGCGCCCCAGCCAGCACCGCTCCACCCACGGTGTCCACGGCCCCACCAAAGCGTTCGGACTCGAGGGGTTTGCCAGGTGCACCGAGCACCGCGCGATCCAGTATTTCGTGAGCGCCCAACGACTTCAGATAGGCTTCTTCCTGCACGCGGCCCGTGGAGGCCACCACCCGGTAACCCCGCTGGGCCAGCAACGCGACGGCCAGGCTGCCCACCCCCCCGGCCGCGCCGGTGACCAGCACTTCTCTGGCGGGGTCTATGGAATGGGCCTCGAGGGCCATCACCGCCAGTATGGCGGTAAAACCCGCGGTACCGATGCCCATGGCCTGCTGCAAGGTGAGCCCTTCGGGCAGGGGCACCAGCCACTCCGCGCGCACTCGAGCCAGCTCCGAGAGCCCGCCCCAGTGCCGCTCCCCCACGCCCCAACCGGTCAGGATCACCGAGTCGCCGGGTTTGTACTCCGGCGAGGCCGACTCCAGCACCGTGCCGGCCAGGTCAATGCCCGGAACCATGGGGAAATTGCGGATCACCTTGCCCGCGCCGGTAATGGCCAGGCCGTCCTTGTAGTTGAGGCTGCTGTAGGCCACCCGCACCAGCACCTCACCCGGCGGCAGCTCGTCCAGGCGGGCCTGCCGGATATGGGCGGTGTAGGGATCGCCCGATTCCACCACCAGGGCCTTGAAGGTTTGCATGACCCTAGATTACCCGATGGGCGCTGGACAGGCACAATCCGCCTCCGCTGGCAGTGTTAGGCTGTTGGCATGCGTTCTCCACTGGTCAGCGCCCGATGGCTGCACGAGCACCTAGGCGACGAGCGGCTCCGGATTGTGGACTGCCGCTTTTCCCTGCAAGACCCATCAGCCGGTCGGCGGGCCTACACAGCCGGGCACCTCCCAGGTGCCCTGTTCCTCGACCTGGAGCAAGACCTCTCGGCGCCGGTGCGACCCGACCGCCGGGGGGGCCGCCATCCCCTGCCCACCCCGGAGGCCCTGGCCCAGACCCTGGGCCGCGCAGGCATCGGCAACGAACATGTTGTGGTGGCCTACGACGACCCCCCCGCGGGCGGCATGTATGCCCCGCGCCTGTGGTGGCTCCTACGCTGGCTGGGCCACGAGCAGGTGGCCGTGCTGGACGGCGGCATCGGGGCCTGGCGAGCGGCAGGGTACGAGGTTTCTACCGCAGCAGTTGAGTATGCCCCCACCACCTTCAAACCCCACCCCCGGCCCGAGATGGTGGTGGACGCCGATTTTGTAGCCCATCGCCCGGCAGGTACGGTGCTGATAGATTCCCGGGCCCCCGAACGCTACCGGGGCGAGGTGGAGCCCATAGACCCGGTGGCCGGGCACATCCCGGGGGCCATCAACCGCAACTGGCTGGATAGCCTGGAGGCCTCGGGCAAATTCAAACCCGCTGAGGCCCAGCAAAAGCGTTTTGCTGGGCTCGAGGGCGAAATTATCGCCTATTGCGGCTCGGGTGTCTCGGCCACGGCCAATCTGCTGGCGCTGGAATTAGCAGGCAAACAGGCTAAGCTCTATGCCGGTTCTTGGAGCGACTGGGTCTCCGACCCAAGCCGTCCGGTAGCCAGGGGCGAGGCGTAGGGAACTGGCCCCCACCTTTCCGGTGGCTGGTAAAAGTTGCGCCTGCAATCTGCGAGCAAGACCCCCTCATTTGTATTCCAAAAGCGCCTGGGTACGTTATCCTGAGGTGAATCGGTAAAGGGCACTGGCAACGGCTGGGCCTTCGGGGGGCGAGACCGCGCACGAACAACCTTATTGGGCCAACAGAAGCATTGAGTGGGGCCTGCGCCTGGCGGGCCAGTGGTGCTTGGGTACAGGGATAGGTGGTAGTTATTAGCAGGAATGGTAGTGGTCATACAGACGTGGTGGTGGTGGGTGGGGGGATTTCGGGTCTGGTGGCAGCGCGGGTGCTGCAAGAAGCTGGGCTGAAGGTGGTGGTGCTCGAGGCCCACCACCGGGTGGGCGGGCGGCTCCTGACCAAAACCCTGCCCGACGGCTCGAACTTCGATCTGGGCGGGCAGTGGATCAGCCCCGACATGCCCAAGGTGATGGGGCTGATTCGGGAGCTGGGGCTGACCCCCTTCGAACAACACAACTCAGGGCGGATTGATCTGGCGGTGCAACCGCTCTCAGCCATGGATAAGCTCACCCAGGCGGAATGGGCTTGGGTCAAGGCCCAGCTCGATTTTCTGGTCGAGAGCGTGAATGTGGAGAAACCCTCGGCTACCCCCAACGCACTCTCACTGGATGTGCAGAGCGTGGAGGAGTGGAAGCGGATTAACCTGGACAGCCCCTACCTGCGCAACCTGTTCGACCAGATTATCCGTACCGAGTACACCATCGAGCCCAAAGACTTTTCCGTGCTGCACCTGCTGTACAGCCTGAGGAGCGCGGGCGGCTTCGAGGGGGTGCTGGGCCTCGAGCGCGGCAACGAAACCCTGCGGGTGCGGGAGGGAATGCAGACCCTCTGCACCAGACTGGCCGAACAGCTAGGCGATGTAGTACGCCTCAACTGCCAGGTCTACGACATCCTGCACGACGAGCAGGGGGTCACCATCATTGCCGAGGGCTACAGCATTCGGGCCGGGCGGGTGATTCTGGCCATCCCACCCAACCAGGTCACCCGTATAGACTTCGAGCCGGTGCTGCCCCGTCGCCGCACCAAGCTCATGCAGCGGCTCGAGATGGGCTCGGTGATCAAGTGTTTCGCCCTCTACGACCGGCCCTTCTGGCGCAATAAACCCGCCAACCCGGTAGACCCCGACCGGCTGCTCTTTGACGACACCATAGATGCCACACCCTTCGACGAACGCAACCCGGCCCTGGTGGCTTTTATCGGTGGCGACGATGCGGTGCTGTGGAGCGACAAGCCGTTTGAAATTCGCCGCCGTGCGGTGCTGGAAGACCTGGCCCTGGTGTTTGGCGAGGAGGCCCTGTATCCCAAACTCTACTTCGACCACGACTGGCTCACCGAGCCCTTCATCGGCGGGGGCTACCAGTGCTACGCCCCACCGGGGGTGATGTCGGCGGGGTTCGAAGAGCTGCGCGTTCCCATCGGGCGCATCCACTGGGCCGGAACCGAGACCGCCGTGCACTACTATGGCTACATCGAAGGGGCCATCGAGGCTGGCGAACGGGCGGCCAAAGAGATCTTGGAGCGCAGTGTATCTTGAGCGATGAGGGGGTCAGTAATCACTTGGGAATTGCGTCAGCGGCAATAAGCCATTGGTACCTTATCTGGGCGTAACTTAGACCTGCGACAGGGTCTCGGCCAGCATGAAGGAGTTGCCGTCGGGGTCGTAAAAATTAGCCAGCTTGACCATGCCTGGGATGGTCTGGGTGGGGCCACGGAACTCCACCCGGTGGCTCTCATTGATGCAACTCATCCACAACCACCAAGACATCGCCCTGCGCAAGTGGACCCTGCCGGTGTTGCTGGCCTTGGCCCAGGGCCATACACGGTTCTCGGGGCTGCAGGCAGCCCTTCCTGGTATTACCAGCCGCGCCCTAGCGTTGGCCCTGCGGGACCTCGAGGCCCTGGATTGGCTCCAACGCCCGACGCAAGGCTTCCTCCACTACAAACCCACTGCCCAGGCTAAGGCTGTGGTTCAAACCCTCCAACAACTGATACCGTTTCCGCTTGAATCCTTCACCTCTGACTGCGTCCAACGGTGAAGGATTCAAGCCGACCGAAGGGAGTAGAAAAGCATTTCGGTAGTATCGTTTAGGCTTGCCGAAGTGAACGATACTACCGAAATGCGTATGATCCGTTGAAGTACAGAACCTACTGAAAGCCGGGGGCTTTCGCATCCACTACCATAGAACCGCAAAAACCCTATCTACCCACATTGCTCGCCTTCCCTCAGGGTACACTTGGGCACAGACCTATGGTGGCCTTGACCAGCCGACTCCGAACCTATCTAAACCTAATCCGCTTCGAGCACACCTTGTTCGCCCTCCCCTTCGCCTACGGCGGTATGCTGCTGGCCGCCCGGGGCTGGCCGGGTTGGGAGGTGTTTGCCTGGGTTACAGTGGCGATGGTAGGCGCTCGCACCGGGGCCATGGCCCTCAACCGCCTGATTGACCGCGCCATTGATGCCGCCAACCCCCGCACCGCCGGACGCCACCTCCCCCGGGGGCTGGTCAAACCCGCCGAGGTGCTGGCCCTGGCGGTGGTGGGCCTGCTGCTCCTGACCCTGGCCGCCTTCAACCTCAACCCCCTCACCGCGCAACTGCTGCCGGTGGCGGTGTTTTTTCTGGTGGGCTACAGCTACACCAAGCGCTTCACCTGGCTGTGCCACTTCTGGCTGGGCCTGACCATCGGGGCCGCCGCCGCCGGGGGCTGGATTGCCGTTACCGGGGCTTTTGAACCCGCTTTATTCGCCCTCTGGGCCGGTACGGCCTTCTGGTTGGCCGGCTTCGACATCCTCTACGCCACCCAGGACTACCAGTTCGACCGCGAAAACGGCATCCACAGTGTGCCGGCCCGCTTTGGCCTCCCCACTGCCCTGCGCATCGCCCAGGCCTGCCACGCCCTCACCTTCGGGTTTTTTCTGCTAACCGGCCTGCTCAGCGGCGCGGGCTGGCCGTACTTTGTGGGGGTGCTGGCGGTGGGTGCAGTGCTGTGGTACGAGCATCAACTGGTAAAGCCCCATGACCTGAGCAAGGTAGACCAAGCCTTCTTCCAGGCCAATGTGGTGGTGAGCCTGGGGATGCTGGTAGTTATCTTGCTGGACACCTGGATTTGAACCGCCCCAAAGCCAGCTTCAGGCTATCCTGAACGTATGGCGGTCTTCTGGCCCCTCTTTTACCAGGCGCTGGCAGCCATCGGGCTGTTGGCGCTCATCTATGCTTTTTTTCGTGCATTTCGTCCTGGGGAGTATACAGGGCTAGCAGTTTTGTTGGTTTTGCTGGTGTTGGCAGCCCTGGCCGTCGTCAACCCCCTCTGGGGCATCTGGATCAAACCCTCGGGTAGTTGGGTGCTGTACAGCATCCTCTCCGCTGTGGGCGGCTTTCTACTGATGGCGGGCGCCGCCACCCTGTATGAACTGTTTCGGCCCCCAACCGTAAAGTCGCTGGGCCCTGAAGCCATGGCCTTTATGCTGCCGGCGTTCCCCTACGTTTTGACCAGTATGGTGGCGCTAGCCATTCGCTGGTGGATCTACCGATGAGGCCCTGCCCCACCTACGCCCCCAAGAGCGAATGCATCTGCCGGTAGATAAAACGGACGGCCCGAATCTTCATCCCCGGGTTGGCGATCCAACACCTTGCCCAGAAATGTCATGCTTTACACCCCTTTCGGGCCTCGAGCCCCTACAACAACCCGCTTCTCGCCTAATCGAAGCGCAAGGCCTCGCGCATCATCTGGGCCACCGCATAGGCATCGTACAGATCGGAGTAGCCCATCAGCGAGAGGCGAAAGGCCCTACCCTTGAGCTGGCCCTGCCCGCCGATAATGGTCGCACCCCGCGCGGCGAAGGCCTCCTTGATCTGGGCATAGCTCACCCCCTCGGGCAGGTAAAAGCAGGTGGTGGCGGGGCTTTTTACCTCGGGCACGGGCTTCAGGCCAAGCTCCTGGCCGGTGGCATAGAGGATCCCGTTCTGCTGCTGTTTGAGGGCGATGTGCTGGGGCAGCCGGGGCAGCAGTTCCGCCAGCACCGCGGCGGTGGCGGCCACCAGGTTGATGGCCGGCGTCCAGGCCGACTCGCCCGTGCTCTGCACCTTGAGTTCGGCGGCCAGGTTCAGGTAGAAGCCTCGAGGCTTGAGGTGCTCGATCGCACGGGGCGAGAGGGCCGCATAGCCCAGCCCTGGGGGGCACATGAGGCCTTTTTGCGAGCCACAGGCGGCGGCATCCAGGCCCCAGCCCTCCAGCTCGAACTCGCTTACAAACAGGCTGGTGATGGCGTCCACCACCACCAGCCCCTCGGGGAAGCGGGCCTTGAAGGTCTGGGCCAGGGTGCGCACGTCGTTGAGGGCCCCGGTCGAGGACTCGGAGTGGGTCAGGAGCAGGCCGTCGAAGGGGCCCTGGGCGCTTTCCAGGTGCTCCGGGCGCACCACCCGGCCCCACTCGAGCTCCAGGCGCTCCACTTCCAGCCCGGCCTGCTGGGCAATTTTGGCCCAGCGCTCGGAGAAGTTGCCGTGCACCGGCACCAGTACCCGGGCCCCCGGTGCAAAGAGGTTCTGCGCCAGGGCGTCCATGGCGGCGGTGCCGGAGCCGGTGAGCAGCAAGACCTGGCCCTGGGTTTTGAAGGCGGCCTCGAGCCCGGCCTTGGCCTGGAGGAAAATCTGCCGGGCCGCCTCGCTGCGGTGGTGAAGCTGGGGACGCACGAGGGCCTCGAGGGCCCTGGGGTGGAGTTCGACGGGGCCGGGGGTGAGGAGGCGGGGGCGGTACATGGGCCCCATTGTAACGCGACCCTCTCGGCCCACAAAAACCCGTCGTGCAAAACAAAATGCCCAGTACGAGCAAAACTGCTGTACTGGGCGAGCCGCCTGTTTGGTTCTCGAGCGGCTAGTTACCTCGAGGCCTCAAACCAGAAGGTTTCCTGTAGCTGCAAGTCGCTGTTGACCAGCTTGGAGGGAATTCCACCCCAGTTGGCGCTCAGATAGGGCAGGGCGTTGCGGGGGATGCGCTGGATTTGCTTGTTGGTTGCGCGGAAGTTGAACTTTCGCAGCAGCTTGGCTTTGGAGCGGAACTCGAGCCCATACTCGCCATCGGCTTTCTGAAGGTCGGCCAGGGTGCAGGGGGCGTTGCTGTTGGACCGGGCCACATCGAAGCGGTAGCGCGTCCAGTGCGGCTCATCCACAAATACCTCCGACTTGCACAGCACGCTGCCGCCTTTGGTGATCTGCACCGTCACCCAGTGGTCGCTGCGGTTGGGGCCAAACTCACTGTCGGTCACCCAGCCCACCACGTAAAGGTGGGCGTTGGGGTCGCCATCTCTGGCATAGAGGTAGGCCCATCGGTCCCAGGGGCCCACCAGCCGGAAGGTTTTGTCAGGGTTGAAGGCATCGCCCGAGTCGGTGGCCCTGGCCTCGAAGGCCACCACCCCGATGTCCTGGCTGCCCATCCGCACGACCAGCTCGTACTTTCCGCCCTCACTGAGCTTGAATTTATCCGAGCCGCGCTCCTGTGGGTTCAGCCAGCCAAAGGCGGGAAAGCCGCTGACTTCTTGCAAATCTAAGCCAACCTTGTAAATCACCCCCCCACCGGCCCGGCGCAACTCCAGCGAGTAGGTCTCCCCTGCTTTGGGAAAAGCAATCTGAAGGCCGTCGAACTGGAACAGCCCGCTCTGGGGGAAGAAGCGCAGGCCCAAAAGGTCGGTGAGTTGCACGGTAGGGCGGTAGGCGGTCTGGGCTTGGGAGGGGATAGCCCCTCCCAGCAGCACCAGCACCCAAAACATAAGGTATGGTTTCATCACGACACCTCGGTGTGCACAGCCGTTGCACTAGGGCCGGGCCAGCCCGCTATGCACGTAGATGATGCGGCTCTTGGAGTTGAACCCACCGTTGCCATCCGACACCTGGGCCACGATGGTGCGGGGGCCTGGGGTGTTTAAGCGGGCGTTCACGCTGTTGCCACTGCGCCCGTTGATGTTGTCGGCGGGCTCGCTCGAGCTCCACACCGGGTTATCCCCGCTCACGGTAAAGTTGACCTGATCGCCCACGTAGATGTAACGGCTGTTGCTGGGGGCGCTGTACTGGATGCCGCCGATATTCAGGCTGAGGATTCTCGAGGGCAGAACCTCGGTGGTGTCCTTGACAGTAAGGTCGTTTAGGGTGAACCGCGTGGTGATCACCTGGCGATCCGCCATCTTTCGCACCTCGAAGCTATGCTCGCAGAATGGCCCCACCCCTCCGCTGGCCGGCACAAAAACCCCATTGGTGCTGCCCAGGCTGCGGCGTTGCAGGTTCGATCGCCAGAACACCTCGTGGGTGGGACAACCAGCCTGTGAGAACGGCCAAGTGCGGGCGGTAAGATTGGCGTAATAAGGGAACGGGATAGGCAGCCCTTCATCGCTGTTGCCTACGATATTCACGTCCGGCAAACCGTTGGGGAACTGGCACTGGTTGGCGGCCAGCTTTACCTCGAAGCTGCGGGTGCGCGAGGTTCCTTGGCTGTCGGTGAGGGTCGCGGTGAGGGTGTGGGTTCCGTTGGGCAGGTCTACCTCGAGGGTGTGCTTATCGGCCTTGGTGGTGGTGCCCAGCAGGTTGTTGCCCCTGCGCCACTGGATGGTGCCCGTGCCGGGGCCGTCTTCTTTGTCGTCGGTGCTGGCAGACAACACCACCTTGTTTGAGGCGTTGCGGGCCGCGTAACCGCTGTTGCACCCATACTTGGGGCCGATGTCGTCGAACTTGGGCGGCGAGTTGGGAGCCTGCTCGGTAAACAACTCAATATCGAAGAGGTTGACGTCCCACTCCTTGCGGAAAATGAGCAGATCAATATCCACCCCCAGGTTGCCCTCGAGGCCAAACTTCATGGTCCAGTAGGGCTGGCGGGGGTACTGGGCATTGAACTGGACGTAAGGCCCAGCCTCGGCCGAGACCCCCGCTACCCCGTAGAGCATGAGCCGCAAAGCCCCATACACCCCCGCTTTGAGTTCAGCGCTGCCCTCGATGGTCGGGCCGATGATGCCCCGCTCGTTTTTGGTGATCTCGTTGATTTTCTGGAAGCGACCATTGAAGTCCTTGTTGTACTCCGTCCCCGCTTCTATTTCGAGTTCCTGCCAGGCGCCTACCTCGAGTTCCACCCGCAGCTTGCCCTCCACATCCACCGTAAAGACCACGTCAATTACGAACACCAGCGGCCCTGCGGTGATGGTGCCCAGCGGAACCCGTGCAATCGGGATGGATTTGTGCAGGGTTTTTTCAAGGATGGCGTTGAGGCGAACCTCGGCCCGCTCGTTTAGCACAAACTTGGCCAGGAAGTATGGCTCGGAGCAGAAAGCCTTGCGGCACTGGAACTTGACCACAATTTTGGGGGTGAACTGCACAAAGCCGCTCACCGTGACGCCTTCTATCACCTCTTCGGAGAATTCTTTCCTGATCTGGCTCTGGGCCGAGGGGCCTAGTTGCTGGGCCGCATAGATAATCTGGCCGCGCTCGAGGGCCGTGGCCCGCTGGACATCGGCCTCGCTCAGCGGAAGGTCCATTTGAATGTCGCTCTCGTCCAGCAGGTCGGCCACGTTGGCCTTGGCGGTGCGAACCCGCACCTTGCCATCGCTGGTGTTTTCGATACCGGTTACACGGCGCAGAAAGCCGTTGGAGGCGGCGTTGCGGGGGGCGCTGGCGACAATGTCGCCCACGGCCAGTTCGCGCAGGTTGCCCGCCAGCCGGTTAAAGATGAGGGTTCCGTTGTCCTGGTCGAAGCTCACCAGCTCGGCCCCCGAGGCGTTGCCCAGCTCCTTGACGTTGGGTTTGAGGGCAACGTTCGCCACAAGGGGGCTGATCGGCAGGGTGGGGGGTGTGAGGGTGAGGCCCTGGGAGGGCATCGCCGATTGCACCTGGCCCTGCGCAGAGGCACCTCCAGCCCCCGGCGCCAGACTGCCCTGGAAGCTGAAGATAGTGCCCATATGGGTCTCCACGGCGGTGTAACTCAGGGCGACGGGCAGGTTTTGCTCCTGCACCTCGCCGGGGGTGCAGCCCAGCGTCTCGCCGGCCCGCACGCCCTTCAGGGCTCCAACGAGCTCGAGGTTGCCTTGCTTGAGGCTGTACGAACCGCTGAGGCCCTTCTCCTCGCAGACCCCCCTAAACTCGGCCATCCCGCTGAACTGGTAGACCGTGCCCGCGGTCGGGCCCCTGAAATTGGCGTTCTGGGCCGCTGCAATAAAGGCGATGGGGTTCAGGGTAGAGTTGGGATCCCGTGGCACCAGCCAGCCCGCCAGCACCACCTGCCCCTGAATCCGGCGCAGCCGGGCCTTCATGCGCAGTTGCCCCCGCAGCGCATCGGGCTCGAGGCCCTCATCCCCCAGGGCAATGGCCTTGAAGGGCAGCCCCTTGGGGGTGGTGCCGGAAATCTCGTAGACGGTCAGGCCGCCAATAAAGGGGTTGAACTGGGTGCTGATGGTAGCCGGCTTGAAACTACGCAGAACCTCCAGCGTCACCTGGGCCTCGGCCTGATCACCACCCGTGATAAGCTCGGCCAGCTCGGAAGGCGTGGGCGGCGTCGAGGTGCCCCCACCGCAAGCTACCAGAACCAGCCCCAATACCGCTGCCAAAATCCACTGCTTCATACCCTTACCTCCCCACTTGAACCACAGAACTCTCTCCTTGCTCCACCCCGCCCCTAGCGTCCTCTGCCCCTGACAGGTTCGGGTGGAGCCTCCATGACCCGCGTCTCGAGGTAGCTCGAGAGTTCCCTGGCGCTTTCGAATTGCCGCACCTGACCCGTACGCACGTCGCGCAGCTCGTAGGTCAGCCGACTAAGCCGCTGGGTCAGGCGCAGGATGTAACTCGAGTGAACCTTTGCGACGGCCATGCCCCCAGTCTGGTGGCTAGGCGTTCCATGGGCGTTCCAAAGTTAAGACACCCGACCCTCACGCGAGTTCAGGCTTGATTTTTGGGGGATGCCGCTACGATAGCACCCCTGATCCACTCGGCGATTTGCTGGAAGTTCAGACCCTCGACCTGGCGCATTCGAGAGGGCTCGAGACCTCCATCCTGCGAAGCGATAAACTCGCCCGCCTCGTCCCGCACCCACTGTTCGCACTCCACAGACTTGTGGAGGAAGTAAGCTAGGAAAAGCGCAGTATCTGGTAGATTTCTCGCCGCAAAAAAATTGCAGAACGACCAGACTGTGCGAGCACTATACATCAGAGCGTTCGCCTCGAGGGTCTGACTGAGGGCAACCCAGTTGGCCTGATGACCTGCCTCGTCCTCGTGCAGGGCATAATGAACATCGGCTAGGTTAACTAGGGAAATTGCCAAGGGTATCGGCTCACCCAAGGCTCGCTTGATCTCGAGACTTTGCTGGTAATACTGCTTTGCCTCTAGGTACTCCCCGCGACGCTCGCGGATATGTCCGAGGTTAGTCAGGGCTGCCGACTTCCCCCTCGGATAGTTCACAAGCTCACAAATCCGTAGGCTCTCCTGGTACATTTCGATGGCCTTCTCGACTTGCCCCGTGGACTCGAAGTTAATCCCGTAGTTGTTAAGAATTAAAGCACGCTCGGACAAATCGCCGATTTCGATGGACAAAGCGAGGGCTTGCTCGTAGTAGCGGTTGGACTCCTCGTAACGCTCCATCTGCTTCATCACCACTGCGATACGGTTCAAGATCCGACAACGTTCCGATTGCCCCCCCACTGCTTCAAACGTGCTCAATGCCTTTAGATACCAAAGCTTGGCCTCGTCCAAGGCTCCGCTGAAATGGTGATACATGGCAGTGGTGTATTGGGCCACTCCCAGAAAAACCGAAGCCTCCAAGCGCTCGAAGTGGGCTAAGCTGGCCTCCACCATTGCCTTTGAGTTCTCGTCCTCGCCAACTTTGATTAGGAAGTAGGCCTTGGTTGCCTCAAGCGCCCCCTTCAATGTTCGATCTTCGTAGTTAGCTGCCTCAAGTTTTTGCATGACCACATCAATTAAGCCGATACCGATTTTGAACAGACCTAGGATCTCAATCAGTGGGTAGAAATCAACGAGCGCTCGCCGAAGTCGTATGACATCTCGGGTCTCGGCCAGATAATGCAAGGCCGAGAAGAGATTGCCCAGTTCCCTGCGACACTGCTCGAGCGTATTGGGCTGAATTTCTCCCCGGAGCATACCTCCCCAGGCCAACAACAACCGGTAATAATAATCACTAAACTTCTCGTATACAGCGCGGTGTTCAACAAGCTCTAGCCTCTCCGCTGCAAACTGCCGCACCAGCTCGTGCAGGTCGTAGCGCCCGTCCTCACCCCGCCGTAGCAGGGCTTGGTTGATAAAGCGCAGCAATAGCCCCAGGTGCGCCCCCGCCAAGCTCTGGGCGGCCTCGAGGGTGAACCCTCCCCGGAAAACCGAGAGTTTGGCCAGCACCGCCTGCTCGGCCTCGGTCAAAAGCTGCCAGGTGTACTCGAGGATAGCCCGCAGGCTGCGGTGGCGCTCGGGCAGGTCGCGCTGGGAGGTTTGCAATAGCTCGAAGCTGTGGCCCAGTTGGGCCAGAATCTCCCCTACCACCAGGCCGCGCACCCAGGTGGCCAGGAGTTCGATGGCCAGCGGCATACCCTGTACCCGGCGGGTCAGCTCGGCGATGGCCTCGAGGGTCGCGGGGGTGATCACAAAGCTGCTCGAAAGCCGCTCGGCCCGCGCGATGAACAGCCGCACCGCGTCGAAGCCGTCCAGGTCTTCTTCGGTCTGGGGGGGTGGGTAGCTCAGGCCCTCCAGGTCGAAGAGCCACTCACCGGGGAGCTCCAGGGCCACCCTCGAGGTCACCAGCAGCTTGAGGCCTGGGGCCTGGGCCAGCAGTTCCTCCAGCAAAGGGGCGCCCTCCAGCAGGTGCTCGAAGTTATCCAGCAGCAAGAGCAGCGTCTTGCCGCGCAGGTAGTTGAGCAACTGAGTCTTGGGGTCGGTAGGCCCCGCAAAGGTAAAGCCCAGGGCACTGGCAATGCTCGAGACCAACTGCTCGGGCGAGGCCACCCCGGCCAGTGCCACCAGCCAGACCCCGTCGTCGAAGCGCTGGGTCTGCTGGGAGGCCAGCTCGAGGGCCAGGCGGGTCTTACCCATGCCGCCCAGCCCCACCACCGTCAGCAAGCGGCAGTTGGGGTTGGTCAGTTGGCGGTTCAGCGCCCGGAGTTCGCGGCTTCGCCCAATCAAGCGGGTGCTGGCCGCGGGCAGGTTGTGCCGGGGATGGGCTGCGGCTGGGTTTTGGGAATCCAGACCATCGGCAAGCGCACGGGTAGACTCCAGGGGCTCCACCCCCAGCTCGAGCTTCAGGCTGCGGCGGAAGCGTTCGAAGACCTCCTGGGCCTGGGCCAACCGCCCCGCCGCGCGCAGAACCCGGATTTGGGCCTGCACGGCCTTCTCGTCCAGCGGGTCTGCGGCCAGCAGCTTGGAGAGCCAGCGTTCGGCCCCCAGCCAGTCGGCCTGGGTTTCCAGCAGCCGCACCTGCTCCATCAGCGCGCTGCGCCAGGCCCGCGCCAAATCCTGGCGCTCGAGCTCCAGCCAGGCCTCGTAGCCGCTCAGGTCGGGAAAGGCCAGCCCCTGCAAAAAGGGGCCCCCGTAGAGCTCGAGGGCCCCTGCCCAGTCGCGGCGCTCGAGGGCCGCCCGAAAGGCTTGCACATCGGTGGGGATGCAGAGCCGCAAGCGCGTGGCTTCGGCTTCCAGCACCCCCGCCCAGCCCTGCTGGCGCAGCCGGTAGACCAGCTTGCGCAGGTTGGCAAAAGCAGCGGCCTCGTCGGCCTCGGGGCTGTAGAGGTAGGCCAGCTCGCTGCGCCGCACCCAGTCGCCGCGCTGGGCCAGGTAATAGCCCAGCGCGGCAGGACGATCCAGCGGCAACTCGCTCCCCACCCCATCCACCTCGAGTCGGGGCATACCCAGCAGTCGCAGCCGCACTTCCATTACATTTGATTGTATAGAAAAACCCCATTTGAGGCGATGTATTTCGACCCTTGCACAAAGAAGGCGACCTTGGGGCCTTGCTAGAGCGCTTGGCAATTATTGGGCCACATACAACTGGATGGCTTTGTCCTGCACAGCACAGTGGCCTTCCGGAGGGGAGACCACGTCTGTGAAGAGTGCGATAATTGCTTGCCTTAAAGCTACTCTTCGAATTATCCCTCCACTTCGTGAGCAAGTTGGCAGTGGCCTGGACGCAGTTCGCTCAAAAAGCTTTTAGCCACCCGCCGGTCCTTGATCCGTCGAAGATCTATTAGTTCCGAACCGCGCAGTAGTTGTTCCAGCCCCCCTGGCCCACCTGTCCGGGGTTGCTCAGGAGGATGGTGTATCTGGCTGCACCCCCAGAAAAGTCCACATTGTTGAGGGTGAAGTTCACCCCGCTGTAACGCTTGCTAAAGCTGGTGGATCGCCTCGAGCCAAACGCCCGTTGCAGCACATTCAAAAACTCGCCGGGTTGATTGAGGGCTTTGAGTTGGGATGGGGGCACACCCAGGCAAGTCGCCGCCGTAAAGAGCAGTTGCAAGGTGTTGGCGGTGGCAGCCTGAATCTGGCTATATGGGCCGGAGAAAGAAAAGCTAATGGTGTCGGCGGCCGTGCCCGACCTCGAGGCCAGCACCAGTCCAAAGCTAGCAACGCCCGCTTGGGTATATACATCGCGCAGGGTAAGGCCGTAGCTGTAGCTTTGCTTGAACCCGTTGAGGGCCAGTGGCTTGGGAGCGGTCATGGCTACCAATGCCTTGCCGTTGATGAAAGCTTGGCGAATGGAAATTGCCGCGCCGCTTTGGGCCAAACCCACACCCAACAAAGCCACCGACATCAGCCCAACTGCCCGGTTCCAAAGTGTGTTCATGGTTTTCCTCCTTGGCTCAATGCAGAGCGGTAGAGAGGGCTTTACAAAGCCGCAGTCCTTGGGCCACCTCGATAGGTGAAACCCGCCTAGCTTCCAGAGCGCCCAACCCACGGAGGTGACCAGGGATTGTAGAGCGCAGTCTTGATCGAGGCCGAGCCGTTTATTTCCAGCAGGTGCTGGCTGGATTCTGCCCCGGCAGATTTGGCTCCAGCGGCTGGGCCTGAAGGGCGTGGTACGGCATTGGTTTCATCGCGGGTCTCCTCTTACGGCCGTTTTACTCGACTACCCTTATGGTTCGTGTCACACGATCGCCGAAATCGTCATGCCCATTGGACATCACCCATTCCAACCGATACTCCCCAAGATAGGGGGGGCCTTCGATTTCATACGAGAAGGCGTGGGATTCACCAGGAGCCACGGGGTCCTTTAGCTCGAGATGGGGAGTCAGATGCTCACGCTGGGTCGGGCTGCCAGAGGGGCCGCGCACAATCCTGACTCTCAGAAAGTATTTACGGGCTTGCCAAGTGGTGGTTCCGTTATTCGTAACCTTCACGCTCACCCGATAGGTGCGCCCGACCTGAACCCGATTGGGAATATCTACGTCACTCGAGCGCATCTGGGCATCGTCGCGCAGGGTCTGACCAAGGGCAGACGTGAGCAGGACCTGCAGCACTACAGACATTAGTAAACTGAGCAAAATCTTCATGGCGACTCCTTGGTGCTCTGGTAACTTAATTTCTGGGATGGATTTAGCCCTTTATGACCTGGGAGTTGCTTTGAGCGCTTCATTCCGGGAACTTCACTGAATATCCATCTTTGACTTACCAAACCACTTAGCCCAGCTACTTGACGCTGATCTCGAGGGTGAAGTCGGCTGACGTCATTTCGGCGGGGCCACTGACCCCAATCACGATGCCCTCGCTCCGGGTGCTCATGGTGATATAGCGGGTGTGGTCTTGGGTCTGGTTTTTGAAGGGCCGATCCCACTTGAAGTCGGCCTCGCAGCTCCGCACGCTTTGGAGGTTGGGCGGTAACTGGTAACCGTTGCTGGCATAGACCCACAAACTGAGGTTGGCGTTAGGGTCGCTGGGGATCACCCTAACCGTCAGTTCGCCAATCCCAGTCAGCTTGGTTTGGGTGGCAAAAATCACATGCTTGGCAGCGAACTTGTGGGCTTGCAACTGGACAAAGCAGGCCACGCTCGAGCGCCAAGCCCAGGAGAGGTCGGGGATAGCGATGCCGTTCTCCAACTTCCCGCTTACCATCACCACCTTACCCCGCTCTACGGGCGCAACCACGGTGACGTGGGGGGGCCAACTACTCTGGGCGGAAATCATCGGAAACGCTAGGACAAACAGCATAATGATGAAGCGGCGAATTGCAGTCATATACACCTCGTGTTCTTGGAGCAGGGTTGCTGTCGTAGGTTGGCATCCCCGCAAGACCTGCCATGAGCGGTACAGGTTGACGGATAGCTGCAAGGAAACCAAGTAAACAGTGGTTAGGGCATCTAGGGAATCAGGAATCTGAGATGGCGGGGTGAGAAGGATCTACCTTCTCACCCCGGCATTGTGTTTAGGGTTTAGCCAGTGCGGGGAGCACGTTCACCTTTAAGCTTTTGCTACTAAAGCCGCCGTCGGGGGTCTTGGCCGTCACGGTCAGGGTGCGAACCCCGGGCGTGGCGAAGCTCACGCCGGTGCTGGAGCTGCCGGGGCTGGTGAAGGTGTCGGCGGGGTTGGAGGAGGTCCATCTCAAGGTGGCGTTGGTCGCGGTGGCGCTGAAGTTTACGTTGTCATCCTCGTAGACGTAGGCACTCCCGCTGGGGTTGGTCTGGGTGATCTGGCCCAGGTTGGGGTTGCTGCGGGTCTGGGTGAGCGCCCCCAGCTCGAGGCTGTCGCTGGCGGTGGCCCCGTTATGGGTCACGGTCGCGGTAATGGTTTGGGGAACCGCTGGATTAAAGGTGTGGGCGAAGCTGTGGCACTTCTGGTTCTGCCCACTGGCGCAGGGGCCGCCGTTGCTGGTACCCAGCAGGCCCGCCACGTCGGAGCGCCAGGTAACCTGGCAGCAGCTCAGGCTCAAACCGGCCTGGGTGGTAGCTTTGAGGGTGAAGGGCTGGCCTTCGACGATTATGAGCGGTGGGCTGTTGGTGATGCTGACGGTGGGGGGCACGTCCCCCAGGGGGCAGCCCGACACCACCTCGATCTGGAGGGTCTTGCTGCCAGTTTTGCCTTTGGAGTCGGTCACGGTGGCGGTGATGGTGTGCTGGCCATTGGAAAGGTTGTAGCTGGGCTGGTGCTTGCTGCCCGGACTGGTGGTGCCCAGGAAACCGTTGACGTTCGAACTCCAGCTCACCGTGCCCTGGCCCTTGCCATCCTCGGCGTCGTCGGTGTTGGCGTCCAGGGTCACCAGGTTGCTGGACACGCCGCGCGGCACGGTGCCATCGGAGCAGGTGACCACTGGGATCAGGCTGGTAACCACCGGGGCGGTGTTGGGGGCGATGGCGATGGTCCAACTGGTGTCGAAGAGCGGGATGGAGAACTCCTCCTGCCAGATGATGATGTCGAGGTCTACGCCAATGTCCCCGCGCAGGCCGCCGGTGAGTTCCCAGGCGGGGTCGCGGGGGATACCGGCCTCTAAGTGGGCATATAGCTCGATGCCCGCCGAGACGCCCGCCACCCCGTAGAGCATCAGGCGGCCCTCCACCCCCAGGCTGGCCTCGGCCTCGAGGTCGGCCTCAAAACTGGGGGGGTCGGCGCTGAAGGACTTGCTGAAGCTGTCAATGGTATCCCAGCCGCTGCCCGACTTGTACTCGACCCCTGCCTCGAAGCTGATGGTCTGCTCGGCGCGGAACTCCATCCCCACGCTCACCTCGCCGCTCATGTTCACCTCCACCACAATCTCCGGGGTGAAGACCAGGAAGGCGGCCGTGATGGGCGGCAGCACGATACGGGCCAGTTGGAAGGTCTGGTCCTCCTCCCAGACCAGGTTGCCAGTGACGGTCAACTCGGTGGTCTCGGTCATCTCGAACTTGGCCAGGAAGTCGGGCTTGCTGCACAAAAAGCCCGTGCAGTCCAGGTCAATCACGATCTTGGGCTCTAAGGTCAGCTTGCCGTTCACCTTGAGCTGGTCGTCGGTGGTGGAGTTGTTGCCATCCTGGTCGAAGATGACCTTGTTGATGTTGACCACAATGTCGTCGAAGAGGGCCTGTGCGCTCACCTGCGGGGCTGCCGCGTAGAGGGTCTGGCCCTGTGCCAGGGCCGCGCCCTGCTGCACGTCGGCGGCGGTGTAGCGCCGCTCGATACGCAGGTCGGAGCGCTTGAGGGCGTCCTTGAGGTTGGCCCGGGTGGTGGTCACGGTGATGGCCCCGTTGGCCCCACCGATCTCCCGCACCCGGCGCAGGAAGCCGTTGGGGGCCTTGGGGCGGGGCGTGGCCACGACTACGTCCCCCACCCTCAGGCCCGCCAGGCTGCCCGCGAGCTCTTTGAAGACCATGGTGCCGGTCTTGAGGTCGAAGCTCAGGAGCTGCGCGGCGGCGGCGGCGTCCATCACCCGCACCCCGTCGGCGGCCTCCACGTCCACGAAGCCGATGCTCTGGGGCAGTTGCTCGCCCACCGTGAGGGCGAAGACCGGAAGCACGAAACTGTTCCCGCCCACGCTGCCGGGGCCGCCCAGCAGCACGCCCATCCGGGTCTGCACGGCGGTGAGGTTGAGCACGCTTTGCAGGGTGGGGGCCAGTTTGGTCCCAGGAGCGCAGGGGGCTTGCCCCTCGAACAGCCCGATCAGCACGCCCTTGTTGCTCTGGCCCTGGCTGCTCTGGTTAAAGGCCCCGGCCAGGGTGCTGCTGCCGCAGACCAGGGCCGACTCCCCACTACCACGCAGCTCGAAGGCGGTGCCCGGCTGTGGGCCGCTGAAGGTGGTGCTTGGGCCGGTAGCCAGGAAGGGCAGGGTGAGCACCGAAGCCGACTGGGCGGTTTGAACCTGCACCGCCATACCCCGCAGCACCCGCTTGCCCTGGATCTGGGCGGCCGTGGCCTGGATGCGCATCTTGCCCTGGAAACCCAGGATGGCCGCGTCCGCCGAGACCCCGTAGAAGATTATCTTCAGCTCCTTGCCGCCGGGGGTCTTGCCGGTTGCCTCGAGCAGGAGCGGGGTGTCGGCTGTGGGAAGGGCCTGGGTGGTGAGGGTCTGGGTCTTTAGGCTCGCCAGCGGCTGAACGGTGATCTCGGCGTCTATCTCGCCACCAGCAGCCCCCTGGAGCAGCTCCTCGAGGCCATCTGATGCACCTCGGGTGCTCTAGGCGGAGAGCACGCTGCCAGGGCCATCAGGAACACAATAAGCAGCAGAAAAAACTTGAATTGGCTCATAGTAAATCTCCGGTTACCTGGGCTCTAGAGCCCGATCAGAACAGCGATGATCCCGCGCGGGGCACCGTCGGGCCGGGTCAGGGTGCCCTGGGCCTTGCCCACCACCCCGACGATGGTGCGCACGGCCTCAACCTTGGCACTCAGCAAAGCCGGGCTGGCCGCGGCCCTGCCGACGCCGATGGGCGAGGAGAGCAGACCGGCGCTCGAGGCCTTCTGCTCTGGCAGCAGGGCCGCCCCCGCCGCGAAAGGCCCGCCCTGAGCGGTCTCGAGGAAGGCCAGGGCGCCGGTCTGGGTGACGCCAAAGCTATACAAGGAGATGAGGGTGTTCTCCAGCTCGAGCGAGCGGACGTTGCCGGGGAGGGTGCTGTCCTTGTTCACCAGCACCAGCGCCACGCCCGCGCAACTGGAGCAGGTGGCGGCAGCCTGGGGGCTGTTGACAAACGCCGCCCCCACCAGTGCCGGAATTCCACCCGACACCACCCGCCGAGCCCGTATCCGCATGGGCTGTTCTTGGCTCAAGGCATCCTTGCTGGTGGAGAGCAACAGGGCCTTAAAGGCCCGCCCGCCAGGGGTGCTGCCCTCGGCCTCGAGGAAGAAGTAGGAGATGCCCCCGAGCTCAAGGAGGGCGCTCGAGACCTGGCTGCTGCCAACAGCCTTGAACCTGAGTTCGGCCTCGACCTCTCCGTTGACATCTGGGCTGGCCGCAATCTCCGAGATAGCTCCCATGGTCGGCGCGGGTGGGGTATCGGATCCGGGAGGGGTGCAGGCGGTCAAACCAAGGGCAACTGCGGCCAAGACTGCCAATACAGCGTGGGTTCTTTTCATTTCGATCTCCTTTGCTTGGAACTTCCCACCGCAATGGGAAGACATCCCAAACCTCATAGGCCTATCCATGCCTCCACTGGATGGGCTGGGCCTAGGTCAAAGTGCAACACCTGGGTATCGCGTAAATAGACTCCCTGCTCCAACGCGGCTTGCTCGATAAAGGCCACCGGCGACGAACCAGGATGATGCCCGATAAATCCATAGCGCTGGAAGGGTGGGTTCACCTCTATAGCCTGGCCCAGCAACACCGGGGCGCCTTGGGCCGTAAAGCCCATGGCTTGCACCACCTGGGCCTGTATCTGCAGGGTGTGGGGGGGATGCCCTGCCCGGCCCAGCAGGGTGCCCTCGAGGGCCTGGACACCCGCAATACGACCCTCAAACCTGTAAAGCTGTAGTGCAGAAGCTGGCAAAGCGCCACCGATGGCCAGATGTTCTGCGGATTGGATTTTTTTGATCTGTACCTTAACTTCGGTGACGACCAGGCCCCGTGTATTAGCCAAGGCCATTAACGCAGCCAGGTGGTCGTCGCGACCCAGTGAGCCTCGGCCCACCCACAAAATCCCCAGGGCCAAAGCCCCCAACATCAGCCAACTTCCACCCAAGCTTGTCATCGCTCACCTCCAGATGGCAGCTTGCCAGGGGGCTCTTGACAGGGGCTTGACGGACTCTTAACAGCGTGCGCTGGTACAAAGGTACAATCGAAGGATGAAGCTGGCCAGCTTCGGCAAGGTGGGTTTGGAGGGGGTTGCTTTCTCGCGGCCCAAACCCTTGCTGCTGCTGGCCTACGTGACCCTGGAGGGCCCGCAGGAACGGCGCAAACTGGCCGAGCTGTTTTGGCAAGAAGGAGGCTCCAAAGCACTGGGCAATCTTTCGGTGGTGCTGGCCCAGTTCAAAAAAGAGGGAGCCGCCGAGGTTTTCCCCGACAAGCCAGGGGTCAACCCCCTGCCCAGCCAGGTCGGCTGCGACGCTTTAGAGTTCCTCGAGGCCCTAGAAGTGCGCGATCTCGAGCGGGCCATCGGGCTTTACGGCGGGCCTTTTCTGCACGATCTGGGCAAACCCGTGGAGGCGCTCGAGGTCTCCGATGAACTCCTGGACTGGGTGCTGGAGAAGCGAGAGTTCTTCGCACAGAAAGCCCAGCAGGCGATGCTCGAGCGGGCCGAGGAGCTGGTGGGGCAGCAGCCCAAACAGGCTCGAGCCTTGGCCGAGCGGGCCTATTCGTTGATCGAGGCCCCGGAGTTAGAACCCGCCCTGTTGACCCGTCTCCAGCAGTTACTGGCCCAGACCGGGAGTGATCTGAGCCGACGGGTGGGCTCGGCGGCAAAGGCCAGCCTCGATGACCTGCCCGAGACAGCCCGCAGGGTATTTCTGGCCCTAGCCCTGCAGGAACAGCCCAACCTCACCATCGTGCGAAGTGCCCTCGAGACCTCCTTAGGTGAACTCTCCCAGGCCCACGAAACCCTGATTCTTTCAGGACTGATAGACGCCAATAACCGCGTATTGGCCGGAGGAAGCGCCCAGGGCTGGCTCGAGGCCCATTCCAGCGAACGTCTCTCGCTGCTGCTGGCCCTGGCCCGCCACACCCCGCCCGAGGCGGCCTATGCTTTGTATCGCCAGATTCTCGAGCACACCCAGGGGTTTGGCGGGGTGGGGGATTTGCTCCGTGCCCGGACTGCCTACACCACCAGGGCCAAAACCCTGATGGACGGGCTCAAGTTTGCCGAGGCCGCAGCCCTCCTTGAGCAAATCCGTGCTGTCGAGCGGGTGCTGGAGACCGACCCCGACTCGGAGAGCCGGTTCCTGGAAGCCTACGCGCTCGAGCGGTTGGGGCGCTTCAAGGAGGCCCTCGAATTGCTCCAAGCCCTGCCAGAAAAGCTCCGCAACCCCAATATCATAGCGCTCGAGTCGGTGTTGCTGTGGCGGCGGGGAATGCCCCAGGAGGCCCAGCAGGCCGCCTGGAGCGTTTTAGAAAGCGGGGTGAACTGGCTGTGGGCCAAGGCCACCGCCAACAACACCCTGGGCTATCTCGCTGGGTCGCGCGGAGACTTTCTCGAGGCTGCCTCCTACTTCAAAAAAGCTGCTGCTTTGTTCCAAACCGCAGGGGCCAGGGATCGCTGGGTGGGAAGCCTCAACAATTACGCCATAGAGCTGGACAAAATCGCCAGGGAAGCCGAAAAAAAAGGAGTGGATGCCACCGCCCTCGAGTCTGCCAGAGCCGAAGCCGAACAAGCCTACCGCCAAGCGCTGGAAGCCTTGGATCAAGCAGGCGAGAATCCTCTTCTGCGGGCAAGAATTCTACTCAACCTAGGCATTCTTTGGGAGCGCCGCAAAGACTGGGCTAGGGCAGAGGCTCAATACCTCGAAGCCGTTCCTTTTGCCGAGGCAGTCGGTGCTTTGGAAATCATCGCTCGACTGCACCTGAATCTGGGGTACACTTATTCCGCCCAACGCAATTTTGCTGAGGCCAGGTCACGTTTCAGCAATGCTCTGCACTTCGCGTCTAAAGCTGGTGAGTTGCTAACCCAGGGTGTAGCCATGGCCCACCTCGCCGACTTGGACGACGATCCCGATGTATTGGAGGTTGCCTTGTCGCTCATGGAGCAGAGTGGGCACCTAGATGAGGTGGGGGATTTCCTAGTGAACTACGAGGGTGTGCTGAAGCGGTTGATTGGCAAAGCGCATACCCTCGAGCACCACGAAAAAGTGCGGCGCCTCGAGGGTCGGTTGGTTGCTTTGTATCAGCAGTACCGAAAAGACGATGGTTCGATGGATTCACACGTCCTACCATCTCCCCCCCGGCAAAACTGACCGCCAGAAATAGGATCGCCAACCTCCCAGGCTGCTGTTAAGAACCTGTTAAGACCTCACTGCTACTTCTGTAGTTGGAAACACCCAGCCAACCATTGGCGCTCCCAACGAGGTGACCCAGATGAGTCGAACCGTGTTATTGCTGACCATGCTACTGGCCTTAATCGCCTGCAACACGCCCTTCCTCTCGGAAAAGGCGACAATGGGTTATGGGGTTATGGCGGCCTCTACCTCCGCCGATCCCACCACCCGCCCGGCTTGGGGTCAACGGGTCGGTCTGGAGGTGGGAAACCAAACTGTAACCAGGGTAGAGATCAACGATGTGGCCGTAGTTTGGACAAGAGTGGGAAATCAGGTGGTATTTGATCTGCCCAGTCCACCCCCCCTGCCCCCCAGTCTGCCCAGCACGCCTGTCCAGTACACCGACCGCGCCACGGTCAAGATCGAGGTGTTTGGTAATAACCTGAGCCAACCTTTCCTAACGAGGAATTGGACGCCCTACGGCTCGGCAGTAACCGGGGAGGTTAACGTCTTGCTGCTAAGCAGTACCTGCCCTTCCCAGGACGGGAGCTTTATGGGTATGGCCGTGGTCAACCGGTTTGCCGTGGGGCAGTTGTGCTTTTTCACCCTGAACATCGGTCAGCGTGATACCTTCACGACCCTCCAGAACCTCAAGAACAGCTTGAGCGAGCTGGCGGTAAGCCGAAATGTTTTCTTCAGCATGGATCAGGGCGGGGGCCTCAACTCCTACGATCCCACCTGCGGCCAGACCTACCACCACCTAGACCCCGCCTCGCTCAACTACCAGCTCATCCAAGGAACCAGCCTCAGGTCGCTGGTAGGGGCTAACTTCTCCACTGTGGGCAGTCCCACCGGCCTGGGTGTCACGGTCGCGGTGATTGGGGGCGGGGTCAATCCGGCCTGGCTGGGCAATCCTCCCCAGCTTGTGAGCGGCTACAACTTTGCCAATCCCGGTCAACCGACCAGCGAAGCTTTCGCCTGCGATTTCGACCGCGACGGCACCAACGACCTGGCCGGTCATGACACCCACGTGGCCGCCATCATCCACAGCATCGCCCCCCAAGCCCAGCTCGTGCCCCTCAAGGTTTGCAACGGGGTCGGCGACTGCCGCTCGGCCTACATCGCAATGGCCCTGATGTACCTGATGAACCCGCCCTACAACGGGAGGGTCATCGCCAACGCGAGCAACGGCGGCCCCTTGCCCGACGATACCATCTTCCAGATTCTGCAAAGGCCCCAGCTCAGCGACCCCACCCGGTTCTTGCTCATCGCTTCGGCAGGCAACCAGAAAGAAGCTGTCTTACACTATCCGGGCGGCTATGCGCCGGGCGCGGCTCCTCCGGGAAGCCTGCCCAACGTGGTATCGGTGGGAGCGTTCGGTGTAAACGCCTCGAGCGGAGCCTACGAGCCAGCCATCTTCAATACCGCCCAGAACTTCGAGCTTCTCGCACCGGGCATCAACGTCTGCACCAATCCAGCTACCCAGTTCCGCTGTACAGCAGGGGCCACCTACCCGGACAACCTGGGCTTGAGCGGCACCTCCTATGCAACCCCCTTCACGACCGCGGTCGCCGCGCTGTATGCCCAGGCCAAACCCGGTCAGAACCTGCGGAACCTGCTCCTGGCCAATGTAGCCCTAGATGTCACGGGAAGCACCCTGGGCCGGGTGCAGTACAAGCCCTAAATTGCGATCAGCAAAAAATACTTACCCTACAGTTCCGCCAAATCTACCCGCTCGAGCACATCCAGCCCTCGCAAGGCCTCCAGCACCGCCTCGCGGGGGCGTTCGTCAATAGCCAGCACAAACAGGGCTTTGCCGCCGGGGTTGTCGCGGCCAAGCTGCATACCGGCAATGTTGATGTTGTTCTCGCCCAGCAGGGTGCCCACCTTGCCCACCACCCCCGGCCGGTCGCGGTTGATGCAGACCAGCATGTAGCCGCTGGGCACCGCCTCCACCGTATGGTCGTCAATGCCCACGATGCGGGGCTTGCCGCCCAGCACCGCCCCTCGGGCCATGCGGGTCTCCCTGTCGGTCTCGAGGCGTACCTCCAAGACCTGGCGATAGTCCAATGGCTTCTCCACCTGACGGGTGATGAGCGAAACCCCCCGGTCTCGCAATAGCGGTCGTGCCGAAACCAGGTTGGTCGCCCCCACTGCCAGCACCTGGTCGAGCAAACCCTTGGCTACTGCCGAAGCAATGGGGTCGGGGTTTTTCTCGAACTCGCCGTAGTACGAGACCTCCACCGCCTGGGGGCGGCCCTGGGTGATCTGGGCCAGCAGCTTGCCCAAGGCCTCGCCCAGCGGCAGCCAGGCCGAGAACACCTGCAAACCCTCGGCATCGAAGCCGGTATTGAGGGCGTGGGCCAGGTTGCCCTGCAGGGTCTCGATGACCCGCTCCACCACCGCCTCCCCCACCCGGTCTTGGGCCTCGAGGGTGTTGGCCCCCAGGTGGGCAGTGTGCACTACCTTGGGATGATGCACCAGGGGGTGTTCGGCGCCTGGGGGTTCGTCCACGAACACATCCAGGCCTGCACCCCACAAATGGCCTTCGTTGAGCACCTCCACCAAAGCCTTTTCGTCGTAGATACCGCCCCGCGCCGCATTCACCACCACCGCGCCCTTGGGCAACAAGTAGAGTTCGCGGCGGCCAATCATGCCCCTGGTTTCGTCGGTGAGGGGGGTGTGTACGGTCAGGAAGTGGCACTGGCGCAGCATGTCAGGTAGGTCGTCCAAGAGCTCGACCCCTAGGGTCTGGGCACGGCTGCGCGGGATGTAGGGGTCGTAGGCCAGCACCCGCATGTCAAAGCCCTTGGCAAACTTGGCCACCTGCCCCCCGATGCGCCCCAGGCCCACAATGCCCAGGGTTTTGTGGTTGAGCTCGAGGCCCAGGTACTTGCGATCCCACTGGCCCTGCCGGATTTTCTGATCGGACTCCACCAGGCCCCGCGCCGTGGCCAGCAGCAGAGCCCAGGCCAGCTCAGCAGCCGAACGGGTATTGGCCTCGGGCACATTCACCACCAGAATGCCCCGGCGGGAGGCTGCGTCCAGGTCTACATTATCTACCCCCACCCCACCCCGCCCAACCACTTTGAGGTGGGTACCCGCTTCCAAGAGCGTGGCATCTACCTGGGTGCGGCTGCGGGTGATGAGGGCATCGTACTGCCCAATTACCTGTAGGATTTCTTCACGCGGTAGGCCGGGTTTGTACTCGAGGCGCACCTCGGGGTTGCGCACCTCACCCAGCCGCATTTCGTCGGTCACAAGCACTTTCCACATAGCTCACACTGGCCTTCGGATTTCTGGGTTTGGGCCTGGTTGGGCCCTATCCAACACGCCCAAAACCTTATCACTTTGTTCCATAAGGCACAACTTGGTTCCACGATCATTCTGCACAGAGCACACACTCAAAGCCGCTCGAGTACTGTGCCGGGGCAGGCTCCGTCCGCGGTCATCTCAGCAGCCATCTGTCCAACTGACCCGCTTCCACAAGCCTTTTTTCTCTCCTATTTCCTGCTCCCCGGCTCAATTTTGCTCTAGGCGACATTTTCCCAAGTAAAAGCCTGTGCTAGACTTACGCCACGAAGAAGCGTTGATCCGTTGTCGCTTCCAGCCCAGTGCGTTTGGGTTGGTTCTGATCCAGCGGCAAAGATGGGCCGCTCAGCTATAAAACAGCCGTACAGGAGAACCCATGAAAGTAGCTATCGTGACCGATTCAACCTCCGACCTGCAAGCCCGTGCCGCCCAGATGGGGGTGGAGGTCGTACCCCTCTATGTCAACTTCCAGGGCAAAATCCACAAGGACTGGGTTGAAATCACCCCTGCCCACATCTTCGAGGGGGTCAAGGCGGGGGCCGGGATGCCCAGTACCAGCCAGCCCTCGCCTGCCGACTTCAAAACCGCCTACGAACACGCCCTGCAAAAGGCCGACCACGTGCTCTCGATTCATATCTCCTCCAAGCTCTCTGGCACCGTGGGCTCGGCCAACCTGGCCGCCCAGGAGTTTCCCGGCAAGGTCACGGTCTTCGATTCGCTGGCCGCCAGCATGGGCATTGGGATGATGGTCGAGCGGGCCAAGGAATTGATGGATCAGGGGGCCGATCTTCAGCAAGTGCTGGTGGAACTCGAGCGCATCCGCTCCGACCACATCGTGCGCTTTACCCTGGCCACCCTGGACTACCTCAAGAAAAATGGGCGCATCGGCGGGGCCCAGGCCCTGTTGGGCGGTCTGTTGGGCATCAAACCCATCCTGACCGTCAAGGAGGGCAAGGTCGAGGCCGCAGGGCGGGCCAGGGGCGAGAAAAAGGCCCTGGCCGAGATGGTCGAGTCCCTCAAAACCTGGGCCGCAGGCCGCCAGAAAATCCGCATCTACTACCTCTACAACGCCGAAGAAAGCGATGTGGCCGCCTTCAAGGCCGCTATGCAAGCCACCGGGCTGCCCCTGGAAGAGCGCATGACCAGCAGCATCGGTGGGGTCATTTCCACCCACACCGGGCCGGGGCTATACGGGTACTATGCCTACAGCCTGTAAATAATTCCGTGGCACACTGCGCTAGTGGTTTGGTAAGCAAAAGATTGATATACAGTGAAGTTCCCACAATGAAGCGCTCAAAGCAACTCCCAGATATTACGGGAGCCAAATTCATCCCAGGAATCAAGTTACCGGAGCACCAGATACGCATGGCCGATTCTGCGGGTTTGCCCATCTACCCTGGCGCAACTTGGCTCCAATTGCCGGTATCGCGTAACGCTTGCTTCCATTGCAACATCGGCTATACTCGCCTGAATCAGGTTTCTGGAAATACAACTGCGAGGTGAAGATGGAACGTACCGCGTTCGTGGCCGATTCAACGTTGGGCCTGAGCCCAAAAGACGCCCTCAAGCAGGATATATATGTGGTTCCGCAGCAGGTCATCCTCGAGGGCCAGAGTTACCGCGACTATGTAGAGATGACCCCCGACCAGGTGATCCAGGCCCAGCTCGCGGGCAAGAAGGTTAGCACCAGCCAGATTTCCGCGGCGGATCTGGAAGCTTTGTATAAAGATTTGCTCGAGAAATTCGACCGCATCGTTTCGGTGCACGTCTCGAGCAAGCTTTCGGGCACCTATTCGACCGCCCGCAAGGTGGCCGAACAATTTGGCAATCGTGTCAAGGTGATTGACGGCCTGACCCTGAACGGCGGGCTTTCGTTTGTGATCGAGGAAGCCCGGCGCAAGCTGGCCGCGGGGGTGCCCTGGGAGCGGCTGGAAGAGGCCATCGCGCCGCTGGTGCAGCGCTTGCGCGGCTTCGTACTGCCCGCTACGCTGGAGTATCTGCACCGGGGTGGGCGCATTGGCGGTTTGCAGCACTTCATCGGCTCGCTCCTGAAGCTGCTGCCGGTGCTGGAAGTCCGGGATGGGCTGGTGCGGCCCCTCGAGCGGGCCCGGGGCTGGCACAAGGGTTTGCAGCAGCTTGCCGAAGCCTTCCACAAAGCCTTTCCCGAAGGGGCCCGGGTGGTGCTGGCCCATGCCTACAACCCCCAGGGGGTCGAGGAGTTGCGCAAACTAATTAGTCAGGAGGGTGTGGTCATCGAGGATGTGCGCGAGTGCGGCCCGGCGGTGGCCGCCCACACCGGCCCCGGCACGGTGGCGTTGTTTGCAGCACCGCGGTGAGCACCTCTCCCCCATTTGTCCTCTCCCCTGCTATTGTTGGGCCGTGCGTGCCGTCGTTCAACGAGTCTCCCAGGCCAGCGTAAAGGTAGACGGCCAGACTGTGGGGCAGATTGGGCGGGGGCTGCTGGTGCTGCTGGGGGTGGGCCAGGGCGACACCCAGGAAGACGCCCTCTACCTGGCCCGTAAAATTGCCGGATTGCGCATCTTTGCCGATGCCGAAGGCAAGATGAACCTGGCCCTGGCCGACGTGGGGGGTGAGGTGCTGGTGGTCTCGCAGTTCACCCTCCACGGCGATACCCGCAAGGGCAACCGGCCCAGCTTTGTGGGGGCGGCGCCGCCAGAGGTGGGCCGGCGCCTGTACGAGCAGTTTTGCGATCTGCTGGTCGAGCAGAGCTTGCCGGTCGAAACCGGGGTCTTCCAGGCTCATATGCAGGTGCACCTGATCAACGACGGCCCGGTCACCTTGTGGCTCGACTCCGCCGAGCGGCTTTCACCCCGGCGGCCCTAGCCCACAATTGACAGCGCCCGGCCGGCTGGGATATAGTTCGTTCGCTAAACTTACTAAGTAGCCCTGCCCCCGAAGGCGTGTCATGGCCCGTACTGTTCCTCTTGACCAGCAAGCCATCAAGCGGCTCAACCGCCGCCTGATCCTAGAAGCCCTGCGCCGCCATGGCCCGCAGAGCCGGGCCGCGCTGGCCCGGGCGGTGGGCCTGACCAAAAGCACGGTCTCCACGCTGGTGCAGGAGATGCTGGAGGAAGGTCTGCTGGACGAGGGCAACCAGCACAAGCCAGGCCTGGGCCGTCCAGGCACCGCGCTCGAGTTCTCTCCCCGGCACACCCTGGCCCTGGGGGTCGAGCTGGGCGTGGAGAACACGCAGCTTGTGCTGCTCGACCTCAACAACACCATCCACAACGAGTGGGACTGGGTCGAAAGCCCCCACACCCCGCTGGCCGAGCGGCTAACCAAGCTGGCCGAGCAGGTACGCAGCCGGCTTTCCGACCCCACCCAACTGCTGGGGGTTGGGCTGGCCGTCCCTGGGGTGGTCAACGGACGAAAGCTGCTCTACGCACCGGGCCCCGGCTGGCGCAACGAGCAGCCCGCGGAGATGCTCGAGGCCCTGCTCAAAGTGCCCACCCTGGTAGACAACGACGCCAACGCCGCCGCCCTGGGCGAGACCTTCTGGGGCGAGCAGCAAAGCCCGCTGGTCTACGTGGTCATGACCACCGGCCTGGGCACCGGCCTGGTGGTGGACGGCCAGGTCTACCGGGGCCGCCTGGGGGCTGCCGGCGAACTGGGCCACTGGCTCACCGGCCAGCCCCACAGCCGCAGCCGCGCCGGGGATGTGGAGGACACCCTGTCGCTGCGGGCCATGGTGGAGCGCTACCAGGCCGCTAGCAACCGCAAAGAAGGCTTCTGGGGCATCCTGCAGCGGGCCCAGCAGCAAGATCCCTACGCCCTGCAGGCCCTGCAAAACCTGGCCTATGAGCTGGGGCGCTTTGTGGTCAACCTGTGCGTCACCTTCGATCCGGCGGTGGTGGTGCTGGGCGGGGCCGGGGCCGAGGCCTGGAAGTGGCTCGAGGCCCCCCTGCGCCAGACCATCCGCAACCTGGCTTTTATCCCCGAACACGCCGAAATACCCGTCAAACCCAGCGCGTTCGGGCATCTGGCTCCGGCTATGGGCGCTGCGGCCCTGGTGTTGCAGCGCTTTTTAGCAAATGGTGGAACCAGGGCGTGGAGCCCGCCAATCTCCCCCCTGGCAACCCGGTCAACCATTGGCGTATAAACCTAATAGGAGGACACGCATGAAGAAGCTATTCCTAACCCTGGCGGCCCTGGCCCTCGGCACCGTGGGGCTGGCCCAATCGGGAAAGCTGGAGATCTTTTCCTGGTGGGCCGGCGACGAAGGCCCCGCCCTGCAAGCCCTGATTGATCTGTACAAGAAACGCTACCCCAACGTAGAAGTCATCAACGCCACTGTGACCGGCGGCTCCGGTGTCAACGCCCGGGCCGTGCTCAAGACCCGCATGCTGGGCGGCGACCCCCCCGATAGCTTCCAGGTGCACGCTGGGCAGGAGCTCATCGGCACCTGGGTGGTGGCCGACCGCATGGAAGACCTGACTGCCCTGTTCAACCAGGAAGGCTGGATGACCAAGTTCCCCAAGGGGCTCATTGACCTGCTGTCCTACAAGGGCAAGATCTACAGCGTGCCGGTCAACATCCACCGCTCCAACGTGATGTGGTACAACCCCGCCAAGCTGCGCGAATGGGGGGTACAACCACCCAAAACCTGGGCCGAGTTCCTCACCACCTGCCAGACCCTCAAGAGTAAGGGCCTCGAGGCCCCCTTGGCCCTGGGCGAGAACTGGACGCAACAGCACCTGTGGGAATCGGTGGCGCTGGGCGTGCTGGGCGCCGCCGATTACAGCAACCTCTGGACTGGCAAGCTGCGCTTCAACGATCCCAAAGTAGTAGCGGTGTGGAACACCTTTGGCCGGGTGCTGGACTGCGCCAACAAAGACGCCTCGGGCCTGAGCTGGCAACAAGCAGTAGACCGCGTACTGGATGGCACCTCTGCCTTCAACATCATGGGCGACTGGGCGGCTGGCTACATGACCACCACCAAGGGCCTCAAACCCGGTGAAGGCTTCGGCTGGGCCCCCGCCCCTGGCACCGCCGGTGTGTTCATGATGCTCTCCGACTCCTTCGGCCTGCCCAAGGGCGTGAAAAACCGCGCCAACGTGCTCAACTGGCTGCGGCTTTTGGGCTCCAAAGAAGGCCAGGACGCCTTCAACCCGCTCAAGGGCTCCATTGCCGCCCGCACCGACTCCGACCCCAGCAAATACAACGCCTACCTGCAATCCGCCATGCGCGACTGGAAGTCCAACCGCATCGTAGGCTCGCTGGTGCACGGCGCGGTGGCCCCCGAGTCCTTCATGAGCCAGTTTGGCACCGTGATGGAAATCTACCTGTCGGGCCGCAACGCCCAGGCCGCAGCCAATGCGGCTCAGGCGATTGCGACCCAGGTTCGTCTGGGTCAGTAACCCTTTTCAGAGGGGCAGGCCGTTGGCCTGCCCCTTGTCCAAGTTTTGCAAACAGACACTTTATCTATTAAAAAACCGGATAAAAAAAATGGCTAGGCTTTCGTGGTTATTGATGTAACCCCCTGAGGTGCCTACGCGAGAGGTGAAGATGAACTGGTTCAAAAACAAAGATACCCTGTACGGATTCCTGGTCATCTTACCCTCGCTGGTGCTGCTGGGCATCTTCGTATATGGCTTTATCTTTCAGACTTTTTATACCTCCCTCACCGACTGGGGCAGAGACCCGGCCCAGGCCCTCTCGGCCAACCCACAGATCCGCTTCATCGGCTTTGATAACTACCGCGAGTTGTTCACCGGGTTTATTGATGCCCGATTCCGTCAGGATTTAGTCAACACTTTTTTCTTCACGCTGTTTTTTATCCTGGGCTGCCTGGGGGTGGGGCTGGGGCTGGCTGTCGTACTGGACAGAAGCCCCCGCGGTGAAGGGTTTTTCCGCACCATCTTTTTGTTCCCCATGTCGCTGTCGTTCATCGTCACCGGCACCATCTGGCGCTGGATGCTACAGCCAGAGGGCGGCGTCAACCAGCTTCCCACCCTGGTGGGGCTGCCCAAGGGCGAGTTTGCCTGGCTGACCAGCCGCGAGCAAATCTGGCAGGTGAGCTGGAACGACCTGCCTTTCATCACCGCCCTGGTGGTGAGCGCCGTGCTGATTTTTATCGCCATTACAGCCTTTAGAGGGGGTGAGCGGCGACGGGGTTACATCGCCTCCGGCTCGGCAGCCTTGCTGCTCTTGTGGGCCTTCACCCTGGGCCGTAGCCTGCAACCCCTCCCCTACGACGAGCCCCACGGCTTCAACCTGGCCTTTATCGGCATCATTCTGGCGGCAGTCTGGCAGATGTCGGGGTACACCATGGCCCTCTACCTGGCCGGGCTGCGCGGCATCCCCGAGGAGCTGCGCGAGGCCGCGCGGGTAGACGGGGCCTCGGAGTGGCAGCTCTACCAGCGTGTGATCTTCCCGCTGCTGGCCCCCATCACCCTCTCGGCCATGATCATCCTGGGCCACATCTCGCTCAAAATCTTCGACCTGATCTTTGCCATGGCCGGGGCCGACAACGCCCCCACCGATGTGCCGGCCCTGCTCATGTACCTGACCACCTTCCGGGCCAACCAGATAGCTAAAGGCGCGGCCATCGGCATGATTCTGCTATTGCTGGTAGCTGCTGTGATTGTGCCCTACCTGTACAGCCAGCTCAAAAGCGAGGTGCGGCGATGATCGGGCGCATCCTGCAGTACACCATTCTCTTTATCGCTACGCTGTTTTTCCTGCTGCCGGTGTACCTGGTCATCGTCACCGCGCTCAAAGAACCCTCGGCCATCACCCTGAGCAGCACCTGGCAACTGCCCCAGGTCTGGTACTGGGAGAGCTTTGACCAGGCCTGGACGGCTTTTTTACCCAAACTGCAAAACAGCTTTTTCCTCACCCTTATCGCCACCATCCTCTCGGCCCTGCTGGGCTCCTTGAACGGCTACGTGCTGGCCAAATGGAAGTTCCCTGGGGCCAACATCGTCTTCCCGCTGATGCTCTTCGGGATGTTTATTCCCTATCAAGCGGTGCTGATTCCCCTGTTCCAGTTTGTGCGCGAGATTGGGCTGGGCGGCAGCCTGTGGGGCCTGATTCTGGTGCACGTGGTGTACGGCCTGCCCATCACCACCCTGATCTTCCGCAACTACTACGCCGAAATCCCCGACGAGATGATCGAGGCCGGGCGCATAGACGGCGCGGGCTTCTTCGGCATCTACAGCCGCATCGTGTTTCCGCTCTCGGTGCCGGGGTTTGTGGTGGTGATCATCTGGCAGTTTACGCAAATCTGGAACGAGTTTTTGTTCGCCGTAACCCTGGTGAGCAGCCCCGCCAACCAGCCCATCACGGTGGCGCTGGCCCAGCTCGCCGGCGGCGAGGCGGTGAAGTGGAACCTGCCGATGGCCGGCGCCTTGCTAGCAGCGCTACCAACGCTATTGGTGTATATCTTCCTGGGCCGCTACTTCATCCGGGGGCTTTTGGCGGGGTCGGTGAAGGGATAGGGGTTTTGGGGCTCTAACGTTTGAGTTCAGCGGCGCGCCGCTTTTTGGCGCGTCCTCTGGAACGATTTGTTGGGCGTCTTGGATGACAGAAACCGTTGCAGCTTTTTTGTAAGGCGATCTTTCTTGTTAATTTCACATTCCCAGACAACGATGACATCCCAGCCTGCTACGCGCAATGTAGCGATATTTTCAGCATCACGCTGCTGGTTCCGGGCAATTTTT
Organism: Meiothermus sp.; assembly: GCF_037443965.1. Taxonomy (GTDB): domain Bacteria; phylum Deinococcota; class Deinococci; order Deinococcales; family Thermaceae; genus Meiothermus. Next base: position 59,146 of record NZ_JBBINI010000023.1, read on the forward strand.
GGAATCCAATAGTCCCGGTTTGTTTTTGGTTTGCGGATACCTTCGGCGCAGTCGTGCCCATGCCAGAAACAACCATGAACGAAAACAGCAAGTTTTCGTCCTATCCATGCAAGATCCGGTTTCCCTGGCAAGTCCTTCCGGTGAATGCGATAGCCTGAAAATCCAATTTCCCGGCAAAGTTGGCGTATCGCTAGCTCTGGTGCCGTATTTTTGCCCCGGATTTGCCGCATGTTTTTTGAGCGGCGATCCGGGGTCAATTTGTCCATTGCTACTTGCTTTTGGCAGCAATTTCCTCGGCTGCCTGCTTTGGGAATTTTGCTATCAGCCACTTCAACGCTTCAAGCTGATCTGCTGAAGTTGCTCTGCGTATCTGAATTAGAAGCTGCTTCAAGTCCGGGCGAATGGGAGTGGCATTCTGTGCCCCTTCGTTACAAATGGAGCAAATAGCCCGAAGATTAGAGGGCTCATCACTGCCGCCTTTGCTCTTGTCAATGATGTGCCCGATGTGAAGGCGTGTCTTGCGTGTTGGGTCGTAAGGATGAAGTTCTCCCGCGACTGCGCCACACATTTGGCAAGTGAAACCATTGCGGTCGAGGACATACGCGCGAGTTTCTTTTGAAATTGCTCGCTCAAAGGCCGGTTGTGGCTTCGGCGTTTCAAGCAAGTATTGGCCGGGCTTCAATTCGCTGCGGTCATTGTGCGTGAGAATCAAATAGCCTTCTTCTGTTCGCAGTTCACGAACACGCCGTGCCCACTCTGATTGATTATCCGCGACAGCGCGCAATTCATCAGAATCCATGACGCGGCCAATATTCGCCAGAAAGTGCTCGCGGAGTTTTCCGCGTGCACCACCCCTTGAGTTTTTTGCTTTTGGCGTTTTCTCTTTTGCCATTATTACCCCCGTTTGAGCTTTGGTTTTGCAGCGGCATTAAGGGCCACTTGAATCTGAAAGCCTACTGCATGAGCAACGGGCGGAGGGAACGCATTGCCAACTTGACGATAGGCGGCCGTCTTCTTTCCGCTGAATTGCCAATGATCCGGAAAGCCTTGAATGCGTGCAGTCATTCGAACTGTGAGTCTAGGCATGCCAACGAAATCTTTTTCGGGCGGCGCATCAGCGATTCCCATCCCATCAACGCCAATAGAGGCCCATGCTTTTTTTGCCCGGGTTGGCCCAAGGTCGGGGCCTCCGTGTTTTTTGCTTCCGCCCACCAGCGTTGGGGCAATATCACACGCACGCTCTCGCCACTGTCTGGCACCACGCCAGCCGTTTGCCGCCATCAGGTCATAAAGTGCTTCGCCAACTGTCGGCGGTGGCTTCGCCACCGCCGACGGCCAAGTGAAATATTCCGCAGCGTTTTTCTTTAATGCCACCAAAACAACACGGGGGCGCAATTGAGGTACGCCAAAATCGCTGGCATTCAATAGCCGCCACTCGGCGATGTACCCCAGTTTCTTCAGGTCGGAAATAATTTTCGCGCGATACTCATCGAAAACCGAATCGAGTAAGCCGCGAACATTTTCGAGCATTACGGCTTGCGGCTTGCACTCAGATACTAGCCTGATTGCTTCTGGAAACAGGTCGCGCTCATCTTCGCTGCCCAATTGCTTGCCCGCCTTTGAAAAAGGCGGGCAAGGTACTCCGCCTGCAAGGAGTTCAACACCTTTCCACTTCTCGGCTGAATAGTGATGTAGATCGCCTTCCGTGACGTGCCAATGATTCCGGTTGATTCGAAGAGTTTGGCAAGCTGCCGCGTCAAGTTCTACAAGGCTGACGTGATCAAAACCCGCTTGCTCTAAGCCTAGAGCCTGGCCGCCCGCGCCAGCACAGATTTCTATTGATGTAAGTGCCATTTCTCCCTCCAGTACGATTTCAGGCTCATTTTACGTTCTTTGGCAGCGGCTTACCACGTCGTGGTGCAGATGTGACGCCCAACTAGTAATTATACCGCACCAGCGGTATAACACTCTCCTGACAGGAATTATACCGAAGTGGCGAGTGCCGATAAACCACCAAAGTTTTTTTCACCCAAAACCTCTCCTTTCCTAAACTCGGTGCGAGC
>NZ_JBBINI010000024.1:0-59295 GCF_037443965.1 Meiothermus sp.
GGTAGTATCGTTCACTTCGGCAAGCCTAAACGATACTACCGAAATGCTTTTCTACTCCCTTCGGTCGGCTTGAATCCTTCACCTCTGACTGCGGCGGGCGGTGAAGGATTCAAGCGGAAACGGTATGGCTGCTCGAGCGTCCGCCCGAGGTGGAGGTCTACCGAAGGAGGCTATGAGCTAATGAGCTATCACCACATACCCGATCTTCTGGAGGAAGTAGCGCCACCCCAAAATGGCATCCTCAGCCGTACCCTACACAGCGAGGGCGGCATCAAGACCGTTATTTTTGCATTCGACAGCGGGCAGGAACTTTCCGAGCACTCCGCCGCGCACCCGGCTATTCTGCACATACTTTCGGGGCAAGGCCAACTCAAACTGGGCCATGAGGAAAAACCAGCCATGCCCGGCACCTGGGTCTATATGCCGGCTGGGCTGGTGCACGCGGTGCGGGCCGAAGGTCCCCTAATGATGCTGCTAACCTTGTTGCCAAAGGATTGAGTATGGTGGCTCCGACCCCCAGTATCAAAGTCCCCCTCAAGTCGGTGGCGCTCCCCAACGAGCACGGCGGCTGGGGATTCACCCTCGAGCCCGTTCTGCTGGGCCTGCTGGTTGCGCCTGCCTGGGCTGGGCTGGGTTTGGGCATCTTCGCGCTGGCGGCTTTTCTTACCCGCCACCCCCTCAAGCTGTGGCTGGCCGATTTGCGCAAGGGTAAGTCCTACCCTCGAACCCCCATTGCCCGTAATTTCGCCCTGCTCTACGCAGGGTTCGCTTTGGCGGGTCTACTGCTTGCAACCTGGATGGCCCAGGGTGCTTTCTGGTGGCCGCTGCTACTGGCCTTGCCGCTGATGGGCCTTCAGCTCTGGTTCGATGCCCACAACCAGGGCCGCAACCTCGTCCCCGAGTTGGCCGGAGCGGTTGCAATGGGTTCAGTGGCGGCGAGCATCGGGCTGGCAGGGGGCCTGGAGGCCGGGCCCGCGCTGGGGTTGTGGCTGGTGCTGGCGATGCGCTCTATGGCAGCCATCTACTACGCTCGAGCCCAGGTTCGGCGGGCCAGGGGCGAGTCGGTCAATCGGGTAGCTGTCTACCTTACGGAGGTTCTCGCCGTTGCGGTGCTCATCATCGGAACGCGGGTGGGTCTGGTTCCCTGGCCGAGCGTGGTGGCCCTGGCCATGCTCATTCCACTTTCGCTCTATACCTTTAGCAAACCTCCGGTGCCCGCCAGGGTGGTCGGCTGGACGCAGATGGCGTTTGGACTGTTGATCGTAGGGTGCACAGGGTTGGGCCTGCGACTGGGATAGCCGGTGCCCAGAGAAGCCAGCTCAGGGCGTGTTGGGGGTTCTCTGCTCGATGCCTGGCGTGAAAAACATCCTGCGGTTTTCCGGCCAGAACAGCCACACCAAGCCCAGTATGGGCTGGACGAGCGGCAAAAAGCCGTAGTCAATGCCAAAGTCGTGCCAGACCGTGCGCCCAATCACCTCAGGTAGGAAAACGCTGAGGGTTCCCACCACCAGCACGCCCGCCGTCTCGAAGACCAGCACCCCCACCGACATCCGCCAGGCCCAGGGTTTGCGAATGACAAATGCTACCGTCGCCAACAAATAGCATATAGCCGCCACTGCCGAGAGGGCTGGGGGAAAATAGTCCGTTACACCGGGTTTGAAAAAAAGCTGATAAACCGAACGAACCCCTGCGGAAAGTGCCAGTAGCGGATAGGAAACGGCCAGAATCTGTCCAATCGCCCTCATAACCTTAGGCGTCAAGAATCTGTTCATGGCTTCAAGTCTATCGCGCACTTTGTGCTGAGAATGATTCTCATTGCTAAAACTACATAAATCCGACTGGAATACTTGACTTTAGGGCCAGGCCCCAATAGACTCACGCTGAAGTCGGTGACGACTTGAAACCTTTACAGGAGGATGGAAGTGAAACTATATCGTGTCCTGATCTTTACTCTTCTGATGTCGCTGGGTGTAGTACAAGCCCAGCAGCAAACCCTCACGGTCTATACCGGGCGCGGGCAGGGGCTGGTTGAGCCCTTGGTCAAACAGTTCGAGGCCGAGACCGGTATCAAGGTCAACGTGCGCTACGGGCGCGATGCCGAAATACTGGCGGCGCTGCAAGAAGAGGGAAACCGCAGCCCAGCCGACATTTTCTGGGCCAACACGGCAGGTGCCCTGGGTGTTGCTACCGAGCGGGGGCTCTTTATCCGACTGGGAGACTCCGTCACCCGCCTCGCCACCAATTTTGTACCCGCCAGCCGGATGTGGGTTCCCCTGACCATGCGTTTGCGGGTGATGGCCTATAACCCCGCCAAAGTTAAGCCCGAAGACCTGCCCAAGAGCATCATGGACCTACCCAAGCTGACGCAGTACAAAGGCCGCATTGGCTGGACACCCACCTACAGCAGCTTCCAGGACATGATTGCCGCAATGATCCTGCAGTTTGGCGAAGCCCGCACCCGCCTGTGGCTGAGCGAGATGAAAGCGCTGGAACCCAAAGCCTACGCCTCCAACCCCGCCATGATGGAGGCCATTCGCTCGGGTGAGATTGATCTGGGCTCCACCAACCACTACTACATCCAGCGTTTTGTGCGGGCTGGGCAGCAAATTGGCACCTACTATTTTGCCGACGGCGACGTAGGTGGGCTGGCCCTGGTGACCGGTGCAGGCATTCTCAAGACCCACAAAAACCTAGCGGCGGCCAACCGCTTCCTGCTCTGGCTACTCTCACCAAAGGGGCAACAGTTCTTTACCAGTGAGATCATCGAGTACCCTGTTGCCCGTGGCATCGTGCTCACGGGCAACTTACTGCCCATCAACCAGGCCGTAGCCAAGAGTCCTAAAGTAGACTTCGAAAAGCTGCCCCTCGATACCGCGCTCAAGCTGCTGCGCGAGGCTGGCTTGCTGTAAAGCCGCATCTGGTCTGTGCAATAACCAGCCGAAGCTTGCATCGGCTGGTTTGTTTTGATGCCCTCCCAGACTTTTGCCAGTGCTGGGTACATTTATCCCTACTGCCTTTTTGGCATACTATCTAGAAGTTATGGAGTCGCCCATCAACCCCTTACGGCCCCTCTGGCTTTTCCTTGGGTTTTTCTTTGCAGGTTTGGGTTTTGTTGGTACTGTGGTGCCGGGAATGCCCTCCACGGTTTTCTTCATCCTGGCCGCCTACTTTTTCTCCCGCAGCAGCCAGCGGTTTCTCAATTGGGTACTCAACCTGCCCAAAGTAGGCCCCCTGGTGCGCGACTACCGCTCCGGGCTGGGGATGCCCCGCAAAGCCAAGATCTTCGCCCTGTGCATGCTAAGCTTTTTTGCCCTGACCAGCGCCATCTTTCTAATTCCGGTTTTCTGGGTCAAGGTACTGGTGCTGTTGGTTGGGGTGGTGGGTTTTTGGTTCATCCACAGCCGCATTCCCACCAAAGAGATCGTGCTGGCACAGGGCCGGATGGGTGAAGTTCGGTAGAGCGGAGTCCGCTCGTCACGAGACGTTTACTTGATAACGGCAAAAGGTCGTCCGGTGACCGAGATACGGCCTTGGTTCAGGGCCAGGGTGCCCCCTGAGCTACTGGCCCCGACCCGGATAGCCACCCGAAAAGCGCCGCCTTTGATGATGTCCAGGGCGTTCTTGTTCTGGGTATCGCTCAAGGTCAGGTTGATTGAGATTTCCTGCGTGCCCCCTACCGGCACACCAAAATTGCCGGCCCCAAGCCCAATATCACCCCCAGTGTTGTCGTTGACGTTGGTGTCGCTTTCGGGTGCCAGGCGTAGTTCGTAGCTACCACTAAAGGCTGAGTTGCCGGTGTTGTTGAGGGTGGCCGTTACCAGAATCTGCCCCCGCTCGAGGATATCCAGCCGAATGGGTAGGGGAACCAGGAGCCCCTCCTGGTTGGCCCCTGGAAACAAAAGCGAGCCCGAGCCCGAAGGGATGCTCAGGGTACGCTGGTTTTGCGGAATAAAGCTCAGGACGTTGACGTTGATGGTGTAGCGGGTGGCTGCGCTGCAACCTACCAGCAGCAAGATAAGTGTGAGAAGAGCAAGTCTCGGCATGGCTCACCTCAGAATCCCAACCCCAGGCTCAGGGCAATACCAAAAACGGTGTTGCCCACGATGGGTGCACGGTGCGTGGTCAGCGCGGCGTCCAACGTGAATCCTGGCCCCGCAAACCCGGCCCCCAGACCAAAGCGGAAGCCGTTGTCGAAGCCCAGGCCGGCCCGGATGCGGGCGGGGCCCAGGCTGTACTCGCCGCCTATGCGGCCAAACAGGCCGGTTTCGTAGCCCAGATCGCCGCCCACAATTAGGGTTCCCACCTCCAGGGGTAGCTGGGTGGCGGCATTCAGGAAGAAGGCGGGGACAAAACCGAAACTGCTGCGCTCGCCCTGCCCGGAGATGGGGTTGCTGGAAGACCCATCCCAGCGCAGCTCAGTGCCGGTCCAGCGGGCAAATCCCAGGGCGTTGCGGATGCCCAGCCCTACCGTGGTTCCCTGGCTCTCCATCACCATGCCGACATCGGCCCGGGCCCCAAAACCGCTGCCGTTGCCGGGAAGGGTATAAAACACGCTGCCCCGATAGACCGGGGGTTGGTTGGGGTCAAACTGGCCCTGGGCATTGGTCTGAACCCCCACGCTGCCATTGGCCTCGAGGTAGGCCAGGCCGTAAAAAGCCTCCCCTCGAGTCCCGACGTAGAGCCTGGCGGTGCCAAAGTCAGGGATGGGTAGATCGGGCAGCCGGGTCGCGTAGCCAAAGCCCACGCTGAGGCCTGCCTGGGCGCTTCCGTTCAGGATGAGGGCGTACTCGGTGTTGGGCTCGAGGCTGCTCTGTTGCAGTGCTCGACGGAGCTCTGGGTTGGGTGAAAGACCCAGGCCAAAACCTCCGGCGAACAGGCCGAAGTCGAGGTAAAGGTTGCTGCCCAGCGAGAAGGGAACCCGAAAGATGGGGCTCGGTGTGAGGGCCTTGCTCGAGCCCACCCCTGTAGGGGTGCCGAGTCCCAGGTCCAGGTTAATGGGGTTGCCCTGATAGTCGGTAATCCGGACGCCACCGGCTTCCAACTCAATTTGAATTTCGGGATAGCCGGTGTCGGGGTTGATAAAGGCTTTGGAGGAAGCAGGATTAATCAGAAACTGAAAGGGGTGGTTGAACTGGTCGTAAAAGGTCAGCAGGTCAAAGGGGCTGTTCTCGTTGGTGAGGTTGGAGAAGCCGCCCAGAGCGGGTAAGGGGTTGCTTTCCGGGCGCAGCACCAGACCCAGCAATCCGATGGGCAGTTGAAAACCCGTGTCGGAGCCGTATAGGCCTGCTGGAAAGGCTGCGTAGGCCGGGTTCAGATAGGCAGCACCGGGGCTGGGCAGCACCAGGCCGGCCATGCCCATGCTGCGCACCCCTTGCGTAAGGCCAAACCCACCCATTCCCAGGGCTAAAGCTAGTATCGCGAGAAAACGACCCATAGCACCTCATATTGTAGGGGTAGGAAGTTAGCCGACTTGTTTACCTGGCACAAGTGGGTTGTAGAAGCAGTGGGTTAGGGCAATGGCCAGCGCGTCGGCCAGGTGGGTGGGCCTGGGAAGGGTTTTGAGGCCCAAAATGGCCCGCACCATATAGGCTACCTGATCCTTATCGGCCTGACCGTTCCCCACTAGGGCCTGCTTGACCCTGGGGGGGGCGTAGCCATGCACCGGAATCGAAAGTTGATCGGCCACCAGAAACACCGCCCCCATGGCCCAGCCTACCTTGTAGGCCAGTTCGTTCTGCCGATAGAAGAACTGCTCCTCCACGGCAATGGCCTGGGGTCGGTAGGTAGAAGCCACCTGGTAGACGGCCCGATAAAGCTTACCCACCCGCTCGGGTGCCGTCTCGCCGTGGGTAGTTTTGACCACCTCGGCGTGGAGCATCCGGGCCTGCTTGCCCACCTGCTCTACGACGCCCAGGCCCAGATTGGTGATGCCGGGGTCAATGCCAAGGACAACCATATAGCAACACCGGATTCAAGACGACATTCATCTGACAAAAAACTCCAAGGGACGGTCTTTTTGAATCCTCGAGGACGTATCGCCCTCCGCTGCGCGGGTAACGGGGCAGCCCGCAACCGTTCAGTAACAGACTACCCGAAGCTGGTATCACCTCATACGCATTCCGGCAGTATCGTTCACTTTTGAAAGTCTAAACGATACTGCCGAAATGCTTTTCTACTCCCTTCGGTCGGCTTGAATCCTTCACCTTTGACTACGCATGGCGGTGAAGGATTCGAGCGGAAACGGTATCAGTCGGCTCAAATGGTCTTCGTCTAGGAAACTGCCCAACCAATGCTCGGCATGAGGCCAACGGTCGAGCATCGAGAGTCTTCGGTGCCGGTGCTAGACTCCGGTACTCGATGAGCAAGGCTAGTTGCCCCGCTTGGGGGGGTAGTCGCCGTCGCCGTAGCGGATGAAGGCCGGGATATCGAAGTTGCCCACGTCCACGTTGCTGGTGGGGAAGTCCATAAGCGGGCGACCCCCCGGCTTGGCCACCACCGCGCTCTCATTAAAACCCGCTGCAATCAGGATCACCCGCATCTCGTCCTGGGCCCGGTTGTCGTAGGTGAGGCCGTACAGCACGTCTACATCTTCCATGCCGGTGGCTTCGCGGATCTGCTCCACCACGTTGCTGGCTTCCAGGAGCGAGATGTCTTCGTCGCCCACCACGTTGACCAGCAGCTTGCGGGCCCCATCCACCGAGCGATCCAACAAGGGGCTTTGGATGGCCGACTGGGCCGCCTCCGCAACCTTGTTTTCGCCCCGGCCCGCCCCAATGCCCATCAAGACTTGACCGGCTCCAGAGAGCAGCGTGCGCACATCGGCAAAGTCGAGGTTGATCTGGCCGGGCAGGTTGATCACGTCGGTAATGCCCTTCACCCCGTGGTAAAGCACCCGGTCGGCAATCATGAAGGCATCCTTGGCGGAGACTTTTTTGTCGAGGGCGTTCAGCAATCGGTCATTGGAGATGACCACCATCGCGTCTACCTGTTCGCGCAGCCGTTTGATGCCCTCTTCGGCAGCCCGCAGGCGACGAGGGCCTTCCCAGGCAAAGGGGCGGGTGACGACCCCTACCGTGAGGGCCCCAAGGCCCTTGGCAATTTGCGCCACCACCGGAGCGCTGCCGGTGCCGGTGCCCCCGCCCATCCCGGCGGTGATGAAGACCATATCGGAACCCTCGAGGTACTCACTTACCAGTTCTTCGGCTTCCTGGGCGGCTTTTTCACCAATTTCGGGGTTGGCGCCTGCACCCAGCCCTCGAGTGAGTTTGTCGCCCAATTGGATGCGTACATCGGCTAGGCTGGTTGTCAATACCTGTGCATCGGTATTGGCTGCAATAAACTCTACGCCCGTGAGCCCCGACTCGATCATGCGATTGACTGCGTTGTTGCCTGCGCCGCCGAGTCCGATTACCTTGATCTGCACGTCACCCATAATCTCTCCTAGTACCCTCTTCCGATTGCTTCCATACTTCATCTGACCGAACTTCCACAATGCGATATTGGCCTGCTAAAAGAAGTTCTTGAACATCCCTTTGATACGCTCCCACAGCCCGCCTGCGGCATTGACTGCCCCTTCGGTGTTGATGACCGGTTTGCTCGGTTGAATGGTTTTGCTGCGGCTGGGACGGTGTCCTTTGGAAAGGGAGGTCTGTATTGCTAGGTTGGCGGCGTGGCGCACCAGCCCCACTGCGGTTGCGTGGGTAGGGGAGGCTACCACATCGGTCAGACCCTGTACTCCCAGGGGCTTGCCCAACCGTACTGGCAGGTTGAACTGCTTGCGGGCCAGTTCTTCCAAACCGCGCACCATGCTGGCGCCGCCGGTCACGATGACCTTGCCGACGGTAATTTCCAGTGGCCCTAAGGCTTCGTCTACGCTCTGGCGGGCCAGGTGCAGGATTTCGCGCAGGCGAGGGCGGATGATGCGGGCCAGGTCGGGGGCTTGGTAGGTGATCTGGGCCGCACCTTCCTGGCTGACCTCCAGCACCAGCTCGGGATCGGCCAGCTCGGGCAGCGCGGCGCCGTATTTTTTGGCAACCCGCTCGGCTTCCTCCACCGGGATTTGCAGCAGCTTGGCAATGTCTTGCGAGACGTGGTCGCCGCCCAGGGGAATCACCGCCGAGTGGGCCAGCCGCCCCTGGCGGAAGACCGCCACATCGGTGGTGCCTCCACCGATATCCACCAGCATCACGGTCATGGAAAGCTCTTCGGGCGAGAGCACCGCCAGCCCCGAAGCGTAGGCCTGCAACACCATGCCCTGCAAATCCAGGCCTGCGTCTTCGACGGCTTTGCGCAGGTTGGTGAGGGGGCCTTTGCTGCCCGCGACCAGATGCACATCCACTTCTAGGCGTACCCCGGCCATACCGATGGGGTCGCGGATACCTTCCTGACCATCTACGCGGTAATCCAGCGGCAGGGCATGAATCAGTTCGTAGTCGCCCTCGAAGGGGTAGGCTTTGGCCTGTTCGATGGCCCGCTCGACATCGGTGGCGGAGATTTGCTGACCCCGCCGGATGGCCGCCAGACCGTGGCTGGTGACACTGCGGACGTGGGCGCCGGCCACCCCCACCCAGACCCGCTCGGCCTTGACCCCGGCCACCCGCTCGGCCTGGAAAATAGCTTGGCGAATGGACTCGGTGGTGCGCTCGAGATTGGTGACGACCCCGCGCCTGAGCCCCTGGGAAGGAACCGTGCCCTCCCCGATGATGTCCAGGATGCCATCCGAGGATAGTTCACCGATGACTGCGGTTACTTTGGTGGTTCCGACATCTAAGCCTACGAGAATCATCGGCGAGCACTCACCCCCCAAGAATACACATAGATACGGCTATCCGGCGAAGGGCTAGGGTGCGCAAGAGGGTTGCTTGCGTCACTTTTGCCTATTCTGCTGGCTTTGGCCCAATCTTGCAACTCTCTGACATTCTTGCCCCATAAATTAAGATTTAGGGTCAAGACCTGATAGCCCGCTACGCTGTAGCGGATGCGCTGGGCGTCTGGAAAAGTTTGCACCAGCAGAAGCAGGTCTGAAATGGGAATTTCGCCCCTTCCCTCGAGCACTGGGCTCCGTGCAGGCGCACCTGGCAACAGCACCCCATCCCTGCTCAGGCCGTAGCGCTCAGAGCCCTGGATGAGATTAGCAACAGAAGTGCGCTCTTCAAGCACGATGCGCAACCGGCCAGGGGCGGGGCGCTCGAGGCGCACGCTTTGGATCCAGGGGTTGTGCTGGAGGGGCTCGAGCTTGTAGGGCCAGGCCCAAAGCCATGGACGGCCCGGCTCGAGGCCGGTGGCCTGCCGAATTGCGGCCTCTGTGAGCTGCCGGTTCCCCACCACCTCAACCTCTTGGATGGGCAACACCACAAAAGAGCCAATTCCCAGGGAGGCCAGCAACAAGGCCAGCAGCACCGCCCGGATCATACCAACCCCCTTTTAAGAGGCCCATTGCTTTTGCATAACCCCTTGCATCTTCTCATCGGCTCACCTCCGCCTCCACCGCAATCTCACCCCAAATTTCCCACTCCACTTCGAGGGGCAGGGCGGCCTGTACTTTGCGGATCAGGGCATACATCTCGGCGGCCGTGGCCCCGCCCAGGTTGACCAGGAAGTTGCCGTGCTCGAGGCTAATCATGGCCCGGCCTATGGTGGTTCCTTTGAGGCCGTTTGCATCAATCAAACGGCCCGCCGAGTCGCCGGGGGGGTTTTTGAAGGCACAGCCCGCGCTTTTCTTTTTGGGCTGGCCCTTGCGGGCGGCGTCCACCAGGGCGATTTTGGCCCGTACGGCCTCCTCGGTGGAGGGGGTCAGGCGCAGCTTGACGCGGGTGACGATGCTGCCCTCGGGCAGCTCGGAATGCCGGTAGCGGAAGCCCAGCTCCGAAGGGTGGTACACGTGCAGGCCGCCGTCGTGGTAGAGCTCGACGAGCTCGAGGGCGTCGGCCATCTCGCCGAAGCGGGTGCCGGCGTTCATCTTGACTGCGCCGCCCACCTGGGCCGGCACCCCGTGCAGGCCCTCGAGGCCGCTCAGGCCCAGCCGGGCCGAGGCCTGCAGGAGCGTGGGCACCAGGACGCCCGCGCCCACCCAGCCCGCGAGGTCGGGGTTCCATTCGGCAAACTCCCCCGCGAGCCGAATCACCCGTTCCGGGACGCCCGCGTCCGAGACCAGCAGGTTGGAACCGTTGCCCAGCACCCGGTAGGGGGCCTGGGTGGCCGTTTTGAGGTCATCCAGCGTCTCCACCGTCCAGACCTCGGCCTCACCCCCGACCCCGATGGTGGTGAGTTTGGCGAGTGGCAGGCGCGCAATTTCCATGACCTCACCTCATAAAAAATGTAGCCTTCCCCAAACCCCTCACACGGCCTCCTTTTCGGCTGCCAGCAGCCGCCCCAGCCTGGAGACGCTGCCGGCCCCGATGGTCAGAATCAGATCGCCCGGTGCGGCACTCTGGCGCAGGTAGTCAAGAGTGCTGTCCCAGCTTTGGTGCGAAGCCCGGCAGCCTTTGGCGCTGAGGTGCTCGAGCATACGCTGGGCGATCTGGGCGCTGGTGAGTTGGAGGGGGGTCTCCCCGGCGGCGTAGACGTCGAGGAGGAGGGTCTCGTCGGCTTGCTCGAGGGCCTGGGCGTACAGGGGCCACTCCTGCTCGCTGCGGCCATAGCGGTGGGGCTGGAAGACGGCCCGCACCCGCAGGCCGGTGTTGCGGGCGGCTTTGAGCAGGACGAACAGTTTGGTGGCGTTGTGGGCGTAGTCGTCCACGATCAGGGCTCCGTTGAGTTCGCCGATCTTCTCAAAGCGTCGGCTGGCCCCGGTGAACTGGTAGAGGCCCTGTTGAATGGCCTCGAAGGGGATTCCGGCCACCAGCGCCGCCGCCGAGGCGGCCAGGGCGTTGGTGATGTTGTGTTCGCCGGGGACTTGCAGGCGCACCGGCCCCAGCACCTGACCCTGCCAGACCAGCTCGAAGCGGCTGCCGAAGGGCTCGAGGGCAATCTCTTTGGCGTGGCAGTCGCCTGCTAAAAGCCCGAAGCTGCTGCGAGGGCGGCCCTGGGTGAGCGTGTCCAGCAACTGCCAGCGGGGCTCGCCGTTGTAGATGATGTGCCGGGCCCGGCCCGCAAAGGAACCTACAGCATCTTGCAGGGCCTCGAAAGAGGTGTGGTAGTTGGGGCGGGCCTGTCCATCGGGCGATACGTGGTCGGGCTCGAGGTTGGTCAGTACCGCCAAGTCCAGCTCCAGAAAGCGGAACAAGGGGTCGGACTCGTCCACCTCGGCAATCCGATACCGGCCCGAGCCCACCTTGGCGCTGCCGCCGATCAGGCCCAGCTCGGCCCCCAGCAGCACCGTGGGGTCGGTCTGGGCCGCCACAAAAATGCTCGCCAGCATGGAGGTGGTGCTGGTTTTGCCGTGCGAGCCGGTGACGCCCAGGCTATAACCGCCCCGCAGAATCTCAGCCACCACCTGAATCCGCCGCCAGACCGGCAGGCCCAGGGTCTGGGCGGTGGCCAGTTCGGGCTCGCTGTCCGGGATGGCGGTAGAGGCCACCAGCACGTCCACCCCTTCCAGATGCGCTGGGCTATGACCCAGGTAGACCCGGATGCCTTCGCGCTCGAGGTGACGGGTTAGATCGGAGAGCTGGCTATCGCAGCCGCTGACCATGTGCCCGTCCTTGCGCAGGATGCGGGCCAGTCCGCTCATGCTAATCCCGCCAATGCCCATCAGGTGATAATGCTTCACGCCGCCTCCAAAACAATCTGGGCCAGCCGCTCGGCTGCTCCGGCTGGCGACAACCCCTTGAGTCTATCGCGGATGTGGGCCCGCGTGGAGGGGTCGAGCAAAGCATTAAGCTCGGCCTCGAACTGATCCCAGGCGTAAAGCAGCCGGGCCGCGCCCCGCTCGGCATAAAAGCCCACGTTGGCCCACTGCGCGCCCCCGTCCAGGTTGCGGGGTAGCGGTACGCCCAGCACCGGTACCTGGTGGAAGGCGGCTTCTGCCATGGTGCCCGCCCCCCCGCGGGTGATGGCAAAGTCGGCGGCGCTCCAGGCCAGCGCGCTGTCCAGGTAGCCCCGCACCAAGTAGTGGGGTCGCTCTTGGGCCTTGAGCTCAGCTTCCCAGCGCACCCCGCACTGGTGCAGGACCTGCCACTCGTCCAGGAGGGGATTGAGCCGCTGGGGCAGTTGCTCGTTGAGTTCCTTGCTGCCCTGGCTCCCGCCCAGAACCAGGATGGTAGGACGTGTGGGGTCCAGCCCGAGGGCCGCTCGAGCCTCGGCCTGGCTGTGTTTTTCCTCGCGCACCGGGTAACCCACCACCTGGGTTTTGGCGGCCAGCCGGGGTTCCAGTTGTAGGGGCGTGGAGAGGGTAACCCGGCGGGCCAGCCGGGCCAGGATGCGGTTGGTCAGCCCCAGCTTGGCGTTTTGCTCGTGAATCACCATGGGAATGCCCAGCAGCGCGGCCACGAAAGCTATCGGGAAGCCCGCGTAGCCGCCCATAGAGAGCACCGCCCTGGGCCGCAGCTCCCGCACCAGCCACCGGGCTTGCAAAAGGCCCCGCAGCACCTTCATCCCTTCACCCGGACGCAGCGCCTCGCGCGAGAGCTTGCCTGCCGGGATCAGCCGATACGGCAGCTTGGCTTCCGGGAGCACCCGTTCCTCGAGGCCCCCCAAAGCCCCCACATAGGTCACCGGCTCACCAGCGGCCAGTAGCGCCCGCGCCGCTGCCAGCCCCGGATAGAGGTGCCCGCCGGTTCCGCCGCCGGTGACAATCACCATGTGCCTCCTTCGGGGAGCGAGAAGGAAAGGACGCCCCATGGCCCGGTTGGATTGGAGGCCATAACCGTACCCCTCCGCTGGCTTCGTCCAGGTGCACCTTCGCTATTTTTGAACCGGAGGAACCCGGCAGCACAGGACGCAAGGGTTCGCGCTATTTTCGTTTTCATTGCTGGGCCTCCTGGGCGGGCCTTTGCTCCCTGTTCCCAAAGGCCTCGCGCGAGAGGGCTTGCAGAAGGCCCATGGCGATTCCGGCCATAATCATCGAGTTACCGCCCATGCTGACCATGGGCAGCGGGGAACCTCCAATCGGGATGGTGCCCATCACGGCAGCGATATTGAGGGCGGCTTGCAAAACCAAGTACAGCGTGAGCCCCAGTGCCAAGACGCTGACGGAGCCCTCCAGGTTCGCCGCAATCTGGAGCCCTCTGGCCAGCAGTAGCCATAAGGCCAGCAAGACCATCAGTCCCGCCAACCAGCCCCCGGCCCAGATGATCGAGGCCAGCACGAAGTCGTTGTGCGATTCGGGCAGGTGGGGCATCCGCGACCCCACCCCCTGTCCGAAAAGCCCCGCATTCACAATGATTTTGTGGGCCTGGGTGATCTGGTACAAGGGCCCCTGCATGACCTCTGGACTCAGTTCGTTGACTCGCCCGGTCACGTAGGTGCTCCAGCCCTCGAAGCGGTCACGTACTTTTTCAAAGCGATCCAGGTACAGGCCCGAGACCGAGAGAGCCAGAATCCAGGCGGTGGCCCCAATGGCCAGCAGGCGCCGCCAGGGCACGCCAATTACCACCAGCAAGAACCCCGATAATAGCAGCACGAACAGGCCGGTATCCAGATCGGGGGAGGCGATGATGAGCCCGGCTACCAGGCTAATGGCAATGATGGGGCCGATGATGGGGTAGTCGGTGGGCTTGTTGTGGAAGAAGGCGGCCAGGTAAAGCACCACGGCCAGCTTGGCCAGCTCCGAGGCCTGAATATTGAAAGAGGTAAAGGGCAGGTCAATAAAACGCCGTTCGCTGCCGGGCCCAAACCCCACCGCCAGGTTGGCTACCAGCAGCGCCAGCGAGAGGATAAAAAAGGGCCGCGCAGCCCAGATGGCCCAATGGGGGCGCAGGCGCGAGATGAGCAGCATCAAAGCCAGCGAGATGGCAATGTTGCGCAGGTTTTCTAGGCTGTGCGGCGAAGGTGCGGCCCGCATCCAGTCGGAGGTGGCCACCCCCAGTGCCGAAAGAGCAAAGAGCAGCAACTGTGTCAGCAAGAGAATGCTATCCATGCGTACCTCCCAAAGCAAACACCACTTCCCGGAATACCTTGGAGCGTTCTTTGTAATCTTTGAACTGGTCGAAGGACGTAGCCAGCGGGGCCAGCAAAACGCTGCCCGAGGCCAGCCGTTTGCGGGACTCGAGCACCGCCTGTTCCAGGGTTTTGCGCCCGTCTGGTTCGCGGATCACTACGACTTCTACGAGGTCCTGGAAAGGCTCGGCCATGCGGGGGCCGTCGCGGCCTACGGCCAGGATCAAGCGCACCTTGCGCCGCACCACATCCCGCAACTCCTGAAGCGGAGCACCTTTGTCCACGCCCCCCAGCACCCAGGCCACCGGGGCCGGGGCGGCTTCCAGTGCCATGCGCACCGAGTCTATGCGGGTGGCGATGGAATCGTCTATGAACTGTAGCTCGCCCATGCGAGCAAAAATTTCGTAGCGGGCCTGGGGCCGTGGGGCAGAGGTGCGGAAGGGCTTCAGGCTAAGGGCGGTGGGCTCCCTTGCCCAGACCCGTAGGGGTTGTTCGCGCGCTACGATCTGGGCATAGGCCAGGGCCGCCTGCTCGGCGGCGTTCAGGTTGGTTTCGCGGGGGTCGCCCGCGGGCTCGAAGGGATAGCGCCGGGCGGGGTTGCCTTCGATACCCGCTAGGATTTTCTCGTCTTTGGCGTTGTAAACCAGCGCGTCCTCGGCGGTGAGGTTCTTGATCAGGTTGAGCTTGGCGGCGTGGTAGGCCTCGAGGCTGCCGTGGCGGTCGAGGTGGTCTACCCCCAGGAGCAAAAGCACAGCAACCCGGGGCCTAAAGCGTACGATGCGCTCGAGCTGGAAACTGCTCATCTCGGCGGCAACCACCTCGGCATCGTCCACCACGCTCGCCAGGGGGGGGTCAATGTTGCCCCCCTCGACGGCCTTGAAGCCCAGGGCGCGCAAAAAGTGTCCGGTAAACAGGGTGCAACTGGTTTTGCCGGCGGTGCCGGTGATGCCGATGAGCGGGGTTTGCGAATGCCGGTAGACCAGCTCGGCCTCGCCGATAATCTCGGCGCCCCCCGCTCCCAGTGCGGCCAGCCGGGGATGCTGGATGGGAACACCAGGGGCGGCAATCACCTGCTGGTAGCGGCCGGGAAGGGGGTAGGGCTCGAGGTGAAAACCCAGCGCCTCGGCCTGGGCCACCTCTTCAGGCCTCAGCTCATCGTCATAGAAGCGGGCCTGGAGGCCGTGCCGCCTTAGATAACCCAGCACACCAAGGCCGCTACGCCCCAGGCCGTAGACCAGCCGGTTCATGCGGGGCCTCCCCATAGATGTACGGCCAGCGCGGTGCACAGGGCCGTGACCACCACAAAGCGAAAGACCACCTTGCTCTCGGGCCAGCCCGAGAGTTCGAAGTGATGGTGCAGGGGGCTCATCTTGAAAATGCGCCGGCCAGTTCGTCGAAAATAGCTAACCTGGATAAAGACCGAGAGCACTTCCAGCACCGGAATAAGCGCCACCAGCGGAAGCCACCACATCTTGCCTTCCAGGATGAACAGCCCTGCGGCCAGGGCCCCCAGGGCCATGCTGCCGGTGTCGCCCATAAAGACCGTAGCCTTGGGCGCGTTGTACCACAGAAAGCCAAGCAAAGCCCCAATGGTGGCCTGGGCGGTAGGCAGTCCGGCCAAGGGCAACAGGATTACCGCCGATACGCTGGCCAGGAGGCCATCCACCCCATCGGTGAAGTTGAAGGCGTTGCAGGCTGCAATCACCACCAGCGTGAACAGGGCAACGTCCAGCACTGGGTAGGGGGTGTACTGGATCTGGCGCGCTGCCCAAACCGCGAAGACCAGGCTCATCAGCACCTGCACCGCCAGCTTCTCGCGGGCTTTCAAAGGACGGCGCAGCGAACCGGCCAGATCGTCGGCCAAGCCCAGCAGGGCCATGCCCAGCACCAGGAGCCAGAGCCCGGCCCAGCGGTCGCCCCCCACCAGCCCGTAGACGAGAGCAGCCGCCAGCATAAAGGCCACGCCGCCCATGCTGGGGGTTCCCGCTTTGGCCAGGTGGCTCTGCGGCCCATCGGCCCGCACCTGTTTGCCCAGCCTGAGGGACTGCATCAGGCTGATCCATAAGCCCACCAGGAACCAGCTCAGGAGTGCGGCTGCCGCGAGGGTGCTCATGGTGCCTCCGGATGGGGGAGAGAGGCGGCGGTGGAGGCTGTATCTCTCCCAAGGCTTTCGGCGTTGGCTACCCCGGCTCCGCTCGGGTCGGGTTCTTGTTCTTTCACCTCAGCCGATGGGTCTGTGGGTTCCAAACGGCGGGCCGTATCCAGGTTGAGGCGCAGGGTGAGCAGGCGGCCCGACTCGAGGGTATAGAGGAAAGTTCCGTCGGTCTCGAGGCCCCCGAACCTGCCCGCCCGGAAGCCCAGCCGCAAGCCCTCGAGGCTAAGGCGGTGGAGGCCCTCGTCGGTGAGAAGGTAGAGATCCTCGAGCACCACGGCAGCCCTGGCCATGCCGGGCAGCGGGACGCGCAGGTTGTCGGGGAGACGCAAGGCCTCACGTCCGAAAGCATAGACGTAGCGCTGGTTGGCGCTCAGGAAGCTGTAGCGGCCCTCGCTAAGGCGGCGGCGGTCCAGGTTGAGCCCCTCGTCGTCGAGCCAGAAGACCCCCTCGCGGGTGTAGAGCGCATCCTTGGCCTTGTACATGAGTGTGCCCAGGCCCGGCACAAATAGCCGGTCTTCCAGCCCCACCAACGGCAGGGGCTTGGCCCGCACAAAGGTGGGAACCCCCGGCAATGGCAGGCTATCTTGGATAAAGCCGTTCTGGTAGATCAGAAGCTGGAAGGGGTAGGCTGCCAGCAGGATGGGGCCGTTGCGGGCAACCCAGGGGGTAGGGCTGGGCAGGGCCAGTTGCAGTCCAGCGGCCTGTACCAGACGCCCCTCCACCACCCCCCCTTCGATCAGGACGGGTGCACCGCTAGAGGCCGGGGTGCTCTGGGTTTGCGGTATACAGGCCGAAAGCCCCAGGCCCAAAGCCAGCAACCCCCACCTCATGCGCCCTCCTCGACTGGATGGGAGGCCCCGGGCCACAGCTCCAACAGGCGCTCGAGCCCCACGCTGCGCGAAGCCTTCAGGTAGACCAGGTCGCCTTTTTGCACCCGGTGAGATAGAAACTGCACGGCCTCCTCGATGGTCTCGAGAGCCGTACCGCCGGCCTCGGCGGCTTGTTGCCTTGCAAACGGGCCGATAAAAACCAGGTTGGGGCTGACCTGGGCGGCCAGCCGGGCGGCCTCGAGGTGGTGCTTCAAGGCTTCCTCGCCCAGCTCGGCCATACGCCCCAGCACCAGCCATTTGCGGCCCGGTTGGGTTTGCAGGTATTCCATCCCGGCCTTGAAGGAAAGGGGGTTGGCGTTGTAGGCATCGTGGAGGAAATCCACCGCGCCCAACCGCAGGCGCTGCATCCGGCCTGGGGGTAGCTTGAGCGCAGATAAGCGCTCGATTACCTCTGGGAGGGGCTTTTCCAGCATGCGGGCGGCAGCCAGTGCGGCCAGTGCGCCCATGGCTGGCCCCACCCCAGGGTAGGGGAGGGTAACGGTATGCCCCTCAAAGCGGAAGCGGGTAGACTCGAGGCCCATCTCCAACCCCTCGGCGCGGAAGTCCCCCGCGCCAATACCGTAGGTTTTCAGGTGAGGTAGATTTAGAAACTCAGCAGCCTGAATACTGGCCAGCCGTATGGGACTCACATGCAGCAGCCAGCTCTCTTCCCGAACCACGTTCTCGAGGCTCCCCAGCCCCTCCAGGTGCTCCACTCCCAGGCTGGTGAGCACAGCAAAGTCTGGGTGGGCCAGATAGGTTAGCTCGGCCATCTCCAAGAGCCGGTCAATCCCCAGCTCCACCACGCAGCCTTCCCCCTGGGCCAGATGGAAGAAAAAGCGGGTCAGGCCGGGGGCGTTGTTGAGGTTGCCCTCGGGCGCAGGCCATCCCAGGCCCTGGGCCAGGCATTCCTTGGTGGTGGTTTTGCCCGAGCTGCCCCCCACCGCCAGCACCGTGCCGCTAAAGCGGTCGCGCAGGGCCCGCCCCACCGCCAGCAAGGCCCGCTCGGGTTTTTCTACCTGCACTGCGCCGGGGTGGGCCTGGTCGCTCACCACAAAAGCCGCCCCTGCCAGGAGGGCCTGTTGGCTAAAGTCCCGCCCGTGCACCCTGGCACCCGGCAACGCAAAAAACGCCGTGCCGGGCCCTACCTTACGCGAGTCCCAGTGCAAGTCCAGGGCCGGGGCAGTGCCTTCGTGCACCTTGCCGCCGGTCAGGCCGGCAACCCAATCGGGGCTCAGTTCTGGGGGTTCCTTCCGCTGCACCATGGCCTCACATGAGTATCGTCCTCAAGTTGTACAAAATACTCATCGGTTGACCAGTTTACCCTTGGCAGATGAGTTCTCCAACTGGGGTGGGATGCCCCAGAGCGCGAAGAGCCGGGCGGCGACGTCGCGGTAGATGGGGGCAGCCACCTGCGAACCGTGGATGCGCCCTCCCTTGGGGTGAAACAGAGTGATCACCACGGTTACACGGGGGGTGTTGGCCGGAATAAACCCGGCAAACAGGGCAGCATACACGCTGCTGCTGTAGCGCCCATCCACCACCACCTGGGCGGTGCCGGTCTTGCCGCCCAGGACGTAGCCGGGCAGCTTGGCATTTTCCGCGATGCCCTCGGAGAGGGCTTTGCGGAGGTCGCGGGCCACCTGGGGCCGGAAAACCGGGCTGCTTTTCGAGGTGTTGCCTTCAAACAAGATGGGCTGGCGATAGACCCCATCGTTCGCCAGGATGTTGTAGGCGGCTGTCAGGTGCAGCGGGGTGATCAGAAAGCCCTGACCGAAGGTGGCGTTGGCGTACTCCGCGGGCCCCCAGCGGTTCAGGGGGCGAACCTGGGGGGCCGCAACCTGCACGGCCACACGGGGCTGGTAGGAAAGGGGTGGTAGCAGCTCTTGATCCATGAAGTGCATCTTCTGGAAGAAGCTGTAGAGCGTCTGGCGCGGAATTCGCTCGGCTAAAGTGGTAATGCCCACATTGGAGGAGTATTTGAGCACCTCGCTCAGGGTCAGGGTCTCGGGGTGCTTGACCACATCGTTGATGGTCCAGCCGGCGACGCGCCGGCTCATGGGGGCATAGACCTTGGTGTCCAGCCTGACCATGTTTTCCTCGAGCAGCACGGCGGCTGTAAGAGGCTTGATGGTTGAGCCCGGTTCCAGGGCATAGGCGAAGGCGTGGTTGCGCCAGGAGGGGTTGTGCTGGGTGTTGTGCCGCGGTGCGGTGGGGTCGAAGGCCGGCCCATTGGCCACCGCCAGGAGCCGCCCGGTTTTGCTTTCCATTACCACCACCGTGCCCCAGTCGGCCTTGGCGGCCTCGAGGCCCTTCCAAAGGGCCTGCTCGGCGATGGCCTGGACCATGGGGTCCACGGTCAGGCGGAGGCTCTGGCCCTGTGTGAGCAGTTTCTCCAGGTCGAGCTCGAGGCCCGAAAGCCCCTTGCCGCTGCTGCGCTCCCCAAAGCCGATGAGCTGGGTGGCGGAGAGCCCCAGCGGATACAGGCGGGCCTCGTCGTTGGTACTGAAAGCCAGCGGGGTGCCGTCCGAGGCTTCCAGCCTGCCGCGCAGCGGGGGCAGTTCCACCACAGCCGCGGCCGGCCGCAACAGCAGGCTGGGTGCGTTGTGCCACAGCACATAGAGGCCGTAGCCCAGCCCAAACACGAAAGCCAGGAAAGCCAGCACCACCACCCAGCCGCGGTGGAGGGTCGCGGGTTGGTTGGTGCTCGAGCCCAGGCGGTTCAAGGGGTGCTCCTTTGCTGCCCGGTCTCCCAACGGGCCAGACTCATGGGGATGTAACCGTTGGCCTCGGCCCACTCCCGCAGGGCCAGCGGTGCCACCAGCCGATGTTGCTCCAGCAGGAGCTGGGTTTCCTTGCGGCTGCGGTCGGCCTCGGTGGCGTAGAGCGCTTGCAACTGGGCGTTCAACTGCTGGTTGTAATGCCCTAGAACGGTCAAGCCTGTTAGCAACAGTAAATACACTGTGGCCCACCTCAATACGGTCTTCATACGGCACCTCCCTCGATCCTCTGGGCCACCCGCATTTTCGCGCTGCGGGCCCTGGGGTTTTGACGCTGCTCGGTTTCACTGGGCACAATGGGTTTTTTGGTGAGGGGCTCGAGCCGCCTGGAGTCGCGCAGGAAGTGTTTGACCAGGCGATCCTCGAGCGAATGGAAACTAATCATGACCAGCCTGCCCCCAGGTTTTAGGGCTTGCTCGGCGCTCTGAAGCAGTTCTCGTAGCGCCCCCAACTCGTCGTTGACATAAATCCGCAGGGCCTGGAAGCTTTTGCGGGCCGGGTGGCCGGCTTCCCGAAAACCGGTTGCCCGGCGGATAACCTCGGCCAGTTGGGTGGTGGTGGTGAAGGGGCGGTTCTCCACAATGAAGCGGGCGATGCGGCGCGCGCGGGGTTCTTCGCCGTATTTGTAGAGGATGTCGGCAATGGCTTCCTCCTCGAAGGTATTCACCACCTCGGCGGCGGTCAGGTCGCCCGCGCCCATGCGCATATCCAGCGGGCCCTCGTGCTGGTAGCTGAAGCCGCGCTGGGGGTCGTCGAAATGGAAGCTGGAGACCCCCAGATCGGCCAGGATGCCGTCTACCTGGGTGATGCCGAGCTTTTCAAGCTGGGGCAGCAGTTCGCTGAAGTTGGTTTCTACCAGCGTCAGGTGGGGCAGGCCCAGCGCCCGTGCCCGTGCGATGGCCTGGGGGTCTTGGTCGAACGCAATCACCCGTCCGCCCCGCTCGAGGATGCCCCTGGTATGGCCTGCACCCCCCAGCGTGGCGTCCACGTAAACACCACCGGGCCGGACGGCCAGCCAATCCAGGGCTTCCTGGTAGAGCACTGGGGTATGGCTCACCGGGCTACCCCCTTGCTGAAGGGGGTGGGGCGGTTGGGCTGCACAAATTGAGGCATACATGAGCTCATCCAATCAGGCCCCGCAGGGCTTCGGGGGTGGAGGGGTTCTCCACAAACCTGGTGATGCTCTCCCACCAGCGCTGCTCGCTCCAAAGCTCCAGGCGGGTGGGGGCTCCTACCACCACGGCATCGT
Source organism: Meiothermus sp. (assembly GCF_037443965.1). Taxonomy (GTDB): domain Bacteria; phylum Deinococcota; class Deinococci; order Deinococcales; family Thermaceae; genus Meiothermus. The sequence continues at coordinate 21,091 of NZ_JBBINI010000024.1, forward strand.
TGGTGTCCTCGAGGCCGGCAAATTTGCGCAGGGGCGGGGGAATGGTCACCCTCGAGGCATTGTCCATCTGGGTCTTGTGGGCTCCCGAATACAAGAAGCGCACCAGCTCCTGGGCCGGTCGGTCAATCAAGGGTACGTTTTGCAACTGGCGCTCGATGTTGCTCCAGGCCAGCAGGGGGTACATGTACAGACAACCCTCGAGGCCCCTCGTAATCACCACCCCATCCTCGATAAAGGGACGGAAGGGCTGTGGGATCACAACCCTTCCCTTGTCATCGAGGCTATACTGGTGCTCACCGAAGGGCATCTCTTCGTCTCCTGCACAGGTTCGGTTCTTATGGCTCGCTTCCCCACGAGCGTTTCCCACCGGAGGTACTGTTCTGCACAGTAATGTACCATGTTTTCTCCACTTTTTACCACTGTCTCCCACCCAAGCCCCACTTTTTCCCACCATTCGAGAACCAAACGGGCTGAATTCCCACAAGACCAGAACTGCCAGTCCGCCCGGCAGGTTTGGGCAGGTATATGTTGTCTGGGATGTGGAAAACGCCATTTGCAAAATTTCTGAAATTGCACGGCTGGCTCTGCTGGGTTGATTCGAGTAGGAACCGCTTGGCAGGGTCTTAATACTTGGAGCTGCCCGCTTCAACTGGTAGATTCCTGGCGTGGATCGGGCCGGAATCCTCTTCGTCGCGCTATCGGCCCTGGGTTTTGCTACCCTGGGTATTTTTGGCAAAATCGCATTTAGTCTGGGGTGGTCGTCTTCGGATCTGCTCTCCTGGCGGATGTTGCTGGCAGCGGTTGTGGTTTGGGGCTGGCTGTGGTGGCGTGGAGGGTGCCGTTTTGATGTCTCCGAGGCCCGGGTTCCTTTTTTGTTGGGGGCGCTGGGCTACGCCACCCAGACCACCCTCTACTTTGCGGCGCTCGAGCGCCTTCCGGTGGGGGTGCTGGTGCTGTTGATGTATGTCTACCCGGTGTTTGTGGTGCTCCTGGCCTGGCTGCTCGAGCGTGAGCGCCCCACCCCGGCTGCGCTGCTGGCGATGGGGGTGGCTTTGCTGGGCATTGCTCTCACCACCAATCTTTCGGGCCGGGTGGGGCTTCCGGGGGTGTTGCTGGCTATGGCCTCGGCTGCCGTGTACGCGACCTATTTGCTGGTGAGCGCACGGGTGAGCCGCGTTACCGAACCAGTAACCACCTCAGGCTATGTGTTTATCGGAGCGACCCTCTCGTTTACCGCCCTGGCCTTGATGGATGGTCAGTTCAAAATTCCCAGCAGCCTGCCCGACTGGGGTCTGGTCTTGGGCATCAGCACCATTGCCACGGTCTTCCCGGTGATTTTAATTTTTGTGGGTCTACGCCGAATTCGTGCCACCCAGGCCTCGATTGTCTCAATGCTGGAGCCCCTCTTTACCATCGGTATGGGTGTGCTGATTCTGGGTGAACACCTGAATGTTGCGCAACTACTAGGTGGAAGCCTGATCTTGCTTTCGGTGGTTATCCTGCAGCGGCGTTAGTTTGTTTGCGCTTGGAGACCAGGGCTTTAGTCATCTGCTTGTGGCAGGGCTGGCACAGCGTACGCAGATTCTCGGGCGCATGGGTGCCGCCCTCCACCACAGGCCGGATGTGGTCGGCCTCCCATAAGTCGGTGGGCTTCGTCCAGGCTTTGCGGGGTCGCCAGCTCTTGGGCAGTTTCAAGGAAAAGCCATGAAAATCCTGCTGGGACAGCGCATCTGTGAGTTGCTCGTAGGCCACACTCAGCGCTTTATACTCGGCGAATCGGTAGAGGTTTTTATGTGTCCGGTTGGCCTGTCCGATCTGCACTGCGGCCTTCCACAGCTTCATCAGGCTGCGCTTGAGCTTACGGGTGTCGGTGCCGCAGACCTGGCAAACACCCTTCTCACGCTTGCGCAGGTGCTGCCGGGCATAGTTCCAGTGGGCCTGTAGGCGATACTGATGTACGCACTCGTCGCTGCACCAGGTGCGGCGGCCCGGCGGCACCTCGTTGTGGCAGTGCACATAGCGGCAAATCCTACGCCCGCCCGGGCCGCGCTCTTCGCCCAGGCGCAGCAACTCCTTGCCGATAAGGCGGCGGTTCATGAGTGGGATTGTACTGCGATTGGGAGGCAGCAAAAAAACGTCGTTCTTAATGTTGTGGGGTAGCCCGTTGATCCTCCGTCCCTACCTGTGCCACGCCTAGGGGCGGCCTGGGGGTCGAGGGATGGCTCAAGGTTGTTCAAAATTAGGGAAGAGGCGTAAGCCGGGTTCTGTTTCCGCAGCCATCTCTCTGGGATGAGCGTCGCCGCTCACCTCGAGCGTCCCTGCCACAGGTCGTAGCGAACCGGGTCAGTTCTCCCTGGTGTGTCGCCTCGCCTTGGCGAGACGTGGGACTTGCAGCAGATGGGGTTTGCCTAGCTGCCCCTGTTTCCAGAGGCACTGGTGCGCTCTTACCGCACCGTTTCACCTTGACCGCTCGCTTTGGGGCGAAGGCCGTCTGCTTTCTGTTGCACTATTCCGTCGGGTTACCCCGCCCAGCCGTTAGCTGGCATCATGCCCTGTGCTGCCCGGACTTTCCTCTGGTGTTGCCACCAGCAGCTGCGCCCTCTTCCCAAAAAGCTATTTTAGCTCAGATAACCCATTTTGGTAAGGATGGGCTTGGCCCGCAGCAGGGTGATGATATGGGTGGCTTCGTTGAGCAGCCCCCGATCCAGCATTCCGTACACGTCGTCCAGGGAAAACTCCACCACCTCGATCAGTTCGCCGTCCTCAGGTTCTGCAGAACAAACAATTTGGCTGTCCAGCGCAATAAAAGGATTAATGGTAGCGGCTACAATGCCCGCTACGGGCCGGAAAGGCTGAATCGGAAAAAGCTCCCTAGCCTCGGCGCCTACTTCCTCGCGCAACTCACGCCTAGCCCCTTGTTCGGGGGTTTCACTGGGGTTGGCAGAACCTCCAGGGAGTTCAAAGAAATAGCTTCCCCACACATGACGGTACTGATATACCAGCAGCACCCGTCCTTGGGGGGTGATGGGCAATATCGAGACCCACTGGTGCTGCCCGGGCACATACATGTAGGTCACTTCGCGCCCAGTGTGGGTGCGAAGCTGCTCCCGCACGATGGGATAGGGGCTGTGGGCGACGGACTCGAGCCTAAGCCTCGTCCAAGGGTTGGCAGGCTTATCCATTGACGATTCGCTCCACCACCTTCTTCACCCGATCCCCCGGCGCCACCGGCCCAAGCGCCTTGGTCGCGAGGCCGATAGCCGCCATGGGGGACTTAAGCGAAGAGAAGTCTACATTGGCTTTTACCCAAGCTTCGATCTCGGCCTCGCTCATCTCCTGCGGCAGGTATTTGTCCAGGAAGGCAATTTCAAAGGTGTTCTGATTCTCTTCTGCCGTAACCCGCAGAGCCTTGAGAATCTTGACCGCATCGGCATCGGGCAGGGGTCTGCCGTCGCCTTTGCGATCCAACTCGGCCTTGACCACTCGAGCAAAGTCGCGGCTGGCGGCGTCGCCGCGCTTCATGGCTTCGACAATTTCCTTCTTAATCCCTTCATAGATCGTCGTACCCATATTTATAGTCTAGCCTGCTGTGGCGAACCACACCGTTGTAAAGATGCCAATACCCCTCCAGCGGCAGGGCTACACGAAGCCTGTGTTTCGAGAAGTGGGGCTGGGCCAAGGGTATGATTTCTGAGGTATGCGTACGCTTTTATCGGTGTCGAATAAGACAGGCCTGGTGGAGTTTGCGAAGGGCTTGGTAGCACTGGGGTTTGAGCTGGTTTCTACCGGGGGAACCCACAAAACCCTCCAGGCGGCTGGGCTGGCCGTGACCTACGTGTCCGAGGTGACGGGTTTTCCCGAGATTCTGGATGGGCGGGTCAAAACCTTGCACCCGCGCATCCACGCGGGGCTGCTGGCGACCCGGAGCCCTGAACACGAGGCCCAATTGCAGGCCCTGGACATCACCCGTATCGATCTGCTGTGCGTCAACCTCTATCCATTCCAAGAGACGCTGGCCAGGGGGGCTTCCTTTGAAGAGTGCCTCGAGAACATTGACATAGGAGGGCCGGCCATGCTGCGGGCTGCAGCCAAGAACCACGAGGCGGTGTTGCCGGTGTGTGACCCCGCCGACTACCCCGAGGTGCTGCAAGCCTTGCGTACCGGCGTTAGCAGCGAGTTTCGCCGCAGGCTAGCGTATAAAGCCTTTGCCCACACCGCGGTCTATGACGCGGCCATTGCCGACTTTTTGGCTTTCGAGAAGTTCCCCCAGACCCAGCTCCTGAGCCTCGAGCGCCTGCCGGTGGAGCTGCGCTACGGGGAGAACCCCCACCAGGAAGCCGCTCTGTATGCCCTCGAGGGCCACAGAGGCCCGGTGCTCCACGCCCGGGTGCTGGCCGGCAAGCCCATGGGCTTCAACAACTACGCCGATGCCGATGCGGCCTGGAGCCTAGTGACCGAGCTCGAGCTGCCTGCTTGTGTGGTGGTCAAGCACGCCAACCCCTGTGGTGTGGCGCTGGCCGACGACCCTAAAACCGCCTGGGAGCGTGCCCGCGACGCCGACACGCTCTCGGTGTTTGGGGGGGTGGTGGCCCTGAACCGCCCGGTGGATCTGGAAACCGCAGTGGCGATGCGCGGAACCTTTCTGGAGGTGTTGATTGCCCCGGAGGTGAGCGCGGAAGCCCTCGACTGGTTCCGCAGCAAAAAACCCGATCTGCGGGTGTTGGTTGCGGCCCCCGAAGATGCCGATAGCCGCGAATTCCGCCCTCTGGTGGGGGGCTTTCTAGCCCAGGATCGCGACCTTCGGCGTTGGGAAGAACTGCATCTGAGCTACGTGACCGAGCGCATTCCCACACCGCAAGAGTTGCTCGACCTCAAGTTTGCCTGGTATGTGGGCAAGCACACCCGTTCCAACAATGTGGTGTTGGCCAAGGAGGGAGTCACGGTGGGCCTGGGCACGGGTGCGGTGAGCCGCATCTGGGCTGCCGAGCGTGCCCTGTGGAACGCAGGCGAAAAGGCCAGGGGGGCTGTTTTAGCCTCTGAGGCCTTTTTCCCTTTCGACGATGTGGTGCGGGCTGCCGCGGCGGCCGGCGTTACCGCCATTGTGCAACCTGGCGGAGCCAAGCGCGATGGAGAAGTGATTGCAGCCTGCAACGAACTCGGAGTGGCAATGATCTTTACCGGCTCACGCCACTTCAAGCATTGAGGCCAATCAACTGACCTAGACGACCAACTGCAGAACCTTTTAGTGTCTCGATAGTTGAAATGCGAGATCCGATCCCCAAAGATCAGTGGGGAATTGCGTTAGGTACGCCTTGACGATTCCGCTGGTTTGGTCAATCTACCATGGCGCAACTTATCGGCTGCATGTGCGCATAATTTATTCACAAACATAATATCGTGAAAGTACGCACTAATATTTCAGGGTTGTGGGGTGGTTTGCACCACAGATTTCATTCGGCTGCGGAAAACCAGACCGACCCCCAGCAGCACCAGCGCTGCACCGGCCACTGTCCAGATTCCCAGGGGCTCGCGCAAGAAAAGCCACCCCAGCAGCAGCGCGATAACTGGATTGACATAGGCATAGGTGGTCACAAGGCTCAGAGGCAGCAGCCGTACTGCAAAGATGTAGGAGGTATAGGCAATCAGGGAGCCAAAGACAATCAGGTAAAGGTTGGCGGCCCAGCCTGCCAGCGTGGGGGTATGCCATGCCTCACCCAACAAGGGGGAGAGCAGCAAAAAGCCTAGCCCGGCAAAAAGCTGCTGGTAGCCCGAAATAACTACGGCTTGCAGTTGGGGGCTTTTGCGCTGGGTGTAGATGGTTCCGCTGGCCCACAAGAGCGGTGAGATGAAGAGCAGGGCGAAGGCCAGTAGGTTGGTGGGAGAGCCCGCATTGAGTTTGGGCACATTCAGGGCCAGAATGCCCAACAGACCAATCAACAGGCCTATTATTAAGAGGCCAGGGGGCCGCTTGCGGTTCAGCAAGCCTTCCAGAATCGCAGCCCAGATTGGCGCAGTGGAAATCATCAGGGCAACATAGCCGGAGGGCACATACTGGGTGGCAATCAGGATCAGGCCGTTGCCGCCAAGCCACAGCACCACCCCCGATAGGGCCAACATCCCCGCCTCTGCCCAGCTTAGCCGCACCCGCCAGCGTTGCCAGACCGCAAATCCCAGTAAAAGCAGGGCTGCTGGAATAAACCGCGTGGCCCCCATCCAGAAGGGCTCAAAGCCGTTGCTAATGCCTATCTTGAAGGCCAGATAGGTACTGCTCCAGACCAGATATACAACGACCAGGTGAAAAAGGCCGGCTCGAGATAGGGTCATGTCGGGGATGCGGGTTGGCGAATCGGGGCTTGGGCAGAAGAGTAGATGCCGTTCACACCCAGCTTTTAGCGTTTTTGTTGTCGGGCGAACTTTTTTTCAAAACAGAGCTTCCTGACTGATGGTTTTGATTTCCACGCCCTGCTTGGGGCCGAGTTCGTCAAGGGTTTTCTTGACCAGTTGGATGTCTTGCCAGGTGAGGTGTTTGGGGCTGCCCACTTCACGCGAAGGATTTCGCAGGAGGTAGGCAGGGTGAAACATCGGGAAGATTTGGATGCCCTGCCACTCGAAGAACTTGCCGCGCACCTTGGTGATGGATAGCTTTTCACCAGCAAAGAACTCGAGCGCCGTGGCTCCCAGCGGAATGATGATCTGTGGCTTGATAAGCAGTATCTGCTTATTTAGCCATAGCGAGGTGCAGGTTTTGGCCTCCAGGGGCTCGGGAACCCGGTTCTGCGGTGGGCGACACTTGACGATGTTGGCGATGTAGACGCTAGAGCGGGGGATTCCGGCGGCCTCGAGGATTTTATCGAGTAATTGCCCACTGCGTCCCACAAAGGGCCGCCCCTGCAAGTCTTCCTCTTCGCCGGGGCCTTCGCCCACAATCATCAATTTGGCATCTGGATTGCCTTCACCGAATACCACCTGGGTTCGGCTTTGCGACAGACCACAGGCCACGCAGGTTTTGGCTTGGGCAGCGAGAAGTTCGAGATTCATAGGAGGTAGGGACTAGAGCAAGGGAGAGGGGGCTTTGGGAGAAGGGTTTTCCCCTATCCCCTGAACCTTATTCTTTTTACTTGGCTAGACGGGTTTGCGGGCCTTACGGGCTTCCCGGCGAACTTTGGGGTCGAGGCCGATCATCAGGAAGAAGTTCTCGAGCGCGTTTTCTTGCCCCTTGATCTCGGGGTGGGCATCTTCGGCAGTCCCGGTTACAAAAGGCAATTCTTGATACAGTTCCAAGGCTTGACCTACTACCGCATCGGGTCCTTCGGCTTCGGCCACCTCGGCCAGCTTGGCATAGATTTCACGCCGGGCTTCGGCGTGCTGGCGGAAGATATCGGGGTTCGGTGTCTCCGGTGCCCGAAGAACATCCTGCTTGGCGATGCGGCGATAGTGTTTGAGGCCGCGCACAATTTCTTCGGTGGAGAGCGTCACCTTGTACTCCATCCTTGCTCCTTTCAACGCAAAACCCCTTCGGGGGATAAAGGTTGATCTTGCCAATGCGATTATAGGATTCTCAAAAATAGGGTGTCAACGCGACGTATTTCGTATCCAGTCTAGATATAAAGTAATATCGTTCTGCAAAGAGTATCCGGGGATAGGTTCGTGCTGCCGAATTCCTGGCTGCTCAGCCTTGGCTTGTAACCCTAGATGTAAAGAGGAGCTTGTGGGTTGGGCAGTTGTTGCTTATACAAACCCTATTGTCCGCTATTTGTTGAGCTCATACATTTTTCCCCTAGACCTGACCACACTGTACAGGACGCGAATCTCTGGTTTAGATAATGCGCCAGTAGGGTAGGCCGTACTCTATACTGCGGGTTATGGAAAGCCTTGGGCACTACTTATTACGGGGGCGCATTGCGCTGCCGGGGGGCAGTGCGACAGAGGTTTATGAAGGGCAAGATATACGCACCGGCATCGAAGTGTTGGCCTTCAAACCTTTGACTGAAGAACCACCCAAACCACCTATACCCAATACGTTGTCGTGGATCGATCGAGAAGAGGATGTCTGGATCGCAGAGATTCCCGTAGGTGCGGTGCAGGCCTCCTGGTTGGCGGGTCGGGTAGAGATGGCCCGGCTGGTGCAATGGGTCAAACAGCTACTGGGTGTGCTCAAGCATGCCCAGGAACGGGATATCCCCATTGGGTACATCATTCCTGAACTGATTTGGGCTAGAGGAAGCCGGATATGGCTGGGTGGAGTGGGGGTCGCACGCCCCGAGCAAAAATGGGATTTTGCTGGTTTGCTGAACACAGTTCGGGTGATTGCCGGGGATTCCTATCCAGCCGTACCCTGGAGGGAGGCCCTAGAAAACTATGTGACTGGGCAGCTTGACTTCGCTGCGCTGGAAGCGCATATCGAGTCCGGCATGAGGAACGATCAAAAGCCCACAGCTCCATTAGAGGCCTCGTCTACGCTCGAGGCCCGCAGGGCGCGAGCCCAAGATGAGGTGACGGGGGACTCATCGCCTGGTGAGACGGCCTCGTCTACGCTCGAGGCCCGCAGGGCGCGAGCCCAAGATGAGGTGACGGGGGACTCATTGCCTGGTGAGACGGCCTCGTCTACGCTCGAGGCTGCTGTTCCCACAGGGTCGGCTGCCCCGCCATCCACTGAGCCAATAACACCAGAACCCAATCCAACCAAGCCGGCTACCAGTAAGAGCCTCAAGGTACAGGTGAGCGAGCCGGTCGCGCCCCCATCCAGCGCCACGCCGCCGAGGCGAATCCGCATCGAGGAGCGCCTCGAGCCGCCTTTCGAGGTGGTCGAGCCCTCACACACCAGCCGCCGCAGCCTTTTGCTGTGGTTGTGGATTATTCCACTGTTGTTGCTGGCCGGGGGGATTGGTCTTTGGTTGCGCTCGCGAAACCAGGCTACCGTGGAAACGACCGTCTATCCGGTGGAATTTCGGCTTCAGCCGCCCGGCTCTAGGGCCAGCATCGTGGTGCTGGAGATTCCTGAAGGCTCAAAAATGCCGCTAGGCATCGAGATTGCTGAGGTGCCAGGTAAGGTGGATTTCGACCAGCCGGGCGTCTATCGCATACGGGTACGGGTACAGGGCCGTGCACCGGTGGAATCGCTAATCGAGGTGCCCAATCCTGGCGGCGTCACCATCAGTCTCCGTTAATCCCAGGAAACACTCTTAGTGGTTTGGTAAGTTAAAGATTGATATGCCGTGAAGTTCCCAAAATGAAGCGCTCAAAGCAACTCCCAGATATTAGGGGAGCAAAATCCATCCCGGGAATTAAGTTTCCGGAGCACTTAGATACTTTTAGTAGCCATTGTCACGCCGCGGCAGAAGGGCTTAGGCGCTAGGAATCAGCCTCCTGTGCGGATGTGATACGCATTCCGGCGGTATCGTTCACCCTTGAAAGTCTAAACGATACTGTCGGAATGCACTTTTACTCCCTTCGGTCGGCTTGAATCCTTCACCTTTGACTACGCACGGCGGTGAAGGATTCAAGCGGAAACGGTATGAGCGACCCCCGGCTTGGAGCGAATGACCCTGGGCCTTATGCTCTTGGCATGAGTGTGGTTATCCTCGACTATGGTTCGCAGTACACCCGCCTGATTGCCCGCCGTATCCGGGAGTTACGGGCTTATTCGGTCATACTGCCCGGAACTGCAAGTTTGGAGCGTATCAAAGCCGAAAATCCACAGGCGCTCATCCTCTCGGGTGGGCCGGCCTCGGTGTTCGATCCTGCGAGTCCTCGGCCTGCCCCAGGGGTGCTCGAGCAGGGCTGGCCTGTTTTGGGCATCTGCTACGGAATGCAGTACCTGGCCCAGCACTACGGGGGCAAGGTCGAGCGGGCCGGACGGCGCGAGTACGGAAAGGCCCATCTGACTTTTCACACCGGCCCGCTATTCGACGGCCTAGAAGGCGAGTTGCAGATGTGGATGTCACACTCCGATGCCGTCACGGTCTTGCCGGAGGGCTGGCAGGTGGTTGCCAAGACCGATGAAAACCCGGTGGCGGCCATTGCCGCTCCCGACGGTCGTACCTTTGGGGTGCAGTTCCACCCCGAGGTGGTACACAGTCCCAAAGGGATGCAGGTCTTGGAGAATTTTCTGGTTCTCTCAGGGGTCAGCCGCGACTGGACAGCCCAGCACACCCTAGAAAACCTGATCGCCGAGATTCGGGCCAAAGTGGGTGACGACAAGGTGATGCTGGCGGTATCGGGTGGGGTGGATTCGTCCACGCTGGCCCTGCTGCTCTCCCATGCCATTGGCGACAAGCTGACGGCGGTATTTGTTGATCATGGCTTGTTGCGCCTGGGCGAACGCCAGGAGGTCGAGCAGGCCCTGCGTCCACTGGGCCAGGCCCTGCGGGTGGTGGATGCTGCGGAGCAGTTTTTGTCGGCCCTGCAGGGGGTATCCGACCCCGAAGAAAAACGCAAGATTGTGGGTCGGGAGTTTATCCGGGTGTTCGAGCTCGAGGCCCGGCGGCTATCGGCCCAGGGCTACAGATGGCTGGCCCAGGGCACCCTCTACCCCGATGTGATCGAGTCGGCGGGCAGCGGTGAGGGCAGCGCCAACATCAAGAGCCACCACAACGTGGGGGGGCTGCCCCCCGACCTGCAGTTTGAACTGCTGGAGCCTTTCCGCTATTTGTTTAAGGATGAGGTGCGCGAGCTGGCCCTGCTGCTGGGCTTGCCCGAGCCCATCCGCATGCGCCACCCCTTTCCGGGGCCGGGTCTCGCAATTCGCATTCTGGGCGAGGTGACGCCGCAAAAGCTGGACATCCTACGGCGGGCCGACGATATCTTTATCTCGAGCCTGCGTGACTGGAACCTCTACGATCAGGTTTCGCAGGCTGCGGCCATCCTGACCCCCATGCAAAGTGTGGGGGTGATCGGCGACGAGCGGAGCTACGGCTATGTGCTGGGGTTGCGGGCAGTATCCACAGTGGATTTCATGACCGCCGATTGGGCCCGGCTGCCGCTGGATTTTCTGGATGAAGTGGCCCGCAAAATTACCCGCCAGGTGCCCGAGATTGGCCGGGTGGTCTACGACATCACCAGCAAGCCCCCTGCCACTATCGAGTGGGAATAGCCCTCCGTGCCACGCAGAGTATTTTTTCAAATCTCGGAAGCTCCTCGGGCAAGCCTTGCTCTCTGGGTGCGGTATACCTAATAGGAGTCGGGCTGGCGGTACTCAGCTACGCTTGGAACCCTTGTCCAACTCCTCGAGCCAGCTCACTGCGGCCGACTGTAGAATGCGTGGGTTGCTGCCGGTTTGTTTTTCCAATTCTTGCAGATAGGCCTCGAGGCGCTCGTCGGCGGCCATGGCCTTGACCGAATTCGCGAGGCGCATCCAGGCCATGGTTAGCTGGTCGGCTTCGTCCAGGGGCAGGGTGATGTGGGAAAGTTGCCAGATTTGTTCGGTAAGCCAGCCCCACATCACCATCACCTGGCCTTTGGAGATGCCTCGGTTCTGGTGTATCTGGCCTACCAAGAGCTGCCAGGCGAAGTACTCGAGGTTGAAAGGCCCGGCAATGGTGCGCCGATACCAGACCCGCAAAACCTGCTCGCGCATCGCCCGTTCTCCCTCACGGAATACCGAGCGGGTAGCCGGGTGACTGAACAGCGTGTCGTAAAAGCCATTGATAATGGGGTCTTCCCAGCGCTGTAACTGTGGTAGGTAGGTTTTTAGGATGTGCGCGTCCTGGGTGCCAAAGCGCGTGACCGGCGGCAACCCCTCCCAGATTGTCCGTGCAACTTGAAAATACCCCTGCAGCGACGGGTTCATGCAACCAGGGTAGCCCAGCTTAACGGGGCAATTTGCCCCTGCTGGGAACCAAGGTTTGCTCGGCATTTATTGCAGTACCTCGATCAAACGTACGTGGAACGGCTGCCAGTGCAAAAAATAAAACCCCCACCGGCAGGTGGGGGCGTGCCTACACCGAACTAGACCGAACGGGCTTTGGTTGCGCTCTTGCGTTGTTGCTCGCGGGTCTTGTACCAGACCACCAGGGCCGATACCACGTAGATCGATGAGTAGGTTCCCACGATAAAGCCCACCAAAATCGCCAGTGAAAAGTCGCGCAGAACCGGCCCTCCCAGGAAAAGCAGGGCCAGCAGGGGCAGCATGGTAGACAGTGAGGTCATCACGGTGCGCGAAAGGGTTTGGTTGATGGAGGCATTAACAATGTCGTAGTAACTGCGTCCGCGCATCAGTTTGAGGTTCTCACGGATGCGGTCGGAGATGATGACCGAGTCGTTGATGGAGAAACCCACGATGGTGAGCAAGACGGCCACCGTGGGGATGGAGAATTCCAGCCCCAGCAGACTGTACATGCCAGCCACAATCGCCACATCGTGGCCAACTGCAATCACACTGGCCACCCCAAACACCCAGTCGAAGCGGAAGGCCACGTAAATCAGAATGAGCGCCAGCCCCACTAGCACCGCAAAAATGGTATTCCGACGCAGCTCGGCCCCGATGGCCGGGCCTACCGTTTCGGACTGGAGGATGGTGGCTTGCAGGCCTTCCTGGAACTTCTTTTCCAACTCAATGCGCTGATCCTCACTGACCTGCCGTACCCGTACCGAGAACTCATTTCCACTAACGCTGGATAACGAGGTGATCACGGATTCGGCACCCCGTATTTCGGCAACCCCAGTGGTATCAAGGAAGCTGCGTATTTGATCGGCCCTGGTGCTATCGGGAACTCGGATGGTGAAAGCTGTACCGCCGGTGAAGTCAATGCCAAAGTTGAAGCCCTTGAAGAACACAATTCCTGCAGCAACCACCGCCAGGCTGAGCGAAGCGGCGGTCACGATGCGCGCAATACCCAGGAAGTTGATTTTGGTGCCCCACAGCCAGTACGGGGGCTTGACCTCCCGGCGGTCGCCGATGGTTGCCAGAAGCCAGCGGCTAAATACCAGGTTGGAGAAAACCGAGGTCACCACCCCCAGGGCCAGCATCACCGCGAAGCCCCGTACCGGCCCGGTGCTGTACTGGTACAGGGCGGCCGCCGCAAGCAGGTGGCACATGTTCACGTCCAGGATGGTGATGATGGAGTGGGAGAAACCGCCGGGGATGGCCTGGCGGAACTTCTTGCCCATCTTGAGCTCTTCCTTGATGCGCTCGAAGGAGAGCACATTGCCGTCTACCGCAGCGCCCAGGGTCAGAATCAGACCGGCAATGCCCGGCAGCGTCAGGGTTGCGCCCAGCATGGAAATCGAGGCCAACAGGAGGATGGAGGTATACACCAGACCCAGTGCGGCCACCAACCCCATCCAGAAGCCGTAGTAGGCGAAAATCAAAACAAAGAGCAGGACAGTGCCGATAATCCCCGCTTGAATACCGGCATTGATGGCATCCTGGCCCAGGGTGGGGCCAATCGCACGGGTCTCGGCTACTTCGAGCTTTACCGGCAAGGAACCCGAGCGCAGCACCAGGGCGATGTCGGAGGCTTCCTGTACCCCCGATAACCCCTCAATTACCGCCCGTCCACCCGCGATGGCCTGGCGGATATTGGGTGCGGTAAAGACCTTGTCGTCCAGCACGACTGCGAGCTGGCGGTTGACATTGGCCCGGGTTGCCTCCTCAAACTTTTTGGCTCCCTCGGGGGTGAACTCCATGTCTACCTGGGGTCGGCCAAACTGGTCGAAGGAGGCGTTGGCGGTACGCAGGTCGGCCCCGGTGAGCAGGGGCGGGCCCAGGTCTTCAAGCTTGTAGAGGTTTTGCTCGAGCTCGGCCCGCCTAGCCGCCAGCGCGGCTCCGCTGAGGCCGGAATTCCGCAATTGCTCGTTGATTTGCGCTACGGTAGTGCCAGTGGCGCCTTGGTTGACGATACGGAACTCGAGTTTGGCGGTCTGGCCAATCAGGTTGAGGGCCCGTTGCTGCTGGTCTTGCTTGAGTCCGGGCAGCTCCACGATGATGCGGTCGTTGCCCTGCACCTGTACCAGCGGCTCGGCCACCCCGATGGCGTTGACCCGGTTTTCGATCACGGTGCGGGCCACGTCCAGCTCGGTTCTGGCCACGGCCGGGTCAGGGTTGGGATTAACCACTTTGAGGGTGATGCGCAGCCCACCCTGTAGGTCGAGGCCCAGGCGAATCAGGCCGTCGGCGGGCAACAAGGGGTTTTGTGGGTTACGGGCTTCCCAGGGTCGAAAAAGCCCTACGATGGCTCCCAAAAGGAGCAGCAAGAGCAAAATACCTGTCCAGAGGCGGTTGGTCATAAGCTACCTGTCGAAAATGAAGCGTGTGAACCAGAGGGCTTGGGCTTGGAACCGAAAAGAGGAGATTGGGAGAAGAGCGGTGGTGAGGGATTGTGGACTCGGTGCTCCCCAGTTTCGATTGGGCCGGACTAGGCTCCATCGGTTTGCAGGCGGGAGTAGATCAAATAAAGGCGATGACGGTAGATAGGAGCCTGGAGTACAAGGGTTTGTAAGTGAATCGCAAGCTGGAGGTTGCGGGCGACTGGCCGAAGGGCTACGGCAATCAGGCCGGAGCCTGCGGTTTGGAGCTTGCTTTTGGCTTCTACCAGTTGCTGGGGAAGGGGAACGGCGCTCCATCCCTGAGTGAAGCCGTCTCCAGTTTTGGCCTTGCCGGTTGACCAGAGTAGCCCCGGCCCCAGGGCCATCAGGGCCAGGGTGGCGAGGGCGAACCAGCGATGCCAGTGCTTCATAAATGCAGCCTACACACTCTATAACGTCCACTAGGGTTTGACCAGCTCGAGCCGCAGGGGCAAAGGTTCGGTTTGCAGCAGGTCGGCAAGGCGCTCAACCACCTGCTGCGAGCTGAAACCCTGGATGGATACCATACCCCCGGTGATGGGGCCGCGAATGGTGGGAGCGATCAGGATACGCCCGTCCACCACAATAGCCACCCGGCGGCCCACATTGGCCGCAGTGAGGCGGGCGAATTTGGCAGCCCCCTCCCGGTTCAGGCGCAGGGTTAGGGCCGGGCGCCCAGACTCCCCCTGGCTTGCTTGAACCCTGTCCAGGTCGCGGTTGGTGAGCAGGGGTGGTTCCAGGTCGGTCAGTTGGAGCTGACCGATGGAACGGTTGCTGGCACTGGTTTTGACCAACTGGAGGGCCAGGTTGCCTCGCTGGGTCAGCAAAGCATTGACCCGGTTGCGCTGGGCGGCCTCGAGCTCGGGCAGGCGCACGGTTACACGGCTGTCCTGGACCTCGATGCGAAAACCCCGCACGCCAATGTTTTGCAGGCGCTGGGTTAGGATTTTTCGGGTTTGCTCCAAGGTTTGGGCATTCACATTGCCAATAGCCCGCAACTGGAGGGCCTCGAGCCGGGCTTCGGCGGCCTGCGTTTGCCGGTTTCGGTACTCGTTCAGGTCGCGCAAAAACACCGATATGCTGACAAAGAACACCCCCAGCAGAATCACCGGAATTAGGGTGAACAACAGATTGAAAACCCACCGTGCGAGGTTTGTCATTTACATCATGGTAGCGGAAAAGTGGCTCGAGGTTAGCACTTTAGCCTAATCCGTTGCCACCTCGACCTGCTGGCTGGCTTCCAGGATGTCGCCCTCCTGGAACTCAGTAAAGCCCTCGAGCAAAATTCCACACTCGAAACCCTGGGCTACCTCGCGCACATCCTCCTTGACGCGCTTGAGCCCCTCAATCTTGCCCTTCCAGACCTCCTTACCCTTGCGCAGCACCCGCATGTCGGCATTGCGGGTAATCTTGCCCGAGGTCACCATACAGCCTGCAATCACCCCCCGCGAGAGCTTGAAGATCGCCCGCACCTCGGCAGTACCTAGGATTTCTTCTTTATACACTGGCTCGCGCTGCCCCTTGACCATCTTGCGAATCTCGTCTATCAGCTCGTAGATGATGCGGAACGTTTGCAACGGCACACCCTTTTGCTCGGCCATTTTCTTGACCGAGCCGCTGGGGTTGACACTGAAGGAAAGGATGGCCCCATTGGCCGTAGAAGCCAGCAGCACATCCGACTCGCTGGGAGCTCCTACCCCGGCCAGCAGCACATTGATCTTGACTTCTTCGGTGGACTCCTTGGCCAAGATGTTCTGGATGGCCTCCAGGGAACCCTGGGTGTCGGTGCGCAGGATCAGGTTGATCTCTTTCTGCTCGGCTTCTTGTACCTTGCGCATGAGATCGGCCAGGTTGCGGGCTCGGCCCAGCTCGGATACCCCCTGGCTGGCCTTGCGTTCTTCGATGCGTTCCTCGGTGATTTCTTTAGCGGCCACCTGATCGGGAACCCAGGTGAACGTATCGCCCGCCACCGGCAAGTCTGAAAACCCCAAGACCTGCACGGCGCTGCCCGGGCCGGCCTCGCTGCGCCGGGTGCCCTCGGCGTCGGACATGGCCTTGATCTTGCCCCAGTGCTCCCCCGCCACCACATAGTCGCCGATGTGGAGGGTGCCTTGCTGCACCAGCAGACTGACCAAAACCCCCGCTTGCTTGTCCACCCGTGCTTCCAGGATGACCCCCTGGGCCTCGGCTTTGGGGTCGGCCCGCAGGTCTTCAAGTTCGGCGGTCAGCAAGATGGTCTCGAGCAAGTCCGCGATGCCCTGGCCGGTTTTGGCCGAGATAGGCAGCACCTCCGCATCACCGCCATAGGCTACCGAGACGATGCCCATTTGCATTAAGTCCTGGTAGACCTTGTTGATGTCGGCGTTGGGCAAATCCATTTTGTTGGCAGCAAAGATGACCTTGGCCCCAGAAGCCTTGGCATGGGCGATGGCTTCCTTGGTTTGCGGCATCACGCCTTCGGAAGCGGCCACCACAATTACGGCGATGTCGGCTACCTTGGCCCCGCGCTGTCGGATGGTGGTGAAGGCCTCGTGGCCGGGGGTATCAATGAAAACCACGGTGCCCCCCTTGGTCTTTACTTCGAAGGCCCCCACATGTTGGGTGATGCCCCCAGCCTCTTTTTCGGCGATGCGGCTTTTGCGCAGGTAGTCCAGCAAGCTGGTTTTACCGTGGTCTACGTGGCCCATGATGACCACTACCGGGGGGCGATGGGGTATGGATTGGCGAGCTTCCTCGGCTTTTTTGGCAGCTTCGGCCACCCTCTGCTCGCCGATGAGTTCCTTGACGGCAGTAGCGGTGTCTTCCTCGAGGGTACTGGCATGGGACTTGTAGGCCACGCCCATCTCGTCGAGGATTTTGAGCAGCTCGTCATTGGCCATACTCAGTTCTTTGGCGAGCTGATAGATTCTGATTTTTGCCATGCGAACCTCCTGTTTTTATATCGCAGGCCTCAGAACTCAGGGTAGGTCATGGTTCTGACCTCTCTGTTGAGGCGCTCTGTCTTGGGTGCGTTGATTGGCGATACCTTGCAGTACAGTGTGAAGTGCCTGCGATAGTTCTGCGGCTTTACTTCCAGCAAAACGGCGCAACTTTTTCTCTTCCCAGCACGCGGGTTTGTCGGGGCACACGTAGGCCCCGCGTCCGGGCTTACGCCCGGTAGGGTCGAGAACGGGGCCTGCCTCCGTCAGAACCACCCGCAACAATTCGCGCTTGGGCCTGCGTTCACGGCAGGCGATGCACTGTCGAATGGGGATGTGTTTAGCGGCTGACATCTGGTCTCCATCGCATCTCGCAGGTCACTTTTCGCGCGTCAAAAGCAGAGTTTCGACTTTTGACCTCACTCATCTTCCTTGAAGAGGCTCTCGAAGCGGCTCTTGGCATCCTGCGAAACCTTAACACCCTCTTCCTTCTCCGCAGCCTTGAGCATGGCAGCGTCGAGGTCGGTAATTTCCTCGGCTTCCTCAAAATCAATCTCGTAGTTGGTCAGCTTGGAGGCTAGGCGCACGTTTTGCCCAGCCTTGCCAATGGCCAGCGAGTGTTGATCCTTGGCAACCACGACCTTGGCACGGTTTTTGCCCTCTTCGGTGGTAGCGGCCTCGGTCGCGATTTCTCCTACGGTAGCGGGTGAAAGAGCGTTGCGGATAAACTCTTTGGGGTTGGGACTCCACTGGATAATATCCACCCGCTCGCGGCCCAGTTCTGCCGATACCGCCTGGATGCGCTGGCCCTTATGTCCGATGCAGGCCCCGATGGGATCTACGTTGGGGTTGTGGCTCATCACGGCCACTTTGGAGCGGCTACCCGGCTCGCGGGCCACCGCCTTGACTTCCACAATGCCTTCGGCAATCTCGGGCACCTCTTGCCGCAGCAGATACCGCAACAGTTCTTCATTGGCGCGGGAGACCACCAAGCTAGGGCCTTTGGCCGAGCGCTGCACCTGCTTCAGGTAGACCTTGACCCGCTGTCCAGGGTAGTAGCGCTCGGTGGGGATTTGTTCTTTTTGCGGCATCAGGGCTTCGCCCCGTCCCAGCTCGACGTACACATTCCCCCGATTGTCCACCCGGGCCACGCTGCCCGTGACCACTTCCCCCTCTTTGTCTTTGTACTCGTTGTGCACACGGGTGCGCTCGGCCTCCTTGAGGCGCTGGGTAAGCACCTGCTTGGCAATCTGCACAGCGATGCGGCTAAACTCCTCGGGGTCTACCGGAAACTCCATCTCCTCGCCCAAGGCTACCTCGGGGTCGTACTTTTGCGCGGTGGCAAGCTCAATTTCTTTATCGGGGTCTTCGATGGTTTCTACCACCCGCTTGATTTCCAGCACCTCGAGGCTCCCCTCCTGGGGGTCTAGGTGTACCTCGACAATGGGACCTTTACCCTCTTCTTCCACTTCTTTCTGGCGAAAACCCTTCTGCCGTAGATAAGCCAAACGCAGGGCTTCTTCGAAGTTGGAAATCAACTCCTCGGCGGTAACCCCGCGCTCGTGAGCTACCTGGGAAAGGGCGTCTACAAAATCTTTATTCACGGATTGTCCCTCCTTTGTGTCTATATCTCGGGTCGCCGTTCAAAAACACGTCCTCGCGACCTACAACCGCTTTTTACCTTGGCCTATCCGGCCACTCGGCTAGGTTGGCCTTAAAGGTTCCCAACTTGAGGGTGCGATGCTCGCCCGTCTCGAGCAAAAACTCCACCTCGTCGCCCTTGACCAACCCAACCCGCCCGGTAAAGTTCCCCTCGGAGCTGCGCACCTTGGCTTTGAGGCCCACAAAGCGCTCGAAGTGGCGGGCGGTGAACAGGGGACGGTCGGCCCCGGGCGACTCCACTTGCAACAGGTAGCGCTCGGGAAACTCGGCCTCGAGCCTGTCCAGATGGGCTCCGAGTACCCGGTTGGCCCGCTCGAGGTCGGCAACCGAGATGGGCACCTCGTCCTTTCGTTCAATGCGCACCAAAAGCACCGGGCTTTTACCGCTCTTGAGGCTGGCCTCGAGCACGTCGTAGCCGAGTGGGGTCAGAACGCTTTCGACCAGCTTGTCCATTTCCACTCGTTCACCTCCTCTTCCCCAAGAAAGAAGGGTGGGTTTGCAACCCACCCCCCTCGGAATCTTGGGAGAACTAACCAAATAAAAGTTTATCACCGTTTGGTGAGAGGGTAAAGTGAGATGGAATGCCAAACGGTATACGCAGAAGATCCGAAGCTCGAGGGTGTGGCAGCGATAGCAGAATCTCGAACCATCTATTTTTTGTGTTTGCTCTAATAAATGCCCCCATGACCATTGGGTTTGGTTCGTAACCATATAGGCAGCCGCTTGAGCGTGGCCTCGACCAAGATCAGGCAAATTTGCTCAGGTCAGCATTGCCACCACACACCAACACGCCGATGCGCTCGCCCCGGCTGGGTTTGTAGGCTCCGGAAATCAGGGCCGCCAGGGCTGTAGCACCGCCGGGTTCTGCGACCAGTTGCAGGGTCTTCCACAGTATTTGCTGCGCTTCCAGAATGGCTTCATCTGAGACCAGCCGCACCTGGGGGATGTATTGCTGGGCAATTTCAAACATCAAATCGCCCACGCGCCTAGCACCCAGTGAGTCTGCGGCGATACCGCCCGTCTTTACGTCTGTGGGCTGCCCAGCTTTTTGCGATTGGTAAAGCGAAGGGCAGTTTTCGGGCTCCACTGCAATCACCTGCACCTGGTTCTGAAACCAGGTTGCGATGCCCCCAATCAGGCCGCCACCGCCCACCGCTACCAGAACGGTGTCTAAGCCCTCAGCTTGCTCATCGAACTCCTTGCCGACTGTGCCCTGCCCAGCTAGGGTTTCGGGGCTTTCGTAGGCCGAAACCCACAGGGCGCCGGTTTCCTGCTGGCGCTTCAGGCACAATTCCAGCGCTTCGGCATAGTTGGCCCCGCCGATGTGAAGTTGGGCGCCATAGCTGCGAATTTTCTCCACTTTAGGCAGGGTCGAGACGGTAGGGACAAAAATCTCGGCAGGAAGACCCAGGGTTTGGGCGGCATAGGCCACGGCGGCCCCATGGTTGCCCCCCGAGGCCGCAATTACCCCGGCAGAGGGTATCTGGTGGGAAAGGATGCGGTTGAAGGCCCCTCTGGGTTTGAAAGAACCAGCGTGCTGGAGGGACTCGAGCTTGAGCGTGAGCAGCCCCTGCACCCCAAAAGCCCCCCGCTCCATCTCGATCACTGGGGTATAGCGGATGTACGGGCGGATGCGCTGCTCGGCCTCGAGGATATCGCGTCGAGAAATCATGGACACATCCTCGCACGGGGGGTCTCGAGGAAGTCGGGCACGTAGATCATGATTCTGATTGTATCTGTTGACTCTTTCCGAAAAACCGCTCTATGCAGCCGAAAATCTGACGGGGATGAGATAAGCCAGCAGGGTATTGAAGCTGGCGGGGTTCGAAGGTAGCCTGCGGGGGCTAGATGCACAAACAAAACCCCCAATGCTGGGGGTTTGGCTGGTGCCGGGAACAGGACTTGAACCTGCACACCCTTGCGGGCGCATGACCCTGAATCATGTGCGTCTACCAATTCCGCCATCCCGGCTCAGGGCAAAAAGAATAGTAGCTAGTTTAGGCCTCTTCGTCAAGGGGCATCGGGTAGGGGCCACGCAGCGGCCTCGTACAAGACCTCGCCCTTACGCAAGGCCAGGATGGCCTGAAGCCCCATCTCTTCGCACAAAGCCTGGCGGGCCTCCATTAGTAAAGTGCCGAATTCGGAGTCGGCCAGTAGCATGAAGTCGAAAAATGGACGAGACTGCAAAACCTCGAACCGCCGCCGAGCATCCGGCATGAAGCGCCTCGAGTTCGTTCGTTCCCACTGTTGGGCTATGGAGTTGGATTTCATAAGCTTGGCTGCTCTATAAGTTAAAGATTGGGTTGGGGCAGGTACAGTAGACTACCTTTTCCACTGAGATGTGGGCTGATGTGTTGCTCACATCCTTTACCAGAGCGTACACTCTGCCCTGTGGAACCAACCCTATTTCGTGGCCGACGCGACCGAAAGCTGGGTGATAGCCTTGCGGTGCACCTCGAGGGCGTCACCAAGCGCTTTGGTGAACACAAGGCAGTGGATAATATTACCCTCGACATTCGGGATGGTGAGTTTTTTAGCCTATTGGGGCCTTCAGGCTGTGGCAAGACGACCTTGCTGCGAATGATTGCGGGCTTCGATACGCCCGACGAGGGCCGGGTCATTATCGGTGGAAAGGATATGACCCAGGTGCCGCCCTACCTGCGCCCGGTCAACACGGTCTTCCAGAACTACGCGCTTTTCCCGCACATGACCGTGGAGCAGAACATCGCCTTTGGCTTGCGCATGAAAAAAATGCCCAGGGACGAGATTGCCAAACGGGTACAATGGGCGTTGGAACTCATCAACCTTCCGGGCTACGAAAAACGCCGCACCGACCAGATGTCCGGGGGGCAGCGCCAGCGGATTGCCCTGGCCCGGGCCCTGGTCAACGAACCGGAGGTGCTGCTGCTCGACGAGCCGCTTTCGGCCCTCGACCTCAAGCTGCGCCAAGAACTGCGGGTGGATCTGATGAACCTGCAAGAGCGGCTGGGCATTACCTTCATTTTCGTGACCCACGACCAGGAAGAAGCCCTGGTGATGTCGGATCGCATCGCCGTGATGAACAAGGGCCGCATCGAGCAATTAGGCCCCACCGAGGAGATCTACGAACTGCCGCAAACCGCTTTTGTAGCCAAATTTATCGGCGATTCCAACCTCATTCCGGCCAAGGCCCTGGAGCCGCGCAAGGTTAAGACCTCTATCGGCGAGCTCGAGCTCGATAAAGAGGACGCCCTCACCCCAGGGCAAGAGGTTTTACTCTCGATTCGTCCGGAGAAAATTCGCCTCTTCCGCGAGAAACCCAACCTGCCCAACGTCTTTCGGGCCAAGGTAGACGACATCATTTACACCGGCTCGGAAAACCAGTATGTGTTGCTGGTAGATGGTCAGCGCCTGATGTGCGACACCCTCAACCAGGACATCCAGGAACCGGGACATGAAGAGTTCACCTACGATGAAGAAGTCTGGGTGGCCCTTACACCCGAGAAGTTGGTGGTCATCCAGGGTGGGGCCGAGGGGAGTAATCCCTATGCGTGAGGCTGCGACGCCCTGGGAACGGCTGCGCCAGATGCTTCTCACCATTGGGCCGGGAGCCTTCTGGCTGGTGCTGTTCGTGTTGATTCCCACCCTCATTATGCTGGTGGCCTCGCTGATGAGCCGGGGTAGTCTGGGCCAGCTTGTACCGCCCTTTGGCCTGCATAACTACCTGCGTTTTTTCTCCGACCCGCTGTTTGTAGAAATCATCGGGCGTAGCCTGTGGATTGGTTTCTGGTCAACGGTATTCATTATGTTGCTGGGCTACCCGCTGGCCTTTTACGTCGCCCAGAGCCGCTACAAGGAAGCTTTGCTGCTGCTGGTGGTCATCCCGTTCTTCACCAACTTTCTGATCCGGGTCTATGCCTGGATTGTGGTCTTCCAGAAAGAGGGCCTGATAAACGGCCTCATCACGGCTTTTGGCCTCCCGCCTGCCGAGCTGCTGCCCTCTACCTTTGCGGTCTACGTGGCTACGGTCTACACCTACCTGCCTTTTTTCGTGCTGCCGCTTTATGCTGCCGTCGAGCGCATTGACTGGAGCCAGCTCGAGGCCGCCTACGACCTGGGGGCCAGGCCCATTCGGGCTTTTTGGGAGGCCATTTTTCCCCAGACGGTCCCGGGTTTGTTTGCCGGTTTCCTGCTGGTTTTCATCCCGGCGGTGGGCACTTTTGTGATTGCCGACCTGCTGGGGGGTGGGAAGGTTACGCTGGTGGGCAACCTGATCCAGCTCCAGTTTGGCTCCGCGCAGAACTGGGCTTTCGGTAGCGCGGCCAGCATGGTGCTGATGGCTATGGTGCTGCTGGGCTTGTGGCTCTACGCCCGCACCCAGGGCGAGAAAGGACTGGATAAGCTGGTATGAGGCGCTGGCTCTCCTTTCACGCCTGGCTGGTATTTGCTTTTTTGTACCTGCCCATACTGGTCATTGTGGCGCTTTCGTTCAACCAGAGCCGCTTTGGGGTGCGCTTTACCGGCTTCACCTTCGACTGGTACATACGGCTGTTTAGCAACGAGCGCATCCTCGAGTACCTCACCAACACCCTGATTGTGGCGGTGGTGTCCACGCTGGTCTCGACCGTTCTGGGCACCCTGTTGGCGCTGGGGCTGGTGCGCTACCGGTTCCGCTGGCAAAATGCCCTGCGCTACTTGCTTTACGTGCCGGTGGTGGTGCCGGATGTGGTGATGGGCATATCTCTCCTGCTCTTGTTTGACGTGGTGCGCGACGCCATTGGCTGGCCCCGCCTGTCGCTGTTTACCATCATCCTGGCCCATATTAGCTTCCAGATCGCTTACGTGACCCTGGTAGTACGGGCGCGGCTGATGCTGCTCGACCCAACCCTGGAGGAAGCAGCCAAAGACCTGGGCGCGACCCCCTGGCTCACCTTCCGCGAGGTTACGCTGCCCCTGATCATGCCGGGGGTGGTCTCGGGGGCCTTGCTGGCGTTTAGCCTTTCGCTCGACGACTTTGTGGTGACCTTTTTTACCGCCGGCCCTGGCTCTACCACCCTGCCCCTCTACATCTACTCCTCGGTCAAGCTGGGGGTAAGCCCCGAGATTCACGCCCTCTCCACTTTGATGGTGGGGATTACAATTTTGGTGCTGTTGTTGGGGACACTGTTCTGGAGGAAGCGCTCGTAAGTGCGCGAGCGGAGGAAGGTGCGAATGAACAGAGTTTGGTTGGTTGCTTTGTTGGGGCTTTTGGTGGCCGGTTGTGGGCAGCAGAAGAAAGAGCTGCGCCTTTTGAACTGGTCGGACTACATGCCCAAAGAGGTGCTCGAGGCCTTCGAACAGCGCGAGGGCATCAAAGTGGTGGAGGATACCTACGACTCCCCCGAGGCCATGCTCTCCAAGCTGCAAGCCGGGGGCGACGCCGAGTACGACGTGCTGATTACTGCCGACTACACGGTGGGTTCGCTAGCACGGGCCGGCAGCCTGCAGGAACTCGACAAGGCCAAAATTCCCAACCTGAAGAACCTCGACCCCCAGTTCACCGACCCTGCCTTCGATCCGGGGGGCAGGTACAGCGTGGTGTACCAGTGGGGAACCACCGGGCTGGCCTACCGGGAAGACCTGGTGCAGGGGCCGGTGGAGAGCTGGGCGGTGCTGTTCGATCCGGCCAGGCAGGTGGGGCGCTTCTTGCTGCTCGACGAGATGCGCGAGATGGTGGGGGCAGCCCTCAAGTTCAAGGGCGAGTCGGTCAATTCCACCGACCCGGCTAAACTGGCCGAGGTACAGACCCTTTTGCTCGAGGCCAAGCGCCGCTCGCAGGGCTTTGCAGGCGGAACCAGCATCCGTGACCGTCTGATTGCGGGTGACATTGCCGTGGGGCCTGCTTACTCTGGAGATATTCTGGCGGCCCAGGCCGAGAACCCCAGGCTCAAATATGTCATTCCTGTCGAAGGGGCTACCCTCTGGACCGACAACCTGGTGGTGCTGAAGAAAAGCCCCAACCACGAGCTGGCCTACAAGTTCATCAACTTCTTGCTCGAGCCCGAGATCGCCGCGCAAATCTCCAACTCGATTGGCTATGCCACGCCGGTGGCCGCCGCCATGGATCTAATCGAAGAAAAGGACAACCCTCTCATCTACCCCACCCAGGAGAAACGGGCCCGCCTCGAGATGCTCTCCGACCTAGGCGACCAGGCCGATGCTTTCAATAAGGTCTGGTCGGAGGTGAAGTCGCGTTAGGGTCACCTTCATAAGAATAGAATCTTGTCTCCAGCTTGATTTCAGCTAAATGAAGGGCAAAGTTGGTGGCGTGTTATCGGCATTGCTGGCCTGCGGCATTTAGGAATGATTAACTAAACCCGTTGTGAGGCGCAAATCTTACATTTGGCTGGAGGCTCGAGGCTATACTCGAGGTGTGAGAACACTCTTCGGGCTTCTGGCACTCTTCAGCCTAGCGTTGGCCCAGACCGGGCCCCAGCTATACCAGCAGAACTGCGTGTTCTGCCATGGTGAGAATGGGCAGGGAAGGGCAGGGGCTTTCCCGCCGCTGGCGGCCCACACCACCGAGCTCATCAAAACCGCAGAGGGACGTGCTCACCTCATCAACACCCTGCTTTTTGGAATGCAGGGCCCCGTCCGGGTCAAAGGCAATACCTACAATGGGGTCATGCCGGCTTTTGGACAGCTCACCGACGAGCAGATCGCCACAGTGCTCAACCACATCCTCAATGCGTGGGGTAATGACAAGCTGCTTCCACGCGAGCATCGGCCCGTCACGGCAGTGGAGGTGGCCAATGCCCGCAATGTGGGCGGCAACCGCCCAACCCCACAGCAAGTGGGCAGCAACCGGGCACGTATAAACGTCCCATAGGATGTTGACGTAAAATCACCGATGGAGGAGTTTAGATGAAGCATCTAATGGTTGCGTTGGTTCTACTGTTTTCTGCTGCTTTTGCGCAAAGCGGGGCTACCTTATACCAGCAATGCCAGGGCTGCCACCAGCCCACGGGTGCAGGTATTCCCGGTGTCTTTCCCCCACTGGCCGGTCATGTACCCGTGATTTTGGCTGCTAAAGGCGGTCGGGCTTGGCTTATTCAGGTTTTGCTATGGGGAATGAGTGGTGAAATAACGGTCAAGGGGGCGAAGTACAACGGGGTGATGCCGAGCTATCGCCAGCTTAGCGACGCAGATATTGCTGCGGTGCTCAACCACATCTCGACCCAGTGGGGCAACAAACTGCCTGCGGGTCAGAGACCCTTTACTGCCGCCGAAGTACGGGCGCAAAGGGCCAAGACCATGACCGCAGCCCAGGTAAATGCCGCCCGAAAGGCTTTGGGACTGAAGTAGCGCAAGTTTGGTTTGGAGAGCACCTGTAAGGGTGCTCTCCGCTTTTGCAAGGCTACAGACGTAACCAGCCATCAACTCCAAACCTGGAGCGGTGACTGCAAATCGTAGTGCGGTGCCGTGCTGGTTGACTTATATGGGGGAAGTGGTTCGCGGCCTCTTGGATTCAGCTAATCCAAACGCAAACCACTCTATACCCTGCACAAAATAGCAAGCTCGGTAGAGCTTGCTCTGGGAGGGGAGAGGCCAGTTTGATCAGAGATGCTTTCACTGCCGTACTTCTAGGGATATCCCAGCAAGACTCGAGGCCCGGTGCAGCTATGTGCGAAGAGTGCGATAGGCTATGGTTGTGGCGGAGGAGGCAGTTCAAAAGCTTTCAACCACCGACTGGGCCGTGTTGGCAGCCCTGTTGGAGCAGGAGTCGCATGGATTTCGTATTGCGGCCTTGTTTGCCTCGAGCGGCGAACTGGGCGATATCTGGCGCATTCAACGCACCCAGGTTTATCGGGCCTTGGAGCACCTGCAAGCTCTTGGA
This sequence comes from Meiothermus sp., assembly GCF_037443965.1. Taxonomy (GTDB): domain Bacteria; phylum Deinococcota; class Deinococci; order Deinococcales; family Thermaceae; genus Meiothermus. Next base: position 47,809 of record NZ_JBBINI010000024.1, read on the forward strand.
CTGGTGGAAGCGGTGCGGCAGGAAGAGGGTGAGGCGGGGCCACCCAGAACCCTTTTTGCTGCGACCGCAACAGGTCGAGCTTCTGCCTTGAAATGGCTCCTGACCCCAGTGACCCGCTTGCGCTATGGCCGTTCCGATTTGCGGCTCAAAATTGCCTTCCTGATGCGTTTGGGCCACAACCCCAAACCCTTGCTGTTGGCCCAACAAAAGGTCTACGGCCAGATATTGCAGGAACTGACCGCCCGGAACCTCGGGACCGAGGGCGTGCAAGCGGTCTCGTTGTTATGGCGTTTGGAGATGGCCAAGGCCAGTCTGCGCTTTATCGAACAGTTGCTGGAAAAGTAGCTGCGAGCTTGTTTTTGCCCTGGTCGGTGGTCTATAGTTACACTGTAACTTCTTTGGGGTCGGCATGAAGCATTGGATTCTATGGGTTTGGCTGTTGCTGGGAACCGCTTGGGCTCAATCCGATACCATTCGCGTGGTAGCAGCCGCCGATCTCCAGTTTGCGCTCAGTGAAATTGCTCGAGACTTCGTGCGGCAAAACCCTGATGTGCGCGTCTCGATCAGCTTTGGCTCCTCGGGCAAGATGTACACCCAGCTTCAGCAGGGGCTTCCGGCAGATCTGTTTTTTTCTGCCGATGAGGTGTTCCCAAATCTGCTCGAGCGGACCGGTCTGACCACGCCTGGAACCGTGCGGATGTATGCGGTCGGGCGCATGGTCATCTGGGTTTCCCATCGGCTTGTTCAGCAAGGCCTCGATCCTCGGCAGTTAGGGCTGCGAATACTGCTCGACCCCAGGGTGACCAAAATGGCCATTGCCAACCCGGTTCATGCCCCCTATGGGCGGGCTGGGGTGACGCTCTTAGAGCGCTATGGCCTACTGCGCCAAACCCGCCTGGCCAAGTGGGAGGAGATGACGGCTGGCATCCCGGCCTACTACGATATAGCCCCCCTACGAAGGGGCAAGCCCAGCTTCGAGTTTGTCTATGGTGAAAACATCGCCCAGGCGGCTCAACTGGCCCTGACCAGCACCAACATTGGCCTGATTGCCCTCTCGATTGCCAAGAGCGAAACCATGGAGCGGGCGGGGGTGTTCTGGCTGGCCCCCCTGGAGAGCCACCTGCGCCTAAACCAGACCTACGTGATGATGCGCGGCCAGGATCGCCCGGCGGTGCGGCGCTTCTATGACTACATCGGTACTTCGGCAGCCCATCAAGTGCTGCGCAGGTATGGTTTCTTGTTGCCGGGGGAAAAGCTTGACTGACCCGGTTTTCTGGCAGACCCTGCAACTGACCCTCGAGGTTAGCCTGGTCACCACGCTGATCCTGTTGCTGTTGGGTCTGCCGCTGGGCTGGGTGCTGGCCCACAAGCGCTTTTGGGGCAAGCGGATGCTAGAGTCCATCGTGCTGCTGCCCCTGACCCTGCCTCCCACGGTGCTGGGCTTCTATCTACTGCTGCTGCTGGGACAAAATGGCCCAGTAGCCCAAACTTTCGGTTTCACCTGGGCTTTTCGCTTTGAGGGGCTGGTGGTGGGGTCGGTGCTCTTCAGCCTACCCTTTGCCCTCAATGGCTACCGCGAAGCCTTTCGAAGCCTCGAGCTGGACTTGATTCAGACCGCCCGCACCCTGGGAGCGGGGTGGCGGCGGATCTGGCTCGAGGTGATTCTGCCCATCACTTGGCCGGGCATTCTTTCTGGCACCATTCTGGCCTTTGCCCATACGCTAGGGGAGTTCGGGGTGGTGCTGATGGTGGGGGGCAGCATTCCGGGCAAGACCCAGATGGTTAGCATCTATATCTACGACCAGGTGCAGGCCCTTCAGTTTGGGCGGGCAGGCGAGGCAGCGGCGGTTTTGCTGGTGATTAGTTTTGCCCTGGTTTATCTGGTGCGAACCTTGGAGGATGTGTGGAGATCGCGTATGCCCTCGAGCACCCGATAAAGCTGCATCTGAAGCTGCACGTACAGGGCTTTACGGTTTTGCTGGGGGAGAGCGGGGTGGGCAAGACCAGCCTACTGAAGGCAGTAGCAGGTCTGATTTCCGCTACAGGGCAACCTTTTGGGGGCCTGCGGCCCGAGCGACGCCCGGTGGGCTACCTGCCCCAGCATTTTGCCCTGTTTCCCCACCTTCGGGCTTGGCAGAATGTGGCTTTCCCGCTGGCCCATCTGCCCGCAGCCCAGCGCAAATCCAAAGCCCTGGGGTACTTGGCTCAGATGGGCATTGCCGAGTTGGCTGAGCGCTTTCCCCGTCAGCTCTCTGGAGGGCAGCAGCAGCGGGTGGCCCTGGCCCGGGCACTGGCCCGAGAACCGCAAATTCTGTTGCTGGACGAGCCCACCAGCGCCTTAGATGTAGCGACTCGGGAAGAAGTTTTTGGGGGGGTGTTGGGGCGCCTCAAATCCCTCCAGATACCCACCCTGGTGGCCTCGCATGACCAGTGGCTGGCCCAAAGAGCCGACTGGGTAGCAGTTTTGACCAAGGCTGGACTGGTGCAACAAGGAACCTCCGAAGAGGTATTTACCCGTCCCGCGACCCTCGAGGTAGCCCGGCTGGTGGGCTTTCGCAACCTGTGGGAGGGCACGGTTTTGGCTTCGGACGGCGTGTGGGCACAGATACAAACCCACCTTGGCGTGCTCAAAGCTCCGTGCCAGAACTGGATTTCAGTGGGGCAGTCCGTGATGCTGGGCATCCGCTCGGAGGAAGTCTTTACACTGGACAGCGCCGAGAACCGTATTCACGGCCAGGTGCAGCATCTGCGCTCGCAGGGCCTACGGGTGCGTGGCCAGTTGGTGGTGGGCGATGTCACCCTGGATTTCTTGCTACCCCGCTACAAGCAGGCCCAGCTCAAGCTGACCGAAGGCAAGTCGCTCGAGGTGGCCCTCGAGCCGCGCTACCTGCACCTGATGGCAGCCAACAACTAGGATTGCTTTTGCTCTGGTTTGGCTTCCTCTGCTTTCTTGTCGTCTTCGCTCAATCCTTTGCGAAACTCCTTGGCCGATTGGCCTAGACCTCGAGCCAACTCCGGTAGCTTGCGGGCACCAAACAGCAAAACCACAATCACCAGAATGATGATGAGTTCAGTAGGGCCGATAGGCATAGACTTCCTCCTTAGCGCCAGTATACGCCGACTGGCCTAGACCTAACTGTAAACCCAGGTCGTAACAGGAATGTGAAAAAGGGCAAAATTTCTGAGGCGCAGCCCTCGTTCACACTTCCCGATACCGATCTCGATGCATTAGCAAAGCCAGCCCCAGGCCCAGATAAACCATCACCAGGCTGCTGCCCCCTTTGGAAATCAGCGGCAGCGTGAGTCCTGTTACCGGGGCCAGCCCCAGCGTTACGGCGATATTGACCACCACCTGAAAAGCCAGCATGGAGAGTACGCCCGCAATCACCAAGCGATCTTCCATTCGCACGCACTCCAAGACCATTCGGCCTAGGCGGAAGATCAGAAGGGCATACAGCAGCAGCAGGGTCACGGCCCCCACCAGGCCCCATTCCTCAGCCAGCACCGAAAAGATGAAGTCGGTCTGGCGCTCGGGCACAAAGCCCAGTTGGGTCTGGGTACCCGCACCGAAACCCTTGCCCATCAGGCCACCCGAGCCGATAGCGATGGTGGATTGGATCTGCTGGAAGCCCTTGCCCCTGGGATCTTTGGACAAATCAAACAAAATTTCGACCCGATCCCGCTGGTACTGGTTGAGGTTGGGCCAGATGACGGTGGGCACCAGCAATGCCACCGCCACCAATCCAATGATGATGTGGTGCATGGGCATCCCGCGTACAAACAGAATGCCCAGAACCCCTGCAATCAGCACCAGCGTACCCCCTAGGTCGGGCTGGATGAACACCAAAGCCAAAATGGGCGCGGCCAGTAAAGCCGGCAATACATAGTCCAAGGGGCGCTCGAGGGGCCGGGCCGCCAGCACTCGAGCCAGCACTAAGATAAGCCCGATCTTGGCGATCTCCAGGGGCTGAAAGCCGACTGGTCCCAGATCGAACCAAGCCTTGGCCCCGTTAATCTCACGTCCTACCAGCAAGACCAACACCAGCATGGCCACCGAGGTAATGTAGAGCGGAAAGGCCCAGGAGAGTACCTGACGGCGCGAGAACATCTGCACCAAAAGACCCACTGTCAACGCGACCGGAAGAGCCAGCAATTGTTGCAGCCAGACCATTCGGCTGGGAGCCGCACTGTACAGCGTGACCAGACCCAATAAATTAATCAGCAAAACCAGACCAATCAGTACCCAGTCATAGGCAAATACCGGAACCCTGCGCAGTGTCACCACATCAGTCTATCCAGACGTGGTGAGATTTGTGATTTTTCGTGACCGATGCCTGTTGCAAACGTGTGCAGGGCCGAATAATAAGCAGACCCAGGATGTTAGACTCTTGGTGGGAAAAGGAGCTCTGGACACATGGACGAAATCATTACAGTTGGCTCTGGCATCGTAATTATCCTGTTGATCATAATGTTCGTTTTTTTTGTCAAGGATAAGGGTCTGGGCAGTAAGGACGGCCACTAAGCCCAGAGATGATGGATGGGATCGGGCTGAGGGCGCAAGCTTGTGCGCCTGGATAGGTTTGTTTGCTTGCAGCATATATCAAACGAATTTACGTCAGCCGCGGTAAATAGCGTAATATATTCTTTGGAGGCAGATATGCGCGAGGTGTTTGTGGTCTCGGCGGTGCGTACCCCCATTGGTCGGTTTGGCGGGACGCTCAAGGACTTTTCACCCATTGATCTGGGGGCGCACGTGATGAAAGCTGCGCTCGAGCAAGCCAGTCTGAGCGGTGCTGACTTAGATTTGTTTGTTTTTGGACAGGTTTTGCGGGCAGGTCATGGGCAGTTGCCGCCCCGCCAGGCAGCTCTTAAGGCCGGTATTCCCAACACCGTAGATGGCTACGCAGTGGATATGGTGTGTGCCTCGGGGATGCAGGCCGCAGCCAATGGTGCGCTGGTCATTAGGAATGGCGATGCCGAGGTGGTGCTGGTAGGGGGTATGGAATCCATGACCCAGAGCGGATTTTACCTCTCCAGCCGGGCCCGTTGGGGCTACAAGTACCTGGCGGGTGCACCGGAGCAATTGCAAGACATTTTGCAACGTGACGGGCTTTCCGACCCCTTCACCGGCGAGGCCATGGGCGACCAGACCGAACGACTGGCTGCCGAGTTCGGGGTGACCCGGGCGGAACTGGACGAAGTGGCGATGCACTCCAACCTGCGGGCCGCTAAAGCCCAGGAAGCTTGCCACTTCAGCCGGGAGATTGCACCCCTCGAGGTCAAGACCCGCAAAGGGGTGGAAAGAGTCGAAAAAGACGAAGGCGTGCGGCCCGACACTACCCGCGAATCGCTGGCGGCCCTGCGCCCGGCTTTCAAAAAAGACGGGGTGCTGACCGCAGGAAACGCCTCACAAATCTCCGATGGGGCGGCGGCCTTGGTACTCGCCAGCCCCGAGGCCGTGCAAAAGCACGGCCTGAAGCCTATCGCCCGGATTCTGGGCAGTAGTTGGGCTGCTGGAGAGCCTTGGCGCTTTCCCGAGGCCCCAGTTCCGGCGGTTAGGAAGCTGTTGGAAAAGCACAAACTTGGCGTTGCCGACTTCCATCTTTTCGAAAACAACGAAGCCTTCGCACTCAACAACATTTTGTTCAACCGTCTGCTGGGGGTGCCGCTGGACCGCCTGAATGTGCATGGAGGTGCCATTGCCCTGGGCCACCCCATCGGAGCTTCGGGTGCCCGCATCCTGACCACCCTGATTCATGCCCTGCACACCCATGGCAAAGAGCGCGGTCTGGCTGCCATCTGCCACGGAACCGGCGGCTCCACCGCAATGGCATTGGAAGCAATTGGCTAGAGCGAGCCGCTATCAGGCGGCTTCCTACTTCCTTTAGCCGAGGGTTTTTTCATCTCTGCGTGCTAGCATCGAGGGCGGAGGTTGTGCTATGAGTCAGGAAACCAAAAAGACCTGGACAGAAGAACTCGAGGTCTCGGGCGGACAACTGGTAGACAAACTCAAGGAATTGCTGCAACAGGCCAACACCCGCCGGGTCAGCGTCTGCAAAGCCAACGGCGAGGAAATCTTCTCCGTGCCGCTTACAGTGGGCATCCTGGTGGGGGGCGTGGTGACTTTTGCAGCACCTGTTTTGGCAGCGCTGGGAGTAATTGCCGGGGTCGCCACCAAGGTCAAGCTTCGGGTTGAACGCGAAGAGGGTGCGACCACCGAAATTCGGCCTGAAGACAAACTAGATTGAGCATCGGAGGATTGAATGGACAATACCCCCAGACACGAAGAGAAAACTTGGGTTGAGGAAATACAGGTGCAGGGCAGCGAATTGGTTGGCAAGATTCAAGAGCTATTGCGCGACGCTACTGCCACAAGAGTCACCATCTGCAAGCCGAACGGCGAAGAGCTAATTTCGCTGCCGCTTACGGTGGGTGTGCTGGTGGGGGGTTTGCTCACCCTTGCCGCTCCACGCCTAGCCGCCATAGGAGCCATTGGGGGCCTGATCGCCCAGTTCAAACTCAAGGTAGAGCGCCACAGCGATGGGCAACTGCAAGCCCGCACGCCCGATGAAGAAGACCAGACCCTCTTCCCCGACCAACCAGCCTGAGATTGGCTGTTTCTAAGTGAAAAGCAACGCTGCTTGGCGTTGCTTTTTTGTTCTTGCGGGGCATTCTAAACCTATTTGATCCAATGAGGCATCAGTTCTTCCAGGCTTATTTCTTCGATACTCCAGCTCGAGTCCATCACCTCGTACTCGGCCTGGGCTGCGATAAAGTCGGCGGCCTCGCGCAATACCGTCTCGACCCAGACCCCATCGTAACCAATCAAACTAAAGCCCACCACCTCCCAGCCGTGGTCATCCTGTCCGGCCAGTCTGGCCGCCGAGACCGGAAAACGGGAGCGCAGGCGCTCGATGGTGGGCTTGATGAGGGCCCGTTTTTCCTTGAGGCTTTTGACCCAGGGCATTTCCAGTCGTGCGGTATAGATGCCCAGATAGGCTTTCATATCCTAGATTGTGCCACACGCAAACTATTTACACGGCTACGGATTTAACCTGATGCGTTCCGGGAAGCAGTAAATATTGAATGAACCACGTAAAAAACCTATGAGGGTAAGGTTGAATTCCTTGGCCAGATCCACCGCCAGGCTGCTGGGGGCCGATATGGCTGCCAGAGCCGGGATACCGGCTGCCAAGGTTTTCTGGGCGAGTTCGTAGCTGGCCCGTCCACTCACCAAAACCAGACACTGCGAAAGCGGGAGCCGATTTTCCAACAGCGCCCAGCCTACCAGCTTGTCTAGTGCATTGTGGCGGCCCACGTCCTCACGCAATGCGAGTAGATTCCCACTTCCATCAAAAATTGCTGCTGCGTGCAACCCGCCGGTCTGCTCGAATAACCCTTGTTGAACACGTAACTTTTCGGGCAGTTGGGCCACCGTCTCGGCGGGGATTTGGAAATCTGAATCTAGCTTGGCGTACCGCAGCCGCAAATTGTCCAGCCCCGCTTTTCCGCACACCCCACAGGCTGAGGTGGTGTAGAAGTGCCGCTCGAGCGGGGCTAAATCGGGCAGTGTATCTGATTTTAGCTCGACGTTGACAATGTTGTAATGCTGGGGCTCACCCGCATCTGTGCAGTAGGCGATCCGCTGGATTTGCCCCCGGCTTGTGATCACGCCTTCGGCAAATAGAAATCCTGCCGCCAGCTCAAAATCACTCCCTGGCGTTCGCATCGTAACCGCTAGGGTATGCCGAACCTTCTGCTTACCGCTACCTGCTACCAGCCGGATCTCCAAGGGCTCCTCGGTTATGAGCAGGTCGGACTTGGCGAAAGCCTGCCCGCCCTCAATCCGAAGCAACCCGGTTCGGGTTCTGGCCTTGCGGTTCTTGGGTGTGGATATAGACATATACCTCTTTGTAGGCCGGGATTTTAGCCCGTTTTGAGCGTTGCTCGGGATTCATCAGAACGTTGCCCTCCGGCCAATGAACCTGCAAGCTGCCGGGCCGGAGGCTGGCCACGAATACCTGTCCGGCCAGCGTACCAAACGGGTTTTGTAGCCAGATGCGTTGGCCAGGTTGCAGGCCAAGTTTTTGCAGATCGGTTTGGCTTATCAGTACGGCATCGCGGGGCGCACCGTTGATGGGGTCGGTGGGTTCGTGCACCATGCTGTTGAACTGTTTGCCGCGCCGCGTGACCAGCCGGAAAGCCCCTTTGGGCAGGGTGCTTTGCGGCAGTACAACCGCCCTGAAGCGAGCCCGTCCGTCGGAGGTAGGGCAGACCCCGCCGGGGCACAGGTGCGGCCCTCCATACTGGAAGGTATCGCCCTTGGCCCGCAGGTGTTGGATGCCGTCGTAGAGCGGGATGACCCGTGCAATTTCCTTGCGCACGGCGGCCGTATCGGCAAAGCGCACCTTTTCGGCCAGCTCGGGCTTGCACATGCGGGCTACCACATCCTGAAAAACCTGTCCCTCCCAGCGGGCTTCGGCGATGCGGGGGCCGGGGATCTCGGGGCTGAAAATCACCCGCCGCTCAGTGCTGGTCTCGGTGCAGCCGCCTGGGATTTCGTAACGGGTGGTGGCGGGGAGCAGAATCACCTCCTCGGCGGGCTCGACCAGCATCTGCGAGGAAAGCACAATGTCCTGGTGCACCCGTAGCGGCACCTGGGCCAGGTGGGCCTCGGCCTGGGCCGGGCTGGGCAGGGTCTCGGGGAAGTTGCCCCCCACACTCCAGAGCACGTCCAGGTGGCTTTCCAACATCTCTGCCACCGTGAGGCCGGGCTGATCTGGAACGGAAAAGCCCCACTGTGCACCCAGTGCGGCGGCGCTTTCCGGGTTGATGGGGATGCCCCCCGGAAACACCGAGGCATAGGCCCCCATCTCGGCCCCGCCCTGCACGCCGGAATGCCCCCGGATGGGCATCAGGCCGCAGCCTTCGCGCCCCAGGTAGCCCCGGGCCAGGCCCAGGTTCACGATGGCCTGCACGGTGTCCTCGCCGCAGGTGTGCTGGGTGATGCCCATGCTCCAGACCAGCACCGCTTTGTCGGCTTTGGCCAAGAGCAGGGCGAACTCGAGCATCTCCTGCTTGCTCTGCCCGGAAAGCTGCTCGAGCTCCTCCCAGGGGCTCGATTCCACTGCGGCCCGCACCGCCTCGAAGCCGTGGGTGTGCTGGGCGATGAAGGGCTGGTTGAGCCAGCCCTGCTCGAGCAGGTGCTTGAGCGTTCCGGCAATGAAGGCGCTGTCGCCGCCGGGCTGCACCAGGAAGAACCGGTCGGTGATCTTGCTGCCGAACAAGGCACTCTCGAGGTCGGAAGGAATCCAGTAGTGGGCCATGGCCGGCTCTTGGTAGGGGTTTACGCAGACCACCTGGGTTCCGGCTTTCTTGGCGTAGTAGAGGTATTTCATCATCACCGGCTGGTTGACGGCCGGATTGGAGCCAAAAAACACCACTAGATCCGTCCCGATCAGGTCGCTATAGCTACAGGTGGTGGCGGCCACGCCAAGGGACTCCTTGAGCGCGACCGTGCTGGGACTGTGGCAGATGCGGGCGGCGTTATCAATGTTGTTGCTTCCCAACGCCCGTGCGGCTTTCTGGGCCACGTAGTAGGTCTCGTTGGGGGTGCCCCGGCTGGTGAGGTAAAAGCCCATTTTGTCGGGTGGAGTTTTACAAAGCCGCAAGGCAATGCGGTCGAGGGCCTCGTCCCAGCTGATGCGGGTGAACCCTAGTTCCCCCCGGCAGCGGCGCATGGGGTAGGAGAGGCGGCCCAAGGCCCGCAACTCGGCGGAGCTCTTGGTCTTCAGGCCTTCGACGTCCCGCAAAAGTTCGATGTTCAAGGGCCCCTGGGTATTGAGCCGCAAGAGCCGCAGCCGGATATTGCAGAGGTGAACCCCCTCGATCGTCCAGTCCCTCAGGCCGCTGGTGCCCAGGGCGCAGCCATCGCAGACCCCGTCGCGCAGGATGCGCCAGGCGTACTCGAGGTTGTCGGCGTTCTCGCCAATGGCCCGGAAGACCTCGAGGAAGTTGTTGGGCTTCTGCAACCCCAGCCCAAACGGCCGCAGGCTCACCCAGGTTTCGGGGCTCCACCCTTTTTTCACCGGCTTGAGTGCCACTTCCTGCCTCCGCTGAACGCCCTTATTCTAAGGCCAGATTGGGGCGCGGGTGTGTGAGCGCGGGGTTGTCCTCAAACCTTAGCCAATTGCCCCGCCAGTCGAAATACTCCAGCGCCCCCAGCCGTTTTTTGTAGTCGTACTCGGAGGGTTCTAGGTAGGCGTAGCCGGGGTAGTAGTAGGCCTTGCCGCAGGCCCTCGAGAGCAGGATCGAGTGAACAATCATCAGGATGCCCAGGCTGCGCCTGGAGAGGTCGGGGTCGAAGCACTGGTAGACGCTCGAGGTGGCCTGGGCCCCCTCGTCCAGGTAGCTGATGCCCACCAGGCGGCCCTGGTGGTGCAGGGTCAGGCTGTGGCAGCGGCAGGGGATATGTGTCGGGTGCCGCGAGATGAAGTTGTAAATGCTTTGGGGAATGCTGTGGGAAAAGCGGGTTTTGTGCCGGGCGAAAAGCGCCTCCACCTGGGCGTTCACAAAGGCCGGCTGTAGCTTTAGCTGGATGTCCTGGTTCTTCCTGAGCACCCGCTGCTGGCTTCGACGCAGGACAAACCCGGCCAGCCGCACCCGCAGGGGCAGCACGGTTTGGCTCCTGGTTTGACTGTAACGAAAAAAGTACTCCCCGAAGTGGCGCCAGCCCTCGGCCCAAAGCCGATCCATGACCTCGGGCTCGACCTGATCGGCCAGAAAATACTCATTCAGGTAGGGCACCATCGCTGGATGAGCCTGCCATCTCAGGTACGTTCCGTTGGAGCGATGGCCCTACACCGACTGGAGGTGGGCATGGAACAGCGGGTCGAAGATATGGGGCTTTTCCATGTGAGGCGAGTGGCCGGTGTCCGGGATTACCTCTTCGCGGAAAAAACCGCCGTTGGCAGCGTACTGCTCGAGCACATAGCGGGTCTGTCCCACCATCGGCTGCGGGGGGTGCACCGCATCACCCGGCCAGCCTGGCACCACCCCCAGTTTGCCCAGGGTGCCCATATTGAAGAGGCTCATATCCCCCACAATCTGATCGTCGGAGCCGCGCACCCATAAGATGGGCGGCTTGGTGGGGGCCGAGAGCATCTTCTGCACGCTATCGCCGATGTACTTGGGCGAGATGGCGTTGGCAGGCCCCCACTTTCCAGGGGCGACCCCCGGCCAGTGGGGCGAAGGCTCGAGGTCGCCCGGATACTTGTCCGGCCCGATTTTCTCGGATAGAACGCCCGAGAGCAGGGCTTCTTCGCGGGGGTGCTGGAAGGGTGGCTTCCAGTAGAAGCTGTTCATGACCGTGCGGGGGGAGGCCTGGTGTTCTGTGCCACGGTACCCTTCGGCGATAAGCTTGGCGAACTCGGGGTTGACAATACCCGCCCCCGAGCCGGCAAAATCGGGGGCACAGGGGGTGCCTTG
>NZ_JBBINI010000025.1:0-59221 GCF_037443965.1 Meiothermus sp.
GGTGGTCGCGGGCTTGTGATTTGCAACTGTATGGGTTGGGTTGTTTAGGAGGAAGATGATGCGTTTCTGGTTCTTTGGGATGGTGCTGGCTTTGGGAGGTGTATTGGCGCAACAAAATCCGGCCCAGCCTTCACAGCCCTCATCCCGGCCGCAAACCCAGGCCAGCCTGTGCGCGCTGCTGCTTGATGCTGGGCGTCCAGAAGCGGCCCTCACAGCCTGTGAGCGTGCCGTCAAGGAGGCGCCCAGCGCAGAAAACCTGTACCTGCTGGCACGGGTACAGTCCGAGCTCAACCGCTTTACGGCGGCCATCGAAAACCTGCGCCGCTCCATTACCCTCAACAGCAGCTTTATCCAGTCGTATGTGGCCTTGGCCCAGGTTTATGTCCGCCAATACCTGCTGGCCGAAAACCGCGAAGCCTCCAAAAATCTGTTGGATCAGGCCCTGAGCATCCTTCGCGAGGCCGAGCGGGTCAACTCCCGATACGCTCCCATCTATGCCACCCGGGGCACGGTCTTGGCCTATCAGAACCGGCTCGACCAGGCGGTTGAATCCATCAATCGTTCGCTCGCCATCAAGGACGAGCCCATAGTCCGGGCCTTGCTGGCAGATATTTATATTCGACAGGGCAAATGGGACGAGGCCCTTAAGAATTACGATGATGCTGTGAAAGCGGCCCCCAAGAACGCTGGTTTGCGGGTCAAGTATGGCAGCTTGCTATTGCTTCGGGGTAATGTAGACCTGGCTGTAGAACATCTCGATCAGGCTGTGATTCTGACCCCTGGCAATGCCGAAGCTTGGTTGCGTCGGGGCGATGCCTACTACGAAAAAAAGGACTGGCAGCAGGCGGGTGTTTCCTATCAGCAGACCGTGGCCCTTTCGCCGGTGCGTTTTCCGGATGCCTATATTGGCTTGGGCCAGGTTTTGATTGAACTTAAGGATTTTCAAAAAGCCCGCTTCAACTTCACCAAGGCCGTGGCCCTGGAGCAGGACAACCCGGTCTACCGTTTCTGGCTGTGCCGCGCCAACGAACTGCTGGGGGATAAAGCCGGTGCGAAGGCCCAGTGTGAACAAGCCCTCAAGCTGCGGCCCGACTTCAAAGAAGCCCAGGACGTACTCAACCGTCTGAAGTAATACCGTTTCCGCTTGAAAAATCCTTCACCGCCTTGCGTAGTCAAAGGTGAAGGATTCAAGCCGACCGAAGGGAGTAGAAGTGCATTCCGGCAGTATCGCTTAGGCTTTCAATAGTGAACGATACTGCCGGAATGCGTATAAGGTGGCTGGGCCTGCAGACAGCGATCTGCAAGTTGGAAAAGATAACGGCTGCAGGCGAATATGGCCCTAACATTTTTCGTAAAGATATTTTCGTGTAAAGCAAAATATTGTACATTGGGCCTATGGCCTGGAAGCTGGAAGCCTGGAACCCCGACTATGCCCTGCCCGAACGGGTTGGGGCCGAAGACGAGGGAAGCGGCCTCGAGGATGTCAAAATCCACTACGAGGGCGACTGGATGGCCCATACGCCACCAAAAATCGAACCCCATGACTGGCCCATCGTGTACCTGGTGGATGGCCGCCAGCGCATAGACGCCCAGATTGCTGATGCAAGGGGGCAGCGGGCCTTGCTGGCTACGGTGATTGCGGGGGCTGTGCTGCGCGACGGCGGGGGTATCCGCCCAGTGGGAGAACCCCTGAAACGCCACATCCTGTTACACAGCAGCGACCTCGAGGAACCCCTACCCCCTGGCCTTAGGCATTATGAGCCCATCAAGACGGCAAAATCCGACCCTGCCAACCTGCGCAGTAAGGTAACCGAGGTGATGCGCCGCCTGGAGGCCAGCCTGGTGAACACGCTCGAGGGCGGCCTGGTGATTGTGGATGGGCAGATTTTCCCCGGTGAGCAGGACTACCGTGAACCCGGACGGCTGCTGGGTTACACCAAGACCCAGGCCGCGACCTACCTTGGGCCGGAGCAGCAAGCCTTATTGTATGACCTACAACCCTACCAGCGCAGCCCCATATTCCAGATTCCGGGCTATGCCCTGAAGCGTCCGCTGGACGTGTTCTCGTGGTACGTGCGCCTGCCCCTGGAACCAAACAGCACCTTCTACAGCGGCGCGGCTCTCCTGCGCATCGAGACCCCCACCGAGGAGCCCAGCGAGGCGGTTCGACTGGCCGATCTTTCGGTCAGCCTGTTTTGCGCCCTGGCCTCCTCACCCGCCAAAGACCCACGCGCACCGCAAAACCTAATCCCCATAGGGGGCCTGGAGCAGTGGCTTGGAAGGCACATGGGGCAGGGTGATGTGGTTCGGCGTAGAATCGTGCAGGCATTGTTTGGATATGTCGGGAGGAAGCTGTGAGACAGGTGGGCATGGTATTGGGTAGCCGCGAAGCAAAGGCCTTGGATTTCTGGGTTGGCGTTGAGGAGGGGCAGTACCTGCGCCTCGACGATCTGGTCTATGTCGAGTTTCGCCACCCCGACCCGCGCAAGGGCGATGAGAACGGCAACGTGCGCTACTACGGCATGGTGGTTGATGTGATCAAGCTCTACGAGGGGAAACCGTTCGACACCGATGTGTTCCTGGCCCAGCGCAACCTGCTACCGGTGAGCCTTTCCTATGTCGCGTACGTGCAGATCACCCGGATCATGCCGGAGGAATACCTGCCCCCCGACCCCGGCGCGCCGGTCTACCTGGCGCAGGGCGACCTGCTCGAGCTGGCGCTGTATTACGACCGGATGCAGGAGCAAAAACTCCCGGTGGGCCTCCTGAAAAACGGTGAGGTGGCCTATGTCAACTTCGAATTCCTAAATGGCTTCAAGGGCGGGCATGTCAATATTTCGGGGGTCTCGGGGGTAGCGGCCAAGACCAGCTACGCCACCTTTTTGCTGCACAGCATCTTTCAGTCTTCCGCCAACCGACAAAAAGCCAACACCAAGGCCCTTATCTTTAACGTCAAGGGGGAGGATCTGTTCTACCTCGACAAGGACAACAGCGGCCTGAACGACGAGGCTAAAGCCGCCTATCAAAAGCTGGGACTGCCCGCCCAGGCCTTCCGGAGCGTGGCCTTCCTGGCCCCGCCTCGCAAAACCCCCGGCGACATCCTGGCCGATGTGGGCCGCCACGATGCCAGCGCTTACCACTGGGACTTGGTGCAGTTCTGCCGCGAGGGGCTGCTGCCGTTTTTGTTTACCGACCGGGGGGCTATGAGCAACCTGGGCTTTCTGATTGACCAGGTGACCGAGCGCCTGCGTCGCCTGGTGGGTGATGAAAAGGGTGGCCAGAAAGGCCCGGCCCTGCAAGTAGATGACTGGACCGACGAGCTTTCGGCCATGGAGGCCGACGTGGCCTTTAACGAATTGGGTAAGCTCAAAGTCACCACCTTTACTGCACTCGTGCGCTACATAGAGTTCAAGCTGCTGGGCCCAGAGACCACTGAAGAGGACGAAAACAAGCGGCTTAAGGGCGATCCACGCTGGACAGCCCGGCAAGCTACCGGAACCCTCGAGGCTTTCGTGCGCCGCCTGCGCGCAGCCATTGGCAACGTCGAGCACCTGATTCGGGGTGATAAGGCGGGCAACCGCCCCAATCCGCTCTCGAGTCAGGCTCAGGTAAGCGTGGTGGATATTCACCAACTCTCGGCGCAAGGGCAGATGTTTGTGGTGGGCTCCATTTTACGTGAGGTGTTCGGGCGCAAAGAGCGCGGCGATTATGCAGGCCGGGTGTTTGTGGTGCTGGACGAGTTGAACAAGTATGCCCCCCGTGACGGCGAAAGCCCCATCAAAGACATTCTGCTGGACATCGCCGAGCGGGGGCGCAGCCTGGGCGTGATTCTGATCGGCGCGCAACAAACCGCCTCCGAGGTGGAGAGCCGGATTGTCGGCAACGCCGCCATCCGGGTGGTGGGCCGCCTCGACGCCGCCGAGGCCGAGCGGCCTGAGTACCGCTACCTGCCCCCATCCTTCCGCCAGCGGGCAGTAATTTTGCCGCAAGGAACCATGATTCTCCACCAGCCCGAGGTGCCCGTGCCGCTGGCCCTCACCTTTCCGCTGCCGGCCTGGGCCATGAAAAAAGACGAGGTGAGTGAGGACGTATCCGCAGAAAAGCTATCCAGACTGATAGATTAAGATGGGTGGGTAGCTCCGTGCAGGTAGCTCTGCCGCCAGACCCGTGAGACTCGGGCACGAGATATCCCTTTGTGGACAGGCAAAACTTACAAGCAGTGCTGCGTATGTATGCCCAGGGGTATTTTCCCCTAGGGATGGAACAGGGAATTGGCTGGTTCGATCAGCGGGCCTACGGTACGCCCTACCGGGCCTTGATGCCCCTGGATGAGCGGTTCCACATTCCCCGTAGTCTGCGCCGGGTGATCAACTCTGGGTGCTTCGAGATTCGGATCAACAGTGATTTTGCGGGGGTGCTCGAGGGTTGTGCAACCCGTGGCTGGTCATACAAAAGCGAGACCTGGATTACCCCCGAAGTGGCCTGGCTCTATCTGAGTCTGCACCGATACGGCTTTGCCCATAGCTTTGAAACCTGGCACAAGGGCAGGTTGGCAGGCGGCATTCTGGGTGTGGCGCTGGGGGCTGCCTTTATCGGCGACAGCATGTTTTACAGTGTTCCCAATGCCTCCAAGGTGGCTATGGTGCGGTTGGTGGAGCATCTGCGCCAGAGAGGTTTCGAGGTTTTTGATGTGCAGGTGCAAAACCCGCACCTAGCGCGTTTTGGCGCAGTGGAGGTGGAGCCGCAGGTTTTCCTGCAACATTTGCATCGAGCCATCGCCAAGCCGGTTAGGTTTACAGAGAAAGTAGGATAGAGCCCATGAAAGCAACCCTTCCGCTTCACACCTTCTCCCTGGTGGCCCGCGACCCTGATACCGGCGATCTGGGGATTGCGGTGGCTAGTAAATTTCTCGCAGTCGGTTTTCTGGTGCCTTGGGCCAAAGCGGGCGTGGGCGCAGTGGCGACCCAATCCTACGTTAACCCCGGTTTTGGCCCTACCGGTCTAGCCTTGATGGAAGCGGGTGCGGGCCCGGAGGATATTTTGGCCGTATTTGCTCGCAACGATCCCGAGTTGGCCAAGCGCCAGTTTGGCTATGTACTGGCTACCGGCGAGAGCCTGAGCTACACCGGGCAGGAGTGCCATGCTTGGGCGGGCAGCCGCTGGGGGTCCGACTACGCGGCCCAGGGCAATCTACTAGCAGGGCCAGAGGTGTTGGAGGCGCTCGAGCGCACCTTTCTGCAGCGTGCCGATCTGCCTTTTCCCGAACGGCTTCTGGAGGCGCTGCTGCAGGCCGACCGGGCTGGGGGCGACCAACGTGGGCGACAATCGGCCGCCTTGCTGGTGGTCGGCCAGGGGAAGGGCTACGGCGGTATGGAACGCTGGATTGACCTACGGGTAGACGACCATCCCGACCCGGTGGTGGAGTTGCAGCGGTTGCTAGGGATTCATCGGCTGCTCTTTGGGGCGGGTGAATCCAGCAGACCATTGAGCACTGAGGAAGTCGTTTGGATTCAGACCTTATTGCACCGCCACGGGTACTACACCGGGGCCATTAGCGGTCAGTGGGATCAGGCTACCGAGCAGGCTTTTTCGGCCCTCATCGGGCGAGAGAACCTCGAAGAACGATACCAGGGTGGCCCAGCCCTGGACGAGACGGCCTTGCGGTATCTTCAGGAGAAATTTGCATGAAAAGCCCTGTACAAGGTGCAGGCGGGGTGCTTTTTAACCCCAAGGGCCAGGTTTTGTTAATTCGAGATCGTCAGGGATACTGGTGTTTTCCCAAAGGACACCCCGAGGCAGGGGAAAACCTTCACCAGGCGGCACTGCGCGAAGTAGAAGAAGAGACTGGGATCAAGGGCAGGGTCAAGCAAGCGCTTTCGATGACCCGCTACACCAACAACAAGGGAATTGCCAGAGAAATCCATTGGTTTTTGATGGAGGGCCAGGGCAGGATTCAACTGGAAAAAGGGCTTTATGGAGCAGGTTTTTTCGATCTGGATGAGGCCCGGCGACTGCTGGCCTTCCCCGAGGACGTGGAACTGTTGGAAGAAGCGTTAAGGCATATTCAAGAGAAAAATTTCGGCATAGACTGAGCCCTAGCAAGGAGCAAGCATGGCTGTTTACCGTCTGGATGAACACGCACCCCAAATTCACCCTACCGCCTTCATTGCGCCCAATGCCGTGATCGTCGGGCAAGCGGAGATTGGCGAGAACGCTTCGGTCTGGTTTGGTGCGGTGGTGCGCTCGGATACCGAGAAAGTGGTGATAGGTGCAGGTAGCAACGTGCAAGATGGTGCAATTTTACATGCCGATCCGGGGGATCCCTGTATTCTGGGACAGAACGTGACGGTGGGCCACCGCGCAGTGGTACATGGAGCGATGGTGGAGGACGGCGCACTCATCGGCATTGGAGCGGTGGTGCTCAACCAGGCTAAGGTGGGCAAAGGGGCCATGGTGGGTGCTGGAGCAGTAGTCCCGCCAGGTATGGAAATTCCCGCGGGTATGCTGGCGATTGGTATTCCGGCTAAGGTGCGCGGCCCAGTTGAGCCGACGCAGAATGCCGAGCGTTACATGGACCTCTCCCGCCACTACCTGGCCCACCTTTCGCCGATTACTCCAATTGGTCGCTACCAGATTACCTTGCGAGGGCAGGATGCCCTCAATCCATTCAGCGATCTACATTTACAGCTCAAGCGGGGTGAACCGGAGGCGCTAACGGCCCTGAAAGCCATTGTGGACGGACGTGTCGGTGATACCAAACCCGAGATTCTGCATGAATTGGTACGCGAGGGCCTGATTCGTCAGATATGAGTAGGGCTGCTCATTCTTTGTTTAGAAATCTTCTGTTCTAGTGCAGCCCTCGAGTACACTGGTATAGAAGTGATAGCGTTGGGCAGTCGGCCAGGAACCCTGCAACCTGTAGCAAAGCTCGGGTTGGTAGGGGTGGTCTTGCTTACCTCGCTGCTGTTTGGCCTGCGGGGAGTGGTGATGTTCTCGCCAGAACCCGTTCGGGTGCAGCAGCATGAAACAGCACACCAACACGATACCGGAAAGACCCATCCCCACCATGAGCACTGCCCTTTGTGCTTTTTGCAGATGGTGTTACCTTGGTTGATTCCAGACCTTGGCCTCTGCCAGCGGGTCTTTTTTGCACTTCGGTTGTGGTTAGGAGAAACCCATGCCAAAGACGAGTTTCTGAAGGCCATAGCGGCTCGAGGGCCGCCAGACTTTGGTATGCGGCTTTGAATGCTTGTGTATTCCCAATCGTTGGTTGTGTGGACACGCTCAATGCCTGATTCGTGCCATTCATATATAAACAGTCGCGGGTAGATGTTGGAAGCTGTGACAAGTAGCTATGGGGCTTTGCAACCTGACAAGACGGGTTGCTTTACTGGGCCCCTCTGTTCTAGCCGCTTCACAAGGAAAACGTAATGAGAATTTTTTGGTTTTGTTTGGTATGGATGGGTGTAGTCTTAGCTCATGCCGAATACCGAAGCTCGATACCCACAGCGGGTGCTACGCTCAAGACAGCGCCCAGTGTTGTAACCATCAACTTCAGCCAGGCCGTGGAGGTGCGCCTTTCTACCTTCAAGGTCTACCTGCTAAGCGCTCCCCCGGAAACCTGGGGCAGTTCTACACGGCTCAAGCGTCTGGCCCGCCCCTTGGTCCAGCAGGTGTTGCCCCTTCGTAACGACGGCTCCCGCCGCGTGGATACAGGGGTCACCACCACCGCCCGCACCAGCAAGACCGTAACCCTGTCCCTCAAGCCGGGCCTGAAGCCGGGGGCCTATGTGGTGATGTGGAAGAACCTGGGGGTGGATGGCCATACCGAGACCGATTTCTTCGTGTTTGTCTACAGGCCATCTTAGCGTTCTGGTGGTCTATCGGGTATTGGGGAGACGCTCTAAGTGCTTGGCTGCGGAAACCCCGCTGGGCATTCAGCCCTCAACTGACCCCAATCACTGAACTGCTATGCCCCACGAACACGACAATACCCTCTCGATTCTGCGGGCTGTCCTTTACCTGGGGGTGTTCATGCTGCTGGGGGGTGGGGTGTTCAGCCGGTATGTGGGGCCGGAGGCGGCCAGGGCCCAGCGCTGGCGGCTGTGGTACCTGCTTTCGGGGGGTTTTTTGCTGGCCCTGGGGGCTACCCTCTATGGCGTGTATCACCTAACCTGGATGCTGGGCGATACCTCGCTTTTGCTCAGTTACCTGCTCGAGACCTCCCAGGGCAACTGGCTGCTGTTGCGGCTGGGGCTGTTGCTGGGTTTGCTGTTTCTGTCCATGGGCTGGTTTCGCCTGGATCGCTGGCTCTATCCCCCGCTGGCGCTGGGGCTCCTTTTCACCCTCACCCTCACCTCGCATGCCGCTGGGGGCGGGCTTGTGCAGATCTTTGCCGGGCTTGTGCACCTGGCATTCGGGGCGGCCTGGGGCGGGGGCGTGCTGGCCTTGGCGGTGGCCTGGCCGGGCACGAAGTACGAGGCCATTCTGCGGGCCATTCAGCGCCTTTCGGCCCTGGGCCTGGGTGCGGTGGTGCTGGTGACGCTGATGGGTTTGTACCTGTCCTGGGTTCGGCTGGGTGAGGTGGCCAACCTGTGGGGCAGTGCCTACGGCCAACGCCTGCTGCTCAAGCTGGGGCTGGTGGGGCTGGTGGTGGGCCTGGCGGCGGTCAACCGGCTGCGGCTTTTGCCCCGGCTGCGGGAGAAGCGGGCCAAGGGTTTGCAGACGGTGAGCCTCGAGGCCGCCTTGCTGCTGGGGGTGCTACTGGCCAGTGGTTTCCTGGCCACCACCGAACCGCCCCCCCCAGCCAGCCAGGCCGCACCCCGCCTCATCAACATCGCCGAGACCCTGGGCGACCGGCGCTACACCGGCCAGTTGTTTAGCCAGGGCAGCCTGATTCACCTATACTTAGATCTACGCGATGCCTCAGGCAATCTGCTCGAGGGGGGGCCTACGCTGAGAGTTCGAGCCGTAAACGGCACCGAAGTTCGCGAGGATACCCCGGTTCCTTTCTACAAGTCGCAGTATCACACTGCGCTGATCGCCGAAAAACCCGGCGAGTGGCTCATCACGCTAGAACTGCCGGATAAGACCCTCGAGTTTAGCTTGAGTGTGATGCGTTAAGCGCCGTTTCACACGATTCTGTGCTTTGGTTTGCTAACCTCAAAGAAGGAGTGGTTGTCATGAACAGATGGTTTCTCTCCCTCGTACCATTGCTATTGACCGGTGTCATGGCTGCGCCGGTTGAACTCAAGATTAACCTGCGGATTGGCGATCAACCGATGCAATTTGGTCAGACCTACCAGACCCCGCAGGGTCAGCGTTACCAGATTGACATGCTCAAGTTTTATATCTCCGATCTGGCGTTGGTGCGCCCCGACGGTAGTGAGGTCAAGGTAGATGGGTTGGTGCTGGCCGACTTCAAACGCGATGCCCCGACGCAGGGAGTGAGTGTAGTGAAGATGGACGTGCCCGCTGGACAATACCGGGGCATTCGCTTCAATGTGGGTGTACCCCGTGAACTTAATCACCTCGATGCAGCAACTCAGCAACTACCCCTGGGGGTGAACTCCGGCATGTACTGGGCCTGGAACCCCGGCTACATCTTCTACAGGCTCGAGGGTAGGGCCCTGCTGCCCGAAGGCAGCCCCAAATGGGTCATCCACATGGGCACCGATACCTTCCGTCTACCGGTGCGCCTGCACGACCTCCAGACCCGGCGCGTGCAGATCAACATCCCCTCCGGTGGCGGATCCATCTTGCTCAACCTGGACGTGGCCAAGGCCTTCGAGCCGGGGCCGGGTGGGGTTTTTTTGGATTGGCGCAAGCAATCCCTGCGCCAACTCCACGGCCTGGGCCCCGAAACTGCCCTTCTGATGTCGGTGGTGTACTTCAACATGCAGTCGGCCTTCTCGCTGGCCCAGTAGCCTCGAGGTGATGTGTATGCGACGGCGTCCAATGGTATGGGTGGGGCTCCTGCTGGGGGTGGGCCTGCTGGGCTGGTACTTCTGGCCCCGCACCGCTCCGCCGCCCCCTGTGGCCGAGCCGCCGCCCCCGCACCCCTCCAGCCCACGCATTGTTTTTGCTGAGCGGAGCGTGCCCATCCCCGAGGACAACCCCCAGACCCCGGCCAAGGTGGCGCTCGGGCGCAAGCTCTTCTACGACCCCCGACTTTCCAAGGACAACACCATCGCCTGTGCAAGCTGCCACCGGCCCGAGTTCGCTTTCAGCGATGGGGGTAAGCCGGTGAGTACCGGCATCTTTGGCCGTCAAGGTATCCGCAACGCGCCCACCCTGACCAACGTGGGCTTCCGTCGGCACCTGTTCTGGGAAGGCCGCTCTCCCCGGCTCGAGCTCCAGGCGGTGGGCCCCCTGACCGCCCACGACGAGATGGGCCTCGAGCCCGAGGAGCTCGCCCAGAGGCTCCAGGCCATCCCCGAGTACGCCCAGGCCTTTCGGGAGGTCTTTGGCGAGCCCCCCAGCCTCAGGGCTGTTACCTACGCTATCGCGGCCTTCGAGCGCACCCTGCTTTCGTACGATAGCCCCTTCGACCGCTACCAGGCCGGCGACGACCAGGCCCTGAGCCCGGCCGCCCTGCGGGGGATGGAGCTTTTCTTAAGCGAGAAGGGCGACTGCTTCCACTGCCACGTGGGCACCGACTTCACCGACGATGAGCCCCGCAACACCGCCCTCTACACGGTCTACAAGGACATCGGGCTGGCCCGTGCCACCGGCAAGGACGAGGACGTGGGCAAGTTTAAAACCCCCACCCTGCGCAATGTTGCGCTCACTGCCCCCTATATGCACGACGGCTCCATCCGAACCCTGCGGGAGGTTGTCCAGCACTACAACCGCGGTGGCGAGCCCAACCTCAATGCCGACGCCCTCATCCGGCCCCTGGGCCTCACCGACCAGGAAGTAGACGATCTGGTGGCCTTCCTGGAGGCCCTCACCGATACGAGTTTTATCACCAACCCAGCCTTGCTGCCGCCCGGCGGAAAGGGAAGTACACCATGAGGTATGCTCGAATGTTTGTTCTGCTGCTCGGTCTGGGGTGGGCCTGGGGCCACCCGTTTGAGGGCAGCGGGGGCTATGTGCAGGGCCAGGTAGACTTTGAACCCAACGACGCCCCGCCCATCGCCGGCAAGGCCACGGTGGCCTGGATTGAGTACATCCAGGTGGGCGGTCTGCCCATCAAGCCACAGGACTGCTTTTGTACGCTGCTTTTTTACCAAGGCCGGGTAAGCGCCACCGCCCAGCCCGACGCCCAGGTGCGCTTGCAGCCCAACCCACGCACTGGGCGCGTGGAAGGGGTGGTGACCTTCCCCAAACCCGGCCCCTACTTTCTGGTGCTCATGGGGCGGCCCCTGCCGGGCAAGCGGGTTCCGCCTTTTATCATGCAGAGCATCATCCAGGTCTTGCCGCCCCCGACAGGGCGGTAGAGTGGGCCTTGCTTCCGCAGAGCGTCAATGGGTTCTCGAGCGGGTAAACGTGGTTAGTGGCGAAGCCTGCTTCAGGGGCGGTATCACCTTCTACCACACGGACAGCATCTGCTTGGACTGCTGGAGACCATTCCGTAAAGAGCCAGCCGAACCTGGTAGCAACTGTAGACCTTCCTTCAGTCTGGACGCGGAATTTGCGGCGTAATGGTAACGACTCTAATGACGCACAGGAGGACATGGTGAGAAGACTGGTCTGGTTGCTCTTGCTGGTGCTGCTGCTGCCAGGGGCTTTGGCTCAGCAGCTCCGTGAACAGATCCGCAAATATACCCTCGACAACGGCTTGAGGGTGCTGATGGTGCCCGACAAGACCGCCCCGGTGATCCACTTCAACCTGATGTTCGATGTGGGTGGGGTGGACGAGGCACCCGGCCTGGGGGGCATTGCCCACATGGTCGAGCACATGGCCTTTAAGGGCACGCCCAGCATTGGCAGCCTAGACTGGGCCAAGGAAAAAGCCGCCCTCGAGGCCATTGACAAAGCCCGTGCCGATCTGGATCGCGCCATTGCCAACCGGGCTTCGCAGGAGGAAATCCAGCGCCTTACAACAGCCTTCAACCAAGCCCGTGAAGAGGCTAAGAAACTGGCCTTGCCAAACGCCATTGACCAGCTCTTTACCAACAATGGCGAGCAGGGCCTGAACGCCTCCACCGGCTACGACCGCACCGACTACCGGGTTTCGCTCCCCTCCAACCGCCTCGAGCTCTACCTGCGGGTCTATGCCGACGTGATGCTGAACGCGGTTTTCCGCAGCTTCTACGAAGAGGCCGACGTGGTGCTGGAGGAGCGCCGTCAGCGCAGCGAGAACGACCCCAACGGAGCCTTGAGCGAAGCATTTCTGCGCGCTGCTTTCCAGGTACATCCCTACGGCCGCCCGCTGATTGGTAGCCGTGAGGAGATTCAGGGCTACCGGGTGGATAAGGCCATGGAGTTCTGGAAGACCCACTACCACCCCAACCGGGCGGTGCTGGTGATGGTAGGGGACGTGGAGCCCGAACGGGATATCCAGTTGGTGCGCCGCTATATGGGGGTGATCCCCAGAGGCCCCGAGCGCCCCAACCTGAACATCCCCGCTGAGCCGCCCCAGACCGCCGAGCGTCGGGTGAGCATCGAGTACAATGCCCAGCCCAGCCTGCTGATTGGCTTCCACAAGCCCACCTACCCCAACCGCGAGGCCTACGTGATGGATATGATTGATTCCATCCTGACCGAGGGCCGTACCAGCCGCCTGTTCCGCCGCCTGGTTCTCACCGAACAAGTTGCGCTCAATGTCAGTTCAAGTTCATCCTCGCCAGGCTTCCGCTATCCCAACATGTTTACCATCTCGGCCCAGCCCCGCGCTCCGCGTACCACCCAGGACCTGGAACGCATCATCTACGAGGAATTAGAACGCCTCAAAAACGAGCCAGTCACAGCCCAGGAACTGCAACGGGTGCGCAACCAGACCCGCGCGGCCTATCTGAGGGTTCTGCAAGGCGGGCCTGGCCTGGCCCAGACCCTGGCTTTCTACGAGCTGTTCTTTGGCGGCTACCAGCGCATCTTCGAAGAAGAAGCCATCTACAACGCCATCACTGCCGAGGAAATTCAGCAAGCGGCCCGCAAGTACTTTACCCCGCAAAACCGCACCGTCGCCACCCTGGTTACGAGAGGAGCCAGCCGATGAAAGCTTTGGGAATGATGTTCGTGGGTCTTCTGGCCTGTTTTAGCCTGGCTCAGGGAGGCGTACCTGCCGACTGGCCCGACCCCTTCAAGCTGCAATTCCAGCGCCTACAACCTACTGCTATCCAGCCTACTCGAGTGCAGCTTTCCAACGGCGTGACGGTCTTGCTCATTGAAGACCGCACCCTTCCCTTCGTGACGGGGCGCATTTACCTGCGGGCTGGTTCGATCTATGAACCTGCCGATAAAGTGGGTATGAGCGGGATTTTCTCCAGTGTGATGCGCACTGGCGGAGCCGGCAACCGCAGCGCTGACCAGATTGATGAGACCTTAGAAACCCTAGCCGCCACGGTAAGTGTCAACACCGATAACCTCTTCACCTCGGTAGCGTTCAACACCCTGACCGAGAACCTGGATCAGGTGCTCTCGATTTGGGCCGATGTGTTAATCCGCCCCAGTTTTGCTCAGCAGCGGCTGGACTTGGAAAAGGGGCGGGCTCTGGAGGCTATCCGTCGCCGCAACGACCAGCCCACCCAGATTGCCGTACGCGAATTCCTGCGCCGCATCAACGAAGGGCACCCCTCGGGGCTGGTCAGCAGTGCAGCCTCTATCCAGTCCATCACCCGCGACGACCTGGTGGCTTTTCACCAGCGCTTCTTCAAGCCCAATGTGGCAGTGATGGCGATTACCGGCGACTTCAACACCCAGGAAATGACCGCCAAGCTGGAACGGGCTTTACAGGGCTGGCAGCGCGGAGAGGTGGCCCTCCCCACCTTTGCGTCGCCCAGCCCCAAGCCCAGCATCTACTTTGTGCAGAAGGAGACCAACCAGAGCGTCATCTACATGGGCAACCCCACCGTCACCGCTTATGCCGGTGGCTACAGCGAGCTGGATCTGGCCAGCCGGGTGCTGGGGGATGGCTTTAACAGCCGGCTCTTCCTGGAAGTCCGCACCAAGCGTGGCCTGGCCTATGCCACCGGTGGGGCCCAGACCCAGGGCTTCGGTTGGCCGGGCTTCATTTACGGGGCCTCGATCTCGAGGGTTGAGAAAACCGCCGAGGTTATCGAGATCATGCTCCAACAGTTCCGCGACCTGCAAAGCCGTCCTGTGTCGCAGGAGGAGCTCGAGCTCTTCCGCAACAACATCCTCAATGCCGAGGTCTTCCGCTTTACCTCCAAACAAGCTGTTGCGGAGCGAATCGCCCGTACGCAGATGCTGGGCCTGCCTGCCGACTACTACGAGCAGTACGTGCGCCAGATTCAGGCCGCTACCCCGGCCGATTTGCAGCGGGTGATGCAGCAGTATGTGCGTCCGGAGCAGTTTGTGATTGTGGTGGTGGGCGACCAGCGCCAGTTCGACAAGCCGCTCTCGAGCCTGGGCAACGTGGTGGAGGTACCGCTGGAATAACCGCCCCTATCCAAAGACCTATTGATAGCGTATTATCAGTAAATATGGCCGCGCTGGCGGTGCAGATTGAGCAGTATTCGGTGCGCTTTGGCGAGTTCCAGGCGCTGCAAGAGGTGAGCCTCGAGGTGCCTGAAGGGGCTTTTGTGGCTATGGTGGGCCCCAACGGGGCCGGCAAGAGCACCCTGCTCAAGGCCCTGCTGGGCTTGGAGCGGGGCTCCATGCGCGACGGCCCCACCCGGGTTTCCGGGCGCATCCGGGTCTTTGGTCATCCGCCCCGTGAGGTGCCGCCCGGCTGGGTGGGCTACGTGCCGCAGGTCAAAGGCTTTGACCGCAGCTTTCCAGCCCTGGCCATCGAGGTGGTGGTCTCGGGTCTGCGGCGGCACTGGCCCTTCCGGATTGGCCAGGAGGAGCGCCGGCAGGCCGCCGAGGTGCTGGAAAAAGTGGGGGCCCTGCACCTGGCCAACCGCCGGCTGGGCGGGCTCTCGGGGGGCGAGCTGCAGCGGGTTTATCTGGCCCGGAGCCTGATCCGCCAGCCCCGGCTGCTGCTGCTGGATGAGCCCGCCACCGGGGTGGATGTGGTCGGGGAGGCCGACCTGTACCGCCACCTCGAGGCCTACCAGGCCGAAAGCGGGGCCACCATCCTGATGATCACCCACGACTGGGAGGCCGCCCAGCACCATGCCTCGGCGGTGCTGGTGCTCAACCGGCGGGTGGTGGGCTACGGCCCGCCCGAAAAAGTGCTCTGCCACGAGTGCCTGAGCCAGGCCTTTGGGCACGTGGGTCACGCCCACCAGGTGGTCTTGGGGGGGCGCTAGGATGCTCGAGGCGCTTCAGCTTCCCTTTATGCAACGGGCCCTGCTGGCCGGCCTTCTGGTAGGCGGGCTGGCCAGCTACCTGGGCGTCTTGGTGGTACAACGCCGCCTCTCCTTTCTGGGGGATGGCCTGGCCCACGCGGCCTTCGCCGGGGTGGCGCTTGGGCTACTTCTGCACGAGGAGCCGCTCTGGGTAGCCATACCTTTCGCGGTGGGGGTCTCGCTGGCGATCACCTGGGTGCGCGAGCGCAGCAACCTGGGCGACGATACCGCTATAGGCATCTTCTTCGCGGTCTCGGTGGCTTTGGGGGTGCTCTTTATGTCCATGCGCCAGGGCTTTGCCCCCGACGCGGTGGCCTACCTGTTCGGCTCCATCCTGACCGTTACCCCAACCGACCTGCGGGTGATGGGCCTCATCGCCCTGGGGGTGGCCCTGCTGGCTCCGATGTGGCGCTACTGGGCCTATGCCACCTTCGACCGCGAACTGGCCCTGGCCGACCGCCAGCCGGTGATGCTCCACGACTACCTGCTTTCGGCCCTAATTGCCCTGGTGGTGGTGGTCTCGGTCAAGGTGGTAGGGATTGTTCTTATCGCGGCTTTTATCGTTATCCCTGCCGCCACGGCCCGCTTGCTGAGCCATACTTTTGCAGCCATGACTTTGCTTTCATTGGCGATAGGGATTCTATCGGTCATTCCAGGACTGGTTGTATCGTATGTCCTGGATGTCCCGACCGGCAGCGTGATTGTGCTGGTGCAGGCCCTGCTCTTTGGACTGGCCCTGTTGCTACGTCGGTAGGGGCAATTGCCATTGCAGGCGTCGTTTAGCCTGTCGAAGCTGAGATGCGCATATTTTCGCAACGGCTGTAATAAACAGGATGGTGCCGTTGTTGCTGGCGGCGGCTCTATTTTGTCTGCTGTTGCTGGGCCTCAGGTTTTGGCCCGTATTTGCTCAGGATGGTTTCGCGGGTGATGTATACCACCTCGGCGGGGGCGCTGAAGAGATGGCGAGCCACCTCGCCCCGGTAGAGCCAGGCAAACCAGGCTGTGGTCAGTTTGGACTGGAGCTCGAGGGCCTTCGGGACGGGGTGGGTCTGAAAACCCAGGGTGCGTGCCCCTTGTCCCAGATAGCTGTAGCCGAATAAAAATTTCACCTCAGGATGCTCTTCTAAAAACTGCACGATCTCCTTGAAAGTTTCTCGAAAAGCCCGCAAGACCTGCATGGTGGTCATGTCGGCCATGCGGGCCGATTCGAAGTGGATGTGCGCGCAGGGAGTCCCCTTTGGATACCCAGGCAGGTTGGGCCCAGGGTAGGGCTGGAGTTCCAGCCGCATGATGTGGTTGTAGCGATGACCCACCTTGATGCTGCCCACCCGTCGGTCGTAGCGTTCCTCATGGCCCTGGTTGACGCGAATAAGCCCCTGGCGCGGCCCCAGCGGCTTCAGATCCAGTTCATCCATGCGAACCATCTGGTATCCATTTTCCACCAGCCTGGGCAGCAGGATTTCGAGCACCTCCAACGTGAGCTTAGGGCCGTCGTGGAGCAGCAAGACCGAGCCCCCCTTCACATAGAACATCATTCGATGGACGAGTTGCTCAGCGTGCCTGTTAAGCCAGTCTTGGGATTCTACGTCCCACAGAGCAATCTGTTTTCCATGCAGCCGGGCAAACAGGTGCGTGAAGGGTGAATGAATGCCCCAGGGGGGGCGGTAAAGCTTGCCCGGACTTTTGCGAATTTGCACCCATTCGGTCCAGGGGGCCATCAAAATAGCCGGGCGGTGCCAGTAACCGTGGGCTTCGATCTGGTGTCCGGCCTGCCGGATTTTCTCGACCAGCTCGGGTCTTTGTTCGGCCCTTTGTCCGGTCAGGAAGAAAGTGGCGTTCGCACGGTATTTTTCGAGCAGTTTTAGAATCGCCTCGGTTTGTTCCGAGGGGCCATCGTCAAAGGTAAGGGCAATCCTGGGATCGGCGCGGTTGCCCCAGACCAAAGCCCCCAGGCCCATCCAACGTCCCAGGATTTCTGCCAGCGCATAAGCCAGCAGGACTAATCCTGCGAAAGAACCAACTAGGGTTGCGGCATCCACCAAGGCCTCCAAAGTGCTATTACATAGAACACGCTCAGCACCAACATGATGACTCCACCCACAAAGAAAGGCGCATTGCTGGCAATGGCGGCTGCCAAAACCCCTCCCACGGCAGGGCCAATGGCATGGCCCAGCCCCTCAACGGTCATCAGAGTACCCCAGGCGGCTGCTCGGTTGTTCTCGGGCAACAAGCGCACCACCAGCGCATTCCAAGCGGGGCCAAAGCAACCAAAGCCAATCCCACCGATCACGGCCAGCAGCAATAAGACGGATAGCCCAGGCTTGAGGCCCAGGCCAATCATGGCCATGCCGATGAGCACCAGCCCCACGATCAGCAGCTCACGGGGGCTTTTGCGGTCGGCGTGACGGCCAGTCCAGATCAGCAAAATGGTGGAAATAACCCCTCCCACCACAATCAGCACGGTTATCCAGAACATGCTCAGACCAAGGCTCTGGGCATATTTGAGAATGTAAAAGCTAAACAACGCGGGGGCAAAGGTTTGCCCGAAAGCCGCGGGAATGAACAACAAAAGTCGGCGCCACGGGTAGAGTTCCTGGCGGGGTGGGCGTACCCTTTCGGGACGGAAAATCAGCGAAAGGCCAATCAGGATGACGGCAATCTGCGCCCACTCGAGGATGTTCAGAGCCAGGCCGGGGTTGACCTTGGTCACAAAGCCTATCCCCAGCACCCCAATACCTGTCCAAGGCGTGGTTAGCATGTTGGTCAGGGTCACGGCCCGGCCTTCCCGTCCTTGTACCGCTACCTGGCTGCTCAGGGTTAGCAGGCCCGGAAAGATGGCGGAAAGCGACACACCCCAGACTAGGCTCAGACCGAAGAGCAAAATGGGAGACTGCGCATAAGGCGTGACCAGCAGGGCGACCAACCCCACGCCACCCCCCACCAGCGTCACGATGCCCATCCCGAGCTTTTGCGAAAGATAGCCGCCCAGGCTTTTGCTGAAGCTGTCCGATAGCAGGTGAATGCTCCAGGCGGTGCCGATCACGGCCAGGGTAAAGCCCAGATGCCCCCCGTGAATGGCCAGATAACCCGCATAGAATCCGTTGCGCACTCCTTCCAGCAGCCCCCACGCCAGTATGAGTCGGGCTACTGCCGATAAGCCTTTGAGGCGCCAGGGGGAGAGACGTTGTAACTTGAGGCGCACGCATTAGAGTATACCTGTGCGCATCTCTGTGGTAATTCCTGCCCGAAATGAAGAAAAATTCATTGTAGGGTGTTTGCAGGCTCTAAAGCGCCAGACCCTGCCACCCGACGAAATCATCGTGGTGGATAATGGCTCCACCGACCAAACCGCAGCGCTGGTGATGGATACGGGGGTCAAGCTGGTTCGGTGCCCCACCCCAGGGGTTGCGGTCGCCCGCCAGGCGGGGCTGGAAGCCGCGACCGGCGACTGGGTGGCTACCACCGACGCCGACAGCAGACCGGTAGCGGGTTGGCTCGAGGCCCTGCGACCCCATATGGAAAGCTGCATCGCCCTTTATGGCCCCTTGCGTATGTTTGGCCTTCCAGCCTGGCAAGAGGGGCTCACCGAGCTGGGCTACGGTGTTTTTCTGAAGATGATGATGCTTCTGGGTAGGCCCAACCTGGCCGCTGCCAACATGGCCTTTCATCGTCAGACCGCCCTGGAACTGGGGGGCTACCCAGTGGTGGAAGCGGCTGAGGACGTGATTCTGGGCTCGCGCCTGAAGGCCCAAGGCCGCGTATGCTACGTGCGCGATGCCCTCGTGCTCACTTCGGCGCGGCGGGTCAAGGGCGGCTGGACGAAATTTTTTCTACAGCAGCTCAAAAACCTTAGTGGGAACCCGTCGGGGTACTTTGAACCAAGGTAGGGGCAGGTAGTTGGATACGCATTCCTTCATCTTTGACTACGCAAGGCGGTGAAGGATTCAAGCGGAAACGGTTTGACAGCCGTTCGGTTCAGCCAGGGGAAGCTTAGCCGAAGTGGCAGGTACTGTGAACGAGTGGCTATTTGAGTTCGGGCAGGGTTTGAAAACCCTCGAGCCAGCCTTTCCAGATGGGTTTGATACCCTGTGGGCCCTTATTTAGGAGGCGCACCGCGAACACCCCCAGGCTATTCAGTAGCCAGTAGGTTTTGCCAAGGGGCCCAAAGGCGTCCGAGCGCACCAACCAGGCCCGGTTGCGGGCCTCGAGGTAAAACACCTCGTCCGAGGCGTTGATCGCCGAGCTATAGGGGTTGCGGGTTTTGTGCACCACCAGGCTGTCTCGCACCAGG
This sequence comes from Meiothermus sp., assembly GCF_037443965.1. Taxonomy (GTDB): domain Bacteria; phylum Deinococcota; class Deinococci; order Deinococcales; family Thermaceae; genus Meiothermus. Next base: position 19,711 of record NZ_JBBINI010000025.1, read on the forward strand.
TAGCCCACCCCCCGGCGCAGCAGGCGCCCGCTGTACTCGAGGTCGTCGTTGTACAGAAAGTAGGCCGCTGTCGGAAGTGGATGGCTTTGGGCGGCCCGCAGATTGACCAGCATGGAGGCATAGGTGCCAAAGCGAACCGGCATCAGGCCATGGGAATGTGCTTTGAGTATGAGCCCCGGCTTGCGGAGATCCGGCCAGGGTACACCCATGGGATGGACACGCTCGTCTACCCAGAGCAGGCGGCTTAGCAGAAGGTTGGGCTCGGAGCCGATACCTCGAGCCCGCTCCAGCCCCTCCAAAAGTTTCTGGAGGCTGTCGGGCCTTGGGTGGGCGTCGTCGTCGAGGAGCCAGATCCAGTCGAAATCCCTTCGGCAGGCCTCGGCCAGACCAAAGTGAAAACCTCCTGCCGCGCCAGAGTTGGTTTGCAAGCGTATGTGCTCGACTGGGTACTGGGCCACAAGCGCGGGGGTGCCGTCGGTAGAGGCGTTATCTATGACCAGCGTGTGGTCCGGCTTACGGGTTTGGGCTGCCAGCAAGTCGAGGCAGTCTTGCAGCAGGTGCTTGCGGTTGTGGGTGACGATCAGGGCCAATATTCGCTCATTCATAAATCTTTTTCAACGTCAGTTGCGAGGCGAATCTCATCAGCTATGCGAGGTATCGCCCCCGGCCGACCAATTCGCTCAGGGCCTTCCTGGCGAGCCTCTTCTCGAGCCTGGGCATCCGATAAGAATACTCTGACTGCTTCGGCGATGTGAAGAGCGCTGGCTTCCACCAGCCGCATGGCCTTGCCCAGTAGCCGGCTTTGCCGCAGGGCGTTGGGGTAGATGTACTGCGGCCCTGGGGTGGGGAAGGCCACCACCGGGATACCCATCCCGGCCGCCTGTTCGTTGGCGGTGCCGGCCGTGCCGATAGCCACATAGCCCACGTGCAGGATGGCCGAAAAAGCCCCCCGCAAAAGCCAGACCTGTTGGCCGTTGTGATGGGCGATGGCGGTCTGCTCGTCCCGAATATCCAGCGCCCAGCCCTCGGCCAGCGGTACGTTGGTAAAGCTGCCTGCCCAGGCCACCAGGGGCTGCAGCTCGGGTAGCAGTGCTGCGCTTTGCAGCATGAGGGGCAGGCTATAGCGCACATCGGCCCGGGTGCCGGGCAAGAGCACCAGCACCTTGCGCCCGTCCAGCAGTCCGTTCAGGTCGCGCTCAGGAGGGCCCAGGGTGTCCATAGCCATACTGCCCACAAAACGGGCCTTATGCATGCCAAGCTGCTGGGCCCGCTGCTCACTGAGCCTGTCCCGCACGTATACGGCCCGTACAAAGCGGTGCATCCAGCGCTCGTAGAACATATAGTCTTCGGCGGCAAACTGGTTGGGCTGGCGCAACCGTTCCCAGACACTTCGTCCTGCCGAGTAATGGTGCGAAATTTGAGGCTGAAGATGGAACAGGGGCAGCCGCCCCCAGTCCGAGGCCAGCACCCCCACGGCCAGCGCGTAGGCATCCCCTACCACCGCAACAGCCCGCACCTCGCGACGGGCAAGCTGGGCCGCGCGGATTTGCAAGACGATTTCTTGCAGAAAACCGGCCTGCAGGTCGGCCAGCAGGTTTTCCAGGCTGTTGAAGGGAAAGCCCCCCGAGGGCATCTGTTTGCGCGGCCCCAGGATGCGCTCGACGCGGCCTTCGTAGCGCTTGCCGGGGCCTACCAGGGGCAGGGCAGCCAGCCGCAAGCCCTCCAGGTGCTGGCAGAGGGTGGCCCCAATCAGGTCTTCGGCGTTGCCGCCCGAGATGATAAGTACGTCGGTCATGGTGTTTTGGGAGGTGGGCTGGTGAACCCCTGTTCGAGAAAGAGTTGATCAAAAGCGAAAGCCTGGCGGATGTTTTGCTCTCGCATCCACAAAAAGCTCACCCAGTCTACCAGGCTTACCTCTCGACGCCCGGCGCTAAGCAAGGCAGCCAACGCCTGCTGATGCAGGGCCAGGCTCACAGGGTATAAGGCTATCACGCCCATTAACGCCTCGAGCGCGCGCACGGCTTCTATCCCCAGCCGACGCTGTACCAGGGCAGCGGTTTCTATCCCTACATAGGTGTGTGTGCAAAGGGGCTCACCTTCTTCCAGGAGCATCTCCCAGCGTTCTTTGGCTTCTGGATGGTTTTGGTCGTCCCGATCTAGAAGGGCATACAGGGCCGAGGTGTCAACGAGGGTCAAAGGCCTCCTCCAGGTAGCGGTCGTGGTTTTTGCTCACATCCTGCAAACCCGAAGCAAAGCGCCCCACCACGCCCAGGGCCTGTTCATTGCGCCAGCGGTAGGCTTTTTGCTTTTCTTCTAACATACTATCCACGGCCCTGCGCACGGCCTCGGCAACGGAGATCCCCTCGCGGTGGGCTATTTCCCGTAGCTGCTGCCATTGTGCTTCCTCGAGCTGAATCTGGGTGCGCACCATGCTTAAATGATAACATTAGATGCCACAATGATGGCATTCACCCGCTAGAACCACCGGTAGTGCAATCGGCGCTGCCCCTGTAGACTGGAGCCGATCCCCCCAGGTTTTCCTGGTGGGCTTTGATGATTTGTCATGAACCTTACCGAGCCCTCTGTTCTGAACCGCTACCTGCCCGGCCTGCCCCAGGTGGCCCGCGCGCTGATCTTTGCCCAGCACCCAGGCCCCCGGGTGCTGCTCTGCCCCGAGGAGCGGCTGGGTTTGTACGCCGACCTGGGCGCACTGGGGGTCTCGGCCTATGTGAACCCTGGTCTGGAGGCCATCGGCGAGGCCGGGGTGGTGGTGATGAGCTACCGCGAGGCCCTCGAGGGCTTTCCGGCCCGGCCCGAAGACTGGCGGCTGGTGCTCGAGGTGGGCCGCCGCTACCTGCGCGACGAGCTGCTAGAGCGCCTTTTGCGCATGGGCTATCTGCGCGAGGAGGACTACCGCGTACAGGGAGAGGTGCTCGAGCTGGGCGAGGTGCGCCTCGAGTTCTTTGGCGACGAGCTGGAGGTGCTCAAGGTGGACGGCCAGCCCCGGCGGCGCCACGTCCTCACGGCCCGCGCAGGCAAGGCCGAGACCTGGGACTCCCACAAGATTCTGCACTTCCCCGGCCCGGTCTTCCTCGACACCCCGGCCCTGGCCCCGGAGGCCCTGTGGCCTTTGCTGGCCGGGCGGGATCGGGTGGCCTTTGGCCTGGGGGGGCCCGAGCTGCCCACCTTATCCCTGGGCTACCAGCCCCTGCCCCCCTACCGGGCTCGTATCTCTCAGTTCGTCCAGGATGTGCAAACCTGGCTCGAGGCCGGTTTTGCGGTGGTCTGGTTTTACCGCCACGCCAAAAGCCGCAGCTACCTGCTCGCCAAGCTACAGGCCCAGTACCCCGACCTGGCCGTGCTCTCCACCCCCACCCTCGGCCCCCGGCCCGGCAGCCTCAACCTGGTTCCGGCCTCCTTCGAAGGGGCTTTCCTCGAGCCCGAGCGCCGCACCGCCTACCTGAGCGAGGCCCACCTCTACGCCTTTGGCGGGGCCGAGGTGCTGCGCAGCCGTAGGCTGCTCCTGGGCGAAGAGACCGACCCCGGCGCCCTGGCCGTGGGCGACTACCTGATCCACCCCGAGCACGGCATTGGGCAGTACCTGGGCCTCGAGACCCGCGAGGTGCTGGGGGCCCAGCGCGACTACCTGGTGCTGCGCTACGCCGGCGAGGCCCGCATGTACCTGCCGGTCGAGCAGCTTCCGCTCCTGAAGCGCCACCCTGGCACCACCGACGACCCCCCGGCGCTTTCCTCGCTGGGCAAGGGCGAGTGGAAGCGGCGCCGCGAAAAAGCCGCCAAAGACGCGGAAGAACTGGCCCAGCGCCTGCTGGTGCTGCACGCCAAGCGCGAGGCCGCGCCGGGACGGGCTTTTGGGCCGCTGCCCGAGTGGGATGCTCTGATTGAGCAAAACTTCCCCTTCGAACTCACCCCCGACCAGCAGAAGGCCCTCGAGGAGACCCTGCGCGACCTCGAGGCTCCCCGGCCCATGGAACGCCTGATCTCGGGCGACGTGGGCTTTGGCAAGACCGAGGTGGCCCTGCGGGCGGCCTTCCGGGTGGTGGGGTATGGGGCCCAGGTGGCGGTGCTGGTGCCCACCACCCTATTGGCCGAGCAGCACAAAGAGACCTTCCAGAAGCGCCTGGCGGGCCTGCCGGTGCGGGTGGCGGCCCTATCGCGCTTCACCTCCGAGCGCGAGGCCCGCGAGGTGCTGCGGGGCCTCGAGCAGGGCACAGTAGACATCGTGATCGGCACCCACCGGCTGCTCTCGCCCGACGTGCGCTTCAAAGACCTGGGCCTATTGGTAGTGGACGAGGAGCACCGCTTCGGGGTGGGCCAGAAGGAGCGCATCCGCGAGCTCAAAGAGGCCGTGGACACCCTTTACCTCTCGGCCACCCCCATTCCCCGCAGCCTCTACAGCGCCCTGGTGGGCTTGCGCGACCTCAGCAGCATCCAGACCCCGCCCCCCGGACGCAAGCCCATCCGCACCCTGCTGGCCCCCTACGACCCGGCCCTGGTGCGGCAGGGCATCATGGACGAACTCGAGCGCGGCGGCAAGGCCTTCTATGTGCACGACCGGGTGGCCACCATCCTGGCCCGGCGGCGCTACCTGGAAGCCCTGGTGCCCGAGGCCCGCTTTGGGGTGGTGCACGGGCAGATGCCCGAGGCCCTTGTGGAGGAGACCATGCTGGCCTTCGCCGAGGGGGCCTTCGATGTGCTTTTAGCCACCACCATCATCGAGTCCGGCCTCGACATCCCCGAGGCCAACACCATCCTGGTCGAGCGGGCCGACAAGCTGGGCCTGGCCGCGCTCTACCAGCTCCGGGGCCGGGTGGGGCGGCGCGACCAGGAGGCTTGGGCCTATCTCTTCCACCCCCTGCGCCTCACCGAAGGGGCCGAACGCCGTCTGGCCGCCATAGCCGACCTCTCCGACCTGGGCTCCGGCCATCTGCTGGCCGAGAAGGACATGGAGATCCGCGGGGTGGGCAACCTGCTGGGCCTCGAGCAGCACGGCCATATCCGCGCGGTAAGCCTGGAAGTCTATACCGAACTGCTCTCCGAGGCCATCCGCAAGTTGAAGGGCGAGCAGGCCGAGCCTGAGCGCCACGTGACCCTCGACCTCCAGCTCTCGGCCCGGCTCTCCCCGGAGTACATCCAAAGCCCCGCCGCCCGCAGCCGCTACTATGGCCGCCTGGCCGAGACCCGCAACCTGGCCCAGTTGTCCCGCATCGCCAGAGAGCTCAAGGAGCGCTACGGCCCGGCCCCCCAGGAGGTGGAGAACTTCCTGGCCCTTACCCGCCTGCGCCTGCTGGCCGAGGGCCGGGGGGTGGTCTCCATCACCGAGGACATGCTGCACCTGCAAATCGCCTTCCAGACCTCCGCCCTCGACTACGACGCCAAAGCCCTGCGGGCCCTGCCCTTCCGGGTCGAACCCACCCAGTACCCCCCCGGCTTTCGCATCCCCAAAAAAGGCCTGCGCCCCGAGGGGTATGTGCAGGCCCTGAGCGAGGTGCTGTACCTGGTGGGTTGATGTGTACTGCGAGAGTTTAGGCCTAAAGTTGCTTTTCCACCCAGGCCACCACCCGCTGGGCGAGCTCGAGGGCTTCCAGGTAAGCGGCTTCATCCAGATCGGGGTAATCCCCTGGGTAGCGGGTTACCACGGCGTAAAAAGACAGCACCTCGGCAGCTTTGATTTCCTCTGGTGCGATCATGCCCGCTGCTTCCAACCGCTGCAACAAGAGGCCGATGTCGTGTGTTTTGGGGAAGGGCTGGTGGTGTGCCAGCAGCAGGGCTTTGAGGGCTTTTGCGGCAGCTTGCTGCGCGTCGAAGCAGAGGTCTTCGTAAAGAATTTCTGGGGTGAGGCGGCCTGCGTTGGCGCGGGCAAGGCTGCCTTTGGCCCGAAGCAACCAGGCTTTGGGGTTGTTGCCCTTACCCGGCATACACAATCTGACCGTTGCGCTGTGCTTCGGAGTGGATGGGCATCCAAGCCTTGCGCGCGTGCTCGAGTTGTTCGGGTGTAGTCAGAATCACGTCTACCCCAAAGCTTCGCCTGACCTGGCCCAGGCAGCGATACAAGGCTTTATAGCTTTCTAGGGTGATGTACTCTTCTGGCACCACCACCAGCAAATCGTAATCGCTGTCCGGGTGGGCCTGGCCTTTGGCCCTCGAGCCAAACAAAATAATCTGCCGGGCCGGCACCACCTCCAGAATGCGCTCCAACACCGGCTTTAGCTCGGGGTATTCCATGTCTGTATGCTAGCACGCCATCTGTGCCTCTACCCAGGCTACCACCCGCTGGGCGAGCTCGAGGGCTTCCTGGTACTCCACTTTGGTCAGCTCGGGATAGTTAGAAGGATACTGCCCACGAATGGTGTAGTTTTGCAACAAGACAGCCCGGCGTACTTCTGCAGGGATGGTCACAGATGCCTCTTCGAGCAGCTCAAACAGGAAGTCCAGGTTGTGGGTCTTGGGAAAAGGACGCTGCAGGTGTATCAGAAGCGCCTTTAGTGCCTTCTCTGCGGCCTGCTGGGCTAGATAAGCAGAGGTTTCGAAAAGCCCTCGGGTTGGGGGGTTCTCGGCATAGGCTAGATCGCTTTGGGCCAAGTTCAGCCAGGCCTTGGGGTCGAGCGGGTTAAGCGGCATACAGAATCTGCCCGTGCGCCAAAACCTCGGGGTAAATGGTCATCCAGGCCTGTCGGTAGCGCTGCAAGTCCTCGGGATAAGCCACTAAAACATCTACTGGAAAGCCTTTTTTGATCTGGCTCAGGCCCAGGTAGAGCGCCCGCATGGCCTCGCGTTTGTCCAGACTGGGCGGCACCACCACCAGCAAATCGTAATCGCTGTCCGGGTGGGCCTGGCCTTTGGCCCTCGAGCCAAACAGAATAATCTGCCGGGCCGGTACGACTTCCAGAATGCGCTCCAATACCGGCTTTAGCTCGGGGTAATCCATGCTTTTATGCTAGCACCCTCCGGGGTTTCCTGAAAAATCGAATCCAGCGCGTCCCATAGCCGCAAGATGAGGGGGTGTATGGTGCTAAGGTTCACGGCCCGGATTCGCCTTCCTCTAAGCTTTAGTACGTCCTCCGAAACCATTTTTTCGACGACAGGCTCCAGAGGATCCCACAAATCCAGCCCTGTGCGCTGCTCGAGGGTGCCCACATCCACGCCTTCGTGTAGGCGCAGGCCCAACATCAGGGCCTCTTTGGCATGTTCCAAAGGGTCAATCGCTTCGATGGCGGGTTTCTCGCCTTGTAGCCAGCGGGGCAGCGGGGGGTTTTGCGTGCGGAGCGCATAGACCTTCCCTTGGTCTAGGGGAGACCCGGTGGGTAGGTAGCCCGAAAGGGCGGGGTTCAGGAGTCCCGCGGCACTGGGCCCCAGCGCACCCCAGAAGGCCAACTTCCAGTACAGCAGGTTGTGGCGGCTTTCCTGGCCTGGCCTAGCGAAGTTCGAGACCTCGTAGCGGAAGAATCCGGCTGCCCCCAGGATGTGTTCGGCACGCTCAAAGGCGGTGGCCTCGAGGTCGGGGTCGGGTTGGATTCCACTAGCCCAGAAGGAAGTTCCAGGCTCTACTTGCAAGGTGTAGGCCGAGACGTGCCCAACGCCCAGGGCGGCGGCCTCAAGTAAGTCGGCCTCGAGGTCTTGCTCTGGCAGCCCCAGTATCAGGTCAACCGAGGTTCGGAAGCCGGCCTCGAGGCTCATCTCCACCGCCCGCAGGGCCCCTTTGCGTCCGTGTGCCCGGCCCAGGGTTTTCAACACGGAGTCCTGGAAGCTCTGTACCCCAATGGAGAGGCGGTTTACACCCAAATCTCTGAGCAGTTGCAGCCGCTCAGTGTTGAGGGTGCCGGGGTTGGCTTCCATGGTCACCTCGGCCTTTGAAATGTCCCAGGGGATAGCGGCAAAGAGCTGTTCCAGTTCGTGGTTGCGCAAAAAACTCGGCGTGCCGCCGCCGAAATAAAGCGTGTGCGGGGTTTGGGCCCAGTGGGCAAAAAGCAGTTGGGCTTCCTCGGCCAGGTGGGCCAGGTACGCCTCTACCACCCCACCGTGCCGCCGCACCACGTGAAAGTCACAGTAGGGGCAAAGGGTGGGGCAGAAGGGAACGTGGATGTACAGGCCTTGCATTATTCCCCATTGCGAAGGGTCTGGCCGAAAAAGGTGGTCGCCCTGGACATCAGCGTGGTGTAGTCGCTACCCCGGAAGGTGTGGCCGGCCCCTCGGTAGGTGAAGCACTGGTGCCGGACGTTGCTCTTTTGTAGCGCAGCGCAAATCTCGCCGGCCCAGGCGTAAGGGGTCTGGGGGTCGGCGGTGCCGTGGTGCACCTGCACCTGGGCGCGGATGCGCGAGTAAAAGTTGACAGGGGATCTTTGGGCCATGGTCTGGGCGGGCGTGTTGAGCTCGTCACAACCGCGCTGCCGGTTGGTAAAAACAAAGCAGATTTGCCGTGCGTTCTTGAGGTCGTCGCCGTGCATGGTGCCATATAGGAGCACTGCCCGGATTTGCGGGTCGAGTACCGCTACCCGCTGGGCGATGCCGCCCCCCATGCTGTGCCCCATGAGCCCAATGCTGGGAAGGGCTTTTTCCAGAGCCCCGCGTCCTGCCTGGGAGCGCACAATGGCTGCCAGGTCGAGTATCTCCCGCGCGTAGAGGACCCTCGAGGCGCCCTGTTCAGGGCTGCCTTGCGAGAGCCCATGCCCGCGCAGGTTGGGGTGAATGGTCACGAACCCTGCCCGGGCCAGATGGTCGGCGTAGCGGGTGGTGTAGGCCAGGATGCGGTAGGTGGCGGGGTTTACATACCCGTGAATCACGATCACCACTGGAAAGCGCCCTGGCGCGTTGGGCACATTCATGAAGCCGTACATGCTGAGCCCGTCGGAGGGATAGCGCACCAGGTAGCGGGTGAAGGCCGGGGTGCGCTCGAGTACCCGCTCGGCCACCAGGGTACCACCACCGTAGGAGAGGCGCGCGAGCTCGGCAATGCTTAGGGGACTCTGGGCAAAAGCCCATGAAACCATGAGCAACCCACATGGAACCAGTAACGGCCTGAGCATGGCTAAACGATACGGCAGTGAGAGGCCCTGGAGGTTGCCCAAAGGCACATTGACCTGCCGCGGGTTGGGCAGTTGCCACCCGTCCTGATGTAGATATCATCCGCATTCCGGCAGTATTGTTCACCTTTGATTACACCCGGAGGTGAAGGATTCAAGCGGAACCGGTATCAAACTTTCAGATTCCGGCAAACTTTTCCAGCGCCCGCTTGATGACAAGGATGCCGGACTCCAGGTGCCCAATCACAATGTGTTCGTTGGGGCTGTGGATTTTGCTGCCGGGATAGCCAATCCCAAGGCCCAGTACCGGTGCACCGATCACGTTGGTGAAGGGGTACATGGGGCCCGAACCGGCAAAGTTGGGCCAGACCACCGGCTCCTGGCCGTAGACCTCGCGGCAGGCTTCTATGGCGGTTTTCACCCAGGGGGAGGCCAGGTCGCTGCGGGCGGGACGCTCGCCGAACTCGAGCTCGATGACCTCGATGTCGTCGAAGCCGTGCTCGAGGAGGTGGGCTTTCACCAGGTCTACGATCTGGCGCGGCTCCTGGTCGGGCACCAAGCGGATGTCCATCTTGACAAAACCCTCGGCCGGCAGCACCGTTTTGGAACCGGGGCCGCCGTAGCCGCCATGAATCCCGTTGATGTTGATCACCGGCTCGGCCAGGTATTTCTTGTAGAGCGCAGGGCCGCTCACCCCGCCCAGAAAGCCAGAGAGGCCATACTCCTTCTTCAAGGCCGGCGATTCGTCGGGGATGCGCCCCAGGGTCTCCTCTTCCAGCTCGGTGAGGGGGCGGACGGCGTCGTAGAAGCCCCTCACCAGCACCCGGCCTTCCCGGTCGCGCAGGCTGGCCACCGCGGCGGCCAGACGGTACAGGGGGTTCTGCACGATGGCGCCCAGGCTGGAGTGCAGGTCGTAGGCGGCGGTTTTGCAGCGCAGCTCGAGGCCCACAATGCCCTTCAGGCCGCAGTAGACCAGGGGCCGCCCCACCGCGTCCACCCCGCCCGCCTCCCAGATCACCGCATCGGCCCTGAGGCGGCTTTGGTGCTCGAGGACGTAGTGCTCGAGGTTGGGACCGCCAATTTCTTCTTCCCCCTCTATAACAAACTTGACCTTCAGGGGGAGGCGCCCGTGTTCCTCCATGAGCCAGCGCAGCGCCGCCAGCCGGGCCACAATCTCGCCCTTGTCGTCGTTGGCCCCGCGCCCGAAGAGCTTGCCATCGCGCTCGGTAAGGGTAAAGGGGTCGGACTCCCAGCGCTCCAGCGGGTCGGCGGGCTGCACATCGTAGTGGTTGTAAAAAAGCATGGTGGGGCCGTCCGAGCCTCCCTCGGCATAAACCACCGGGGCCCCGGCCGTGGGGTGAATCTCCGCCCGCAGGCCCAGTTCTTCGAGCAGTTCTTTGACCAGCAGGGCAGTTTCGGGGATGGCCCGTTGTTCCGCCGAAACGGTCGGGAGGGCTACGAGACGGGCCAGCGTGTCTTTGGCGTAATTCATCACATGGGTAGGTAACGTGCTCATGCTAGACTTAGCCTACTATGGTTGAGCCTGCCATCGCACTCTTTGGGGGCGCCTACGAGAAGGCTTCGCATGTCCTCGAGGAGCTACTTCGCGAGAGTGGGGCCCGTTACGCACTGCTGCTGGATCGCAAGGGGTTCGTGCTGGCCCACAAGGAAGCGCTCTGGGCGCCCAGACCCCCGGCGCTGGACTCGCTCGCAACCCTAATTGCCGGTAACGCAGCCGCCACCCAGGCCCTGGCCCGAATGCTGGGCGAGCCACGCTTCAATGAGCTGCTGCATCAGGGTTCAACCCACGGTATGTACGCCGAGGAAGTGGGCGAACTGGCCCTGCTGGTCGTCATCTTCGACAACTCGGCGCCCGTGGGGCGAATTAAGCTCTTTGGGAAACGAGCGGCACAATCCCTCGAGGTCATCACCAAAGATGCCCTGGTACAGCCCGGAACCCTTGGAATTGACCACGAGTACCGTGATGGGGCCAGCGCCCTCCTAGACGAGCTATTTGGTAACTAACTATGAGCACGATCAACTTTGCCGCCAGGGAGATCAACTTCAAAATTGTCTACTATGGCCCCGGCATGTCCGGGAAGACCACCAACCTCAAATGGGTATTCCAGCAGGTGCCACAAAACCGCAAAGGCGAGATGGTCTCACTGGCCACCGAGGACGAACGCACCCTGTTTTTCGACTTTTTGCCGGTGGATTTGGGCGAGGTCAAGGGCTTCAAAACCCGCTTTCACCTCTACACCGTGCCGGGGCAGGTCTTTTACAACGCTTCACGCAAGCTGATCTTGCGGGGGGTGGATGGGCTGGTGTTCGTGGCCGACTCGGCCCCCAACCGCCTGCGGGCCAACGCCGAGTCCATGCGCAATCTGCGCGAGAACTTAGCCGAGTACGGGATGAAGGTGGAAGATATTCCCATCGTACTCCAAGCCAACAAACGTGATACCCCCGGTGCCCTACCGGTCGAGATGATTCAGGCGGTGATTGACCCCGAGATGCGCCTGCCCATCTTCGAGGCCGTTGCCACCAACGGTACGGGGGTCTTCGAGACCCTCAAGGCCGTGAGCCGTCATGTGCTTTCCAGGGTAGCGGCGGCCAGCTAGCGCACCGTTGGTTGCTCGGCGGGGGAGTGGAATCCCAGGTAGCGCAGTGCCCAAGCCATCCACCGGCCTGCCAGTGTGAGGGTTGCCAGAGCTCGTCGAAGCCAAGCCCTTCCTGGTTACCGCCTGTTTTAAGTGAGGGTTGTGACAAAATCTGTATGGCTCCGCGCTCATAAAACGATGGATGGGCGGGTTTTTCTATCGGAACGTCAGTTCGAAGTTATCCAACAAGCTGAAAAAGCTGAGCCGAAGGTTGAAAACCCGTCAATCAGCCGGGCGGCATCGTAAAGTCCACCCCTACGCTGTTGGGGAGGCTTTAGCGTGAGTCTGCCGTGTCACACAGGTTTATTCTGCTTTTTATATCCGAGCTGACGCTATCCGAATAAACCCGTATATATCGGTTCTGCTTGAGCCCTTCGTCTATGGGAGTAATCGAAGGTGAGGGTTCAAGCCGACCGAAGGGAGTAGGAGTGCGTATTACGACGCGCTGAAGCTTGGATGCTCCGCCCTATTGGTATGCTGTAAGGGCATGAAAACCACCCCACTCCACCAAGCCCATCTGGCCCTGGGAGCCAAGATGGTGCCTTTTGCTGGTTATGAGATGCCCATCCAGTACACCTCCATCACCTCCGAACACCTGGCCGTGCGGGGGCTGGTGGGGATGTTCGATGTGAGCCACATGGGCGAGTTCTGGATAAAGGGGCCTGGGGCGCTGGATTTTTTGCAGTACGCCACCCTGAACGATGTGGCCAAGCTCAAGGTGGGCCGGGCCCAGTACTCCATGCTGCCCAATGCACAGGGGGGCGTGGTGGACGATGTTTATATTTACCGCACCAGCGAGGAAGAGTACCTGATGGTGGTGAACGCCGCCAACATCGAGAAGGACTGGGAGCATCTTCAGCGCCTGGCGGAAGGCTTTGAGGTGAGGCTCGAGGACGCCTCCGACTTCTTTGCCCTGATCGCCGTGCAAGGCCCCAACGCGGTGGCGGTGCTGCAAAAGCTCTGCGACACCGACCTGATCTCGCGCAAGAAGAACGATACCTTCATGGGCAAGCTGGCGGGCAAGTGGGTGCGCTTTGCCCGCACCGGCTACACCGGCGAGGACGGCTACGAGGTGTTTGTGGCCCCCGACGAAGCCCCTGCGGCCTGGGAGGCCCTCCTGGCCGCCGGGGTGACCCCTTGTGGCCTGGGCGCGCGCGATACCCTGCGCCTCGAGGCGGGATTTCCCCTGTACGGCCACGAACTCACCGACACCACCAACCCCCGATGCACCCCTTTCGACTGGGTGGTTAAGGGCCAGAAAGAGTTTTTTGGTAAACAGGCCATGCTGGACGCCGCCTGTGAGCGCCGGCTGGTGGGGCTGCTGGTCGAGGGGGGGATTCCGCGCGAGGGCTACCGGGTGCTGGGAGGGGGCCAGGAGGTCGGCATCCTCACCTCGGGAACCCACTCACCTGTGCTCAAAAAGGGCATCGGGCTGGCTTATGTGCAGCCCGACTGGGCCGGGGTGGGCACCGCGCTGGAAGTGGAGATTCGTGGTAGGGCCGCGCCGGCCACTGTGGTCGAAACGCCTTTCGTGAAACGCTAGATAGTGAGTCTTCTAGGCAATAAACTGACAGCCGAGGTGAGATGATGAACTATCCTTCCGAGCTCAAGTACACCAAATCGCACGAATGGGTTCGCCTCGAGGGCGACGTGGCCGTGGTGGGCATCACCGACTTTGCCCAGGACGCCTTGGGGGATGTGGTGTTTGTGGACTTGCCGCAGGTGGGTAAGGCCGTGGAGGCCGGTTCAGCGGTGGCGGTGGTGGAGTCGGTCAAGACCGCCTCCGACATCTATGCCCCGGTGGCGGGGGAGATCCTCGAGGTCAACAGCGCCCTTTCCGACAAACCAGAGCTCATTAACCAGGCGCCCTACGGCAAGGGCTGGTTGTTCAAAATGAAGGTGAACCCGGCAGACTTGAACGGGCTCTTGTCGGCGGCGGATTATCAGGCCGTGGCAGAAAGCCAGTAACCCTCGAGCCAAAACTGTACAAGTGTCACTTTTTGACCTGTGCAGGTTTCGGCTATCATGGCTTTGGTACAAGTAGCGCGCTGCTGATGGGAGAGATGGGCCAGCCCCACGCCGAAGGAGCAACCACCCCGGAAACTCTCAGGCAAAAGGACCACAGCAGTGAAATCTGGAGAGAGGCGCAAAGCGCCCGCCGACGGGATAACACTCTCAGGCAAAAGGACAGATGGGGTCAGTGGAGGAGACCGCATGACCCCTGAACGCAAACCCCGTTCCACCGATTTCTCACGCCGCCACATTGGCCCCACCCCAGCCGACATCGAACAGATGCTGCAGGCCGTGGGGGTCTCCTCGCTGGAGGAACTCATCCAACAGACCGTGCCAGCCTCCATCCGCGAGGACGCACCGCTCGACATCGGCCCTGGTCTGAGCGAGACCGAGATGCTGGCCCGTATGCGGGCCATTGCCAGCAAGAACCAGGTGTTTACCTCGCTCATCGGACAGGGTTACTACGGCACGATTCTGCCCCCGGTGATCCAGCGCAACCTGCTGGAAAACCCGGCCTGGTACACCGCCTACACCCCTTACCAGCCCGAAATTAGCCAGGGGCGCCTCGAGGCCTTGCTCAACTTCCAGACCATGGTGGCCGACCTCACCGGCTTGGACATCGCCAACGCCTCGCTTCTGGACGAAGCCACGGCGGCGGCTGAGGCCATGGCGGTGGCCCAGCGCAGTTGTAAGCAGCCACACCGGGCCTTTTTTGTGGATAAGAACGTGCACCCCCAGACGCTGGCCGTTTTGCAGACCCGGGCCGAGCCGCTGGGCTGGCAATTGGTGGTGGGCGACCCCGAAACAGAGCTGGATCCCCAGGGGCTTTACGGTGCGCTCTTCCAGTACCCCGATACCCTGGGCCAGATCCGCGACCTGCGCGGCCCCATCGAGCGGGTCAAAGCCGCCGGCGGGCTGGTGGTGGTGGCCGCCGACCTGCTGGCCCTGACCCTGCTCACCCCGCCCGGTGAGCTGGGGGCCGATATCGCGGTGGGCTCGGCCCAGCGCTTTGGGGTTCCGATGGGCTATGGCGGGCCCCACGCCGGCTATATGGCGGTCAGGGACGCGCTCAAACGGGCCCTGCCGGGGCGCCTGGTGGGGGTTTCGATTGACTCGAGGGGAAACCGGGCCTACCGCCTGACCCTCCAGACCCGCGAGCAGCACATCCGCCGTGAGAAAGCCACCTCCAACATCTGCACCGCCCAGGTGTTGCTGGCGGTAATCGCCTCGATGTACGCGGTCTACCACGGGCCCGAGGGTCTGCGAGAGATCGCCCAGAGCGTGCACGAAAAAACCGCGGTGCTGGCGGCGGGCCTGAAGCGCCTGGGTTTGGAGCGGGTCAATGCCCACTTCTTCGATACCCTGACCATCCGGGCCGAAGGCCGGGTAGAGGAGATCCTGGCCGAGGCCCGTCGCCACCGCATCAACCTGCGCAAAGTGGACGAGGCCCACATCGGCATCGCCCTCGACGAGACCACCACCCCCGAGATCATCGAGGCGGTCTGGCAGGCCTTTGGGGGTGACTTTAAGTACCCAGACTTTGCCCCCGAGAACCACCTGCCGGCCTCCTTACAGCGCACCAGCTCTTACCTGACCCACCCGGTTTTCAACCGCTACCACTCCGAAACCGAGCTGATGCGCTACATGCGCCGTCTGGCCGACCGCGACCTGGCCCTGGATCGGGCCATGATTCCCCTGGGCTCCTGCACTATGAAACTCAACGCCGCGGCCGAGATGATCCCCATTAGCTGGCCCGAGTTTGCCAATTTGCACCCCTTTGCGCCGGCTGAGCAGGCCCAGGGCTACCACGAGCTCTTCGAGACTTTGAGCCGCTGGCTGTGTGAAATCACTGGCTACGATGCGGTCTCGCTCCAGCCCAACTCCGGGGCCCAGGGTGAGTATGCTGGGCTGCTGGCTATCCGGGCCTACCACCGCTCGAGGGGCGATGGGCACCGCAACGTCTGCCTGATCCCTTCCTCGGCCCATGGCACCAACCCGGCCTCGGCCCAGATGGCCGGGATGGAGGTGGTGGTGGTGGCCTGCGACCCGCACGGCTACGTGGATCTGAATGACCTCGAGGCCAAAGCAAAGCAGCACGCCGATAGGCTGGCAGCGGTGATGGTTACCTACCCCTCCACCCACGGGGTGTTCGAGGAGAAAATACGCGAACTGTGCGATATCGTGCACCGCTACGGGGGGCAGGTCTACCTGGATGGGGCCAACCTCAACGCCCAGGTAGGGCTGGCCAAACCCGGCCACTACGGGGCCGATGTCTCCCACCTCAACCTGCACAAAACCTTCGCCATTCCTCATGGCGGGGGCGGGCCGGGGATGGGCCCCATCGGGGTTAAGGCCCACCTGGCCCCTTTCCTGCCGGGGCACCCCGTGCTCGATGGCGGGACGGCTCCGGTGGGGCCGGTGGCGGCGGCCCCCTATGGCTCGGCCTCGATTCTGCCCATCTCGTTTGCCTATATCTGGATGATGGGCAGTGAGGGACTCAAGCGGGCCACCGAGGTGGCCATCCTGAACGCCAACTACATTGCCAGCCGGCTCGAGCCCTACTTCCCGGTGCTCTACAAAAATGAAAAGGGCCGGGTGGCCCACGAGTGCATCCTCGATCCCCGGGCCTTCAAAACCCGCTGCGACATTACCGCCGAAGACATTGCCAAGCGCCTGATTGACTTTGGTTTCCACGCCCCCACCATGAGCTTCCCGGTGCCCGGAACCCTGATGGTCGAGCCGACCGAGTCGGAGTCGAAGCACGAACTCGATCGCTTTATCAACGCCATGGTCGCCATCCGCCAGGAAATTGCCCAGATCGAGCGGGGCGAGCTCACCGCCGAGGAAAGCCCCCTGCGCCACGCCCCCCACACTGTGCTGGACCTGGCCGACGAGCCCTGGAACCGTAAGTACACCCGCGCTCAGGGCTGCTTCCCCGCTGGCCAGCCAGCTATGGACAAATACTGGAGCCCGGTCAACCGGGTAGATAACGCCTACGGCGACCGCAACATCGTCTGCTCATGTCCGCCGGTGGAGGACTATGCGGGAGCCACCAATTGACGAACCGTAGGTAAAACACCCCCAGGCGCCAGCTTCAAGTGTGGCCTCTCCGCTTTTCGAGGAGCACCCGATAACCAATCGGGTTGCTTTATAGGATGGACAATTCACGAATACCGGTTTCGCCTGAGTTCTTCACCTTTGGGCCTAATCAAAGGTGAAGAACTCCAGCCGACCGAAGGGGTAGGAATGCGTATAACCCAACCGAGCGAAACTTAGCGCATCAACTGCTGGATGATGCTCTGAAAAACCTGCGACCGCCGCTCCACACTCAGGCTACCCAGGTCGCCGCTCACAAAACTGGCCTTGCCCTTCCCGTAGGCGCTGGACTCGTTGACCGGGCGCTGGCCTTGGTTGTTGGTAATGAGCAGCAGGCGTCCGCCCTGCTCCACGTAGGCCCGTAGCATCTTGCGGTGGGGCTCGGGCCAGTTGTCGCTCCAGCTTGCGGGCAAAACCCAGATCACCAGAGCAAAATCGTCCACCTTGTCGGCGCCGGGGCGCTGGTCGGGCCTAATTTGAAGCACCTCGGTGTGAAAACCCAGGCTGTCCAGGGCGCGTTTGGCCCCATCCGCACCGGAGGTTTCGACGACCAGCAGGGCGGTTTTTCCTCCTGACGGCGGTTGGTTGGCCTGGGGCGCTTGGGCAGGAGGTGGGGTCGGCTGGACGGCATGTGACGAATCCGGTTGTTTAGGACGCAGTACGGCCAGGGCCTCGCCAAGTCGTATGATTCCCCGACCGCCACCGGGTGCCTGGAGGTTCTGGGCCACGCTGAGCAGGGCTTGCCGCACCTGGTCGGCCTTGAAGCCTCCGGACATCAACAAAGCCGCGCCGCCGGCCGCAATGGCGGTGCTGACCGAGGTTCCACTCATGGCCATGTAGCGCCCTCCGGGAATGGTGGAGAGCACATCCACCCCCGGTGCCACCAGATCGGGCTTGTTCAACACCACGTTGTAAGGGTTTCCCCAGCGCACCTCGCCCCGGCTGCTGAAGCCTGCAACCTGGCCTGCTTGGTTGGTAGCGCCGATGCCCAGCACATCCGGCATATTGCCGGGGGAAGCGGTGGTGCTGCCGGAGTTGCCAATGGCAAAGACCGGCAGTACCCCCATCTGCTTCATGCGTTCAATAACGCTGGCAAACTCGGTCCAGGTGCCTTCCAGACCCAGCGACATCGAAACAATTTGTACGTTTTGTTCCAGCACCCAGTCCAGCCCACCCAACACCTGGGCCAGCGTACCGTAGCCATTGGGCAGAACCAGTGCCGAGACCAAGCGGGCCTCGGGAGCGACCCCCACATTGTTGCCAACCAACAAACCAGCCGTGTGGGTTCCGTGCAGCGAGGAGTCGTAGGGCTCGCTCTCGCGGGGGGTGCCGTCGGCGCTGATGGCCGCAAAGGCCACAACTTTGCCGCGCAGGTCGGGATGGGACGCATCCACCCCGGTGTCCAGGTGGCCGATGCGAATCCCCTGGCCGCGCAATCCGCTGGCCCACAGGTTGGGCGCCCCAATGTGCTGCAAGGCCCAGTTGCTACCGCTGTTTACCGGAACTGAAAGGGCCGAGGCCACCGGCGGGGTCATGCGCACCGGGCGGTTGGGATACACCCGTCGTACACCTGGCACCTGCATCAAACGCCCCACCTGCGACTCGGGCAGACGCACCAGGAAGCTCTGGCTGGCCCAGAAGCCCTCGGCTGCCTTGATTTTCAGCCGCCCCTGCATCTGGCCGAGGTTGGCCTTGAGCAGTCGCATCAGTTCGGCCCTGGCCTGCCCCCGGGGTAGTTGCGGCCCCTCGAGCTCCACAATCACTTCCACCATGTGGGGTTGTGCCAGGGAATAAGGTGCTAACGGTATGAGCCATAACAGGGTGAAGAGAAAACGGAGCATCATGCCTTCAGGCTAGGCTCGGATTCGGGCTTTAGATTGAGCCAGGCCTAAAGAAATCTTGGGATTGGGATTGAGCGTTGCTTAAGGAATGGCAGAAAGCGGAAAGTGCGCCTTTAACCTGCAAAATGGCGAACAAAAAACACCATGAGGCTGTCTTTTGGAATCCCGGTGTACGCTCCTCGCTGCGCTCGGTGACGCAACAGCCAGGTCCTGTTAACAAAGACTCTGCTATGCGGCGGAGTCCTCGAGGCAGCTCGGGCGAACCCTGTCGCTTGTTTGTGAAAACTGCTCTAGTGGTTTGGTAAGTTAAAGATTGATGTGCAGTGAAGTTCCCAAAATGAAGCGCTCAAAGCAACTTCCAGATATTAGGGGAGCCAAATCCATCCCAGGAATTAAGTTACCGGAGCACTAGCCAGGTAGCAGGAAAGTTCCCTGAGGAGCAAACTGTACTCGGACTTTCTCTCCGCGACCGGGCAGCTCGGGGGCATCACCCGCTACCACGCCCTCGAGCCGACCCACGGCGGTATCTACGCTGAACTCGGTGGAGGAACCCAGAAAGGACACCAGGTGCACGGTGCCCTCGAGGCCCTCCCCTTCCCTCGAGACCCGCAGGGCCTCCGGGCGTACCATCACCGTCACCCTGCCCGAGATGCCCTCCTGCTGGTGGGGCTGGCTGTAAGTTCCTACCTGGAGGAGTCCGCCGCTGTAGTACCCTTCAAAAAAGTTGGCCCGCCCGATAAAGTCGGCGGCAAAGCGGCTGATGGGCTTGGTGTAGAGGGTGCGGGGGTCGCCTTGTTGCTCAATTACCCCCTTGTTCATCAGCACCACTAGGTCGGAGATGGCCATGGCCTCTTCCTGGTCGTGGGTTACGTAGAGCGAGGTGATGCCGAGCTCTTGCTGTATGTCGCGGATTTCCTCGCGCACCCGCTTGCGCAGCTTGGCGTCGAGGTTGGAGAGCGGTTCGTCGAAAAGCAGCACCCGCGGCTGCATGACCAGTGAGCGGGCCAGGGCTACCCGTTGCTGCTGCCCCCCCGATAGGGCCGCTACCGGGCGCTCCTCGAGGCCCGTCAGGCCCACCTGCCGCACCACCTCGGCCACCCGCTCGCGGATTTCCTCCTTGGGGCGACGGGTCACCTCGAGGCCATAGGCGATGTTCTGATAGACGTTCATATGAGGGAAGAGGGCGTAGCTCTGGAACATCATGGTGATGTCGCGCAGATAGGCCGGTAGCCGGGTGACGTCCTCCCCGCCAAAAAGAATGCGTCCCTCGGTGGGGCGCTCGAGCCCGGCTACCATGCGCAGGATGGTGGTTTTTCCACAGCCCGAGGGGCCCAGTAGGGTGACGAGCTTCCCCGCCGGTAGCTCCAGGTCTACCTTTTCCACCGCGGTCACCTTGCCGAATTTCTTGACGATGCCCTCGAGCCTGACCGACACCGCCTGGTGCGTGCCCTTCCTATTGGCTACAGCTTGCTGCATATTGACCTCACACCGCGGACTCCAGCGAGGCGCCGCGTCCCAGCCGCCTCGAGGCGGCGAACAGAATCAGGATGACCGTGAGCAAACCCAGAATCATTACCGTGGCCATGGCCGCGCCCCGGCCCAGGTCGCCCTGCTCGATCCAGCGCAACATCAGCACGGTGGCCAGCGCGTTTCCGGGGCTAATCAGGAAGATAATCTGGCTGATGGCGGTCATGCCCCGCACAAAGGCGAAAACCAGCCCGGCCAGAAGCTGGGGGATAAGCAAGGGCAGCAAAATCCTGCGCAGGGTGGTGCTCGAGGGCGCTCTGAGCAAGGTGGAGGCTTCCTCCAGGCTTTTATCAATCTGGGAAAGGCCCGAGATAACCCCCCGCACCGCTGCTGGCATGTTACGAAAAACCAGCGCCAGCACGATGATGATGCCAGTGCCGGTAAGCAGCCAGGGGCCGGTGTTGAAGGCCAGGATGTAGGCCACACCCATCACGGTGCCGGGGGTGGCAAAGGAGAGCATCGAACCCACTTCTAATAGCCCCCGCCCCCAGAACTGCTGCCTCGAGACCAGATAGGCAATCAGGGAGCCTACCAGGGTGGCGATAATTGCGCTGATAAAGGCCAGTTGCGCAGTTTTGAACAGTACCGGCAGGCCCAGGTTGGTCAGGTCAATGTAGTGCTTGAAGGTGAAACTGTTGTTGATGCCCCAGATCTGCACAAAGGAGCCGAAGAAGATCGAGAAGTACAGCAACACCACCGCCAGGCCCCATAGCGCCAGGATGCTTTGCAGGGTGCGCTCGAGCCAGACCGGCAAGGGTGAAAAGTTGCCCGCTCCGGGCTTGCCCGTAACCGTAACAAACGAAGTATTGCCCAGCCACACGCGCTGCAAGCCGAATATCACCAGCACCAGACACAATAGCACCGCGCCGTAGACCGCCGCCTCGTTGGGGTCGTAGCGCCCGGTCAGGGCCAGGAATACCTCGGTGGCCAGGAAGTTGCGGTCACCCCCCAGCAGCATAGGGTTGCCGAAGTCGGCCAGCGACTCGATGATGGTCAGCAAAAAAGCTGCCGCCAGCCCAGGGCGCAGCAGGGGCCAGGTAATGCGGCGGAAGGTATCCCATGGGTGGGCCCGCAGGGTGGCCGAAGCCTCCTCGAGGGCCGGGTTCAGGCCCTGCACCGAGCCGCGCAGTATCAGGAAGGCCACCGGGGTGAAAGCGAAAATTTGGGCGATGGCTACCCCGTTGATGCCAAACAAAAAACTGGTTTTGAGGCCCAGCAGGTCGCTGGTGATGATGCCGCTGCGCCCCAGCCAGTAGATGAGGGCAAATGCGAACACAAACGGTGGGGTGATGAGGGGCAGCAGGCTGACCACCCCCAGACTACGGCGAACCCAGGCGGCCCTCGAGCGCTGCTCCAGGAGCGCGAACACCAGCCCCAGTGCAGTGGTAATGGGGGCCACGATAAGGGCTAGGTAGAGGCTGGTGGGAAATGCCCCACCCCCAAAAATGCCCGCACCCACAATCCAACCCAGCACTAGACCCGCCACCAAACCGCTGAAGACTCGAGGCCAGCGCCAACCTCCACGGGCCGCCAGCCCTGCGCCCAACAGCCCAGCGACCAGGGTAACCAGGCCCACCTGCAAGCGCTCCGACTGGGCAGTGTAG
Source organism: Meiothermus sp. (assembly GCF_037443965.1). Classification (GTDB taxonomy): domain Bacteria; phylum Deinococcota; class Deinococci; order Deinococcales; family Thermaceae; genus Meiothermus. Next base: position 41,487 of record NZ_JBBINI010000025.1, read on the forward strand.
GGGTTCTCGATGGTGATGAACAGCGGTGAACTGAGCACGCTTTGAGTCTTGCTGAGGGTAAAGACACCCTTAACCACCACCGATTCGTGCAGCACGGTAAAAAGTGGATAGATAATGAACAGCAGCACAAACAGCGCAGACAGCAGGATGCTGGTAGTGACAAAGGGGTCGTTTTGGATAATACCTGACTCGCTCAGCCCAATGCCCACCACCGTCAGCAGGGCGACCAGCACCAGCAGCGCGCCCAACCCCAGCGGCGCCGAGGTAGCCACCAGCCACCCCACACCCGCCAGAAAGCCCCCGGAACCCAGTACCACCAAGGCGTAGCCCCTATGCACCAGGGGAAGGCGGAGCAAGCTCAGGGCCGTAAGGCTGAGTGCAACGGCCAGCAGCACCGCTCCCAGCACCGGGGCGGTGCTCATAGCCAGAAGATTGGGGTTGAACTCGAGGAAACTTCGGTCGGTACGAACCCACGGCAGCAGCAAGAGGCCCAGCAGGCTTACCAGGCCGGCCATCCACGCAGAAGACCTTCCGCTGGCCATGCCCACAAGGCCGGTTTTCCCTATTACAGCCATTCAGGCTCCTTTGATAGCGTTGCAGTTATCGCCCGCATCACTTGAATGACTCCGCCCAACGGCGGAGTCATTTAGCAAATCAACCAATCATCACTTCCAGCATGGGTTTAGCGGCGCGGCAACGGGAATACCTCTCTTGTCCAGCGGGCAATCAGCCGCTGGCGCAGATCGGGGTCGCCGTACTTCTTGGCGTCGTAGTTGATGAGCTTGAAGTCTTTGGGGTTGGGAATACCTTCGACCAGAGGGGTTTTGGTGTTGGAAGGCAGCGAGAAAATGCCTGCCCGGAAACCGACAGCCTGCCCCGCTGGTGAAACGGCCCAGTCCATGAAGGCCTGGCCGTTGGCTTTGTTCTTAGCCCCGCGCACCAGGCTCAGACCGCCGATTTCGTAGCCTGTACCCTCACAGGGAGCCACAATCTCGATGGGGAAGCCTTGCTTCTTGAACTCCACCAGGTCGTGCATGAACTGAATCCCAATGCCAATCTCGCCGCGCCCCAGCGCAATGCGCGGGGCCACGCCCGAGCGGGTGTATTCGGCCACGTTGCGGTGATAGCTCTTCATCAGATCGAACGCTTCATCCTCGCCGAACAACTGCACCAAGGTGGCAATCTGGGTGTAGGCGGTTCCAGAGGTGTTGGGGTTTGAGACCTGAATCAGACCCCGGTAGGCTGGGTTGGCGAGATCCTTCCAGCAGCGAGGAATAGGTGCGCCGCGATCCTGGAGCACCTTGGGGTTAATGCCAAAGCCCAGAATCCCCTGGTAAAGCGGGGTGTAGGTCGTACCGATGGCCTGCTTCATGTTGGGAGATAGGTCGTTGTAGGCTTTTACGCGGTACCATTCGGTGATGGCATCTTTGAAGGCTTCGTAGTGTGGATCGCCTGTGCCCCCAAACCAAACATCAAAGGTGGGGTTGTTGCGCTCGGCCCGTAAGCGGGCGAGGGCTTCGTTGGTCGAGACGCTCACGATACGCACGTCAATGCCTGTAGCCTGTTTGAAGGCCGGCCCCAAGGCCTCACACCAGTTTTGCGTGACGCTACAGATCACATTGACAACCCGTTGTTGGGCAAAGCCCATGCTTGTTGCTAGCAGTGCGAACACAAGAGCCCACCAACGGAGATTCCGCTTCAAAAAAGACATATTTTTGCCTCCTCGGGTGAATCATACGGCTTGTCAGAAAAATGTCAAGATTCAAGTGCCTTACACGGCAGAAAATAATTCATGGAACATCAGCAAAGTAGAGCTGGGCTATAGGCTCGAAAGAAGGCCTCGGGCCTTGCGCTCAGTGACTTCACGGCCCTTTCGACGTTCGAATTTGCTGGACTTTAGCGGGTATTACGCCTATACTTCCAGCAGATTGGATGGTCAGGGGAAAGTCAAGTGTTAGAAGCCTTGGGTGGTCTGGCGTTGCTGGTGAAGGGTCTCTCCTTCTTGTCCCAGGCCCTGGCGGTTGCGGTGGGTGGGCCCGCACGCCGGGTCTTGACGTGGGCTACGGCTCGCTCGAGGCGGGCTTGGTTGGCCGGCACCCTGGTGGGGGCTTTGACCCTCAATAGTTCTGCGTTGGGCCTCACGGCCATCCGGCTGGCCGAATCGGGCATTGCCAGCTTTGGCTCGGCACTGGTGCTGGGCCTGGCCGCCAAAGGGGGCGCCACGGTGGCGCTGCAACTGGCGGCCACCCCCATCAGCGCGATGGCTTTGCCGATTGTAGGGGTTGGGTTCGTACTATCGCTGTTCAAGCGGATCCAGGTCTGGGGTGAAGGAATCCTGGGGCTGGGTATGCTGCTGTTGGGAATTTCGCTGATGGTGCAGGGGCTACTGCCCATGACCAGCTCGGAGCTTTTTATCCTGATACGCCAGAGCCTGGAATCTTCTCCACTGGGCTTGTGGTTGCTGGGTTTTGCCCTGGCCTCGTTGCTGGGCTCGGCCAATGCAGTGGCGGCGCTGGCCCTGGCGCTGGCGGCCTCGAGCGCCTTCAGTCTGTCGTCTGCGCTTCTGCTCACCCTGGGTGGGGGGGCTGGATCGGGGATGATTCTGCTGCTCAGTACCTGGGATAGCACCCCCGCGGCCCGCCGGATAGCAGCGGCTCACCTGGGCTGGAAGATGCTGCTTTCCATCCCCTTCGTGCTGTTTTTGCCAGCTTTCGCCCGCTTCAGCAGCGAGCTAGCACAGCAGGCGGGCTTGGGTGCTTCGGCTGCGGTGGCCCAGGGGCATCTGCTGTACCACGTGCTGGCCTCGCTATTGGTTTTGCCGGTGGTGCGGCCCCTCGAGGGGCTCATGCACCGGCTGATGCCCGATTCGGAGCACCGCATCAGCCCCCGGTACATCTCCGAGGAGGCCCTCGAGTCGCGCGAACTGGCTTCCAGCCTGGCCTTGCGTGAGGTGGGGCGCATTGGCGATCAACTCTCGGAGATGCTCACCGAAACCGTGAAAATTCTGGCCCGCGGTAATGGGGATACCGCCGAGGTGGCCCGGCGGGAGGAAAAGGTAGACCAACTGGCCCGTGCCATCGTGCTTTACCTGAGCGATCTTTCGGCCCGCCATCCAGGCGACTCGCCGCTGGTGCTGATGATGGCGGCCAGCGAGATCGAGCACATGGGCGATCAGGTGCGGCGGATGTTGCGCAAACAAGACAAACTCTATGCCCAGAACCTCGAGTTTTCCGAGGAGGGCCGCACCGAGCTGGCCGATGCGGCCGAGAAAGTGCTCAAGCGGCTGCGGCTCTCCTTAGCAGCCCTCGCCACCCGCAACGAGGCCTTGGCCGGGCAGGTGATTGCCGACCGTGAGCATCTGGAAAACCACCTGCTCGACCTGCGTCGCTCCCATCTGCGCCGCCTGGAGAAAGGCCGCATTGAAAGCCGCGCCACCACCCTGGCCCACCTCGATCTACTGATCGTGCTGGATGAGCTAGACCAGAGCATCACCCGCTTGGCCACGCTTTCCCAGGACCTTCGCCAACCCCTGGCCGGGTCTGCACGCGCCATACGCAATTCCACCCGATCCACCTGAAGCCGGGTTTTTGCCGAAGGCTCCAGATTGCGCTACAGTAGTGCGCAATGTCACGCTACGATGTGCTGGTTATTGGGGCTGGCATCATAGGCGCCGCTTGTGCCTATCGCCTGGCCGAGCAGGGGCTGAAGGTGGGTGTGCTGGAGCGGGCGGCTGCTCCCGCAATGGGTTCTACTGGCAAGAGTGCGGCGGGGGTGCGGGTGCAGTTTACCGAGACCACCAACATCCTCTTGTCCTGGTACTCCATCCAGGAGTACCGGCAGATGCCCGAAGCAGCCTACCGGCCCATTGGCTACCTGTTTTTGGTGCCGGATTCCCACTGGAAACAGCATCTCGAGGGGGTAGAGCTTCAGCGTAGCCTGGGGGTACCGGTGGAGGTGCGCGACCTCGAGGCCGCCCAGGAGTGGTTCGGCTTCTTGCCTGTTGCGCCGGGCCTGGAACCCATCCTGGGTGCCACTTTTGGGAGTGCCGACGGGATGGTAGACCCCCACGGTATCTGCATGGAGTACCTGCGCCGCGCCAGGCAGCATGGGGCAGCGGTGCATACCGACACCGAGTTTCTGACAGCCGAGCCCAAAGCAGGTGGCTGGCAGGTGCGGACCTCGAGGGGCCTCTTTCAAGCAACGATACTGCTCAATGCGGCGGGTGCCTGGGCAGGCGAGGTGGGGCGACGGGCCGGGCTGGATATTCCGGTGCAGCCTGCCCGGCGCATGGTGTTCTCCACCGCGCCCATCCCCTATCCCACCTGGCATCCGCTTACCATAGACCTGTCCAGCGGCTTCTGGTTTCGCCCCGAGCACGACCGGCTGATTTTTGGCCGCAGCAACCCGGCGGATGTGGGCTTTTGTGAAGGCATGGACTGGAGCTGGCTCGAGCCCACCCTGGAGGTGGGTATGGCCCGTTTTCCCTGGCTCGAGCGGTTCCAGCTCGACCAGAAGGCCAGTTGGTGGGGTTACTACGAGGTCACGCCCGACCACAATCCCATCCTGGGCCGGATGCCGGGGGTGGAGGGGTGGGTCAACGCCTGTGGCTTTTCCGGCCACGGGGTGCAGCAGGCGGCCGCAGTAGGTCGCCTGATGGCCGAGGAAATTGTAGACGGGCAAGCGCAGAGTTTGAACATTGATTCGTTGCGCTTTCAACGTTTCGCCAGGGCGTCCTCAACCGTTGAAAAAAACATCGTGTAGCCATTTATCTCTGCTGCTCTTGCGCAACCGCGTCTTGGGCGCGTACACTTGGATTTGGTAGGTGAGCCATGCGTAACCTTGTTTTCATCCGTATGTCCGGGCTTTGCGCCTAAGCGCGACCCGCACCCGACCCGCAACAGCGCTATTTGCGTTCCTCGGCGGCCTTCGGGCCGCCGGTTTGTTTGGAGTGCCAGGATGCCTTTACCCAGAACCAACTGCCTCAAGTTCCCAAGTCCCCCGACTGATTCAAGACAGGATCCACTATGCTAACCCTCGAGCCCACCAAAACCCAACTCGCCATCGAGGTCTCCGATCTCAAAAAAGTCTTCCGCAAGCGCGACGGGCTTCGTGCGCCCCTCAGGGAGGAATGGGCCCTCAAGGGGGTGTCTTTTCAGGTGCACGAAGGGGAGACCTACGGTCTGCTGGGCCCCAACGGCTCGGGCAAGTCCACCCTGATTCGCATTTTGTCCACCCTGCTCACCCCCGATGGCGGCACGGTGCGAATGCTGGGCCACACCCTGCCCGAAGGTGAGCGCGAACTGCGGCGCAAGATGGGCCGGGTGAGCGTGGATGCGGCCTTCTACAAGAAGCTCTCGCCGCGAGAGAACCTGCTCTACGCCGCGCAGCTCTACGGCCTCGAGCCCCGCCAGGCCGAAAAGCGAGCCATGCAGATCCTGGAGCAACTGGGCCTGGAGTCACGCCGCTTTGGCGACCCCATCGAGGAGATGAGCCGGGGCATGCAGCAGAAGATTGCCATTGCCCGGGCCCTCCTCATCAACCCGCCGCTCCTGCTACTGGACGAGCCCACCACCGGCCTCGACCCCAAAAGCCGCCGCGACGTGCAGGCCTTCCTGGAAGACCTGCGGGCCCGCGAAGGCACCACCATCCTGCTCACCACCCACGACATGGCCGAGGCCGAGCGCCTCTCGCACCGCATCGGCTTCCTGGCCCATGGCCGCCTGGTGGCCGAGGGCACCGCCGACGAACTCAAGCAAAAAGCCGGAACCGAGAGCCTGGAAGAGGCCTTCATCGCCCTCACCGGCGAGGCCTTCGATGAGGAAGAGGCCGAAAGCTAACCGTTGTTCGCAGAACCTAAGGGAACGCTATGTTTGAACGTTATATCCGCCCCATGTGGGCCTTTGTCTTCCGCGACTGGCACCTGACCCGGCGCTATATGAGCTGGGTGGTGGTGTTCGTGTTTTACGCCATCGTCAACTCGGCCACCATTGCCCTGATTGGCAAGGCCCAGGACGACTTCCGCCTGACCCTCACGCTGTTGCTGGGCGTGCTCTTGTGGTCGTTTTTATCGGCCATGTACAACGAGATCGCCAACTCCATCTCCTACGAGCGCTGGGAGGGGACGCTCGAGTACACCTTTATGGCCCCGGTCTCGAGGCTCATCCACCTCTCGGGGGTCTCGCTTTTTGCGGTCATTTTCAGCGTGATCCGTACCATCGTGATCCTGGTGGGGTTGGTGCTTTTTATCCAGGTCTCGGTGAACGGGGCCAACCTGCTGGGGGTTTTGGTGGTCTTGCTGGTGGCCAGCCTGGCCTTCATGGGGCTGGGCTTGATGGCCGCCATTCTGCCGGTGATGTCGCCGGAAAACGGGGCCCAGGCCACCAACATCTTCCAGGGCATTCTGCTTCTGGTCTCGGGCATCTACTATCCTGTTAGCGTGCTGCCTTCCTGGGTGCAGCCCCTGGCCTACCTGAGCCCGGCCACCTATGCCCTCGAGGCCTGTCGCAAACTCATGGGCATCAACCACCCCGACTCCACACCCGACAAACTGGTGGGTGCGCCGCTCTCCTCGGTGCTGCCCGAGCTGGGTATCCTGTTGCTGATGGGGGTGGTGCTGATTCCGCTGGGCCTGTGGGTTTTCCACACCGCCGAGATGTGGGCCAAGCGCACCGGCAAGCTCAAGCGGACGGGCTAGCGGGCGGGATGCCCCCCGCTTAGTTTAGGAGGTCACATGATTGAGGTGGTCAACCTACAAAAAAGCTACCAGAAGACGCAAGCGGTCAGAGGCATCTCGTTCAGGGTGCAGCCGGGCGAGGTGTACGGCCTGCTGGGCCCCAACGGGGCCGGCAAAACCACCACCCTGCGGATGCTGGCCACCCTGCTCAAGCCCACCGGGGGCAGCGCTAAAGTGGCGGGTTTTGATGTACTACGGCAAACCCTGGAGGCGCGCCGTAACCTGGGCATTGTCAACGGTGGCATGAAGGTCTACGACAAGCTCACCGGCTACGAGGTGCTGGACTTCTTCGGGAGCTTCTACGACCTGTGGGGGCCCAGACTCAAGGAGCGCATCGCCTGGGCCGCCGAGCTTTTGCACATCGAGCCCTCTGTGCTTTCCAAGCAGGTCAGGCAGATGTCCACCGGTATGCAGCAGAAAATTGTCATCGCGCGGGCCATCCTGCACCAGCCCCAGGTCTTGCTGCTGGACGAAGCCACCGCCGGCCTGGATGTGTTCGCCCGCCGGGCCTTGCTAGACTTTGTCAAGCAGTACGCCGGGCTGGGTAAGACCCTCGTCTACTCTACCCATGTGATGAGCGAGGCCGAGGAGGTCTGCGACCGGGTGGGCTTTATCAACCAGGGCCTGCTGGTCTTTGAGGGCAGCCTGCAGGAGGCCCTCGAGCTCGGTTCGGGCAACCTCGAGCGGGCCTTCATCCGCCGTCTGGAACAGGCCGCCTAAAGGTTGGGTGCCCCATGAACGAAATTCTGATCATCGCCCGTAAAGAGCTGCTTAGCGTGGTGCGCGAGCGCCGGGTGCTTTTTACCACCCTGATTCTGCCCATCCTGATCATGCCGCTGGTGATGTTCGGGCCGATTCTTCTATTCGCCAACGCGGCCCGACAGACCCAGGAGTCGGTGCAGAAGGTGGGGGTGATGGGGGTTCCGGCGGTGGTGCTGGAGGAACTCCGAAAAGCCAAGGTTGAGCCCATCGAGGTAGCCAACCCCCAGGAGGCCGTGCAGAACCGCGAGGTGCAGGCGGCTCTGGTCTTCCAAAACGGGCGCTACATTATCTATGGCCGACTCTCGGGTGGGGCCACCCAGAGCGCGCTGGTGGTGGAGAAAGCGCAGGCTGCGCTGCGGGCCTACAAAGACCAGGTGGTGGCCGAACAACTGCGGGCAAGAGGGATTGGCACCGATATCCTGGAGCCTTTCAGCATCGAGACCAAAGACGCCTCGCGCGAGCAGGAGCGGGCCGCCGGCCTGTTTGCCTTTCTGATTCCGTACTTTTTGGTTTTGTTCATTCAAATGGGCGGCATGCCGGTAGCGGTGGATGCCACGGCAGGGGAGAAGGAGAAGGGGACCCTCGAGGCCCTCATGGCGGCCCCCGTCCCGCTCATCCAGGTTCTGCTGGGCAAAGGGCTGGCGGTGTTTGTGATGTCGCTGCTCTCGACCTTTGCTGCCGTGGCCGGACTCTTGCTGGGTGGCGGGGTGTTCCGCAACCTTTTTGCCGCCCAGCTTCAGGCCGTGCAGAACGGAGAGAACCAGGCCCAGCTAGGAGGTGCCCTGGCCCTTGACCCGCTGGGTTATCTGGCAATCCTCGTTACTGCGGTATTGTTCGCCCTGCTCATCATCGCCATCATGATTTCCCTGGGCCTGTACGCCCGGAGCTTCAAGGAGGCCCAGAGTTATATGAGCCCCTTAATGCTAGTGATGATTATTCCTATCCTGTTTCTTCAGTTCTCGGATTTTCTTAAACTGCAAGACTGGTATTTTGCTCTGCCCTTTGTGAACGTGATGCTGGCGCTGGATGCGATTGTCAAAGGTGCAGCCACCGCGACCCAACTGGTTACCACCTGGGCCTCTACCCTGGCCTATGCGGGGTTGGCCCTCTACCTGGCCTACCGCAATTTCCAGCGGGAAGACGTGGTCTTCAGAAACTAAGCCAACGGCAGGGCCACCGGCGGCTTCTCGTTTAGGATGGCCTGCACATCGGGGTACTGCTTGATGTTGTAGTAGGGGTCGCGCTCAGCCGGGGTAAAGCCTGCGTCGGCGATGTGGCGCACGATTTGCCGCACGGTGGCGTGGGTGCGGTTGTGTCCAGCAGCCACACTGACCACGTTTTCTTCCAGCATGGTGGACCCGAAGTCGTTGGCCCCGTAGTACAGCGCGGCCTGGGCTATCTTGAAGCCCATGCTGGGCCAACTGGCTTGTAGGTTGGGAATATTGTCCAGGGCGATGCGGGCGATAGCAAGCTGCTGCAGGTACTCGTGCGCGGTGGCCCCCGGCGCTTTGCCCTTGAGGCGGGTGTGCTCGGTTTGCAGCGTCCACATGGCAAAAGCCGCAAAGCCCCGCCCGTACTCGCGCAGGGCCTTTTCCTGCTGCTCGCGAATCTGGAGCAGGTGGGCAATGCGCTGTTCGTAGGTCTCGCCAAAGCCAATCACCATGGTGGCAATGGTGTAGAGTCCCAGGCTCTGGGCGGTGTCGAGGATGCGGAACCAGTCACGGCTCTTAATGCGGGCTGGAGCCGCTTTGGCCCGCACATCGTCCACCAGAATTTCGCCGCCAGCGCCGGGTAGTCCATCCAGGCCGGCTTCCTTGAGGGCAGTCAGCAGTTCGCGGCAGTCGCGCCCGGTGATCTTCTCCAGGCCCAGAATTTCCTCGGGGCTAAAGGCATCAATGCGCACCTCGGGGTAGTGTGCCTTGAGGTAGCCTAGAAGCTCGAGGTACCACTCGAAGGGCAGGTCGGGGTTGACCCCACCTTGCATCAGGATGCGCCGCCCGCCAATCTGCATCAGCTCTTCAATCTTGTGCCCGATCTCCTCAAAGGAGAGCACGTAGGCATCGCCCTGCCGTTTGGTGCGGTAGAAGGCGCAGAAGTTGCAGGCCACGTTGCAGATGTTGGTGTAGTTGATGTTGCGGTCAATCAGGTAGGTGACCACCTGGGGATTGCTGCGCTGGAGCCGCAGTTCGTGGGCCACCGCCGCCACTTCGGGGAGGGGAAGCTGGTAGAGCTCGAGTATTTGACCGGCCGAAAGTCGTTCGCCCGCTGCCGCACGGCTCAAAACGTCCATGGGCTTATTCTACCGACTGGCTTTTTGGAAAAAGTAGGACAAATAACCCCTTGTTCTATGTACATAGCCTCAAATCGCGCACGTACTGTTGGTGGTACAACTTGTGTTTAGGTCAGCTAAGAAGAGTTGCCAATACCTTCTATTCTCGTGCATCGAGATGAAAAGATGTGGATAATCGCAAGCTAAAACCACCAGATTTAGCCGAAGTGTTCTCTGTACCCGGACAAACACATGTGAGACTGGATAAGTGAGAATAGGGGAACCACTCCAAGCAAGAGGAGGTTCCCCAGATGCAGCTTACCACGGTTGGTCGAGAGATATGGCAAGGGGCTAGACAAGCGAAGAAGCTGGCCGAAGCCGGGGCAGGCGACCCGGAGGTGCAGGAACGCCTGCGCAAGCTCAAACTGGTCCAAGCGCTGCGTGAGGGCAAAAAGAGCTGGCGTGAGGTTCAAGAGCTGGTCGGGATTAGCCGGGCCACCTACTACCGCTGGGAAGGGGCGCAGCAAGAAAAGGGTCTGGCCGGACTCAAAGCCAAGCCCCGTCGCCCCCGGCGTCAGCGGAGGAAGGTGCACTGGACGCCTGCGCTGCTGAGCCGGATAGAAACCCTGAGAAAAGCGAACCCCACCTGGGGGAGATGGCCCCTCTGGCTAAGCCTGAGGAAGCAGGGCCTGGAGGTGAGCGAGCGCACGGTGGGCCGCATCCTGGCCTACCTGGAGGGCAACGGACGGGTAGAGCGCGTGGCCAGCTATCTGGCCAGGGCAAGGGGAGGAAAGGGAAAGTCAAGCGCGCATAGACCCTACGCCCAGAGGAAACCCCGAGGCTACCAGGCCGAAGCACCGGGGGATCTGGTGCAGGTGGACACCCTCACGGTGAGCCCGGGGGCGGGGGTCAAACACTTCTCGGCTGTCGACCTCTCCAGCCGCTTTGCGGTGGCCGAGGTGCATACCCGGGCTACGGCAAGCCTGGCGGGGGGATTCCTGTGCAGACTGGTGGCCCAGGCCCCTTTTGCCATCCGAGCGGTTCAGGTGGATGGCGGGAGCGAGTTCATGGCCGAGTTTGAAGAGGCTTGTCAAAGTTTGGGCATTGCGCTATTCGTGCTGCCACCCCGGAGTCCTAAGCTCAATGGCTACGTGGAGCGGATGCAGCGAACCTTTAGGGAGGAGTTCTATACCCGGTCTCTGCCCACCCAGATCAGCGAGCTGCAATCGGAACTCGATGCCTACCTTGACCACTACAACCGCAGAAGGCCTCACATGGCCTTGGGTGGCCTTGCACCTTTGGAGTTTTTGGCTAAGATGCAAGAGGCGTCGGTTCCCCAAAGAGTCTCAAATGTATTGACGGATTACATTCTCTTGCCCCTCCAAACTGCCGCATGGTATTTTTGTTTGAATCTATGCAAGGTCAAGAACTTCCTTTTTGGGAACGTCCCGAAATCGTTGAACAGTTTGCTTCAAGGCCGCCAGACAAACGAATGGTGGAGCTATTGACTGATGTAACCAGAAACTACAGAGTCCTCGATCTGGGCTGCGCGGGTGGGCGCAACACCGAATGGCTGGCAAAGGAAGGGTTTGATTTCTACGCCTTCGATGGGTCTAGGGCGATGATCGAGAAGACCCGCTCTCGAGTGGAGCCCTTCGTAGGCCGGGTCGAGGCCGAGCGGCGCGTGGTGGAAGGGAAGATGGATGATCTCGGTGCTTTTCAGTCCAACTTTTTCGATCTAGTGATTTGTTTTGGCGTTTACCACGGTGCACAGAGTACCGCCGAGTGGAACCGTGCCATCGGGGAGACCGCTCGAGTCCTAAAACCGGGCGCCCACCTGCTGATGACCCAGTTCAGCCCCCGCTCGGACCCAACCGGGAATGGCTTGCAAAACGTTGAGCCGCACATGTTTATGGGCTTCCGGGGTGAGCGGCGGATGTTGCTGTTGGAACCGGACGAACTCGATGCCTGGATGCTGCTGCACGGACTGACCCCCATCAAACCCACCTACGATGTCACCGCGCCCGCCGACGAGGGGGGAACCAGGGTGGTGGTCAATGGGTTTTATCAGAAGGCGGATAGTTGATGGCTCTAAAATCAGTTCGCAACCAGAACACCTTCGCGCAGGTGTAGCACTTCGTCCGCCGCAAACCGGGCCAGCTCGAGGTCGTGGGTGGTGAAGAGCAGGCCCAAGCCTTGTTCGCGCACCAGGCCCAGCAGCATCCGCATCACGCCCGCCGCCAGCAGCGGGTCGAGCATGGCAGTGGGTTCGTCGGCGAGTAGGAATTTGGGCGAGCCAAGCAGCGCCCGCACCAGCGCGGCGCGTTGCAGCTCACCGCCTGAAAGCTGGTGTGGGTATCGGGTAAACCACTTCGGGGCGAAGCCGACCCGCTCGGCGGTCTCGAGCAAGTGCCGCTCCCGGTTCTCGACCCTCAAGTCCAGCAGTCGGAATGGCTCGTGCAGACTCCGATGCATCGTCCAGCGGGGGTTGAAGGCGGTCTCGGGGTGCTGAGGCAGATAGGCCAAAATACGCGAGCGCTCCTTGGCCTGGAGTTTGGACTGGTGGTGCAGAACCTGCCCGCCATCCGGCTCGATTAGGCCGAGCAAAATCCGCAGAAGGGTGGTCTTGCCGCAGCCGGACGGCCCCATGACCGCGACCACTTTCCCGGTCTGTAGGCGCAGATGCACGTCCCCCAAGACCCGGCGGCCCCGGTAGCTTTTGTGCAGCCCCGTGGCCTCAATCTGCATAGAGCCAGCACCTCACCTGGGCCGCATCGGAGCTTAAGAGCAGCGGTTCTTCGCTCTGACAGCGCGGCAGGGCTTTGGGGCAGCGGGTGTGGAAGCGGCAGCCCTGCACCGAGCGGCTCTCGGCCCAGGGCAGGGCTTGCAGGCCGTTTTGCGGCAGGGCGCTCAACAGGGCCTGGGCGAAGGGATGCTGGGGCGCGGCAAAGAACTCAAGCGCACTCGAGCTCTCCACGGCCTGCCCCGCGTAGAGCACCACCACCCGGCCCGCCACGGCGCGAACCAGCTCGAGGTCGTGGGTCACCACCAGCGTGGCCAGGTCGGGCTGGAGCTGCTGGGCTTGGCGCAGCAGTTGGGCAACCTGTTGCTTGCGCTCGGTGTCCACGCCCTTGGTTGGCTCGTCCACCAGCAACACCTTGGGGTGCTGGGCAAGGGCCGCCACCACCAGCGCCCGCTGGCGCATCCCGCCCGAGAGCTGGTATGGGTATTGCTTGGTGATGGTCGTTGCAGGGCGCAAGTCCAGGGCTTCTAGCAGCCGGTGAACGCGATCCTCGGCCTGTTTTTTCGGGAGGCCCCTGGCCACCAGCGCCTCGGTTAGTTGCAGTCCCAGCGGCAGCATCGGGTGCAGCGCCTGCGCCGCGCTCTGCGGCACCCAGGCCAGTTCTTGGCCCAGCAGCGGGCGGAGCGCAGCAGGACTTAGGCTCAACAAATTTTGTCCCTTGTACATCACGCTTCCGCTCACCGTGCAGCCCTCCGGCAGCAGCCGCAGCACCGTCTCGATAAACACCGACTTGCCCGCGCCCGATTCGCCGATCAGGGCTACAGTCTGGCCGGGCTCGAGTTCCAGAGAAAAGTCTTCCAGCACCCGCACCGGGCCGCTGGCACTGGGAAAGGCTACGGTCAGGTTGTGGGCCTGCAAGCTCACGTGTCCCTCCGCAGGCGCGGGTCGAGGCGGCGCTCGTCGCCCAGCAAGGGCAGCGAGAGGGCCAGCACGGTCAGGGCCAGGGCCAGCGCGGGCGGCAAGACCGTCCAGACCCAGTAGTGGGCGGTAAAGGTCTGGTCTTGCTGGAAGGCCTGAAAAAGCATCAGCCCCCAACTGGGCACGCTGGGGTCGGTCAGACCCAGGAAGGCCAGCCCGGTCTGGGCTACCAGCCCAAAGCGAATTTCCAAGAGCAGGTTGACCATCACCAGCGGCGTGAGCTGCGGCAGCACGTGCCTAAACAGCACGTACAGCCCGCTCCCGCCCAGCGTGCGGGCCACCTGCGCGTAGCCCGCCTCGCGCAGCCCGGCCACCGCTGGGCGCAGGGTACGGGCGGTGCTGGGCCAGCCGAACAGGGCCAGAATTACCACCGCGTTGAGCGGGTCGGGCTTGAGGTACAGCGCCAGCAGGATTAGGAGCGGCAGACGCGGGAAGGCCAGGATCAGGTCGGTCAGGCGGGTCAGAGGGGGCTCGAGGCCCGTCCAGTAGCCCGCCGCCCCGCCCACCAGCAGGCCCAGCAGCGTGGCCAGCACCCCCGCTGCCAGCCCCACCCCCAGTGTGGTCAGCGCCCCGTGGGCCAGCACCCGTAGTACGTCCTGTCCGATGTCGTCGGCTCCCAACAATAGCTGGTTGCTGGGGGGTGCAAAAGGTGGATGGATGGCCTCGGCCCTGGGCAGCCCAAAGCCCAGCAGCACCAGCCCCAGGGGCACCAGGGCGCACAACCCGGCGGCGATTTTCACCGGCCCTCCGCCGTGCGCGGGTCGAGGCCCATCACCACTAGGTCGGCCAGCAGGTTGAAGAGCAAAATCGTCCCCAGGGTCAGCAGGAAAATCCCCTCGATCAGCGGGTAGTCAAAGCGGGCAATGGCGGTTAGAGAGAGTGTGGAAAGCCCCGGATATCCGAACACCGCCTCGATAAAGAAAACCCCGCCAAACGAAGCGCTCAAAATCAGTGCGGTGCGGGCTACCAGCGGGGGCAGCGCAGCCCGCAGCAGGTGGCGAAAAATCACTATGCGCTCGGGCAGCCCCTTGGCCCGCGCATAGGTCATGTGGTCATTGCCGAGCACACTCAGGAAGGCTCCCCTGGCAAAGAGGTAGAACAGCCCCAGCTCCCACAGCACGTAGGCCAAAACCGGCAGCGCCAGGCGCTCGAGGCGATCCCCCAGCCCCTGCCCCGGCAGCATGGTCGAGACCACTGGGAAGACCGGCCACACCACCGCCAACAAGATCAGTAGCAAGATGGCAATAAGGAAGGGTGGCAGGGCTTGCAGCAGCACCAGCCCGCCCAGCAGCCAGCGCTCCCAGGCTTGCTTGTAGTTGAGTGCCGAGACCAGCCCCAGCCCCACCCCCAGCAGCAGCGCGGGCAAGAAACCCAGCAGCACCAGCAGCAGGGTGCGCTCGAGGTAGGGCCAGACCGCCTGGGTGACGGGCTGGTTGTAGTATAGCGAGGTGCCCAAGTCCCCCCGCAGCATCCGCCCCGCGTACTGCCAGAACTGCCCCAGGAGCGACTGGTCGAGGCCGTACTGGGTCAGCAGCCGCTGCTTCTGCTCCTCGCTCAGGGCGGTGGCGATCTCGCTGTGCTCGAGGCCCAGCAACGGGCTCCCCGGTGCCAGCCGCAACAGAAAAAAGTTCAGCGTCAACGCCAGCAGGGCCAGCCCCAGGTATTGCAGCAGGAGGCTCGAGAGGGTGCGGGCAGGTCGGGGCACGAATGATTACCTCGAGGCCAGCCCGCCCTCGATAAAAGCCAGCTTGTTGTAGTAGCTCGGGGGGCCGCCGCGCCCCGCCAGGCCGCCCTTGGTCCAGAAGAGGCGGATGCCCTCCTTCTCGCGGAACACCCCCCGGTCTATGGGGTGGTGGAGGGTCAGCTTGGGCAGGTCTACGGCCAGCAGGCGCTGAAGCTCGAGGGCCGCCCGCAGCCGCTCCGCTGCCGAGGTGGTCTCGTTCCAGCGTTTATAGAGTTCGTCGTAGCGCGGGTTTTTGTAGTAGCGTCCGGGGAAGTCGGGGTTGGGGAAGAAGTTGAAGGTGCCGCCGTGCCCGTTGACGTTGATCACGAAGTCGCCCCGGTCGAGCACCTGCTGGTTGGGGCCGGTCTCGAGCACCCGAATCTCGGTCTTGAAACCCAGGCGGTTGATGTCCTGCTGCACCAGTTGGCAGATACGCACGTTCTCCTGCCCTCGACAGACAATCGGTAGTTCGGCTTGGCGGCCTTGCGCGTCCAGCAGCGCCTCGCCTTGGCGGCGGAAGCCCAGTTTTTGCAGCATCGCCAGCGCGGTCTCGGGGTTGTAGGCGTACTCGGGCATCTGGTTGCCGAACCACGGCGACTCGGGGTGGATGGTGCCGGTGCTGGCCGGGATGCCATCGCCCTGCAAGCCCTGCTCGATGATGCGGGCGCGGTTGATGCCGTAGGCGATGGCCTGGCGGAACTCGCGGCTGTTGGTGGGGGCGCGGTTGGTGTTGAACAGCACCGTGGAGTAGAAGTAGCTGGGGTTGGGGCCGGTCAGGGCGAACCCGGCCCGCCCCTCGAACTCCTTGGCCTGGGTGGGCGAGAGCGGCGCAGCGTCCACCTCGCCCTGGCGCAGGGCCAGCACCGGGTTGGACACCTGGCGCAGAATCAGTTGATCCACCCGGGGCTTCCCGGCGAAGTAGGCGTTGTTGGCCTCGAAAAGGTAGTACTCCCCCGGTCGGTACTCCTTCACCTTGAACGGCCCCGTCCCCACAAAGCGATCCGCGCCCTGGTAGTTGAGCTGATCGGTGACCTTGCTCCAAATGTGCTCGGGGACGATCTTCTCCCAGCCCAGCACCCGCTCGAGGAAATCCAGCACGGGCCGCTTAAGCACGAAGACAGCGGTGGTGGGATTTGGAGTTTCGACCCGATCCAGGTAGGTGCTCACCAACTCGCCCTGGTTGGACAGCTCGGGCTTGCTACGCAGCAACTCGAAGGTGTACTTCACATCGCCTGAGTCGAAGGCCTGACCATCGTGCCAGGTCACCCTGGGGCGCAGCCGCACCGTCAGCGCCGTGCGGGCCTCATTCCAGCTCCAGCTCTGTGCCAGCCAAGGGATGGCCCTGGTGGCATCGCGCCACAGCAGGGTGTCGTAGACGAACGACGTGACCGCGAAGTGCGGCCCGGCCTGCCGCAACGGGGCAAACGGCGCGGGCGAGCCCACATCGGACTGGGCCAGGATGTAGCTCCCGCTGGCCAGCGCGGAGCCGCAGAGCAGTAACAAAGAAAACCACAACTTTCGCATAAGCTGGCTTATACCTCCTTCGACACCAATACCCAATACTCCAGATGAGTTGATGGTTTGAGCACGACTCGAGCCTTACAGAGCGAAGCGATCGCAAAGTGAGCCGTGACTCAAGAGGAAGCTCCGACTCCCGGCGTTATCCTGAGAGGGCAGGCTATCGAGGTGACTTGTAGAGTGGCTCAACCCAATGACCGCAAACCTATGCACCCTGCTCGGCCTTGGTGGCACAAGGCACGCACAATGTTTTTGCGTCCACCGTGCGGGTCTTATTTTGGGCTACGCTCTCACCGCAGGACTCGCAGCGGGTATAGAGGGGTGCGCCGTTGCGGCGAGGCGGCACAGCGGGGGGCTGCGTGAACTCGTAGAGGCTCTCGAGGGGCGCATCCAAAATCACCCTGGCCCTGGCGTTTTGCAACTGCCAGAAGCGCTTCTTGTCCTCGGGGGTCAGGGTTTTGTCGCGCAGCTTTTGCCACAGGGCTTGGTGTTCCTCGCTCATCGGGCCGCCCGCGCTGGCCTTGGAGACGATCCGCACGGTTTTGCCATCGGCGCGGCTGGTGAAGGTGTAGGCGTTCTTGCCGTAGTCGAGGTGCATCAGGGTTCCGCGCCCGAAGGTGCAGCCCACCAGATACTGAATCGCATCCACCGCGCACATATCGGTCTCGACCTGGGCCGCCACCTCCCACTCCTCGGTGGCCCGCCCCACCTCGCGCAGCGCGACCTCCGCCGCACGAATCCCCATCGCCAGTCCTGGACACAAATGCCCGTGGAAGGCCACCGCGCCTTGCACCATTTCCTCGGTAATCACGGGGGTTTCCTTAATCATTCCAGCCTCCTCTGGGTATTTCAACTTTTTCGATAGCTTAAGCCAAATAAATGCCTTCGTGTGCTACCTGCAGTCTACCCTTCCACCCCCGCCATCCTGAGCAGAAGACGGCTGCGGATGAGGTTGTGCACCAGCAGAATCAGGTTCACCCGCGCCAGGAAACCTGCAAACGACCGGGCC
>NZ_JBBINI010000026.1:0-58500 GCF_037443965.1 Meiothermus sp.
CACCCAGACGTAGGTAGCCACCAGGAGGGTTTCTGCGTCAAGATAGTACAGGGGGTGCTCTCTGTGGGTTTCCATAGCACCCCCTCTTTTTTACATCCCCTGGGGTAGGTCAAGTAGCACACGAAGGCATAACTTACCAATGCCCACTTACCCCATTTTTCTCTCGAGCCAACCCTTTAGCGATCGTTTTGCTTGGGACTGGAACGGCAAGCTCGACGGTCGGGGCCTCCTACGCCGGGCCGAACAGTCTCATTGAACGGGGTCTACCCCAATGCGAACTGGTTCGCCCAGGTACTTGGGTTGCCGATTCAGGAGCAGGTCTAGTGCCATTTGCACCCGGGCCAGGGGTTCGCGGAACCAGGTGTTGGACCACCCCTCGGGCACGTCGGGGGCATTGAACCCGATGGCCTCTAAGCCGCGCTGCCGGGCGATAAACACCGCCCGCTGATTGTGGAACCGCTGCGAGACGATGGTAAAGCGCTGCTCCCCGAAAACTTCTTTGGCCCGCACTACCGAGTCCAGGGTGCGGAATCCGGCGTAGTCGCGGTAGATGCGCTCTTGGGGAACCCCCAGGGCTATCAGGGCCTTGCGCATGGCGGTGGGCTCGTCGTAGTAGCGGCTCGAGTTGTCACCACTAACCAGCAGGTAATCCACCTTTCCAGCCCGGTAGAGCTGGGCTGCTGCCTGGATACGGCCCACGAAGTAGGGGTTGGGGCGGCCCCGAACCGTGGTGGGGCCGGTGCCCAGAACCAGGCCCACCCGGTTGTGGGGAACCTGCTCGGGCTCAGCGAAGAGCCAGGGCTGGCTGACCCGCTCGACCCAGGTGTTAATACCAAACAACAATAGAGGGAAGGATAGAATCAGAAATCCGCCGAACCAAAACAAGTATTTCAAAAATATAGTCCAGCGCACTTTTTTAGTATAGGACTAGATTCTGAACTTGATATTAGCAGACTCAACTGTTTTGGGTCTTGTGGGCTAGTCCTCTTGACATTCTCATGGATAAGCCAAAATAATATGTTTCTGGGTTGACACTCAAATCAGTCAAGTGTCAATACACAAACTGAAGCTAAACAGGAGGACACATGCCAACTAAGACTGCCATCAAGCCTTTGGGAGACCGTGTTGTGGTGCAACGTGTAGAAGAAGAGCAGGTGACCCGTGGAGGGATTGTGCTGCCCGACAGCGCCAAGGAGAAGCCCCAGAAAGGCAAAGTGATTGCGGTTGGGGCAGGCCGCTACGAAGACGGCAAGCGCATCCCGATGGATGTTAAGGAGGGTGACATCGTGGTGTTTGCTAAGTACGGCGGCACCGAAATTGAACTTGATGGCGAGGAGTACATCATCCTCTCCGAGCGCGACCTGTTGGCAGTGATGTAAGTAAGGGCTAATCGCTGTTGGTCAGTAGCAAATAATCGAAGAAGTTAGCTCTCAACAATAAACACTTTGAAAGGAGCAACACAATGGCAAAAATGCTGGTTTTTGATGAAGCCTCCCGCCGTGGCCTCGAGCGCGGCATGAACGCCGTAGCCAACGCTGTAAAGGTGACCCTAGGCCCCCGTGGGCGCAATGTGGTGCTGGAGAAGAAGTTCGGCAGCCCCACCATCACCAAAGACGGTGTAAGCGTTGCTAAGGAAGTGGAGTTAGACGATCACCTAGAGAACATCGGCGCCAAGCTGATGATCGAGATTGCCTCCAAGACCAACGACATCACCGGTGACGGCACCACCACCGCCACCGTGCTGGGCCAGGCCATCGTCCGCGAAGGTCTGCGCAACGTGGCCGCCGGCGCCAACCCCCTCGACCTCAAGCGCGGCATCGAGAAAGCAGTTGAAGCAGCAATCCAGACGGTTCAGGAACTCGCCGTTCCGGTCAACGACCGCAAGGCCATCTTCGAAGTGGCCAGCGTATCGGCCAACAACGATGCCGAGATTGGCAACCTGATTGCCGATGCCATGGAGAAGGTGGGCCGCGAGGGCGTCATCACCGTAGAGGAGTCCAAGAGCCTCGACACCGAACTCAACTTCGTGGAAGGGTACCAGTTCGACAAGGGCTATATCTCGCCCTATTTCGTCAACAACCCCGACGCAATGGAAGCCCAACTCGACGACCCCTACATCCTCATTACCGAAAAGAAGATTACCAACGTGCGTGAGCTTCTGCCGGTGCTCGAGCAAGTGGCCCAGACTGGCAAGCCCATGCTGATCATCGCCGAGGATATCGAAGGCGAAGCCCTGGCGACCCTGGTGGTCAACCGCCTGCGCGGCACCCTGAACATCGCCGCCGTCAAGGCCCCTGGCTTCGGTGACCGCCGCAAGGAGATGCTCAAAGACCTGGCGGCCATCACCGGCGGTACCGTGATCAGCGAGGAGCTGGGCTTCAAGCTGGAGAACGCCACCCTCTCCATGCTGGGCCGCGCCGAGCGGGTGCGCATCAACAAAGACGAGACCACCGTGGTGGGCGGCAAGGGCAAGAAGGAAGACATCGAGGCCCGCATCAACGGCATCAAGAAGGAGCTCGAGACCTCCGACAGCGAATACGCCAAGGAGAAATTGCAAGAGCGTCTGGCCAAGCTGGCCGGCGGTGTCGCTGTCATCCGCGTGGGCGCTGCCACCGAGACCGAGCTCAAGGAGAAGAAGCACCGCTACGAGGATGCCCTCTCCACGGCCCGCGCCGCGGTCGAGGAAGGTATCGTGCCGGGCGGTGGTGTGGCCCTGCTGCGTGCTGTGCCCGCCATCAAGAACCTGATCAAGGAGCTCGATGGCGATGAAGCCACCGGGGCTAAGATCGTGCTCCGCGCCGTCGAAGAGCCCGCCCGTCAGATTGCCGCCAATGCTGGCTACGAAGGCAGCGTGGTGGTGAACGGCATTCTGAATAAGAAAGATAAGAACTACGGCTTCAACGCTGCGACGGGCGAGTATGGCGACATGATGGAGTGGGGTATTGTAGACCCGGCCAAAGTGACCCGCACGGCCCTGCAAAATGCCTCGTCCATCGGCTCGCTGATCCTGATGACCGAGGCCGTGGTGGCCGAGAAGCCCGAAGAGAAGAAGGCTCCTGCCATGCCTGCGGGTGGTGGCATGGGCGGCGATATGGACTTCTAAACCAAGGCCATCAGAGAACACCCAACCTTTCGAGGTTGGGTGTTCTGTTGTCTTGGAGAACCTGTGTTGTGCTAGTGCTCTGGTAATACCGTTTCCGCTTGAATCCTTCACCGCCCGCCGCAGTCAGAGGTGAAGGATTCAAGCCGACCGAAGGGAGTAGAAAAACATTTCGGTAGTATCGTTTAGGCTTGCCGAAGTGAACGATACTGCCGAAATGCGTATAACTTGATTCCTGGGATGGATCTGGCTCCCTTAATATCTGGGAGTTGCTTTGAGCGCTTCATTTTGGGAACTTCACTGCATATCAATCTTTAACTTACCAACCCACTAGGGTGGTCTTCAAATGAATTGCCCCGCTGATGGATTGTGTCATGCATCAATGCCAGAAATCCTGAAAATTAAGTGCTAGAGAATATTCGCCAACATTTATCGGTGCTTGCAGATCTATGCCGTCATCGCAGTTTTAGGTCTTAGTGTTCCTGCTCTAGCCCAGTTCAGTGTGGGTGCCCGCCTCGAGGCCAGCTACAGCACCACCCTAGCGCCCAACCTCACGGCGGGCGTGTTGGGTCGTTTGGATGTGCCCATCTCGCCGGCATTTGGAGTTGGAATTCTGGTTCGCCCTTTTGTTCAGTACGGGGTAGATTTGGTAAGCGATGCCCCCTGAGCGTGAGCGCCTATGCTCGAGTGCGCCTTCCCCTTAGCATTGACATTACCCCTACCAGCGGCTTTGGCTTCAGTATCTCCCCCCAAGCTGGTGTGGATCTAGCCTATGACCTGGGCGGTGGAGCCAGCCTAAGCAGTGGCCTGCGCCTGTTTACCGATCTGCCCATTGCACCGTCGGGCGGTAGCTTTACATGGCTCATAGATGGGTATCTCGAGTTTGGCTATGCCCTGGATATGCTCAGCCTGTATGCGGGGATCTCCCTCGACCAGATCGTACCCAGTCCCTTTGCGCAGACCATTTACCCAGGGGCCAATTACGATATCCTCTCCAACCTGACCTTCAACCCCGAATTTGGTTTTAGCAACTTCGACTTCAACACCGCCTACCTGTTGTTGCGCTTCGCCATCAAGCTTTAGGCCTGGCAACATACCATACCAAGGCTTTAGCTTTGTTCTTGCTCCCATTGGGCAAGGGCCTCGAGGGCAGGTTGTAGAGCCCGGCCCAGGGAGGTCAGGGCATAGTCCACCCGGGGGGGCACTTCGTTGTATTCGGTTCGGCTAATCAGGCCAAACTCCTCGAGTTCTTTTAATCGCAGCGATAGTGTCCGCGGAGGCAAGGTAGTCACCTGCTGCAACGCACCAAATCGCAACGAGCCGCCCTGGAGCGAACGCAGAATGGTATATACACCGCGTTGGCCCAACAATTCGAGTACTGCCTCGAGGGGCTTTTCTGCAGATTTAATCATATTTAAAGCGTACCTATGTCTTTTCCAATGCAGGTATACCAGCATTACAATGCGACCATATAGTCGTTTTGGAAATAGTTCTAATAAATAGAACTGAACATTATTGGAAGTGCAATAAGGTTTCGGCTACTGCAAAATAGGTATGGTTCTGCAAAAGAGACACCTCGAAGTATTAAGACAAGAAATTAGCCCAGGCTACAAACCTGGGCTGCCCACAACACCCAATTCCTACAGGGCAACTGGCTCCGGCAGGTATTGCCGTCCCCAGCGGTCTATGGCTTCGATCACGGTTTGCAAGGCCTGACCGGCCTCGGTCAGGGCGTAGCTGGTGCGGGGTGGCATGGTGGAGTGGATGGTTTTGGAAACGATCCCCAGGTGTTCCAGCTTCTCTACCCGCTGGGCCAAGGTGGCCGGATTGCAACCGCCTACGGCCCTGGACAGTTCATTGAAACCCTTGGGGCCATCTAGCAAAGTACGAATGATGTGCAATGTCCACTTCTCTTGCAAGACATTGATCGCCTCATAGACCGGGCAAAAGCTGTGGTCTATTTGAGAGGTTTCTGGAGCAACAAGCTTAGCCATCGAACTGAAGTATACCACACCTGCTTTCTTTGTTCAAATACTTGACTAATCATAACACTATATTTTATAATATAGTTGTTGATCCAAAGTATGCAGCCTGGATCAGACCAAGGAGAACAAAATGAATTGGAATCTGGATAGCAGCCATACCACCGTCGCCTTCTCGGTCAGGCACATGGGCATTTTCACCGTTCGCGGCCAATTCAAAAAGGTTGCAGGGACCATTGAGGCCAACGAGCGAGGTGTGCCCAGCAAAATCGAGGTTGCCATTGATGCGGCTAGCATCGAGACCGGTGAGGCCCAGCGCGATGTTCATCTGCGTTCCCCCGATTTTCTGGATGCCGAGCAGTACCCCGAGCTGCGTTTTGTGAGCAAGCAAATTGAAGCCCTGGGGGGTAACCGCTACAAAATCTACGGCGATCTGACCATCCGTACCATCACCAAGCCGGTGGTGCTCGAGGCCGAACTCAATGCCCCGGTCAAAGACCCCTGGGGCCTGACCCGCACCGGTGCCACCGCAACCGGCGCAATCAACCGCAAAGACTGGGACTTGACCTGGAATCAGGTGCTCGAGTTCGGGGCCTTGCTGGTAGGCGAAGAGGTCAACTTCACCATCGAAGTGCAGGCCGTTGCCGCAGAGGCTTCTGTTGCGGCCTAGAGCTACAGGATTGGCAGGGGTAATCCCAAAGTCATACCGTTTCCGCTTGAATCCTTCGCCGCCCGCCGCAGTCAGAGGTGAAGGATTCAAGCCGACCGAAGGGAGTAGAAAAGCATTTCGGTAGTATCGTTTAGGCTTGCCGAAGTGAACGATACTGCCGAAATGCGTATCAATCCTTAACTCACCAAACCACCTAGCGCATGGGCTTGGTTTTTGATACAGAATTAGCCTTTGATGCAGGATTGGCTCGTTAATAGCTCTTTGGTTTGTTCATAACTCTTTGCTACTAGACCACTGGTTTTGCTGCTTGAGGGGCAAATTGCACAGCTTTTGGAAAACCAGGCAGTATCGTAGATCTCAATCGAGCGGTGGGCTGCACCGGCAAGGGGTACTGTAAATGAGCTCGATTCGTGCAAAGTCGAGCAACTCTTTAGTGCGGGTCTTGGCGTGTACAGCGCTTTTTTTGAGGAAAACACCATGCACAAGGTCAGAGGAATTCATCACGTTACCGCAATGGCAGGCCACCCGCAGCGCAACCTGGATTTCTATGTCGGCGTATTGGGCTTGCGCCTGGTTAAGGTAACGGTTAATTTCGACGACCCCGAGACCTTCCACTTCTACTACGGAGACGGCCTGGGCCTGCCCGGCACCATTCTGACCTTTTTCCCCTGGCAACGGGCCCTGCCCGGACGGGCGGGGGTGCATCAGGTAGCCAGTATCGGCCTGGCGATTCCACAGCACAGCCTGGGTTACTGGATGCACCGCCTGATGGAGAAAGGGATTGGTTATGAAGGCCCCTTGTGCCGCGAGATTCCTGGCCCCGATGGGCCGGAAGAGGTCAGGGTGTTGGCCTTCAAAGACCCCGATGGCATCGCGGTGGAGTTGGTGGCAGCTCCCAGCGTACCGGCTTTTCAATACTGGGCGGGAGCCCCTGTACCGGAGGAACATGCCATCCGGGGCATTTTCGCGGTTCAGATGTGGGTACCACAGGCCGAGCCTTCGGTGCGGCTGCTCGAGGCGCTGGGCTATCGGCGAGTGGGTCAGGTGGACGCCATCAGCTACCTCGGCCCATCCCAGGAATCGAGCAGCTTTGGCCTCGTCGAAGTGCGTGAAGCCGGCAGTTTCATGGCTGCCAAAGGGGGCGTGGGCACCGTGCACCACGTTGCGTTTAGCGTGCCGGACGACGAAACCCAGCAAGCCTTGCGGGAGCAGCTCCAGAGGAGGGGCGTGCGGGTTACATCGGTGCAGGATCGCCGGTATTTCCGCTCGATTTACTTCCGCGAGCCGGGGGGCATTCTGTTTGAGATTGCCGCCGACATTCCTGGTTTTACGCGCGATGAGCCCTTTGAAAACCTGGGCACCGGCCTGCGCCTGCCCGAATGGCTCGAGCCCATGCGGGCCCAGATTGTGCAAAAGCTTCCGCCCATCACCTATGCATCGCCCATGCCGCTACAAGCGCCCGAGGCGGTCTCGATATCTATCGCATCGAGTGAAACCCCCGATGATCGGCAGGGTGTCTCCGGTATAGCTTTATCCGAGGCTGGAGTTCATCCCGATAAGGCGAACTAGCCGGTTGCCCCTGGGATGTTGACTGGCAGGCTACAGTTGGCCGGGTATCTTTCCCGGCATGATAGTAACTATGCGAAAGGAGCGGGTATGAAACCCGTCAATGGACTTCATCACATCACCGCCATAGCAGGCAAGGCCCAGCGCAACCTGGATTTTTACGCGGGTGTGTTGGGGCTGCGCTTGGTCAAGAAGAGTGTCAATCAGGATGACCCAGGCACCTACCACCTTTTCTACGCCGACGCAGAGGGGCGTCCCGGTACCGACCTGACCTTTTTTCCCTGGGAAAGCATGGCCCCTGCCCGCAAGGGCACCGGGCTTGCGGTGGAGGTGCAACTGGCGGTGCCCGTGGGCAGCCTGGCTTTTTGGGAAGCCCGTTTGCAGGGCTATGGGGTGCGGCTGGGAGCTCCCGAGGTGCGCTTTGGCGAGAAGGCCCTTCCCTTGCGCGACCCGGATGGCCTCGAGCTGGCCCTGGTCGAGACCGCGCCCCGTCCCTTCAGCCCCTGGGAACGCACCCACGTGCCGGAAAACCGCCAGATTATGGGCTTGCACGGGGCCCGACTGTGGCAACAAGCCCTGGCCCCCAGCGCCGATTTTCTAACCCGTGTAATGGGGTTCGAGTTTGCTGGGCAGGAGGCGGGTTGGAGCCGCTACACCGTGGCGGGCGGCGGGTCGGGTAGATTTGTGGACATCAAAGAACTGCCCAACCTTCCCAAAGGCCAGTGGGGAACCGGCAGCATTCACCACCTGGCCTGGAGCGTAGACGACACCGCACACGAGATGGAGGTGCGCAAACAAATTCTGGCTGCGGGAATCCCGGCCACCCGGCAGATTGATCGCTTCTGGTTCAAGTCGGTTTACTTTAACGAGCCGGGGGGCGTGGTGTTTGAACTGGCCACCGATGGGCCGGGTTTTGCCGTGGACGAAGACCCCGCCAAACTGGGGGAAGCGCTGGTGCTGCCCCCCTGGCTGGAACCGCACCGCCCGCAAATTGAGGCGGTGCTGCCCAAGCTCGAGGCCCCCAACCCCGGCTTGCCCAAACATTAGCACCCTCATATGACCGGATTGTCTTTTATTCACCGTTTCGAGGCGGGAACCTCGAGCCACACGCTACTGCTATTGCACGGCACCGGCGGCAACGAACACGATCTGGTGCCGCTGGTGTACCAACTGGCGCCGGGGGCTGCGCTTCTTTCGCCCAGGGGTAAAGTGCTGGAAAACGTCGCCCCGCGCTTTTTTAAGCGCCTGGCCATGGGCGTTTTCGACGAGGAAGATCTCAAGGCCCAGGCCGCCGACCTGGCCCGGTTTGTGCACGATGCAACCCGCCGCTATGGCCTGGATGCCGGAAAGGTCTATGCGCTCGGGTATTCCAACGGCGCAAACATGGCCGCGGCCCTCATGCTCTTGCATCCAGAGGTACTGGCAGGGGCGGTTTTGCTGCGTCCGGTGTTGCCTTTGGAGGTGGCACCACTCCCCGATCTGACCGGGAAAACCGCCTTTCTGGCGGCTGGAACGCAGGATGCCTGGTCGCCTGTCGCGCGGGTGCAGGCCCTGGCAGACCGCCTGGAACAGGCGGGTGCGCGGGTACAACTGCGCTGGCAG
Source organism: Meiothermus sp. (assembly GCF_037443965.1). GTDB lineage: Bacteria > Deinococcota > Deinococci > Deinococcales > Thermaceae > Meiothermus. The sequence continues at coordinate 8,921 of NZ_JBBINI010000026.1, forward strand.
CAGGGGGGCCACCAGCTCTATCCCGAGGAACTGTCGGCAGCCCAAGCCTGGTTGGCTCAGAACTTGGCCTAGGCCGGTTTGCTTCCCGATAACCCACAAAGCGCGACCGGGTCTGGCAAATAAACTGCGGTTGATGGTCGTGCAGGGGCTTCTGCGCTGGGTAAACTGGAGCCTGTGGACTTCGACTTCGCCCTTTTAAAGCCGCAGGAGCGCTACAAGCTTCTGACCGGACTGATCGTACCCCGCCCCATAGCCTGGGTAACCAGCCTCAACCAGGATGGCTCCGTCAATGCGGCTCCGTTCAGCTTTTTTAATGCGATGGGTTCCGACCCGGCCTTGCTGGTGATTGGCGTGGGCAACCATGCGCCTGCGCGCCCCAAAGACACCGCGGCCAACATCAAGCGCAGTGGGGTATTTGTGGTCAATCTGGTGAGCGAGGCCCTGGCCGAAGCCATGAACATCACCGCTACGGAATTTCCACCCGAGATCAGCGAAGTCGAGGTCGCTGGGCTGCAAACGGTACCTTCGGTGCACGTCGCGGTGCCACGCCTGGCCCAGGCCCCCGCAGGGTTTGAGTGCAGGTTGCACACGGTGCTGGAAATAGGCCGCAATCGGATGTTGATTGGCGAGGTGCTGGGGGCTTTTGTACAGGATCGGCTGGTTGCCGATGTGGCAAAACTGCACCTCAAGACCCAGGAACTCGGCCTGATTGGGCGCATGGGGGGTAGGGGTGGCTATGTACGCACAACCGACCTGTTCGAGATGCCTCGAGTGAGCTACGAGGAGTGGAAGAGGGAGGACGGGCAGGAGCCCTAAACAGTGTAGTCGTGGAATTGTTCTAAGGCCCCTTTCGTCTGGCTCCGGTATTCCAGGCCAGGTGTTCGGCAATCCGGGGAAACACTCGGGCCAGCAGGTCGAAGATGTGCAACTGCCAGGGTACAAACATGGCCCTGGCCTCGAGCTCGATGGCCCGCACGATGCCCAGTGCAGCCTGACGTGAGGTGATATCGGGTATGAACCGTCCCACCCTGGGGATGCGGTTTTCGGTATCGGTGTTGCGGATGAAATACTCGCTATCGCTAATTTTGCCGGGGAAAAAGGCACAGACCTTTACTTTGCTGTGGTAGAGGTCGGCGCGCAGGGCTTCGGTGAGGCCATTCAAGGCCCAGCGGGCGGCCACATAGCCGGTAGCGCCCGGCCATACCAGCCGGCTGGCCGGCGAGCAGACCGAAAGAATAAAGCCCCGGTCTCGCTTTAGCATGGCGGGCAGAAAAACCCGCGTGAGGTAGGCCGCGGCAAAGTAGGGGGTGTCCATCAGGTGCTGTAGGTCCTCGAGGGGGGTTTCGTCCAGAAAACGCCACGCGCCTGCACCGGCGCTGTGAATCAGAATGTCGGGGGTGCCCTGTTCCCCAAGCACCTGTTCGCCCAGGCGGACTGCCTCCTGCGGTTTGCTGAGGTCGGTGGGGAAGGCCCAGGCCGCTCCACCTGCTGAGCGGATTTGAGCAGCCATCTGCCGCAACTCGGCTTCTCGGCGGGCCACCAGCACCACCCGGGCCCCCCGCTTGGCGAGCTCGAGGGCCGTGGCTTTGCCAATCCCACTGCTGGCCCCACTGATGACACACAGGCTTCTGGCGATGTTCATAGTTCGATCAGGGTGTACTCGAAGGCGTTGATGACCCGGACGCCTTCGGGGCTGGTGTACTCCCGTTTGGGCTGGGCCTCGTAGAGATGGATGTGGCCGTGGACGTGTATTTTTGGGCGGTACAGGCGGTGAAATAGACCGAGTGCAGTACTGCCCCGATGGGGGAAGTCGGTGCCCGCATTGGGGCCGGGGGGCGGGGCATGGCTGAGCAGAATATCCACCCCGTGCCCGGTGACCAGACGACGGGCCAGCAGCACCGGATACCAGGATAAGAATCGGGTCTGGGCTTCGGTTTCGTTGTACTGTCCAATCTCGCGGTTGTTGTAGCGGGGGCAGCCTCCCCAGCCCGCAATCCGGAGGCCAGCCACCTCTACAATGCGCCCGTGGGCCTCGATGGCACCGCCGGGTGGGGTCAGGTTGCCCAGATAGTCCTGCACGTATTCTTCCTTGTGGTTGCCGTGCACATAGACCACCGGAACTGTGACCTTGGTCGCCACAAACTCAATGTAACTGCCGGGTAAATCACCGGCTACCAGTACCAGCTCAAAAGGGGGCAGGTTGCTGGGAAAGCGTTCCTGATGAATGAAGGGGTGAAGCTGATCCGAAAGGGCTAGGATGCGCATTTTGGGATGCTCCTGAATGCGAAAAGGAGAAATGGGGCAAAGGCGCTACTGAGCTTTGGCATAGACCAGAACCGGGTTCAGTTTGTGTACAGTCTAATACGCATTCCGGCGGTATTGTTCACTTTGGAAAGTCTAAACGATACTGCCGGAACGTACCCCTACTCCCTTCGGTCGGCTTGAATCCCTCACCTTTGATTTCATCCAAAGGTGAAGGGTTCAAGCGGAACCGATATAAGCTGGGTTTATGCAGGTTTGTCAAACCATTGCAATCCGTGCCCGGTGGGTGGGATGGGCCAGGATGGCTTGGTGATTTGGATGGCTTGGCGATAGTATCGGCAGGATGAAACCGACCATTCCCGCGGTTTGCCTCGAGGCCCAGCCGGTGCCCCGGGTCTGGGGCGGGGCTCGCATCGCCGAGCGCCTTGGCCTGCAAACTGCAGAACCCATTGGAGAACTCTGGCTGGCCTACGACCAGAACCCCATTCGTTCGGGGCAGTGGGCGGGCTGCACGCTGGCAGAAGTCTTGCCCCAGCTTGGAGCCGATTTCATCGGCAAGACGCCTTATGCCAAGTATGGCCTCGAGCTCCCCCTGCTCATCAAATTCCTCGATACGGCTGAGTGGCTCTCGGTGCAGGTACACCCCGACGATGCCCATGCCCACACCGTGGAGGCGGCCAGTGGTTTTCACGGCAAAACCGAGGCCTGGTACATCCTCGAGGGCGAGGGGGAAATAGTCTATGGCCTACTCGAGCCGATGGCGCGCGCAAGCCTGGCCAAAGCAGCCCAGGAGGGTACCGTCTGGAACTGCCTGCGGCGGGAATGGGTGGTATCGGAGCAGGTGATTCCGGTTCCTGCGGGCATCATTCATGCCCTGGGGCCCGGCCTGCTGCTCTACGAAGTACAGCAGCGCTCCGACCTGACCTACCGCCTCTACGACTACGGACGGCCCCGTGAGCTGCATCTGGAGAAAGGGCTGGATGTCGCCAGGCTCGAGCCCACCCCACTGCCACACCTTGCCCCGCTGCCAGCCTGCAATAAAGAAATCCTGCTGGCCTGTGAGGCTTTTGTGCTCGAGCGCCACTATCTACGGGGCAGGCTGACCCTCCAAGCGCCCGAAGACAGCTTCTTACTGCTGACGCTAATTGTGGGAGGCGCGGAATGGTTGGAAGGGTCGCTCTCCTGGGGCGATACCTTGCTGATAGGGGCAGGGGAGGCCATCGAACTGACCGGTCAAGCCCAGTTTCTGGGCGCGTTTGTGCCTTCGCCGGAATGGTTGAACGGGTATCCGGCCTCGGTTCGGGGGTGAAAACCACTCTGATACGCATTTCGGTAGTATCGTTCACTTTGACCAGCCTAAACGATACTACCGAAATGCTTTTCTACTCCCTTCGGTCGGCTTGAATCCTTCACCTCTGACTGCGGCGGGCGGTGAAGGATTCAAGCGGAAACGGTATGAGATATACATGCGGGCAAAAAAAGGGAGGCTATGCCTCCCTTTGATGCGAGCGGGATTACTCCTGCCCCAGATCGTACAGCTCGAGCACATCGCCCCAGGCTTTGCTGACGCGAAAGCAGTCCCAGATGGTCTTGACCGAGCACTTGGGTTGTGGGCGGCTCAGCACGAGTCGGGCAGGGCGTACCACCCCAGTTGACATCGAAGGTTGTCCCATAGGGTGGTTGTTGGTTTGGGTCAGGGTGGTCTCCACAGCGGTTCCTCCTACGAAACCAGGATAGGCCTATCTGTGTTTTTACTGCCAGTACCAAACGAAAAAGTTTTACACCCAACAAACCAAATATACAAACCACTATACACAGACTAAGTTGTAATAACTAAATAGATACACTAAATTTGACCTCGAGTGGTGTAAAGGCAGTTGAACCTACCCCGTTTTGCGTCCCCGCTCGAGCCATCAAGCTGGCTGTTTACCGTAACGTTTTTGGATGTACTCCTCTACCATGCCCATGAACTCCTCGGCAATGTGGTCGCCCTTGAGGGTAGTGGCAAGCTGTCCGTCTATGTAGACCGGGGCACGGGGGGCCTCGCCGGTGCCGGGTAGGGAAATTCCAATGTCGGCGTGTTTGGACTCCCCAGGGCCGTTTACCACACAGCCCATTACCGCTACCTTGAGATTTTCCACCCCAGGGTATTGCGTTTTCCATACAGGCATCTGGGCATTCAGGCGGGTCGAAACCTGCAAGGCCAACTCCTGAAAGAAGGTGCTGGTGGTGCGTCCACAGCCGGGGCAACTGGCTACGCTGGGGGTGAACTGCCGTACCCCAATGGATTGCAGGATTTCTAAAGCCACCTCCACTTCTTTGGTGCGGGGCTCTCCGGGGGCTGGGGTAATCGAAACCCGAATGGTATCGCCAATCCCCTCGGTTAGCAGCGGAACCAGACCCGCCGTGCTGGTCACAATCCCGCTCACGCCCATGCCAGCCTCGGTCAGGCCCAGATGCAGCACCGCTGGGGTGCGCTTGGCCAGCTCTCGGTAGACCCACCACAGGTCGGGGGCATTGGAAATCTTGGCCGAGAGGATAATTTTGTCCTCGGTCAGGCCATACCGGAGGGCCCATTCATAGCTGCGCACTGCCGATTCGACGATGGTTTCCAGCGTCACCTGGTGGGCCTCTTTGGGTTCGGGGCGGGCCGCGTTGGCCTCCATCATCTCGTCGAGCAACCCGGCATCCAGCGAGCCCCAGTTCACCCCAATGCGCACCGGTTTGCCGTACTCCACAGCCACCTCACACATGGTGCGGAAGTTGGGGTCTTGCTGCTTGCCCTTGCCCACAGTGCCGGGGTTGATGCGGTACTTGTCCAGGGCCAGCGCCATCTCGGGGTATTTGCGCAACAAAATATGTCCATTGAAATGGAAATCGCCCACCAAAGGTACATCAGTGCCCAGATCGGCCAGCCTACGCTTGATTTCGGGCACGGCTTTGGCGGCTTCGTCGTTGTTGACGGTCATACGCACGACTTCAGAGCCGGCGCGGGCCAGGGCCCAGACCTGACCCACGGTGGCCTCGATATCGGCAGTGTCGGTATTGGTCATGGACTGCACGACGACTGGATGATCGCCTCCCTTGGGTACTTTGCCCACCCAGACCGTCGGCGTTTTGCGGCGATTGACTACCATATCTCCAAGTCTAATATCTTCAGGTCAGGCGAATAGTGGATCGGGTGGGGGTTAGGGGGGTATATTCCTACCCGATGGAACGCTTCTTTGGTAACTTTAGGTAGGTTATGGCGATACAAGTTGGCGACTTCCTCCCCGATGTGACGGTCTACAACACCGCTGTCGAGGCCCAGCGATTGCCCCAACTGATGAAGGGCAAGCCCCTGGTGCTGCTGTTTTTCCCGGCAGCCCATACCCGGGTTTGCGAGCGAGAACTCTGCACCTTCCAGGATGGTTTGGCTGCGTACAACGATCTCGGAGCCGAGGTATACGGCCTGAGTGTGGACACCCCTTGGACGCTGGGGGCCTATGCAAAAGCACTAAATCTGGCTTTTCCGCTCATCTCCGACTATGGCAAAGAAGCGACCCGGGCCTTTGGTCTGGAGATCAGCCTGCGGGGCCTGCCAGGTTTTTCGCAGCGGGCGGCCTATGTGGTGGATGGCACGGGCCGGATTGTCTGGGCCTGGGTGGCCGAGGTTCCGGCGCAGGAGCCGCCCTACGATGAGGTGGCGGCAGCCGTAAAGGCACTGTCCGCTGCCGCCTAGAGCAGCTCGAGCTTGGGCCAGCCCATAAGCAGTTCCTGCTCGGTAAGGGCTTCACCCTCGGCCTCGGGTGTCCAGGCGACATAGGCTGCTAGGGTATTGACCGGGCTCGAGGAGGCCAGGGCCATCAGGGCCTGACGTGCACTGGCAGCCCGCAAAGGGGAGGCGACGGGGGGAATCGCACCGCTGACAGCCAGCAGCAGCGTGACCAAGATATAGCGCCCATCGGGCTCGGCCTTGGACTGATATCCGGCCTGAACCACCTCTTTACCTTCAAAGTGCCGATAGGTCTCGACAAACTCGGAACGGGTCTCGGTCATCCAGGTGTCGAACTGCCCTTCCGCTTTCTGGAGGCTTCCTGTCCAGACCTCGTACATACCAAAACGCCATCCGGCCTGATCGCGAAGCAGAAGCACGGCGGCATTGTCCATGAGGTCGGCCAGGCCACGCACACTCTCGGTATCGGCGGCCTGGGCCATGTAGCGCAGGTTGGCTTGTAGTTCCGGTGTGAAAATTGTGGCCAGCCGAAGCCGTGCTACGGTGCTTTCGGGCTCACCGCCGACAGCCACGCCAGTCCCGGCCCGTTGAAGCCCGCGAATCATCGAAAAGCTAGCCAAAAGAATTCCCCCTAAGAAGAGGATCGCGATGAGGTCGAATCCATAGCCCGTACCGGGATTGATGTAGATAGGGGGTCGGGTGCTGGGGTAGCTGGGATAATTGGGAGGGTAGTAGTCGCGGGGGTAGGTTGGGTAGGTTGGATAGCTGCGGGGGGTTGGCAGGGGCAGGGAAGGGGATGGAGAGGGATTGACCCTGGGAATGGAGGGGGCTGGACTGGGTGTGGAAAATCCACCTCGACCTCCAACCCCACCTCCGCTACGCTGTGCCAGCACCGAATTCCAACCGGGCAGACCCCTCTCAACCAACGAGTTTCCCGTGGGTATGGGGGAAAAGACCCAAAGCATCAACAATATCCAGACCACAACCACTTGCATCTTTATCAGCATACTAGGTTGTGCTTCTGGAAGCTTGCACGCTTTGCTATCTACCCCAACTCCATTTTCGACCAGCCTTTTAAGCTAGCAAGTCCGTATTTAGTTAAGATGGGCGTTTTCGGGCGGACACTTATTCTGCCAGTAAAACCGGTTCAAGCATTGTGGCGGGGGTTCTTATTGCCATAATGGTATTCACTAAACTTGATAAAGGTAGACTCATGTCTAATCCCGGTGTTTAGCAAAAAATCAAGCCATGGCTGGTTGAGGGTCTAAGTTGTAAACTTGCGATATAGAAGGGGAATCCTGATGAGCGAAAAAGCCGATAAACCCAATACACATCTTCCAGATACCCTTCCTGTATGCCCGGTGCGCGGCTCGGTGATCTATCCCAGCATGGTGATGCCGATTGATGCGGGCAGGCCCATTTCGATTCGTGCAATTGATGCTGCTTTGGCTCAGGAACGGGTCATCTTGATCGTGAGCCAGCGTGACAAGGAAGTCGAAGAGCCGGGTGCCGATGATCTGTATGAAGTGGGCACCGCTTGCAATGTGTTGCGGATGCGCAAAAATGCCGATGGCTCGGTGCAGATGCTGGTGCAGGCTTTTGCCAGGGTCCGCGTCGGGCAGTATCACAAGGTAGCTGGATACCTGGAAGCCAGTGTGGTGCGGCTACCGGAAATTGAAGGCAAGGCCACCGAGGTCAAGGCCTTGTTCCGCGAGGTCAAAGAGCGCTTCGAGAGCCTCTTGAAGGAAGGCAAGTACCTCTCACCCGAGGTGGCCCAGTTTGTCGTGAACCTCGAGGATGCCTCGCAACTGGCAGACTACATTGCCTTTCACCTCGAGTTCAAGCTGGAAGACAAGCAGCAAATTCTAGCCACGCCCTCGGTAGTAGATCGTCTCAAGCGCATCGCGGTCTTGCTGGATGCGGAGCTGGACTTGATGGAGACCCAGCGCCGCATTCAACAGCAGGTTAAGGATGAAATTGACAAAAACCAGCGCGAGTTTTATTTACGCGAGCAGATGAAAGCCATCCAGCGCGAGTTGCACGGCGAAGAGGGCGAGATGGAAGTGGAGGAGTTTCGCGAAAAAATCGCCGCGCTCAAGCTACCTCAGAACGTATTGCCCGAAGTGGAGCGCGAGCTCTCGCGTTTTGCCCGCATGCATCCCGACTCTGCCGAAGCCAGTGTGGTGCGTACCTATCTGGACTGGATTACCAATCTGCCCTGGAATGTCCGCACCGAAGACCAGATTGACCTAAAAGAAGCCCAGCGAATTCTGGAGGAAGACCACTATGGTCTGGAAAAAGTCAAGGATCGGGTCTTGGAATACCTGGCGGTTCGCAAGCTGAAATTGGAGCGCCAGAAAAAGGGAGAGATACCCCCCGAAGAGGTGTCCAAAGGGCCTATCCTGCTCTTTGTAGGGCCGCCCGGGGTGGGGAAAACCTCCATTGCCAAGTCTATTGCCAAAAGCCTGGGCCGCAAATACCACCGTATCTCGTTGGGCGGTGCGCGAGATGAATCCGATATTCGCGGCCATCGTCGCACCTACATTGGGGCCTTGCCAGGACGCATTATTCAGGGTATTCGGCAGGCCGGAAGCAAAAACCCGGTGATTCTTCTGGACGAAGTGGACAAGCTCGGTGCTTCCTACCAGGGCGATCCCGCGGCAGCGCTGCTCGAGCTGCTCGACCCGGCGCAGAACAAAGAGTTCACCGACCACTACCTGGGGGTTCCCTTCGACATGAGCGAGGTGCTGTTCATCTGCACCGCCAACTTCCCGGAGAACATCCCAGGCCCCCTGTTCGACCGCATGGAGCTGATCGAGTTTACCAGCTATATCGAGCAGGAGAAGCTCGAGATCGCCAAGCGGTATCTGCTGCCCCGGCAGATGAGCGAGAACGGGCTCAAGGAAAACCAGGTGCACATCACCGAGGCGGCCCTGATGCGCCTGATTACCCACTACACCCGCGAGGCCGGGGTGCGCAACCTCGAGCGTGAGATCGGAACGCTGTTGCGCAAGTCGGCCCGGGCCATTCTGGAAAGCGGTAAGAAGCGGGTTCGCATCACCGACAACGATTTGGAGAAATATCTAGGCCCGGCCCGCTTCCAGCCCGAGTCCGAGGCCAGAGCCCCACAGGTGGGGGTGGCGACCGGGATGTTCTACACGCCGGTGGGTGGCGACATCATGTTTATCGAGGTGTCGGCCATGCCAGGTAAAGGCAACCTGATTCTGACTGGGCAACTCGGCGATGTGATGAAGGAATCGGCCCGCGCCGCGCTTTCCTATGCCAAAAAGAACGCCCAGCGTTTTGGCATTGCGCTGGAAAAGTTCGATAACTCCGATCTGCACATTCACGTTCCAGCCGGCGCAGTGCCCAAGGAAGGCCCTTCGGCAGGCATCGCCATTACCGCTGCCCTGGTCTCGGCCCTGGCCGAAGCGCCGGTGCGAAACGATGTTTCCATGACCGGCGAAATCACCCTCACGGGACGGGTTTTGCCTATTGGCGGGGTTAAAGAAAAGGTGCTGGGGGCACGCCGGGCCGGCATCCGCGAAGTGATTCTGCCCAAGCAGAACCAGCCCGACCTTTCCGATATTCCGGCCTATCTGCGCCAGAACCTCAAGTTCCACTTCGCCGACACCCTGGACGAGGTTCTGGGCTGGACCCTGGTAGGGGGAATGGGGGCCCTCGAGCGCAGAATGTCCACAACCACTCCCAAAAAAGCCAGGCGTAACAAAGTGCAACCTGCAGCCAGGGCTTAGTCGCCGTCCTGTTTGCAAAAACGTTTCTTGAAGGGAACCCTTCAGTAAAGCGGTAGCTGGGGCACTGCCCCAGCTATCCAGGTTTCTTGGTTATTTTTTTAGGGCATCGCGGATTTCCCGCAGCAGCACGATGTCTTCCGGCGGAGCAGGAGGGGCTTCATCTTTTTTACTCATTTCCTGCAGCTTGTTCATGGGCGTGACCACGAAGAAATAGAGCGCAAAAGCTACCATTAAGAAGCTCACCACGGCATTTAGAAACTTGCCGATGTTAAGGGCTCCGAGCTTAATGGCCGAAAAGTCGGGTGCGCCAAAAATCATGCCTATCAAGGGGTTGAGGACATCCGCTACCAGCGAGTTGACGATGGCCCCAAAAGCACCCCCGATAATCACACCCACTGCCAGGTCGAGCACGTTTCCACGCATGATGAATTTTTTGAATCCCTCTAACATACAAACCTCCCAGTTCTCAACCCTGTTCTGGATGAAGGTCGTCCCAGTTTTTCCACAGACCATGGGTTGAAGCCAGATAAATGAAATTGCCTGACGACCTGCTGCTAATCTAAGGCCCTGGGGATTTTGCCGTCAAGGCACAATTTCTTTAGTTTTGTGCAAACTTCATACGCATTCCGGCGGTATTGTTCACTTTTGAAAGTCTAAACGATACTGCCGGAATGCCCTCCTACTCCCTTCGGTCGGCTTGAACCCCTCACCTTTGATTACATCCAAAGGTGTTGGGTTCAAGCGGAACCGGTATCAATCGGTTTTGTCCCGCACAGCCAAGGGATAAACCTCCTCGTACTGCATGGTGATGCGTTCTGGGTTGAAGTAGGTCTGGGCATAGCTTCGGGCTGAAGCACGCATCTGCTTGAGGTCGGGTGAAGTCGGCAGTTGCACCACCGCCTGGGAAAAGGCCTCCAGATCGCCATACTCCACCAATCTACCCACCTCGGGGGTGAGCCATTCGGGAACCCCACCCACCCGGGTGGCCAGCGCCTCGAGGCCCGACTGCCCAAACCCCTCGTGCTCCGAGGCCAACAGGAACACATTCGCCGCCCCGTTGATGGCTTCGGGGTTTATGGCCGTGGCTAGCGAGGTCACGCAATCGTCCACCCCCAGGCCCGGATAGCACAGCATCGCGATTCGCATGGCCTTAGCCTAAAGAACCCAGCCGGCCTGCATTGGCGCTGGGTTCACGGCTGCACACCCTTGACGTGCAGCCCATGAGTTCCGACAATCGGGGGGTGAAGGCCTTCAAGCCCCATTTACAGGGACTGCCCAGCTACCCCTACAAAAAGGTAGAAGCACCCATCAAGCTCGACCAGAACGAGAGCCCCTACGACCTACCCGCCGAGCTCAAGCAGCGGGTTCTGGCGCGCCTGCAACACCTGGATTTCAATCGCTATCCCTATCTGCACGCCGAGGACGTGCGGGAAAAGCTGGCCGCCTGGCTGAACTGGCCCATGGAGGGGTTGGTGGTCGCGCCGGGCTCCAACCTGCTTATTCAAGCCCTAGTGCAGGCTTCCAACGGTGTAGTGGATACCGCCCCTTCGTTTCCGCACTACGCCTTTTCCGCTAAAATGTCGGCCACGCCTTACCAAGCAATTCCGCTCGAGAGCGGCTTCTCCCTGCCGACCCAGGCTCTGCTCGAGGCCATGGACACCCCTCCGGGCTTACTGTTTCTGCCCAACCCCCATGCCCCCACGGCCCGGCTGTTTGCCGAAGCAGACTTGTATCGTTTGGCCGACAAAGCCGCCCGGACAGGCTGGCTGCTGGTCATAGACGAGGCCTACCACCAGTTTTCAGGCACGGATTACTCGTCGCTGGCTCGAGCCAACCCCAGTGTGGCCCTTCTGCGCACCTTCTCCAAGGCCTGGGGCCTGGGGGGGATCCGGGCCGGCTACCTACTGGCTTCGCCGGAGGTGTGCAACGTGGTGCAGAACTTCGTCCCGCCTTTTGGCCTGCCGGCCCACACCGCCCAGATTCTCCTGACGGTGCTGGAGGCGCCCGGCTATGTCCAGGGGATTGTGCAGACCCTGGTGGCCGAGCGGGAGAAGCTGTTTCGGGCCCTGCAAAAGCACCCCACCTGGCGGGTGTACGAAAGCCAGACCAACTTCCTCCTGGTGCGCACACCCGATGCGGCCGCGGCCTATCAGGGGCTGCTGCGCCAGGGCATCTTGGTGCGGCGGCAGGATCACTATCCGGGCCTCGAGGGGTGCATCCGGGTCTCGGTGGGCACGCCTCAGGAGAACCAGCGCTTCCTGGAAGCCGCCTTTTCCCTAACCGAGGTGCCCCATGCGTAGCGCCACCATCGAGCGCAGCACCGCCGAAACCCAGATCAAGCTAAGCCTGCACCTCGATGCGGCCCCGGGCGGGCATATCTCGACCGGCCTGGGCTTTCTGGATCACATGCTATTGGCTTTGCAGCGGCACGGGCGCTTGGGGCTCGAGGTCGAAGCCACCGGCGACCTGGCGGTGGACGTGCACCACCTGGTGGAGGATGTGGGCATCGTGTTAGGAATGGCCCTGCGGCAAGCGGTGGGGGAGGGCCGGGGAATCGAACGCTACGGCGAGGCCACCGTGCCCATGGACGAAACCCTGGTACAGGTGGTGCTGGATCTGTCCGGGCGCAGCCACCTGGCCTTTGCGCCCGAAGAACTGAACATCGAAGGCAGCGCCGGGGGCCTCAATGCCTACCACCTGCGGGAGTTTTTGCGGGGGCTGTGCAACCACGCGGGCCTCACCCTGCACCTGCGGCTCCTGGCCGGCCGGGAAGCCCATCACGTGCTCGAGGCCGCCTTCAAGGCCCTGGCCCGGGCCCTCTACCAGGCCACCCGCCTCACCCGGCCCGACCTGCCCAGCACCAAGGAAGTGCTGTAGCCCCATGAAGACCCTCCTGATTGACTACGGTTCGGGCAACCTGCACAGTGCCGCCAAGGCCCTGCAAGCCACGGGCTACCGGGTCACGGTCTCGGATGACCCCCGTCAGGTGGGTGCCCACGACCTGCTGGTGCTGCCGGGGCAGGGCCATTTTGGGCAGGTCATGCGCTCCTTCCAGGCCTCCGGCTTCGAGGAGGGGGTACGCCGGCATATTGCCCGGGGCAAGCCCTTTTTGGGCATTTGCGTGGGTATGCAGATTCTGTTTGAAGGCTCCGAGGAAGCCCCCGAAACCGCCGGGCTGGGCTTGGTGCGGGGCCGGCTGACCCGCTTCCGGGCAGCGCGGGTGCCGCAGATGGGGTGGAATACAGTGGAGTACAGCGCCCACTTCCAGCACCTGTCGGACCGCTACTTCTACTTTGTGCACTCCTACTTCGCCCCGCTGGTGGAAGGCAGCGTAGGTATCACCGACTACAGCGGCACCTGCTTTACCGCGCTTTTTGCCCAGGGCAACGTGGTGGCTCCCCAGTTTCACCCGGAAAAAAGCGGGGCTGTGGGGTTGGCTTTGCTCGAGGCCATTCGGCGGTATTTTACATCCGGCCTGTAAGTGTCTTCATAGTTGAAATGCGAGATCCGATCCCCAAAGATCAGCGGGGAATTGCGTCAGGTACGTCTTGCCGATTCCGCTGGTTTTGCCAATCTACCCTGGCCCAACTTCGAGCACTCTTCACATTTATTGAGCCACTCAAAACTCGATTGCTGATACCGTTTCCGCTTGAATCCTTCACCGCCCGCCGCAGTTAGAGGTGAAGGATTCCAGCCGACCGAAGGGAGTAGAAAAGCATTTCGGTAGTATCGTTTAGGCTTGCCGAAGTGAACGATACTGCCGAAATGCGTATGAGTCCAGTACAGCACAGTTGCCTCCCGTCCGGGAGGCAACGGCTGTGAAGAGTGCGATAGCCTACGGCTGCCGCTCGAGCTTGCAGGCGTTCTCGCCCAGGGTAGTTTGGCTGGTCTTTCCCAGATAGAGGTCGGTGAGCTTGTTCTGCTTGCATTCGTTGCCCTGGGCCCGGCCCCCCGCATTGCCCACGAAGTAAATCCCGTGTTCGCCGTTGTTTTGCAGAAGGTTGCGCTCGAGGATGGCCTGTACGTTGTCGCGGGCTAAAATGCCGCTGTAGCCGCTGGACTCGATGGTGTTCTGCGAGGCGGTTACTACCGCTTCTTTATCAGCAAAAAGCCCAAACTCGGCGTTGCCGCGAACAAGGTTGTTGATGGCCTGCACACGGGCTTTCTCGCTAACGCTGATGCCGTTGGTTGCGTTCTTCTCGATCAGGTTATTGCGGATGAAGCCTGTGGCCAGACCCAAACAAAAAATGCCAGCCTCTTTGTTGCTCAGGATGTCGTTGTTTTCCAGGGTCACCTGGGCCTGGTCTCGAGCCAGCACGCCGCTAAAGGTATTTTGTTGAATGGAGTTCTCTCTGGCTGTCGCGCTGGCGGCATCCGCCACATACAAGCCAAACTCGCCGTTCGTTTGGAGGTCGCTGTTTTCCAGGGTTAGCCTGCTCTGGTCAAACAGTTCTATGCCGCTGGCTTTGTTCTGCTCGAATAGGGTGTTATCTACCTGTCCGGCGCTATCGTCGTATAAGGATAGGCCGCTTCCAACGTTCTCTGAAAGATCGCTGTCCTTGATTACAACCTGACTCTTATCCAACACGGCCACGCCCTCGAGTCCGTTCTTGAATAACGCGCTTTTGTTTATGAACACCACGCTGTTGTTGCGTACGATAATCCCCGAACCGCCCCGGCGGCTGGCCTCGTCACGGACAGCTCCAGTCGCTACCACATCGGAAAAAGTGACATCGCCTGCCTGAACATCAACCACGTAGGCCTGGGCCTTGCCCTGATACTCAAATGCAAGGCCGGTTGCGCTGGACTTACCGCCTCCGCGAAAGCTGACCACATACCCCTCTGCTGTGGAAGTGATCACCGTTTGATTGCTTCCTGCTCCAACCAACTCGACGGGATTGTTTAGAGTCAGCGGCTGGGTAAGCCGATAGATGCCTGCGCGCAACACCGCCCGCCCGCCCCGCTGGGCCTGGGCCACAAAGGCCTGGACTTCGCTTGCGGGCACTTCAGGCAATGACTGGGCAAAAGCCAGACCAATAAACAAGAGCCATGCTGCAGCTACGCGCCTCATTTATCACCCCTCTTGTGCAACCCACGCATGCACAGCGTGGTGCTTGTAGCTGTGTTTGTGTGGTTGAGCACTGCAAATATGAGTCTACAAGCAAGGCAGACTCGAGCGCGTGATACTTGAACCTCGGCGATTAATACCGCTTCCGCTTGAACACTTCATCTTTGGGTGTAATCAAAGGTGAAGGGTTCAAGCCGACCGAAGGGAGTAGGAGTGCATTCCGGCAGTATTGTTCACTTTTGAAAGCTAGCCGTCGGGGTGAAATTGCCGGCAAAGCTCTGTACTGGCTGGCTAAAGCCTACCGGGCCTGCAAAAGGTCGTCCTGGGTAATGAGGCGACCCTGCCCACCTATAGCAGTGGCGGCCAGCGAGCCGGCCAGATTGCCTAGGCGGGCGGCCACAAAGGGGTCTTTGCCCTGCAGAATGGCATGGGCAAAGGTAGCGGTGAAAGCATCGCCCGAGCCGGTGGTGTCTACGACCTCCTCGAGGGGATAGGGTTCTACCAGTTCCTGCCGGGTGGGGGTGATGACAATCGAACCCAGTGCTCCCACCTTCACGATGACGGTCTCGAGGCCCCAGCCCTTGAGTTCGTTTACCCCCTCGCTGATGGAAGATGTGCCGGTCAGGGCCAATAGCTCCACTTGGTTCATCAGCAGGTAAGGCACACCACGCAGGATGTCCAGCAACTCCTTGCCGGCAGCCCGCACTGCGCCTGTGCCAAGATCGGCAAAGATGGGTAACTCGCGTCTGCGGGCAGCATCTAAGGCATTGATCGCATATTGTCGCTGTGGGCCTCCCACGAAGGCATAGGCCGAAAACACCACTGCATCTATCTGATCCAGTGCCTTGGCCTTGAACTCGGCTGCGTCCAGAAAGCGGCTGGCACCTCCTGCCGAGATCATCGAGCGCTCGCCCCCTGGAACCAGCAAAATCAGGATGGAAGAGGTGGTCTGCTCCGGATCTACCTGCAGGTATTTGAGGTCTACCCCCACTTTTTCCAACTGACACAAGGCCACGCTTCGGAAAGGGTCGTCCCCCACCCGGCTGGCCAGATAGGCTTTGTTGCCCAGGCTGGCCAGGTGTGCAGCCAGAGTTCCTCCCGCGCCCCCGGGCTTCATAAGGGCCCGCTGAGCCGGAACCTCCTCGCCTGGCTCTGGGATTCGCTCGAGAAAGTAGATTAAGTCAACCGATACATCCCCTACGACAAAAAACCGCATCCCGGCCTCCCAGCCCCCGTTTCCCACTTGCAGGATTTACCACAGTTTAGCTGCATGTTGAACTGATATAAGATAGCCTACCTCAACCATATGAGAAATCGCTATCAAGGAGAAGGCTTAGCTGATTTTAGCGAGTAATTGTTCAAATTGCTGCAAGCTCAGTGCTTCGCCGCGCACATGGGGCGAAAGATTAAGGGTCAGCAGGGCCTGTGCAACTCGGTCGGGGGCATAACCCCCTGCCTTGAGCGCGTTGAACAAAGTCTTGCGCCGTTGGGCAAAGGCCGCCTCGATCAGGCGAAACAAGGCCGGATGGTCGGGTTTGGAGTTGGGCTCGAGGCAAACCACCGAGCTGGTTACCTTTGGGGGCGGAAAGAAAGCTCCTGGAGGCAGATCTACAATGCGCCGGGCCTGGGCATGGTACTGAACCCGCAACGAGAGTAGACCATACTCGGGGGTGCTGGGCCGGGCGGTCATGCGCAGCGCAACTTCTTTCTGCACCAGCACCACAATGCGGCGGAAGCGGTTTGAAAGGAGCAATAGGGTGATGAGGGGGGTGGCGATGTTGTAGGGCAGATTACCAGCGAATAGGCCCTGGGGGGGCAACGCCCTCCAGTCAAAGGCCAGCGCGTCCCCCCAGATAACCTGTACATCGAGCCCGGCCAGGGTCTCTTTATGGACGGCTTCCAGCCGCCAATCCATCTCGAGGCTGATTACCTTCGCACCTGCTTCGGCCAAGGCTCTGCTGAGGGTTCCCAAGCCAGGCCCTACCTCGTAGACTGTCTCGCCTGGCTCAAAGTCAACGGCCTCGACAATCTTCCCCAGATAGCCCCGCTCGACCAGAAAATTCTGTCCGAAACGCTTGTCGGCACGTAGGCCATAGCGGCTCAGTAGATCCCGAACAACTTTGGGTGAGGTAAGGTTCACGATAGAAGGTCAGGGAAGAGGGAAAAACCGGCGATCACTTTCGACCTTATGTGGTAGCTTTTCCCCTCTTTACTGAATGGTTGCACCCACAGGCGGGATTTCCACAATTTCCCAGTCCAGCTTGTCGTCATCGAGAATTAGTTCCAGATACTGATCCTGGTCAAGGGCATCAATTAGAGCTAGTTTGTCCTTGATCAAGATGCCATTTTTCATCACGGTGTGACCATATACACCAAAGCGGTGACCCATGCGCTCGACATAATCGGCGTTGTTGAGCCACCATTCCTTGGCTTCACGCCCGCTATAGAACATTTCATCGTAGGTTTGGAGCCACGGCACCGGCCCCACATGGGCGAAATTGACGCCGTACAAATTGATTTGAGCCGGAAAGGTCTGAAACCAGTTTTTCAAATCCTCGGGAAACTCCACCCCGCCCAACTCGGGGTGAAACTCTTTGTGCTCGAGGTGGGCGTTGCCCAGCACCAGATCGCCGGTCATGGCCGCGTGGTCGTGGTTGCCCAGCAGAATGGTGATGTGCTCGGGGGCGGCCTCCTGAAAGCGTTTGATGCGCATCAGTTCTCGAATCTGGGCCCTGGCTGCCATCCGCATGTGGTCGGGGTTGTTGGGGTCGTAGTCCTCGAGCCCGGTCAGGCGGCGGTAGTCGGCCAGTAGCTTGGGATGCACCAGATCGCCCATCATCACCACCCGGTAGGTGCCCCGCTTGAGGGGGTCGGAAGGCAGCCAGTCTTCCCCCACGGCAAACGAGTTCTTCAAAGCCCGCCACAACTTGGGAAAGTCGGCGTGCAGGTCTCCGATGGCAATAACCTTAATCACTGGTATCCTTTGCTCAAGAAGCCTGACCTTTCAGTAAAGCCCGCAACTCGCCGTAGAGTTTACGGGTTTCGTCGGGTTGTTTGCCATACCCCCCATATTTCATCACAATCTGAGCCGCCTGCCTGCCCAACCCGGCTTCTTTGAGGCGTTCGATCAGGCGGTCAATCAGCTCCTGGGGTTCGGGTTTGGCCTCGGCTGTGGGAGGTGTGCTTGCTCTATGGGCTTCGGGAGCCGAGGCCGGAACCCCGGCAGGTCGGCCTCGATACACCGGAGCCCCCACTTCTACACGGGGCGGGTTGAACTGGCCAGTGTCGGGGTCGTGATCCACCCACTGCTTGTCCTGGTACAAGTAGCGTCCCACGCCAAACTTGGCCGCAGCCCGCGCTAGGGCATCGGCAAAAGCCGCCTTGAGGCTATCGCCCTCACCCACATCCTCTTTGGAAACATCCATCACGGTTAGCCGGCACTTGACGGCGTAGGTTCCGCCTGCTCCTGGCGGGGGTGTGTGCAGCACCTGGTAACTGTCCTGCCAGCCCTGGGTGCCTACCACCTCGTCGAGCCGGTCTAGCACGGCGCTTGCATCTACATACGGGGTCACCAGGGCCTGCCTCTTGTCTTTGGACAGGGCCTCAATGCGCCATTGCAGCTCCTCTTGTGGGAAGGGCTCGTTCAGCATATCCCAGACATCGTTCATTGGGTTTTATTCTAGCAGCCCATTCCCTATGCCTCTGGTTGAGTGCTGCCAGACCCGAACCTAAGGCTTCTCTTAACGTCCTTCACATATGGGCATGGGCTCCACAGGCTTATGGTAGAAGCCATGAAATGGTTTGTTGCTGTGCTCGTGTTGAGCTCAATAGCCCTGGCCCAGATCCGGGTGACGCTCGAGGCCCCGCCCCCACCCACTCTCACCATCAGCGCCGACATCCGTATTGCCCTGGTTCCGGGCCTCGTGGTGGTGGAGCGGATGCCTGAACCCCAGGGGATTGTGGTGGTCTACCGCAGCAGCCGGGCGGCCGAGGTGTACGCCTACCACCACCGCGACCTGGTGGCCCGCGGCTGGACAAGAGTCAAATATCAGGCCGGTGATGGCCGCTACAAGTCCGAGTACCGCAGAGGTCGGGCCAAGGCCAAGCTGGAAGTGCGCGACCGCCGGGGCCGGATCGAGGTGCGGGTCAAGGAAGGCTAGACAGCCGAACGGCTCCCGGCTACACTAAACAACGCTTGGGGCCGTGGCGCAGTTGGGAGCGCGCTTGAATCGCACTCAAGAGGTCGGGGGTTCGAATCCCCTCGGCTCCACCAAGCCCAAAACAGTCAGAATCCGAGGGTAGACACTCTCGGATTCTGTTTTGATGCGCATTTCGGTAGATCGTTCACTTTGACAAGCCTAAACGATACTACTGAAATGCTTTTCTACTCCCTTCGGTCGGCTTGAATCCTTCACCTCTGACTGCGGCGGGCGGTGAAGGATTCAAGCGGAAACGGTATGACAGCGGTTATCTAGGGTTGCCATCAAGCGTTTTCCGCTGCTTGATGCAGTTGTGGGAACCCGTGTCCGGATTGCTGGAATGGGGTTCGATCCCTCTGGGCGTTTGCCAAAAAGTGCGATGTCTAGCCCACCACCCAAGCGCTCCACAGTGCGCCACCCAGCCCAAAAAGTCCCAGTAAGGGAATAGGGGGAAATTTGCGCAGCAGAAGCCCGAGCGCCAGCAAAGCCCCAAGAAGCTCTGCCCAGCCCACCAAAGTTTCGCGTCCGAGTAGCCACAGGGCCCAGGCAATGAGTCCCAGGGCCGCTCCAGAAGCTCCCTGCAAAAAGGCCTCGGCGATGGGATGCCCCTGCCAGCGGTGCAGGAGGCCGGCCACCAGAAAGGTAAATATGAACGAGGGTAAAAAAATGCCAGCGGTTGAGAGCACCGCTCCAGGGATGCCTGCTGCCAGGTAGCCTGCCGCCGTGGCTGTGGTTAGCAGGGGCCCCGGTGTGATCTGACCCAGGGCCAGGGCGTTCAGGAGGTCGCTCGAGCCCAGCCAGCCCCGGCTTACCATCTCCTGCATCAGCCCGATCAACACATAGCCCGAGCCGAACAGAGTGGAGCCCACCAGCAAAAAAAACCAGAACAGGCTGAGGGGTTCCACGCTCAGCATTTTTGTGCTTCTGCCCAGCACCATCAGTAAGCCCACCAGCAACACCACAGCCCATTCCACTAAACCCAGCCCCGCCATCGCCAGCCCGGCCAGGGCCAGCATCCAGGTTTGGGGCTGTTTTTGCGGGTGGGGTAGCAGATCCCAGAGGGCCTGGACAATCAGGGCCACCACGGCCAGCTTGAGTCCCAGGAAAACCCCCTGTATGAGCGGAAGGGAGGCGATCTCCCGATACAGTGCTACCAAGGCCAAAGTCACCAGGGCTGCTGGGACAATAAAACCAAAACCAGCCAACAGTAAACCCCACTGTCCACCCTTGGCATGACCCAGCAACATCGCCGTTTCGGTGGAGTTGGGGCCAGGAATCAAGTTTACGGCGGCCAGCATCTTCAAATATTGCTCTTTGCTTACCCATTTTCCTTCCCCGACCAGCAGCCGCTGAAAAATGGCAAAATGGGCCGCCGGGCCCCCAAAAGCGGTCAAACTCAGCCAGGCGAAGGTTTTCAGGATATCCCAAGGCATTAGGCCTAGTGTAGTGCCTCGGGTTATTTCTGTGTCTTGACCTACTGTGTGTTTATCGGTATTGTTTGCGACATATCGAAAGGAGGTTCAATGAAGCTTTTCAAACTAGTTGCAGCGATAGCAGCCCTCAGC
Organism: Meiothermus sp.; assembly: GCF_037443965.1. Taxonomy (GTDB): domain Bacteria; phylum Deinococcota; class Deinococci; order Deinococcales; family Thermaceae; genus Meiothermus. The sequence continues at coordinate 29,485 of NZ_JBBINI010000026.1, forward strand.
CTTGGCGGTAGCCTAGCCCAAGACCGCACCCAGACCCTGATTTATGGCGGGGACTGGTCCGACTTGATCACCATGGATCCCCAGGTTTCCTACGAGTTTTCCGGTGGCCTGGTTACCGACAATCTCTATGAAACGTTGGTCAAGTATGAGGGGGCCGACCTCTCCACGCTTAAGCCAGGACTGGCCGAAAGCTGGAAGGTAGATCGGGGCCGGGATTCTTGGGAAATTACCTTCCGTCTACGCCGGGGCAGCAAGTTTTCCAGCGGCAACGAGGTGACAGCCAAGGATGTGGTGTATACCTTTGAACGGGCGCTTGCAATCAAGGGGCCAGGTTCTTTCTTATTCACCGAGATTGCCCAACTGAAGCCGGGGGCCACCAAGGCCGTGGACAACTATACGGTGGTGGTCAGCATCCCCAAAACCGCCTCGCCGGGTTCCTTCCTTTCGATTCTGACCTTTAATATCGGCGGCATTGTGGACTCCGAGACCGTGCAGAAAAACGCCAAGGGCAACGACTTTGGCAAAGAATGGCTCACCAACAACTCCGCTGGCTCGGGCCCCTTCCGCCTGGTGCGCTGGGATCGGGGTTCGCAGGTGTTGTTGGAGGCCAACCCCAACGCCCGTATCAAGCCCAAGCTGCAGCGGGTTATCTTGCGGGAAATCAAGGAACCGGCTGTTTTGCGCACGGCGCTCGAGTCGGGCGAGATTGATATTGCCGAGGGGCTCACCCCGGAAGCCTTGCGGGCCCTGGCCGGTAACAACCGCTTCAGAACCCTCAAGGCCGACAGCCTGCGCCTCAACTACCTGGGCATGAACGTCAAGGAGGGCAGCCCCTTTGCCAACAAGCTGGTGCGCGACGCGGTTCGCTATAGCATCAACCAGGATGAGTTGGTGAACGGGTTGGTGCAGGGCAACGGCACCAAGACCCAGACCCTCATCCCCAAAGGGCTGCTGGGCTACGACCCCCGTACCCCCTACACCTTCGACCCGGCCCGGGCCAAGCGCCTGTTGGCCCAGGCGGGGTATCCCAACGGCCTCGAGTTCGAACTTCTGGTGAGCACGGGTATCTGCGGTGGGGGCATTCCCTGCGCGGACATTGCCGCCAAAATCCAGTCCGACTTTGCCAAGAGTGGGCTCAAGGCCAACGTCAAGGCCATTGCCAACGCCGAGGTGCTGCGCACCTACCGGGCCCAGAACCACCAGATGGTGCTGGTCGGTTGGAGCCCCGACTTCCCCGACCCCGACGGCAACGCCACCCCCTGGGCCAACTTCGAGGCCCGCAGCCTGGCCTGGCGCAACGTCTGGAACGATCCCACGGCCATCCGGCTAACCAACCAGGCGGCCCTGGAAACCGAACCGGCCAAGCGGGTTGCCCTCTACCGTCTCCTGACCGATTACGTGCTCAAAAACGGTCCCTACGCTGTGCTTTACCAACCTGCAGTTCCGCTGGGCCTCTCGGTCAAAGTCGAGGGCTACGTGCGCAACGCCCAGGGCCAGGTGCGCTTCGAGAACATCAGCAAACTGCCCTAAGTCAACCCTAGGGTTCGGGGCGCAGGGTGCCGGTGGGGCCCTGGGTTCCGAACCCTAAACCCTGCATATGCTTTCATACTTTTTCCGCCGCCTTTTCTTCGTGGTTTTTGTGGTCTGGGGGGTCACGTTTGCTACCTTTTTTATCGCCAACGTGGTGCCGATTGACCCCGCCATTGCTGCCCTGGGGGACAACGCCCGCGAGGAGCAGATTAGGGAATTTCGGGAACGTTACGGTTTAGATAAACCCATCTGGCAGCAGTACCTGATTTACATGGGCCGCCTGCTGTCCGGTGACCTGGGCAACTCGCTGCGCACCCAGCGGCCGGTGGTCGAGGACCTGAAGGAGTTTTTTCCTGCCACCCTCGAGCTCTCTGTAGCGGCTTTTCTGGTGACCCTGTTGTTGGGGGTGCCCGCTGGTATCCTGGCCGCTTTGCAACAGAACAAGGCCACCGACGTGACGGTGCGCATCCTGGCCCTCATCGGTGGAGCCACCCCAGTGTTTTTTCTGGCGGTGTTACTGCAGTATGTTTTGGCCCGACAGCTCGATTTGCTGCCGGTGCAGGGGCGGCTAGATGGGTTTACCTTTCCCCCGCCCAGGCTCACCGGCCTGATGGGTCTGGATGCCCTTCTGGCACGGGACTGGGCAGCCTTCGTAGACTCACTGCGCCACCTGGTGCTGCCGGCGTTTGTGCTGGGTTTGTTTTCGGCGGCCATTCTGGCCCGCATGACCCGTGCCACCATGCTCGAGGTGCTCTCGCAGGACTACATCCGCACCGCTCGAGCCAAAGGGGTTCCGGGCAGGGGGGTGATCTTTCGCCATGCCCTCAAAAACGCCTCGCTGCCGGTGCTCACCTTGTTGGGTGGGTTGCTGGGCGGTCTGCTCTCCGGTGCCGTGCTGACCGAGACCATCTTTAGCTGGCCCGGCATCGGGCGCTACGTAACCCAGTCGGCCACCAGCCTGGACTTCCCCGCGGTGATGGGGGTTACGCTCCTGGTGGGGCTGGTGTATGCCCTCATCAACCTGATCGTGGACCTGCTTTATGCCTTTCTCGACCCTCGTATCCGCTATGCCTAACCCGACGGAGTACCCATGGCTGCTGTAGTTCCTGCCGGACGCCCATCCCGCCCGCTGCGCCGCTTTTTGCGCAACCCAGGGGGCCTGATTGGGCTATTCTTGCTGGTCTTGCTGGTGCTGGTGGCCCTGCTGGCACCGGTCATCGCGCCCGACCCCATCAGCCAGAACATCGCCCAGCGCCTGCAGCCGCCCTCGGCAGAACACTGGCTTGGCACCGACCAACTGGGCCGCGATGTCTGGGCCCGGGTGGCCCACGGCGCGGGTATCTCCTTGCGGGTTGGGTTTGGCGTGGTGATTCTGGCGGTGTTGATTGGGGTAGCGGTGGGGCTGCTGGCCGGCACCCTGGGGGGGGGCTGGGACAACCTGCTGATGCGCGTGACCGATATCTTTTTTGCCTTCCCCTCGCTCATTCTGGCCATGGCCATTGCCGCCGCGCTGGGGCCCAACCTCAACAACACCATCATTGCGGTGGCCCTGGTAAGCTGGCCCATCTACGCCCGGCTGGTGCGGGCCAATGTGCTGGCCCTGCGGGAGCGCGAGTTTGTGGAGGCAGCGCGGGCCTTGGGCTCCTCGCAGGGGCGCCTGATGCTGCGCCACCTGCTGCCCAACACCCTCACGCCGGTCTTTGTGCAGGCCAGCTTCGATGTGGGCGGGGCCATCCTGACCGCTGCGGGCCTGTCGTTTATCGGCTTTGGGGCCCAGCCGCCCACCCCGGAGTGGGGGGCCATGGTCTCCGAGACCCGCAGCTATATCGCCGAGGCCATCTGGGCCCCCACCGCGCCGGCCATGGGCATTCTGCTCACCGTGCTGGCCTTTAACCTGCTGGGCGACGCCCTGCGGGATGTGCTCGACCCCAGGGGGCGGGATTGAGGGTGGAGATGCGGCCCGCTTCGGTGGAGGAAGTCGAGGTGGCTTCTGATATCCTCAGCGAAGCCGCCCGGTGGCTCATGGCACGGGGCGAGACCCTCTGGCACCTCGAGGAGCTCACCCCCAAACTACTCCGCCCGGTGGCCCGGCAGGGCGAGCTGTTCCTGGCCTATTGGCAGGGGTGGGCGGTGGGCACGCTCATCTACCAGTACGCCGACCCCCTCTTCTGGCCCGAGGTTCCCGCCGGAATCTCGGCGTTTGTGCACAAGGTGGCGGTTCGGCGAGAGGTTGCCGGGCAGGGGGTGGCCGCCGCCATGCTTGCCTGGGCCCAGGAGCGGGCCAGGGCGGAAGGTTTGTCCTTCTTGCGCCTAGACACCGACTTTAATCGTGCGAAGCTGCGCAGCTTTTACGAGGGCCTGGGCTTTGTCTATGTGGGGGAGAAGCGGGTGACCCGTATGGGCTACCCCCTGCACGTGGCGCTATACGAGTTAAGGCTCTAGTCGCGTTTCCCACGATTACTCCTCACCGCGTGCGAAGTAATTTACCCAGTACGGCAAAAACCACTGTACTGGGTATTGGTGGGAACCGCTCTAGCTGGTTACAAACCCCCACAGCCGACCGGGGCTGAGGGATTTTCGGCCATGTGCCACTCCCCCGAGCGCAACTGGGCCGCTTTGTAGTAGATGTGGCGGGGACTCTCGAGGTCTTCGGGATCGCCCAGTGAAGCCAGGGCAACCTGTAAAGCCATGCACTGCTCGGCATTAGCTCCTATAGTGTAAAGCTGTCCCCTTTGGGGCATCTCGGCCAAAGTGAAGCCATCACTCACAGATACCCATTGATGTAGCTTGACCTGTACCGTACAGCCATTGGCTCCCAGGGCCTTCACGTTCATGACCTGTCCGGTGGCCGTATAGGTACGGTAAGGGCTTTGGGAGTCGGTACGCCCAGGCTGAGGGATGCCCTTACTTCGCACCCACAGGCCACCACCAACCACCAAGGCCGCAAGGGCGGCAACCCCACCCATGATCCACCAAGGTCTCAGCCAAGCCATTCTTCAACCATTAGGCCCAATTGGGTTGGGGTCTGGTGTGAAGGCTGGCTAAAGGGAGGCTTAAGTAACGGAGGAGTGAGCAATGGGAAGAGAAAAGGGGGAGCAAAAGACTGTCACCGGAGGTCTTTAGTTCATAGTTCACAGCACATTGCGTATATACTATTTCTCCTCTCTGCCTCTCAGTACGAAGGCTGGTACTCACCCCATTCGGCACGCAGAACGCCACAAATCTCGCCCAGGGTGGCCTGGCGGCGGAATGCATCCAGAATATAAGGCATCAGATTCTGCTGGCCTCTGGCGGCTTGGCGCAGAGCTTCCAATGCATTGCCTGTCGCCTGCCCGTCGCGTTTGGCCCGGAAGGCTTGAATTTGGGCCTTGCGGCGGTTGCCCAGTTCGTCGCCGATCTTTTGCACCGGGGTGTGTTCGTTGAGCGGGGAGTCGGGGTTACTAAACTGGTTGATGCCCACAATTACCCGCTTACCACTCTCCACCTGACGCTGGAATTCCCAGGCCGATTCCTCGATTTCCTGCTGGAAGAAGCCCGCCTCTACTGCCGCAACGGCTCCTCCCAACTTGGCAATTTGCTCGAGGTAGCCCTGCGCCTGCGCCTCGAGCTGGTCGGTCAGGTGCTCCACGTAAAAGCTGCCCCCCAGAGGGTCTACTGCATGGGTCACACCAGCCTCATAGGCCAAAATTTGCTGGGTACGCAAGGCCAGCAAGGCACTTTTTTGGGTGGGAAGACCCAGCGCTTCATCGTAGGCGTTGGTGTGCAGGCTCTGGGTTCCGCCCAATACCGCTGCCAAGGCCTGGTAGGCCGTGCGTACCACGTTGTTGAGGGGCTCTTGAGCTGTCAGGGTGGAGCCCCCGGTCTGGGTGTGGAAGCGCAGCATCCAGCTCTTGGGGTCTTTGGCATTGAACTCCTGGCGCATGATGTGGGCCCACATGCGCCGGGCTGCGCGAAACTTGGCGGCCTCCTCGAGGATGTCGTTGTGCGAAGCAAAGAAGAACGAAAGCCTGGGCGCAAAGGCATCCACATCCAATCCGGCTTCAATGGCCGCCTGAACATAGGCCTTGCCGTTGGCGAGAGTAAAGGCAATTTCCTGCGCGGCAGTGGAGCCTGCTTCGCGGATGTGATAACCCGAGATGCTGATAGTGTTCCACTTGGGCACCTTTTCTCCACAGAAGGCAAAAACATCGGTAATCAGCCGCATAGAAGGGCTGGGTGGGAAAATATAAGTACCGCGAGCGATATATTCCTTCAGGATGTCGTTTTGGATGGTGCCACCTACCTTGTCCCAGGTCACGCCTTGTTCTTCCGCTACCAATAAATAGAGTGATAGCAGCATGTTGGCCGGGGCATTGATGGTCATGCTGGTGGTGACCTGATCCAGGGGAATACCGTCCAACAGGGTTCGCATGTCCTCGATGGAAGCAATCGAAACCCCTACTTTACCCACTTCACCCACACTTAAGGGGTGGTCGGGATCCATTCCGAGCTGGGTGGGTAGGTCGAAAGCCACCGAAAGCCCGGTCTGGCCTTGCGAAAGCAGGTAGCGGTAACGGGCGTTGGATTCTTCGGCGCTGCTAAAGCCTGCGTACTGCCGCATCGTCCAGGGGCGATCGGTATACATCTTGGGGTAGACCCCACGGGTGAAGGGATACTGTCCAGGGCGACCCAGACGATCTTTGTATCCCTCGGGCAGCGACTCGAACAGGTGTTCAACTGTGGCTTGCATAAGCCCTCCTCGTCCTAACTTTGCATCCAAAAGCCAAATGGGCTAAAAACCAAGGCCGGGGCTGGGTGATAGCGCCATACTCTGAGGGAGACCCCAAAGCCGGATGGTTTAGAAGACCACGTACAGCACCACCAATACCAGCACCGCTGCCCCAATAATCAAAAACAACGGGGGTAGCAGAATCGAGTAGGCTGCAATCACCAATGCAATAAAGTCTTTCCAGTCTGGTTTGAGGTCGCCTTGACCTGATTCCTGGTTCTTGGGGTCGGACATATACTGATTGTAACGCTTGGGTTCGCCTCATCCAGTCCTTACTATTCAATCCGCTTCGGGCGGTGAGTAGAGAGTTTTGTACCTGTGCGAGAGGGTGGGCATACAGGTAGTGGGTAGATGGTTTGGACAGCAGGGTCTGGACTGGATTGCTGCAAGCCAGCAGTCTTAACCAAGGGCGAACCTTAGCCTGACATATGGCCCCGTTGCCCGTATACTAGTCCCAGCTTTTAGCAGTCCAAGCCTGTCTGGCTAGAATCATTGGAGGATTTAGCGTGAATGCCCGTGCAATTGTGGTCACTTCGGGAAAAGGTGGGGTAGGGAAGACCACCACCACGGCCAACGTGGGCGCAGGATTAGCCAGGTTAGGCGAAAAAATAGCCGTGGTGGATGTGGATGTGGGCCTGCGCAACCTGGATGTGGTGATGGGGCTGGAAGGCCGGGTGGTCTACGACCTGATTGACGTGATCGAGGGTAAGTGCAAGCTGCGACAGGCCCTTATCCGCGACAAGCGCATCGAGGGGCTGGCCCTGCTGGCCGCCTCGCAGACCCGGGACAAGGAGGCGCTCGAGCCCGAAAAGTTCCGCCAGATAGTCAAGGCCTTGCTAGAAGAGGAAGGCTTCGACCGGGTGCTCATTGACTCACCCGCCGGCATCGAAAAAGGCTTCCAGACCGCCGCCACCCCCGCCGAGGGGGCTTTGGTGGTGGTGAACCCGGAGGTCTCGAGCGTGCGCGACGCCGACCGGATTATCGGGATGCTGGAAGCCCGCGAAATCCGCGAGAACTTTTTGGTCATCAACCGCCTACGCCCCAAGATGGTGCAGCGCGGCGACATGCTCTCGGTGGAGGATGTGGTGGAAATCCTGGGCATCAAGCCTATTGGTATCGTGCCCGAAGACGAAGGGGTGCTCGTTTCCTCCAACCAGGGGGAGCCGCTGGTGCTCAAGAACGGCAGCGGAGCGGCCAAGGCTTTTGTCGAGATTGCCCAGCGGGTGCGGGGCGAGGACGTGCCTTTTGCCCCTCTGAACGACTCGCCGGGTTTTCTGGGCACCCTGCGGCGGCTGTTTGGGGGTAGATGATGCGGCCCTGGCAGCGCAAAAGCAAGGATACTTTGAAAGACCGCCTCAAGGTGGTGCTGGCCTACGACCGCGCCCACCTGAGCCCCGGTATGGTGGAGCAGCTCAAACAAGACCTGATGGCCGTGCTGAAGCGGTATTTTCCGGATGAGAAGAATCTGGAAATCCACGTCGAGACCATTGACGACAAAATGAAGCTCCAGGCCGATGTGCCGATTCCCAAATAATGAATCAGGCAGCAGCCCTCGGTGTAGTTCTCGTGAACAAGCAGTTAGATACCCCCTATTCAGTGGGACAACCCCCTTAGGGTGGCAGACTGGGATGGCGTGTCCTCACCTGGCGAAGCACTAAGTGTCTCCATAGTTGAAATGTGATACGCATTTCGGTAATATCGTTCACTTCGGCAAGCCTAAACGATACTACCGAAATGCTTTTCTACTCCCTTCGGTCGGCTTGAATCCTTCACCTCTGACTGCGGCGGGCGGTGAAGGATTCAAGCGGAAACGGTATGAGATCCGATCCCCAAAGATCAGTGGGGAATTGCGCCAGGTACGCCTTGCCGATTCCGCAGGTTTGGCCCATCTACCCTGGCGCAACTTAGTGGCCGCTTTTGAGCTCGACCTCGAGCGCCCCGAAATTCTCTTGCTGCCGTAGTTCCACCTCGCCCTGCTTTTTGGCTTCCAGGAGTGCGGTAAACGCCACGGTTTGCTCGTTCCAGCCCCGCAGCGGCAGTTGTCCAAACAGGGCCCGGCGCAGGCCCCACAAAAAGCCCTTGATGCGCTCCCAGGCTTCGCGCAACCCAAAGGTCTCGGGCTCGAGCAGTAACTCGGCCCGCCTTGCAAAGGGTTCGACGGCCCGCACCAGCATTTGCAGGGGCATGGGGCGCAGGCGGCGATCTTTGGGGAGGGGTGAGGCGGGTACTGCCAGCACGCGGGCTCGTTCACGCGAGCGTTGCTCGAGAAAGGCGATGGCTTCTTCAAGGGCCATTAGGGTCTCGAGGAAAGCCGGGCCGCTCTCCTCGGGGAGTTCTTCGTCATCGGCCAGCATTACCTGGGGCCGCTTGGCAAAGGCCCGCAGCTTGAAGAGCACCAGCTCGGCCAGGATGGGCAGCAGCTCGCTCCGCTCGGAAAGTCCCAGGGCCTGTACCTGGGCCAGGGCCTGCTCGGTGAGGGCCAGCACCGGCAGGTCTTTGGCGGCAATCTTGCCCTTGCGTACCTGCTCGGAAAGCTCCTTGGGAGTTCCGCTGAATTGCTCGAAGCGTAGGGTAATCACGGTTTACTTGGAGGCCACTTTTACGGGTGCTGGTGTTCCGGAAGTCCGGCCCCTGGGCCGGAGCAGCCCAAACTTGTCGCGCACCTCTTCCATGGTGGCCTGGGCGATGCGGCGGGCTTTGGCGGTGCCTTCCTCGAGGGCCCCCAGCACCCGGTCGGGGTGGGCCCGTAGCTCCTCGGCGCGTTCGCGGATGGGCCGCAGGGTTTTCATCATTTCCTGCATGAGAAGCTGCTTGACCACTAAAGTGCCGATACCCCGTCGGCGGTACTCCTCGCGCAGCACCTGCACCAGCTCGGGCGGGGCGAAGTACTGCAAAAACTTGAATGCCACGCTGCGCTCGGGGTCGCCGGGGTCGGAGAGCCGGATGCGGGCCGGGTCGTCGGGCATGGTGCGTATTTTAGCCCAGATGCTCTCCTCGTCCTCCAGAAGCCCAATGGTGTTGCCCACACTCTTGGACATCTTGGCCTTGCCGTCAATGCCGGGCACGCGGGGGGCGTGGGGGTTCAGGTAGATTTCCGGCTCCGGAAAGGTCTCGCCGTACTCCTGGTTCCAGCGGCGGGCAATCTCGCGGGTGAGCTCGAGGTGCTGGGTCTGGTCGTCGCCCACCGGCACGGTGTCGGCCTTATAAATCAGAATGTCGGCGGCCATCAGCACCGGGTACATCAGGAGCCCCGCCGGAACCGACTCGAGCTTGGCGGCTTTGTCTTTGAACTGGGTCATGCGGGTCAGGTCGCCGTAGGGGGTCTGGGTGGTGAAAATCCAGGCCAGCTCGGTGTGCTCGGGCACGTGCGACTGCACGAAGAGAATCACCTTGTTGGGGTCGAGCCCGGCTGCGATGTTCACCAGCGCCGCATCGAAGGTACGCTGGCGCAGGAGGTCTTTGTCGTAGGCCGCCGGGTTGGTGGGGGCGTGGTAATCTACAATGCAGTAAATGGCGTCCTGGCCGAGCTTCTCGCCTAAGGCGATGTAGTTGACCATCGCACCCAGGTAGTTGCCGATGTGCAGGTCGCCGGTGGGCTGAAAGCCAGAAAAAACCCGTTTCACGCTGGATAGGATAGCACGTAATCAGGCCTGCTCGAGCGCCTCTTTGCGCACCTCTTCCTCGGGCTGGCCGGCCGGGTACTGCCCATTGAAGCAGGCCAGGCAGACCGGCCCCCCAATGGCCTGCCGCACCCCGGACTCGCTCAAAAAAGCCAGCGAGTCGGCCCCGATGAGCTGGCGGATCTGCTCTACAGAGTGCGTCGAGGCCACCAGTTCCTTGCGGGCCGCGGTGTCAATGCCGTAGTAGCAGGGGAACTTGATGGGCGGCGAGGAGATGCGCACGTGCACCTCGGCGGCCCCAGCCTCGCGCAGCAGTTGCACGATGCGCCCGGAGGTGGTGCCCCGCACGATGGAGTCGTCCACCAGCACCACCCGCTGGCTCGCGACCACCGGGGTGGCAGCCAGCTTGAGCCGCACCTTCAGGTCGCGCATCTCCTGGGTGGGCTGAATAAAGGTGCGGCCCGCATAGGGGTTTTTGTGCAGGCCGTAGTCGAAAGGAATCCCCGAGGCCCGGCTGTAGCCGATGGCCGCCCCAATCCCGGAGTCGGGCACCGGCACCACCAGGTCGGCCTCGGCGGGGGCTTCCTGGGCCAGCACCTCGCCCATGCGGATGCGCGCGGGGTGGGTGGGGATGCCGTCCAGGGTTGCGTCGGCCCGGGCAAAATAAATCCATTCGAAGGCGCAGGGGGTGGGGTGGGGCTCGAGCACCTGCAAGGAGCGCAACTCCCCCGACTCCACCCAGACCAGCTCGCCCGGCCGTATGTCGCGTACAAAGGCCGCCCCCATCAGGGTGAGGGCCGGTGGCTCGGAGGCGAAGACCCAGCCGCCACCTGGTAGCCTACCGATGATTAGAGGACGCACGCCATTGCCGTCTCGCAGGGCCAGCACGGTGTGCCGATCCATCAGCACCACGCTAAAACCGCCGGTCAACTCGCGCATGGCCCGGGCGGTCGCTTCAACTAGGTTAAGCTTGGCGTAACGGGCGATGAGGTTAATCATCACCTCCGTATCGTTGGTGGTCTGGAAAACTGCACCGTGTTCTAGAAGCTCCTGCCGGATTTGCAGTGCGTTGACGAAGTTGCCGTTGTGGGCAATGGCCAGAATCCCCTTGGAGCTTCGTACATTGAGGGGTTGGGCGTTGAAGCGTAGGTTGGAACCCGTGGTGGAGTAGCGGGTATGCCCGATCCCCAGGTTAGCCCCCTCGATTTGCAGCCGCTCCATCCGGGCTTCGTCGAAGACCTGGGTTACCAGCCCCAGGTCTTTCTCGATTACCAGATCCAGCCCGTTGGAAACACAGATGCCAGCTGCTTCCTGCCCCCGGTGTTGCAGAGCAAAAAGCCCTAGTTGCAGCAGATGGGCCACAGGCAGCGGCTCGGGCGACCACAGACCGAGGACGCCGCATTCTTCGCGGGGCTTATCAGCGTCGCTGAGGGCTGAGGGCGTAGGGCTATGGGCAGATTCCACTATGGGCTCTTTGCTCTTGGCTCTCTGCTTCTGGCTAGACCTCATGGCAGCACCTCCCGCAAGGTGTTTGCCCAAGCTGCACGTAGCGACTCGAGGCTCCATTGCAGGCGTTGTTTGGGCATCAGGATGGTGAGCTGATCGCCCCCAACCTGGCCTAAGATTTTGTGAGCGAGCCCGAATGTTTCCAATACCTTCACCGCCATTTGCAGCTTAGCTTGATCTACCGTGAAAAGGATGCGGCCCGGAGCCTCGCCAAACAGCAGGGCATCGGGCCGGGCTGGGTTACGAATCTCGATGGTGGCACCCAGACCGTAGGGGAAGCACATTTCGGCCAAGGCCACCGCCAGCCCGCCTTCGGCTACATCGTGGGCGGTTTGGACCCAGCCCCGCTCGATGAGATCGCGGATAGCGGCTTGGACTTTGGCTTCATGAGCTAGGTCGAGGGGAGGAGGGCTTCCGGCCTCGAGGCGGTGTGCTACCCAGAGGTATTCGGAACCCCCAAAGCTGCCCTCCTTGTTGCCGATCAACACGATAAACTCACCTGCTTTTCTAAACCCCATCTCGGCGCGGTGCTCGAGGTTCTCCAACAGCCCCACCACCCCCACCATGGGCGTGGGGGGAATGCGGTAGTTGGGGCCTTCGTTGTAGAGCGAGACGTTGCCCGAGACCACCGGAAGGCCCAGGGCCCTCGAGGCCTCCGCCAGGCCCTGGATGGTTTCGGAAAGCTCGAAGTAGCCGTGGGGTGTTTCTGGGTTGCCACAGTTGAGACCATCGGTGTAGGCCAGGGGCCGCGCCCCCACCACACTCACATTGCGGGCGGCCTCAGCCAGGGCGTGCATGGCCCCTAAGCGGGGCGCGAGCTTGCTGTAGCGGGGATTGGCATCCACCTTAACGGCAACGGCACGGTTTGTCCCCTTAACCCTCACGATGGCTGCGTCGCCTTTGCCAGGGACGAGGGCAGTGTTGGTGCCAACCTGATGGTCGTAGCGTTCGAAGACTGGAGCCCGGCTGCACAGGTTCGGTGAAGCTAGGAGTTGTAGAAGCACTTCCTCGAGGTTTTGCGGCATAGGCAACTGACTCAAGTCCATCGCCCTCAGCGCAACCTTAGCCGGGTTTTCCTGGCCTTCGCGCACATAGGTTGGCGAGTCAGCCAGCGCACGGGTGGGCACATTGGCCACTATCTGGCCCTGCGAAACAATGCGGAACACCGGCTCGGCGATCATGGTGCCTACTGGAACGGCATCCAGACCCCAGCGAAGAGCGAGGGCCTCGAGTTCTTGCTCCTTGCCTGGACGGGGCACCAACACCATGCGCTCTTGTGACTCGGAAAGCATCAGCTCCAGCGGGCTCATGCCGCTTTCGCGTTTGGGTACGAGGTCGAGGTTTAACTCAAGGCCCAGCCCCGACTTGTGGGCCATCTCCGAAAGCGAGGAGGTGAGCCCCGCAGCCCCCATATCTTGCACGCCCTCTACCAGGTCTTGCCGGATGGCCTCCAAGGTCACTTCCAGGGTTAGCTTGCCCATGAAGGGGTCGCCTACCTGCACGCTGGGGCGTTTGGACTCGCTTTCTTCGGAGAGTTCCTCCGAAGCAAAAGCTGCCCCCCCGATGCCGTCGCGCCCAGTTTTGGAGCCCACATAGTAAACTGGACGCGAGAGTGAGGCACGGCTTTTCTTAAGCTCGTCCACCCGCAGCAGGCCTACACACATGGCGTTGACCAGGGGATTGTCCTGGTAGTCGGGATGAAAGTAGACCTCCCCCGCTACCGTGGGTACGCCAATCGCATTGCCATAGTGGGCGATGCCTTCTACCACCCCCCGCACCAGGAAGCGGGTGCGGTCGCTTTCAGGGCCTTCCAGTTTGCCAAAGCGCAGCGAGTTCAGCAGGGCAATGGGCCGGGCGCCCATCGCCATGATGTCGCGGATGATGCCCCCCACGCCGGTGGCCGCACCCTGTACCGGCTCTACGGCGGAGGGGTGGTTGTGGCTCTCGATTTTGAAGGCCACTGCCCAACCTTCACCGATATCCACCACCCCTGCGTTTTCGCCGGGGCCCTGCAAAACCGAAGGGCCTTCTTTGGGTAGAAGGCGCAGCAAGGGGCGGGAGTTTTTGTAGGAGCAGTGTTCGCTCCACATCACCTTGAACAGATACAGTTCCAGCCGGTTGGGTTCACGCCCCAACTGGCGGACGATCTCCTGGTATTCGCTCAGCGGGATGCCGGTTTCTTTCAGGGGGTGGAGGGTTTCTTCCATTACATGGCCCTCGGAGGTTGTCCGATCACATCTTTTAGCAGCGAAATCAGTTCCAGGTGATTGCCAATGCGGGCGGTGGGCTCGGGCTGCCCATTGCGGTGGATGTGCCCGGTGTAGAGTACGGCGTAGGGGTAGCCGGTTTGAAAGGCTCCGGCGATGTCGGTGCGGGGAATGTCACCAATGTGCAAAGCCTCCTGTGGTTTGGCTCCCATCTCGTCTAGGGCCACCCAGAAGGCCTCGGGCTTGGGTTTGACCACCCCGGTCTCGTCGGAGAAGGAAAAGCCACTGAAAAGGTCACGTAGCTTGTGGCGCCCCAGTTGCTCGAGCAAAATGCGCCCGGTCGAAACGCCGGTGTCCGAAACGATGCCTAGGGTATAGCGTTGGGCCAGCTTGGGCAGGGCCTCGAGCACCCCAGGCAGTGGGATCAGGCTGCCCTGAAGGCCCGCTTCGACGATGCGCTGGGTGGTGAGGGCTACCTGACCTTCATCGTAAGGCAGGCCCAGGTAGCCAAAGATACGGGTAACCCGGTCAAAGGGGGTCATCACCTGCTCGGCCATCCAGGCCGTATCGAAATCGAGGGCGGCTTGCCGCCAGGCCTCCATCACGGCAGCGGGCTCGGCGGGTACGCCAGCTTCGGAGGCGGCGTCCAGCAAGATTTCATTGCGCAGGTTTTTGACATGGCCAGCGTATTCCGGGCCTTCGGTGAAGAGGGTGCCCCAGAAGTCGAAGGTGATCGCTCGGAGTGTCATGCCATTACCTCCATAAAACGTGTATGACCAGCCTCAAGCCACTACCTCGAGGGCTTGCTTGAGGCTGGTAAAAAATGGCAGTCCGTCGGCAGAACCTAAGGCGCTTTCCACAGCCCGTTCGGGATGGGGCATCATACCCAGCACATTTCCTGCTTCATTGGCGATGCCTGCAATATGGTTCAGGGAACCGTTCGGGTTAAAACCTTCCCCTACCGATGGGTTAGGGCTGGGATCTGGCGCATAGCGGAAGACCACCTGGTTGTTTTGCTCGAGCCTTTCAAGGGTCTCGCTATCGGCGTAGTAGCGACCCTCGCCGTGGGCGATGGGAATCTTCAAAACTTGCCCTGGTTTGTAGCCAGCCGTGAAGGGCAGGTCGGTGCGCTCGACCCGCAAAAACACCTCTTTACAGGTGAAGTGCAGGTTGGTGTTGGCCAGCAGCGCCCCCGGCAGCAGCCCTGCTTCGGTGAGCACCTGAAAACCATTGCAGATGCCCACCACGGGGTTGCCGCGTTCGGCCATGCGACGCACTTCCTGCATCACCGGCGAAAACTTGGCTAGAGCACCTGCCCGCAGGTAATCGCCGTACGAGAACCCACCGGGCAGGAGGGCGGCCTGAAAACCCTCCAGCTTGGTCGCGGTATGCCAGACCAGCTCGGCTTTGAGCCCCACCTGTTGAAGTGCCCACACCGCGTCCTGGTCGCAGTTGGAGCCAGGAAACTGAATCACCGCGACTTTCATGCCAGTTCCTTTATCGCTTCGACCACGAACACTTCCATCACTGGATTGGCCAGAGCCTTGCCAATGTGATGGGCAGTGACCCTGGCTTCCGACTCGTTGGCCGCCTCGAGTTCCATCTCCAATACCCGCCCTACCCGCACGTTCTCGGCCTGGTACTGCAGGCTCTTCAACACACTTTCCACGGCGCGCCCCTGGGGGTCGAGGATACCGTCTTTGAGCTCAATCAGAAGGGTTGCATGGTATTTCATAGCAGGTCGCTCGTCACACGTCACGGGTCTCAGGTCGAAGGTTGCTCCGGCCAAAGCACCCGCCGCAGCACCTCTTGGTAGGCTTCCTCCACCCCGCCCAGGTCGCGGCGGAAGCGGTCTTTGTCCATTTTTTCACCGGTTCCAAACTCCCACAAGCGCATGGTGTCGGGTGAGATTTCATCGGCCAACACAATGGCACCGCGCTCGTCGGTGGGGGCCGCAGAGTGTAGCAGCTTGCCAAACTCGAGCTTGAAGTCAATTAGCTCGAGTTTGCGCTGGGCAAAATAGTCCTTCAACAAAGCATTGATTTTCAGGGCCAACTCCTTGATACGCGATAGTTCGCTTCCGTTGACCAATCCCAGCGCCAGCGCCGCATCGCCCTCGATTAAGGGGTCGCCCAGGGCATCGTTTTTGAGGGAAAATTCCACCAGCGGATAGGGCAGTTCCCTTCCCTCCTCCACCCCGTAGCGCCGGGAGAAGCTTCCGGCGGTGCGGTTGCGCACAATCACCTCCAACGGAACGATCTGCACCTCTTTCACCAGCATTTCGTTTTCGGAAAGCTGGCGGATGAAATGGGTGGGAATGCCCTGATCTTCCAGGTAGCGGAACAGCGCCGAGGAAACCTGATTATTGACCACCCCCTTGCCGGCAATCTGGGCCCGCTTTTGCCCATTGAAAGCGGTGGCATCGTCCTTGAAGAACACCCGGACAGTGCCAGACGCTGGGCCAGGATAGATGATTTTGGCTTTGCCCTCGTACAGTTTTTCCATCAAAACCTCACATTCGAAAGTGCGCCTCGAAGGATGGTCGGTCACTTCATACTATCCCCATTTACCTTTCCTATAAACACTTACCCCCACTGGCAAATGGTTGCCTGCCTGCGGGGCATTTGCGATAACTGCCCTAAAGCCCAAAGCGTGCATAGATAACCTCTATATGCCGTAGAAAATAGCTGGGATCGAAAGCCGCGGCCAGCGCTTGGCCCTTCAGGGTGCATTCGGGATCGGCTTCCAGCAACGCTCTAAACTCCTGGCCACCTTCCCAGCTTTGCAGGGCATTGCGCTGTACTACCTCGTACGCGGTGCTTCTGTCCATACCCGACTCAATCAAGAAACCCAGAACCCGCTGCGAATAAACCAGCCCCCTGGTCAGGTGCAGGTTTCGGGCGATGTTTTCTTCGTAGACCACCAAACCATTCAAAATCCGCTTCAGACGACTCAGCATGTAGTGGGCCAGGGTGGTGGAATCGGGCAGAATGACCCGTTCTACCGAGCTATGGGAGATGTCCCGCTCGTGCCAGAGGGCCACATTTTCCAGCTCGGCTTGCAGGTTGGAGCGCAGCAGCCGGGCTAGCCCCGAGAGGTTCTCTAGGGCTACCGGATTTTTCTTGTGCGGCATGGAGGAAGAGCCGGTCTGTTTGTAGCCGAAGGGTTCCTGGACTTCCAATACCTCGGTGCGTTGTAGGTGGCGCAATTCCACACAAATTCGCTCGATATTGGCCCCCAAAATTGCCAGCGCACCCATCAGTTCGGCATGCCGGTCACGCGGCACGACCTGGGTCGAGGCCGGCTCTATCTGAAAGCCCAGCTTCTGGGCAACCCACTGCTCTACCGCCGGTTCCACGTGGGCATAGTTTCCCACCGAACCTGAAATCATCGCGACCTGAATGCTTTTACGGGCTTTTTCCAAGCGTTCCGTATCCCGCAGCAAGGCCGCGTAGAACGATAAGAAGCGCAGGCCAAAGCTGGTGGGCTCGGCATGTACCCCGTGGGTGCGTCCTACAGCAGGCAAGTGCTTGTACTTCAACGCCAGGGTTTTCAGAGCGTATTTGGTTTGCTCGAGTTCTTGCTTGACCAAGCCCAGGGCTTCGGTCAGCAAGACATTTTGGGCAGTGTCCACCACATCGGTACTGGTCAGACCCAGGTGCAGCCAGCGGGCTACGTCTGCGCTCCTACTTTCGGCATCGCCCCCTATCCATTCGGTGAGGGCACGGGTAAATGCCACGATGTCGTGTCGGGTTTCGGTCTCGATTTCGTCTACCCGTCGAGCAAAAGCCGCATCAATCGGCTTTTGCTGCAAGGCATCGCGCAACCGCTGGGCTGTGCCAACCGGAATCTGTCCCAGGCTTTCCCAGGCTTCCATCGCAAGAATTTCGACCTCGGCCCACACCTGGTATTTGCGGGCCTCGCTCCACAGCGCCTTCATTTCTGGGGTTTGATAACGTTCAATCATAGCCTATCGGTACAGACGACCGCCAGACCGGGTTTCGATCTGGCACCACACGTCTCCGTGGTGGGGTAAAGGAGACGGGATTCGGGTTTTTTCACCAGGGATCACTTGCTGCTCGTCATTGCCTCGCAGGACAATCTAGTGAACAACGCCATGAGCCTATCACGCCCTGCGGGCAGGGGCAACCGCCAGCTTTCCGAAGTTTTCATCCTGCTGGGTTAGTATTGGAGCCATGATTCGTGCGGTGTTGTTCGATGTGGGCGATACGCTAATCCTAGGACACCCCAGGTACTGGCTATGGCCTATTTTGCAAGCCAAGGGCCTTGCCCACCGAGCCGACCTACAAAGCCTCCCCCAAGCCATCCAAGACGCCTACGCCCACTACTCCGACCATCACATGAGCGCCACCGACGAGGCCACGGCCCTCTCGTTTTGGCGGGCCTTTCACTGGGAGATTATGAACGGCATCGGGCTGGGGGCCTACGCCGACGAGGTGGCCGACTACCTGAAAGAACACTGGCAGAGCCCCCACGTCTGGCCGCTCACGCCGGGGGCCAAAGAGGTGCTGGGTGAGCTGAAGGGCCTGGGGTTCAAGCTGGGGGTGGTCTCCAACTGGGACTGGACGCTGCCGGGGGTTTTGCGGGCCATAGGCCTGGCCGATTTCTTCGACTATGTGGGGGTCTCGGCGCTGGAGGGGGTAGCCAAGCCCGACCCGCGGTTTTTCCAGATCGTGCTGGGCCATCTGCAAGTGCAGCCCGAGCAGGCCATCCACGTGGGCGACTCGGAGGATGACATTGCCGGAGCCAAGGCCGCCGGGGTTCGGCCCATCCTATTCGACCCGTATCGGCAGAACCCCAATGCGGTGGGTGATCTGGCCTGGGTGATCGAATACGCTACGGGCCGGGCGGACTGGTTGTAGCGCTGGGCCCTTGACGCCCGGCCCATGGAACCTAGAAACTGGCCCTCATGAGCATTCGCAAGGCCATCTGGGGGGATAACTTCGAAGCCATCGAGCAAAACCTGGGCGAGGTAGACCTCGACCTGTATGCCTACATCCGCGACTTCGCCTACGAAGAGGTGCTGGCCCGCCCCGGCCTGGACTTGAAGACCCGCGAACTGCTGGCCATCACCAGCCTGATTGCCCTGGGCGCGCCCAAGGAGATTGCCACCCACCTGGAGGGGGCCCTGCGCAACGGTGCGACCGAGCAGGAGGTACGCGAGACCATCATCCAGTCGGCGCTGTTTGTGGGGTTTCCCAACGCACTGGGGGCCATGAAAACCTTTCAGGCCCTGCTGCGCAAGCGTCAGGCCTCGAGGGAGTGATGCTGACCAATGTGCTGGTGCTGCCGCTGGATCGGCCCCAGCACCGTATCTTGCTGGGGTTAAAGAAAACCGGGTTTGGAGCGGGCAAGTACGTGGGTTTTGGCGGCAAGCTCGAGCCGGGTGAGACCCTGGTGATGGCGGCCATCCGCGAGCTTTTGGAGGAGTCGCGCCTGATGGCCAAACCCCACAACCTCTGGTATGCGGCCCGGTTGGAGTTTGTGTTTCCGGCCTCTCCGGACTGGAACCGCCTGGCGCACGTCTTTCGCCTCGAGTTCTGGGATGGCGAGCCCGAGGAATCCAGCGAGGTTTGCCCTAAGTGGTTTGGCCTTGATGCACTGCCCCTGGATCAGATGTGGGCCGACGTGCCCTACTGGCTGCCCCAGGTATTGCAGGGGGTTCGCCCCGTGCTGCGCATTACCTACAACCAGGACAACCAAACGGTGGGCTTGGTGGAGGCGCTCGAGTAAAGGCGCAGCCCAGAAAAAAATCATTTTAAGGTGTTTTTCCCAGCCTACCCGTGAGCCGCTGGCGTATCAGCAGGGCTTGTCTGGCGGCCTCGCGCAGGTGCAGCACCCAGCCAAAACGGGGGCGCATCAGGTAGGGGATCGAGACATCCTGGGAACCGTACTTGCGCTTGTAGTCGGCCAGGCCTACCAGGTCGTAGGTGTGCATTCCCCTGGCTTTCCACTTGCGCATGGCATACCAGTCTACAAGCTCGTTGGGCCGCCAGTGGTTTTCTTCGGGCCAACTGGCGCTGCCCCAACTATACAGATAGCCCTTGTAGGCCAGGAAAATAGCGGTGGCAATGCACTTGCCTTCGGGGGTGCGTACGCGCAGCAGCATCAGGTTTCCGGTGGGTTGCAAACAACGGATGAGTTCTTGCACACGCTCCAGGGAGTAGGTAGGTACCAGCCCAACCTTGGCAAACACAGCTCTGAGCTGGGCGTGGTAGTCCTGGGCAAAGTCCAGATCGCTGGCTTCCTCGATCACCAGACCATTTTTCTCCCCCTTGCGAATGGAGGCCCGGCAACTGCGGCTCATACGGCCCCACAAAGTGTCCTCGTTCTGGCGCAGATCTATTTCGTGGGTGATGTACTGGCTTTGGGTGTAGCCAGATGTGACCTGATTTGCAAAGAGGTGACGGTCTACGAGTTCGAGGTGCACACACCCCAAATCCCTAAAGGCAAAGCCTGCCAGGGCTTCCAGATAGTTTGAACGAGCCACACCTTTTGACAAGTTAAAGCCCATATAGGAAGTTGCCCAACCCTTGAAGGGGCTCCCCAGGATTTTGAGCCCATATTTGTTGAGGATGGCACCGGTAAAGTAGCCAACCGGTTGCCCATCTTCTTGTATGGCCGCGACCACTGGCTGGGCTCCCTGGGTACGGCGGAGGAACTCGAGCCAGGGTCGGGTTTGAAAAATAACCCGATCTGGAAAGGCCTCGAGGGCATCCCAAGGAACCTGATCGAGCGACAAACGTTGAAAAGAAATCATAGGCCCCTGTTTGGGCGAAGTATAGAGCTAGAGTAGGGGTTTCTTGGTTCAGATTTGGCAACGATGCAACGAGCCGGGTGTCATTGTATGGTTGTGTCGAGTATTGATTACCAGATTCTTAATGGGCCAAGGCAGTTGACAGGACGATAGGCCAACTTAGAGCGGTTCCACGAATACCCAGTACAGCGGTTTTTACTATATTGGATAAATTACTCCGCACCGCCTGCAGCGTAATTGTAGGAACCGCGATAAAGTATTCCAGGCACCGGAAAGTGCTACAAGATTATGGCTAGTCATAGACTTTTAACCCCAGGTTTTGGGTGTCTGCACAGTGAAATTGTGAGATAGGGGGTCGGCCTATCGCGTTTGCCACATTTCTGTTCCTGTACGGGAGTAGGTATTGACGAGCTGTAGGTGGCTTCTGCCGAGCAACATAAATGAGGTAAGTACGATCCATCGTAAGCACAATCAATTGCCCAGGCAGCGGATTGCTTTTTCAGGCCTGGAACCCAAGCTCTTGAAACAATTCGCCATAGCCGCTATAGTTGACAGTTGGCTGGGTCAAAAGACCCGAGCCGTTTGCTGGATTGCATCTAGATCCCGGACGGCTAACTGGAGAGTGTGGTTATGTACGCAATTATCAAAACGGGCGGCAAACAATACCGCGCAGAAGCTGGAAGCAAGCTGCGTGTAGAGAAGCTCGAGGCCAACCCTGGCGATACAGTGGAATTCGATGCCTTGATGCTGGGGGGCGAGAAGACGGTGTTGGGTAGCCCCACGGTACCCGGTGCCAAAGTGGTAGCCGAGGTGGTGGATCACGGCAAGGGTAAGAAAGTGGTGGTCGCCAAGTTCAAGGCCAAAATTCACTACCGTCGCAAGCGAGGCCACCGCCAACCCTATACCGAGATTGTGGTGAAGGAGATTCGCGCTTAGTTGCTGATAGCCGATGGCTTCTAGCCATCTGTTATGAGCTATCAGCGCCCTGAAGGAGCACACTATGGCACATAAGAAGGGTCTAGGTTCAACCAAAAACGGGCGTGACAGCCAGGCCAAGCGCTTGGGGGTCAAGCGTTTTGAAGGTCAGGTGGTCAAGGCTGGTAACGTGCTGGTACGCCAGCGCGGCACCAAGTTCCGGGCCGGCGAAGGCGTGGGGCAGGGCCGCGACTACACGCTTTTTGCCCTAGTGGATGGCGTGGTGGAGTTCGCCGACAAGGGTCGTATGGGCCGTTTTATCCGGGTCAAGGCGGCTGAACTGTCCAAGGCTGGCGATTAAGCCCCAATAGCCCAAGGCTGAAGGCCAAAGGCAGCTTGCCTTAGCTTTCGGCCTTCACTATTTAGCATTCAGCTATGTTCAGGGATATCCTCGAGATTACCGTAACCGCCGGGCGCGGGGGCGATGGTTGCATTAGCTTCTGGCGGGAGCGCTTTATCGCCAAGGGTGGCCCCGACGGCGGCGATGGGGGCGATGGGGGTTCGATTATTCTGCGGGCGCTGGCCCAGGTGGACTCGCTTTCCAACCTCTCCAAGCGGGTGTATAAAGCCGAAAACGGTCAACACGGGATGGGTAAAGGGCTGTTTGGCAAGTCGGGCAAAGACCTGGTTATTGAGGTACCGCGGGGAACCCGGGTCTACGATGCCGAGACCGGCGAACTGCTGGCCGATCTGATCGAGGAAGGCCAGACTTTTGTGGCGGCCAAGGGAGGGAAGGGTGGCTGGGGCAACCCCCGTTTTGTGACCCCCACGCGGCAAGCACCCCGGTTTGCCGAGGCCGGCGAGGAAGGGGAGAAGCGCAAGCTCCGCCTCGAGCTGATGCTCCTGGCCGATGTGGGGCTGGTGGGCTATCCCAACGCCGGCAAGAGTAGCCTGCTGGCCGCCCTGACCCATGCCCAGCCCAAAATTGCCAGCTACCCCTTCACCACCCTTTCCCCCAACCTGGGCGTAATTGAGCGCGACCTCGAGCGCATCACCATGGCCGACATCCCCGGCATTATCGAAGGGGCCGCGCAAGGCAAGGGCCTGGGGCTGGAGTTCCTGCGCCATATCGCCCGCACTCGAGTCTTGCTCTACGTGCTGGATGTTGCCGACCAGCCGGTGCAGACCCTACAAACCTTACAGGCCGAACTGCGTTCCTACGACCCCCAACTGCTTTCCCGCCAAGCCCTCATCGCCCTCAACAAAAGCGACTTGTTGCTGCCTGAAGAGGTACAGGCCCTGGTAAGCGAGTTGGGCAAAACCGGGTTGCCGGTGCTGCCCACCTCTGCCCAGACCCACCAGGGACTATCTGAACTGGTGGAGGCTCTTTTCGCCTTGGTGAAAGCAGCGCCCAAACCAACCATGGCAGAGCCCAAACCCAAACCCGAGTTAACCGCATACATCAAGGTGACCCAAGCGGAAGAAGGGGTATTTGAACTCGAGGCCCCCCAGGTGCAGCGCCACCTCGACCGGCTCAAGGGTGACCTGATGGAAGCCTCGGGCTATTTGCAGGAACTGTTCAAGCGCTATAGGGTTGAACAGGTTCTGAAGGCCAACGGGGTGCGGGCGGGCGATACGGTGCGCTTTGGACGGCACGAATTTGAATATATTC
Source organism: Meiothermus sp. (assembly GCF_037443965.1). Classification (GTDB taxonomy): domain Bacteria; phylum Deinococcota; class Deinococci; order Deinococcales; family Thermaceae; genus Meiothermus. The sequence goes on from NZ_JBBINI010000026.1 coordinate 52,481, forward strand.
CCGAGGTCAGGCAGTAGGCGCGGTTTCTCCTTTATTGCTGTACCAGGCGCCGAAGCAACCTTGGGTAATACCGTTTCCGCTTGAATCCTTCACCGTAGGACGCAGTCAGAGGTGAAGGATTCAAGCCGACCGAAGGGAGTAAAAAAGCATTTCGGTAGTATCGTTTAGGCTTGTCAAAGTGAACGATACTACCGAAATGCGTATAATAGGGTAGTTGCTTAAGAGCACACCGGCGCTCAAGGCCACGCAGAAGCGGTTTTCTAGGCTACCCACCGGGCGGCAGCGTCTGTGAAGTGCGCGATAAGCAGAGCCTCTACCATGAGGCTTGGCGAAGCTGCACGAAGACTTTTTGACGAACCCTTAGGCCCAAAGCAGCCAGGATATGGGCCTGGCTCATGTACAATGAGGACGAATGGTCAAAACCATTGAACCCAAAACCCTGATTGGACACATCAAAGAAGCCCTGGAAGACAAGAAGGCCGAGAATGTGATGGCGCTGGATCTGACCGGCGTTTCCGACTCGCTGGACTACTTCGTGATCGCCACCGGGACTTCCCAGCCGCACCTGCAAGCCCTCGAGCGGGCCGTGCGCGAAAAACTACAAGAAGACGAAGGCATCCGCGCCAACAAGGTCGAAGGCCCCAGCCCGCGCTGGGTGCTCCTCGACTACGGCACGGTTCTGGTGCACCTGATGAGCGCCGATGCCCGCGAATACTACGACCTGGAAGGCTTCTGGGCCGACGCCAAGCGCATTTAGCCCAGTTATTCCGCTTCCGCCTGAATCCTTCACCTTTGGGTGTAATCAAAGGTGGGGGGTTCAAGCCGACCGAAGGGAGCAAGGGTGCATTCCGGCAGTATCTTTTAGGCTTTCAGAAGTGAACGAAACTGCCGGAATGCGTATTACTTTGCTTTGGGCGGATTGGTTTGTGCTGGACGATAGTTGCGGATGGGGCCAAAGATGAACTTATTGAACACGAGGTAGGCCGCTAGATAAGCCCCCATCTGCACCCAGAAATTGTTGAACAACGTGACCCCACTGCCGCCCAGAATGGTCATCAGCAGGGTTAGGGGCATGACCACAATAAACGCCCGCAGCAACAGGCTGGGAAATATGCGCAGCATGTCCCGGCCTGAAAGGGGGGTACGCTGTTGTCCTTTACGCTTGAGTTTTTCCTCCCGCCGTTTCTTGCCCATGTGCCCAAGTTTAAGCTCTGCCATAGTAAGTTTGTCAAACCCTGAGACCCAACTGCCAAACCCCAGGGTGCAGTACCCGTAGCAGCTACGGCTGCCGGTAGCGACTATGCCCGCTAGGACGAGTGCTGGGCCGAAAGCGATACGCCGCTGGCGGTTTGTATTTCGTCTTCGGCCTTATGCTATGGACGTGCGTCAACTGTGGGAAGAACTTTGTGCCTTGCCGCACCGCGGGAGTGCTACCGCCCAGGAGGCGTTGGCAGCAGCCAAGCTCAAAGCCTACCTCGAGCGGCCCCGGCTGGCCGCCGAGGGACAGGAAATTTCGGGTCATCCGGTGGAAGTTCAGCCCTTCAAAGCACCCCGTAGCTACGGCCCCGAGCTGATTTTGATCAGCCTGCTGCTCGCCTTGGGTGGAGGGCTGGGTCTATGGTGGCTGGCACTGCTGGGAACGTATGGCTTCTGGGCGCATTTCTCCGGCTGGTGGGTGCCCTGGCGGAGCTGGTTTGACCGCTACCCTTCGCAAAATTTGCTCACTCAGACCGGCCAGGGCCGCAAAACCCTGGTCTTGATGGCCCACTATGACACGGCCAAAACCTTTTTTCTCTACCATCCCCGGCAGGTGCAGTTTTTCCGGCGCAATTTTCTGGCCAATGCTGCTTTTGCAACGGTCTTGCCCTTTGGGGCTCTGCTGCCCTGGGTTTCGCAGGTATTGGGCCTCTATTTTTTGGTGCAGGCGGCCCTTCTGACCCTGCGGGAGCTGCGCGAGCCTTACGTCAACGGGGCCAACGACAATGCGACCGGGGTGGCGGTGGCGGTGGGGTTGTTTGAGGAGCTGGCGCAAAACCCCCTGCCAGACTTCCGGGTGATCCTGGCCCTGACCGGCAGCGAGGAGGTGGGGGCCAAGGGTGCCGAATACCTGGCGCGTTCGGGGCGGATTCCACCCGATGCCCTGGTGCTCAACATAGACAACGTGGGTAAAGGAGCGCTGTTCTATGCCATAGGCGAGGGGATGCTGGTCTACCATACCTATCGCGGAGCTTTATGTGAGCAGGCTTTTGCCCTCCCCGGTGCGCGGCCCCTCGAGTACCGCCTGGCCTTTTTCGATACCCGCCCCTTGGTCGCTCGAGGTATCCCCTGCCTGACGCTCATTCGACTCGAGAACGGCCTACCCCCCAACTGGCACTGGCCCACCGACCAGGCCGAGGGGGTAGATTGGAGCCAGGTCGAGGAAACCCTTGAATGCGCCCGCAGTTTGGTGCGGCAACTGGCCTGAAACTAGAGTCGTTGCAGGTGCTTGGTGAAGGTTAAGCTTTGTTCATTTTAGACAGGTGTATGGAATCAGATGAAATATACTCATGCCGATGGGCCGAAAGGGTATACCCGTGCTACCCAAGCGAAGATAGTTTATCCGCACTTATTGCGATGCCCAGCTTGGTGAGCGCGACCGGCGAACATAAAGCCCATCCAGTTTGTTGTTGACCTGAGGGAGCTACCCAATGAGTACCACCCAGACCCCCACTCCCATAGCGGAAATGCTGCGCAACGTGGTGCAGGCTCGAGCCTCGGATATTCACCTCCAGGCGGGAGCGCCCCCCACGGTACGCATTGATGGCAAGCTCAAGCCCTTTGGCAGCAAAATCCTATCGCCCAGTGACATCGAGACCATCGTGCGCAGCTTGCTCAACCCCATGCAGCAAGAAGAGCTCGAGTACAAAAAAGAGATGGACTTTGCCTACACGGTGCCGGGGCTGGCCCGTTTCCGCTGCAATTTGCTGCACCAGCGCGGGAGTTTTGGCCTGGTGATGCGGGTGGTTTCGGAGTCCATTCCCAGCTTCGAGGCCCTGGGGCTGCCCCGCCCGGTAATGGAAGAGCTGGCCTCCCGGGAGCGCGGCCTGGTGCTGGTCACCGGCCCCACCGGCTCGGGCAAGTCCACCACCCTGGCAGCCCTGATTGACCACATCAACCTGCACTATCCCAAAAACATCGTCACCATCGAAGACCCCATCGAGTTCCTACACAAGCACAAAAAAAGCCTGGTGGTTCAGCGCGAAGTGGGGGTGGATACCGACTCCTTCAGCTCGGGCCTCAAGTACTGCATGCGCCAGGACCCCGATGTGATTCTGATTGGCGAGATGCGCGACCGCGAGACGGTGGAAGCGGCCATCATGGCGGCCCAGACCGGCCACCTGGTGTTCTCGACCCTGCACACGCTGGACGCGGTGCGCACCATCAACCGTATCATTGACTTCTTCCCCCTGCACGAACACCAGCAAATCCGTATCCTGCTGGCCGAGTCGCTTCTGGGTATCATCTCTCAGCGCCTGCTACCCAGGGCCGACGGACAGGGGCGCGCACTGGCCCTGGAAATTCTACTGGCCACCCCCTTTGTGCGCGACCTCATTAAGGACGAAAACAAGACCCCGCAAATCAAGGACACCATGCTACAAGACAACCTACGCGGGATGCAAACCTTCGACCAGCACTTGGTGGAGCTCTACACCCAAGGCCATATCAGCCTCGAGGATGCCGAGGGCTCGGCCACCAGCCCCCACGAACTCAAGCTGATGCTGACCAAGTTCACCGGGCGCGGGTATTAGGGCCGAAAACTATAGGCCATAAGCTATAAGCTACAGGTTGGCCCCTCAACTTTTCTACTTTCGGCAATCCAGCCTAACCCTAAAGCTAGGGTCGGGCACGGTGTAGCGCAGGTTGGTTCCGGCCAGGCCCTTGGGGTCGAGTAAGAGGAAAAGTTTGCTGGGGGTTTTGGAGGTTTCTTCGCTGGGGAAGACCAAGGTAATGGTTTTGCCAGCCCCCTGGAGGAAGGGCTGGTCGCGCACGTCCACCGCGTCGGAGAGCACCTCGACGGGGTTGCCGTCGCTGAGGATGATCCGCATGCCGCCCCAGCCGGTTCCGGCCAGCGCTAGGCCGTCGGCCCTCGAGCCGTTGCGCACCTCGACGGTAGCTTTCCAGCCCGGGGGATCGGTGCTGGGCTGCACGCTTGTCACCCGAAAACGCCACAGGCCGTTGAACAGCCACTCGTTCAGACAACCCTCCACGGCGGCATTTTGGTTGGCCCCGCCCTGGGCAACAGGCTCTGATGGCAGCGTTAGTGTGAGCGTCGAACCGGAGAGGCTGGCACCCACCCCAGCCGCCCGCAGCGCATCCAGCGGTACGTAGGTCTTGCCGCCCACCACGATGGCCGGAGTAGTCTGGGCCTTCCCATTGACGATAAGCCGGTAAGTCTTCTGGGCGGCCTGGGCCAGCACCAGGGCCGAAAGGAAGATTCCTATACCAACCAGTAGTTTGTTCATACCGCCTCCTTGCTGGGTTTACAGACATTGTACTAACGAGGCTGTTAGAGGTTGAGCATCTCCTCCCCAAAGCATTGCTCCTGCCCGGACTGGCACAGGCAGGAGCAATAGTTGCTTCTAGCAGATGGTTTGCACTCGTATCAGTCGGGTCCGGGTGACGCTGTTGCCCGCGCTGTCGGTAGCGGTGAGGGTAATAAGGTGATCCACAGCGCCACCATAAGGCAGGTTGCAGGTGGTGTAAAGCCGAACGTTGGCAACCGAGGCGCCCGTGCCCAGGGTCTGATTGCCTGTGGATGGGCCGCCGGGCTGGACATCGGCGCGGTTGGTGGTCCAGACCAGGGAGGCGCCGCTCAGCGGGCCGTCTTCGGGGTCGGAGGCGCTGCCCTGGAGGGTTAGCTGGTAATAGAAGCCGTTGGCATCGGAGGTGCCGGGGGCCACATCGAGGTCGGTGGCGGGGTTGGTGATGGTGGCAGTGGGCGGGTTGTTGGTGCAGTTGACCACTGTTAGGTTCACCGAGGCGCTGGCGGTGCCCCCGTCGGCGTCGGTGACATTGACGTTGACGGTGTAGCTGCCGGCGGGGCTGAAGCTACGGCTAACCTCCTTGCCAGTAGCGAAGGGTGCGGCTGTGCCAACGCGCCAGCTCACGGCACTGTTGGGCAGGGTGAAGCCCGGGCTGTCTACGTCGCCCACGCTGGCACGGAAGGTTACGGTCTGGTTGACGCAAACCGTGGTTCCGTTGGCGGGCTCGAGGACGCTGACGGTGGGATTGACGTTGGTGGCCCGGAAGCTGACGCTGCGCTCCCCTACGACCACGCCCCTGATGATCATTCGGGCCGTGAGGGTGTGGTTGCCCACGGTGAGCGAGCTGAGGTTGAGGCTGGGGGAGGTGCCGCTGCCGAAGGGGGTTGTGGAGCTATCGAGGAACCACTGGATGAAGTCCGGGCGGATGGGATCGGGGGCGGTGAGGGTGGGGTAGATGTTGCGGTCGCGCGGGAAGCTCGATCCATCGGTCAAGCCGCCGATGCCAAAGCTGGGCGGGTACATCCGGTAGACCGAGAGGATGTCCCCCTCGGAGAGCACCACGTTGTCGCCCACGTTGGCGCAGGTGATGCCCGGGGTCAGGATCTGCAGGGTGGGCATGTCGTTGCGGCCGAAGGTGAAGCAGTTGTAGTGCATGATGGACTCAAAATCGTAAGGCCCGATGTCGAAGCCGTCATCAACATGGCGTTCGAAGTTGTGTCTCTTTCCGTCTTCGATATGGTCCCACAGCACCCGCACGAAGCCGTCGCGATCCTCCCTCGAGTGCTCGTGGTAAAGGCCCACCGCGTGCCCGATCTCGTGGATCACGGCCGAGAGGTCGCAGCCCATGTTTAGGTTGACATCCTGTGATTCCTTCGTGTGCTACTTGACCTACCCCAGGGGATGTAAAAAAGAGGGGGTGCTATGGAAACCCACAGAGAGCACCCCCTGTACTATCTTGACGCAGAAACCCTCCTGGTGGCTACCTACGTCTGGGTG
>NZ_JBBINI010000027.1:0-52973 GCF_037443965.1 Meiothermus sp.
GGCCCGGTCGTTTGCAGGTTTCCTGGCGCGGGTGAACCTGATTCTGCTGGTGCACAACCTCATCCGCAGCCGTCTTCTGCTCAGGATGGCGGGGGTGGAAGGGTAGACTGCAGGTAGCACACGAAGGAATGAGTAAATCGGGTGCGAGGTGGTGGTTTTTTTTGAACTCTGCCCAGGGGTTGAAAGCCCTTGGTTCTAGAACTGTATCGTCTAAATCGAAGAAAACAGCTTTCAATTTTCCCACAGACCCCAGCGTACCAAGTTTTTCGCGAGAGGAGCGGGGAACAAGAGGCGAGGCGACGGGTTGCTAACTGTCTGCAGCAGATAAATGCCTGTTGTGACCTTTATCATTTTCCCCTGACAAAAGAGGTGCTATACTACCCTTCAAGTTGAGACTGCGAACTGCGCTCCTGGAAGCCCGAAAAGTGGAAGGAGCGGGTTTGTCTTTTTGCTCGGCTTAGGTGATAGATTAGTGGAGAAAATCTTTGGTCGCACCAACGGTTTGAAACCCAGCGAAAAGAAGCGCCTTGCCAACCTGTACAACCGCCGTGTAGGGGCCAACCGCCTGCTTACCGCCGAGCTGGCCCGTACCCTGGCGGCTTTGTCGGGGGAGTTGGGCAAGCCCATTAGCCTGCTCCTCGACCGGGGCGGTCGAGTGATGCGGGTGGCGGTGGGGGATGCCAAAGAGCTGCCGGTGCCCGAGAGGGCCCTGGTGGAGACCCGGCTCTCCGGGTATCGCATCCTGCACACCCACCTGGGTTCGGGGGGGCTTTCGCGCCCCGATCTCTCGGTGCTGTTTTTGCACCGCCTGGATGCCATGGCGGCCCTCGAGGTCGAGCAGGGCCACCCCGGCAGGCTGCACCTGGCCCAGCTCTCCCCGCCTAAGGCAGACGAGGAAGATTGGCAGATTTTCGCTCCCAAGCCCTATCACGACTATCTTGACTGGGACGTGACGTTGGCGGTTGCCGCGCTAGAAGAAGAACTCTCGCGCCAAGCCAGGGGACTCGATCTCAAAGATGGCTCCGGTGAACGAGCAGTGCTGGTAGGCATAGATCAAGGCGAAGGTGTGCAGGCCGAGGTAGACCTGGCCGAACTGGCCGAGCTGGCCCGCACTGCGGGGGCGGTGGTGGCCTACGAAGAACTGGTCTTCCGCCCCAGCCTCGACCCGCGCTATGCAGTTGGGCGCGGTAAGGTGGAGGAGCTGGTCTCCCACGCCTACCACCAGAACGCCGGCACCCTCATCTTCGGTATTGACCTCAGCGCGGCCCAGGCCCGCGAACTGGAAACCATTACCGGCCTCAAGGTGCTGGATCGCACCCAGCTCATTCTGGACATCTTCGCCCAGCACGCCCGCACCCCCGAGGCCAAGGTGCAGGTCGAGCTGGCCCAGCTCAAGTACCTGCTGCCCCGCTTGGTGGGTAAGGGCAAAGAGTTGTCGCGTCTGGGGGGTGGTATCGGAACCCGGGGGCCAGGGGAGACCAAGCTGGAAGTGGACCGGCGCCGCCTGCAAGACCGCATCGCCGAGCTTACCCGCAAGCTCCGAGAAATCGCGACTCGCCGTCAGGAAACCCGTCGGCAGCGCGACAAGTCGGGACTACCCATCGTGGGGGTGGTGGGCTACACCAACGCCGGCAAGACCACCCTGATGCACGCCCTGGCTAAAAAGGGCGACGAAGGGGAGAACAAGCTTTTTGCCACCTTGCGCCCCCTCACCCGCCGGGGTTTCATGCCCAGTATTGGCGAGGTGCTGTTTACCGATACGGTGGGCTTTATTCGGCATATGCCAGGCGATTTGCTCGAGGCCTTTCGCTCCACCCTAGAAGAGCTGCGCGATGCTGATGTGCTGCTACACGTGCTGGACGCTTCGCAGGAAGGAGCGCTGGAGCGCTATCAGGTGGTGGAAGACCTGTTGGCCGACCTCGAGGTAGAGGCCCGGCGCGTCTTGGTGCTCTCCAAAGCCGATGCAGCAGGGGGGTATGACCTCGAGTTTCTCAAAGAGCGCCTGGGCGGCTTTCCGGTTTCAGCGGTGCGGGGGCAGGGCCTGACCGAGCTCAAGCAGGCCGTGGCCGAGGCGTTGCTGGCGCAAGGGGTGCGCCCAGCAGCCTGGGCCTACGTTCTAGCAGAACCGCAAGTGGCCGTCCCGGCTTCCGCCGATTGATTTTGCCTCAGAAAGTTTGAAATCCCTTGAGGCCGGTGGCTTCGCTCCACTGTACGTCTACCTGGTCTACTCGAGCCCCCCTGGGCCCCTGGCGCAGGTGGTGGATCAGGTGCTCGAGGTCGGCCTTTTCGCCCTCGGCCACTACCTCTACCCGTCCATCTGAGAGGTTCTCGGCGTAACCCGACAGACCCAGCTCAAAGGCTTTCTTGCGGGTGAAATAGCGATAGCCCACCCCTTGCACCTGTCCGCTAACCAATACCGTAATTCGCTGCACGTCTTCAATCTACAACGAATTATTGCGGTCTTCACTGTTTTGCCGCTTGGAAACTCGAATCCCAAGCACCCGTGGGTCGCTCGCGGCCCACCCTTGTCTGTATTGCGTCTCTTATCGTTTTCGTGCAGAGGCAAAAATAAGCCTGGAAAAGCACATGTTATGACTGCGATGGTGCCATCCTTTCTAAAGACCGCTCTAAACTTTTGCTAAAGAGCACCTCGTTTTGGACTTGGACTAAATTTTCTTCCCAAAAGCTAGATTTGATTGGCTACCGATGGGTTTTTCCTAGATTCCACTCAGAGTTATGGGCTAGACTGAGCACGTGCGGTTTTGGCGCTGGATTCCAGTAATTTTGCTCCTCCTGCTGGTGGGGCTCCCGGCGTTTCCCCCGCTCATCAACTATGCCTTACAAGAAGGGCTCAAGGCGGCCAATTTCACTGGACACTGGCAGGCAGTAGGGGGCTACTTGCTGGGTGGGATTGAGCTGCGGGGGGTTGAACTGGAGGGGAACGGGCTCCGGGTGGAGGCCCAGCGTGTGCGCATTGGCTATAACCTGCTAAGCCTCCAACGCCGCGAGCTGCCTTTGCGAATTCTGGCCGAAGAGGGCGATGTTTTTTTGCGATGGGACTCCATTATTCCACAGCAGCGGCAACCTAGTGCCCCCGCCCCTATTCAGTTGCGAGTAGACGAGATGGTACTCAACCGCGTGGGTGTGCAGATTGAGCAGAGCCAGAAGTTTTTTTTGCCCACCCTGCGTGCTACCGTGCGCGGCAGTGGCCCCTATCAGGTTTCGGTGGCGTTGCCCGATGGAAAACTCAGGGGTACGGTTCAGCGCACTGGGCGCGAGTTTGAGGCCTGGCAGATCGAGGCCAAAGGCGACTTGCGGGCTGCTCGCTACTGGTTTGATGGCTTTGAGTCGGGCGAGCTCGAGGGTACCTGGATCATTGGCCCCAGGGTCAAGAATGGCATTCTGGGAAAGAACCAGATCAAAAACGCCACCGTCAAAATCGTCGGCTTTACCCTCACCGATATTTTTGGCAGCGCCGATTTTGATGGGCAGATGGTCACGGCCAACTTGGTGGGGCGTGGCCTGGAGGGCCCCCTCAAGGGTTCGGCCACGGTGGATCTGCAAAACCAGGAGTACCGCTTTAGGGTCGAGGGAAACCCCACCTTGCCTGCACTTGCTAAAAACTTTGGCTTGCAGCTGCCGGTCAGTGGGGGAGGGCCGCTGGTGTTGGAGGGCCGGGGCTGGCAAAACATCGTGATTGATGGGCGATACAGTGGCCAAGGCCGCCTTCTAAACGAACCCCTGACCTACGAAGGAACCCTGGCCTTCGACAAGAAATTCCGCCTGGATACCGTAGTAGACGGGGCTTTTTTTGATCGAACCTTTCAGGCCAACGTGGCCCTGCGCAATACCGACGAGTACACCGTCACGCTACGCGACTCACTAAGCAGCAGCCTGCGCCTGGTGGGAAAAGGTTCAAACACCCAAGCCGAAGGTACCCTGGTCTGGCCACGCCCTCTGCTGGGAGAGGCCGGGGTGAGCTTTTCCAGTACCGGGCCACGCTGGAGCCTGGGGGTGCAGTCGGAAAACGTCAATCTGCCCACCGCCAAACCTTTCAGCCTGTCGGGCACCTTGCAGGGACAGGGTTCTGGGGTACAGGGTCGGCTGGGGGCGGTGAATCTGAGCGGCACCTGGGACGACCTGCAAATGCAGCTTTTGGGATTGGAACTGCTGGTGGGCCAGCTCACGGGCCAGGCTGCCCTCAAGGCCGGGCGTTTTAGCGGCAATTTGAACTACGACTCACCCTACACCCGCTTTCCCATTGCGGTGCAGCAGGACGGACAAACCTGGCGACTATCCAACCGCTGGGCCAGCGGGCAGTACCGCAACGGGGTGTTTACCCTGGGGGTACGCGACCTGCCCCTGCAGATTCTGGAGGCCTTGAAGCTCTCCGGCGATCTACGCTACGCGGAGGGCAAGCTCTCAGGCAACTGGAACCTGCAGGGTGAGCGGGTGGGCGTAGACGGAGAACTCTATGATCTGGCCACCCGCTACCGTGGCGAGGTGCGTTCCCCTTTCCGGGTCTTGCTCCTCAGCGGAACCGCGGACAGCGCGGGACTTAAAGCCCAACTCGAGACCCTGCGCATCACCGCCGACGGAACCAACGGGTTGCTGCTGCGGGGGCCGCTCGAGCTAGGACAGCAGATTCGCCTGGAATCCAATCTGGGTTTGCAGGGCTCGCTCTATAAGGGCGAGGTGCGTTTTGACACCCCCTGGCTGAGTGGCACCGTGGAGGGACGCGGAGCCACGCTGTGGGCCACCGCCGATGGCTATGCCCAACTTTCTGGCCCGGTCTGGCCCACCACCGCGCTCAGGGGCCGCCTGACCCTACCCCTGGCGGGGTTGGTGGAGGTGCCGGTGGTACCCCTTGAGGTGAGCCGCACCGAGGTGCGCTGGCCGGGGGGGCAGGTGGCGCTACAGGCGGGCTTTCCCTTCGAGGGTACTTTGCCGATTTTGATTAATCGCGAGCCCGGCAGCCTGGAGGCCCGGGGCAATCTCGAGCGCGGAAGCCTAGAACTGCGTACCCCCTACGGAACCCTAAACGGGGAAGGGGCCTGGCGCGACCTATCGGTGCGTGGCAGCCTGAATTATGCCGGGTACGCAGGCCAGTTGCGGGGTCAGGCCGATTTGTTGGGTCTGTCTTACCAAGGGCGGCTGCAGGTGCCCAGGCTCGAGGGGGCGCTGGAGTTCAGGGGGCGCGGCAGCACCCTGAGCTACGCTGGGCGTTTGCAGAACGGTCGCCTTACCCTGGCCGGCGATTATCGTCTGGTGGCTGGAAAACCGCTGGACGGGCTGCGCCTGCGGGTTATTGCCAGTGACTATGACCTGCGCGGCTGGGGACTGCCCGGGACCCTCAAGGGCAGCTGGTCGGAGCGTGGGGGGCGTCTCAGCCTGGACACCCCTTACGGACGGGCCCAGTTAAGCGGCTCGGGCCTGTTGGGGCCGGCTAACCTCGAGGCCCAGAGTCCCTACGGAACAGCGCGTGGTGTGGTCGGTACCGAGGCTATCGCTTTGCGCGGAAGTCTGCGTTTGCCCTATGTGAGCGGCACGGTCGAGGTGCGGGGGCCGTGGAACAACCTCGAGGCCCAAGGCCAAGGGCGCTACAGCTTGCCCTACCTGGAGCCTCAGAACTGGCGGCTGAGCGCGGACGTACTGGCCCAGACCTGGAAGCTGGAAGGGCCGCTGGAGCTCGAGGGAAAGGGCCTGTCCTACGTGGGCCGGGTCAACTGGCCCTACCGGCTGCTCGAGCGACAGGGGGTGTTGCAGGGTAGCCTGGAAGGCCAGAGCCTCTCGGTGCGGGGCAGTCTGCGTACCACCTATGCCGGCCTTCCCCTAAGTGCCACCCTACAGGCCGAAGGCGCCGACCTGGAGCGGTTGCGAGCCACCCTCGAGCTGCCGGAAGGGCGGGTGCAGCTTGCCCAAAAGCAGGCGGTCTTCGACCTCGAGACCGCCCCCCTGGCCCGCCTATGGAACGTCGAGGTGCAGGGTCGGCTGCGGGGCCGCCTCGACCTGGCGGAGGTTTTATCCCGTAGCGGTGCGGCCATCCTTGCACCCGCGGGCGAGCTGGAAGGGGCGTTGCAGGTATACGGCCAGCAGGTGGCACTCGATTACAAAGACCGCTCTCTTTCAGCTTTCCTTCCGGCCTACCGGGTGGGGGCTTTGGTGGAGCTCGAGCCCGGCCAGAATCCCCAGGTAATCGGGCTCGGTAACCTGGAGGGCCGGCTCGAGCTGGGGGAACAGCTCAGGGGCCGGCTGGCCTACCGGGTGGAAGGGCTCGACGTGGAGGCCCAGATTACCGGGCCGCGCCTGCGTCCGGAGTTCACCCTGGAGGCCCAGGCCCCGGCCCTCCAACTACAGGCCCAGGGCAGCTACGCCCTCCAGCAAAACCGGGGGCTGGCGCAGGTGCAGCTCGAGAGCCCCTATGCCCAGGCCAGCCTGGAGCTTTCGAGCGTGGGGAGCCGCTACCAGGCCAGTGGGCGGCTCTCGAGCCTGCAGTACCTGCGGCAAAGCGGCCCGCTGCGGCTCAGCGGCGAAGGGGCCCGCTGGACGCTGGCCTGGGCGGCTCCCATGCGGGTCGAAGCCCAGGGTCAGGCGGCCAGCCCCGAGCAGGTGCGCTTGGCGGGGCAGGGGAACCTCGAGCTGGCGGGACGCTTGTTCGCCCTCTCGGGCAGCATGGCCCTCACCGACGAGGCTTTTACTGGACAGATGCAGGCCCGTGGCGAGCAGATCGCCCTGGAACTGCGGGGCGAGGGGGCCAGTCTGGTGGCCCGCGGAACCGCCTACGAGGCCTACGTGGAAGCCCGCACCAACCGCCGGGGCGACCTGGGTGGCCAGATCGGCTATACCCGTACCCTGGCCGCGAACACCCTCAAGGCCCGTGGGGCCCTGAGCGGCACCCTGTGGGCCCCGGTCTTGCTGGGCGAGGGCAGCCTGGCGGGGCGGGGAGCCGAGGTGGCGTTGCGCTTTGGCTACGGGGTGGAAGCCCCCTGGGGTTCATCCTCCGATACAGCAGGGCCGTCCAACGGCCTGCCGGCTGCACTCTGGGCCCAGGCCGAAGGGGCGGGGCTGTCGGCCCGACTGGCGCAGGGCATCCTCCGGCTTCGCGTGGACAGCGACCTCGAGCCCTTCGTGGGCCTGCCCATCCGCCTCCAGACCCAGGGCGAGGGGCCCTGGGAAAGCCTGCGCCTGCCCCTCACCCTGAGCGGCCCCAACCTCGAGGCCAGCGGGACAGCCTTCCCGGCGGGGCTACAGGTACAGCTTCGGGGCCGCTATGAGCAGCAGCGTTTTGACCTGCGCTACGACCGGCAGGTGCAGTTGCAGCTCGATGGCCCCTACGCCGCCGGCACGGCCCGTTGGGCGGGGAATGCGCCCAGCGGGTTGTTGCAGCTCGACCTTCCCTTACCCGGCGGACGGCTGGTGGGGCAGGCCCGTCTGGACGAGGGCCGGGTGGCGCTCGAGGGCCGCGAAGGCTGGCAGGGGAGCCTGAACGGGCGTCTGCGCGAGGGCTGGGGCCAGCCCACCCGCTGGGCGCTCGAGGCCAGCCTCAAAGGCCCCTATCCAGCCCAGAACACCCCGGCGAGCGTGGAGGGGCGTTTTGAACTCGATGCTGCCCCCCTGGCCTTGCGGGGCAGCGGACGGGTGCAGGTGCCGGAATGGGGAGCGGTGCAGCTTCTGGCCCAGGGCAGCGAGATCGAGCTGCGCGGCCTGGACGAGCTAGCCCCCCTCACTGGGCGCTTGCGGCTGAGTCCTTTGCAGGTTAACTGGTCGTATGTGGGGGCCTTGCCGCGCGGTTTGGGCAGCCTCGAGGCCAGAGGCACATACCCCGGACAGTGGGTGGTGGGCCGCTATCAGATTGCAGGCCAAACCGCCAGTCTCGAGGGGCAGGACACCCGCCTGCGCCTCCGCGCACCGGGGCTGGAAGCCACCCTCACCCCCGAGCGGCTCGAGGCCCGCCTGCAGGACTACAACCTGAGCGGCCTGCGCCTGAGCGGCCAGGTGGCCGGGCCCTGGAGCGGGCTGGAAAGCACCCTGGACTGGGAGGCTTTGGGCCGCAGGGGGGCGGTGCAGGCTGCCTGGCTGCAAAACCGCCTGCAGGCCAGCTTGAGCGGCGACCTGGCGGGTACGGTGAGTTATGGCCCGGCCTGGGCGGGGCGGCTGCGCTTTCGCGAGGGGAGCCTCGAGCTCTCCGGCACCGGAATCCCCATGCTCGAGGGCGATGTCCTGGGCCTGGCCTTGCGCCTGCGCTATCCCATGTTGCAGGTGGCTCCCAACCGCGAGAGCCTGGATAGCCCCACCCCAGCCAGCACCCGCCGGGCCAGCAGCCTGATGATTAATCTCTCCGAGCGCAGCGCTTCGGGGGAACTGGATGTGCGAAACGTCGAGGTGCGGGGCCAGGGGCCCGAGCTCGAGGCGGTCTATCCCTTTGCCGGGGGGCGCTTGGTGGCAGGGCTGGATTTGAAAAGCTATGCAGTACGTCTCTCGGCACCCGAACTGGGTTCGGGTGAACTTGCGTTCAAGCAGGGGAAGCTCAGCGGTGAGCTCAACCTCACGGCCTACGGACTGGGTTTGACCCTCGAGGGGGCCGGGCAGCAGGCCAACCTCCGCGTGGTGCACCCCGCAACCGAGTGGCTGCCCTGGCAAAGCGGCTCCTTGACCGGGCAGATTGGCCTCGATGGGGGCTGGAAACTGCTGTACCGCGACCCCGAACAAAAGCAGCAGATCGAGGCTGAGGGGCGTCTGCTCGAGGCCAAACTCAGCGCCAAGGGGCCCTGGCTTGACGGTCAGATGAATTACTCGGGCCAGGGGGACTGGCAGGGCAGCCTGCGCATCAACCTGCCCCTGGAACTCCTGGCCAGCCGACTCGAACTCGAGGTCGAAGGCAAGGAAACCCTCTCGGCCCAGGGCACCCTGGCCGGCGACCTCGGGCGTTTGGAAGTCGAGGCCCGTCTGGCCCGCGAGGGGCTCCGGGCCCGTGCGGGTTTTAGCAATCTGGCCCTCGAGGAAGTTCCGCAGGTCAGCAGCCGCCTGCCCTTTATTACCGGGCGGGCTACCGGATCACTGGACTACAACCTGGGGCAGCTCGAGTTCAACCTGCAAAGCCCGGCCCTGCGGGTCAGGGGCGACGATCTGGCCCTGGCAACCCAGGCCAAGGGCCAACTGAGCAACGGCCTCCTACAGGCAGAACTCAGCTTCGAACGCACCGGCCATCAGGGCACGCTGGGTGAGAACGGCGCTCT
Organism: Meiothermus sp.; assembly: GCF_037443965.1. Taxonomy (GTDB): domain Bacteria; phylum Deinococcota; class Deinococci; order Deinococcales; family Thermaceae; genus Meiothermus. Next base: position 9,237 of record NZ_JBBINI010000027.1, read on the forward strand.
GGGCTCCAACCGCACCACGGCCAAAGTCAGGCTGGAAAATGGCATCCTGAGCGGCGAAGCCAGTGCGGCTTCCTTCCCTTTGCACTGGCTTTTTTCCACCTGGGCGGGCGATCTGGCCGGGCAAGCTTTCTGGACAGGCCAGACCACCTTCAGCTTCAACACCCGCAACCCCTGGGCCTCCAAAGGCATCTGGGTGGGGGAGTACCTGCGCTTCCAGGGCGGGGGCGATACCCTGGTGGGCACCGCCGCCTTGCGCTTCGAGCAGGAGCGGTTGTACATAGACCAACTGGCCCTTTCGGGCAAGGGAACCTGGAGCGGCTCGGGTTATTACGGGCGGCAAGGCAGCAATCTTCGACTGAACCTCGAGAACACCTCCTTTACGCCGGTTCTGCAGGTAATCCCCAACCTCAAACCCCTCACCCCCGAGGGCAGCGGCACGCTTAGGCTGGCTTCCAACGGGCAGGCCTTCGACCTGACCCTGGAGAACTTCAACTTTAGACTGGGGCCGATCCGGGCCGAGACCCCCCGGGCGGTGCTCCGGGTGGGCGAGACCGCCAGCGCCGAGGGAAGGCTCAAACTGACGGTACCCTATCCCGCCGAGGCCGAACTGTCGGGTGAGGGCAACCTCAGCAACTTCACCATTCGGGCCAAAGGCACCGCCGATCTCCCCTTGCTGAGTCCCAAGGAGCCCTTTGTCCTGACTTTTGGCTACCCAGCCTACACCCTGGATGTTCAGCTCGAGCGCCAGAATGCCCGTCTGGCGGGTACAGTTTTCCCCCAGCTTATCCTGGCCTTGCAGGGGCAGGTGCCGGTCAGCTATCCGCAGTATTTCTTGCTCGAGGGCTTGCTCGATACCAACCTGATCCTGCGCTACCAGCGCGGGGCCTACATTGTCCAGGGTTCTGCCGATGTGATCCGGGCCCGGCTGGGCCTGCCGGAAGGCCAGCGCGAGGTCGCCATTACGCCCCCCCCGGAGCCGGGGGCCAGTCGTGCGGCCAGTGCGGTGTCGGTGGAGTTCAGCAATATCCGGATCCTGGCCGAGCGGGGGGTGCTGATTCAAGAGTCGCTGGCCCAAGGCGAACTGGCGGGCGAGCTTTTCCTCAACGGGGATTTCACCAACCCCTTCCTCTCCGGCGAAGTGGTGCCGCTGCGGGGCAACTTTAAGCTATGGGATCGCGATTTCACCATTCGGGATCGCCTGCCGGACGAACGTAGCTATGCCCGCTTCAGCCCTGCAGCGGGCATCCTGCCCGATCTGCAAATCGTGGCCGATACCCAGGTGCAGGACCGGGGTCAGGACAACCGGCGCATCCAGATCAACCTGACCCTCAAGGGTGAGTTTCTCAGGCAGAACGGACGCATCAAGGTCAACCTTACCCCCACCTTTGTAGCCCGGTTCAACAATGAAATCGCCCGCAAGAACGACGGTCAGCCCTATACCGACGCCGAGATCTATGCCCTGCTGCTGCTGGGCCGCTCCGACCTCTCGGCGCTGCCCGCCGATATTGCCCAGACCGGCCTGCAAGCGGCGGTGCAAAACTTCATCGTGGGGCAGCTCGAGCGCGAACTGGCCAAAGCCCTGGGCTTAGATCAGGTTCGGGTTGAAATCCCCGCGCTCAACGGAGGTACCATCGAAGAAACCCGTTTCACTATTGGGCGTTACCTGTTGCCCGAGCTGTTCTTTGCCTACACCGTAGACTTGCGGGGCTACCAGACCATCTTTGCCGAGTATCAGCAAGGTGATTACCGCCTGCGCTTTAGCAGCGAAATCTTCCCTCAACCAAGGCCCGAGCTCTCCTTCGGCTACACCATTCGCCCCATTGGGGCCGATCTGACCTTTGACCTGGCTACCGGTGTGGGGGATGGTTCCCGCAATGATGGGATTAAGTTCGGTTTAGGCTTTACCTTCCGCTTCTAGAATCAAAATCTGACGAATCGGGGTTTGGGATGGGATACCCCGACCAGGAGTTTGACCTCAACACCGAAGTGCCGTTTGGATGGAAATTCCAGATTGGCACCAACAAGAACATCTCGGTCAGAATCGGATTTTTTGGGAAATCGTGCTGGACGAGATTCTTCAAGCTATCGGCTCTAAGCGCGGCCCAATTCCTCTGCAAAGATTGAACTTGGCGCAAAACTGGATTTTCGGCCCCCTCTCGAGAAAACAATCAACCATATGCAAATCTGAGTAATACCAGTTCCGCTTGAATACTTCACCGTTGGACGCAGTCAGAGGTGAAGGATTCAAGCCGATCGAAGGGAGTAGGAATGCGTATAATGTCTACGTTTTTACCTTATTGACCGAACTTCCTTCGATGCAAGAATCAAAAAAGTCGCACTGAAGGCTACGCTTTGAGAAGCTTTAGACTCTTGCCCAACCAAAACTCGGTTTATTTGGCGAAGCGCCCGAGGTGTCCATAAAGCACCATACCCACTGCAGCCAGATGTGGACAGTCGGTCACCACATTGGAGTGGGCTACCTTGGCTCCGCGGATGTTGAGTTTAGACTTGTTGAGCCGTTCTGAAAAACAGCTTGCTGACTTTAGCGCAAATTGGTGAGGCTACCTTGTGGCAGGCGAGGGAAAGGAATCTTGAGGCGGCGTGGTTCAATTTCCACCAGGCGGGTAGCCTCGTCGTAGATGGCTACAATCTGCTCGGCTACGCGACGGGCAGTTCGCTGGTCGGCGAATTTGCGGGCTCCGTCACTAAAGCGTTGCCGAAGGTTCTCATCGTGCAATAGTTCCAGTGCCCGCTCGGCCATGGTTCGGTGGTCTCGAGGCTGCACCAGGTAACCGCTGCTGCCCACCTCTACCCCTTGCAAAGCGCCTTCGGCTCCTACCGCCACCACCGGTACACCTACAGCCTGAGCCTCCCAGATCACCAGTCCCTGGGTCTCAGTCTCGCTGGCAAACAAAAATAACTCGGCCATGCGATAATAACCGCCAATTTTCTCATACGGCACCGGCCCCACGAAGGTAATATGCTCACCCACGCCCAGTTGGTAGGCCAGTTGGGTCAGCTCCTCTCGATCGGGCCCCATGCCCACCAGTGCCAGGTGGGCGTCCGATTCCTTGCGGATCTCGGCCAGGGCACGAATGACCACATCCACACTTTTTTCCTTGCCCAGCCGTCCCACATGCAGCAAGCGGCGTTTGCCGGAAGGCCAGGGCGATATCGGATCGGGGGCAGCCTGCAAGATGTCGGTGTCTATACCCGTTGGAATTACCTTGATCTCCCGCTCGATCTCGTAACTTTCGGCTAGCTTCTTGACGGGGTCGGTGGGGGCAATAACTACGTCGGCACGGTTGTAGAATGCTTGACAGACTTTTTGCATGATTCCAACGTATTTATCCAGCATCGCCACGCCAGGGATGTAGTGGGCGTATTTTTCCAGGTGGGTGTGAAAAGTCGAAACATGGGGCAGGCGGTTGCGGTAAGCCAGCCGGGCACCCCAGATGCCAATAAACAGTGGGGTATGGGTGTGGAAAATCTCAAACTCGGTTGGCAGCAAGCGGCTGCTGGGCATGGCCAGGCGCTGGTTTTCGAAGAAAGGATAGGCCACGCTGGGCACCCGCACCACCCATTCCTCGCGCGGATCGGCATCTGGCATCTCCGGGGCCAGTACCCAGGCCTCATGCCCCATGCGACGTAGCTCACGTTTGAGCAAATAAACGCTGGTTGCAACCCCGTTTGGCCCTGGCAAGTAGGCGTCGGTGAACAGGCCGATGCGGTAAAGACGCACGGGTATATGTTAGCACAGCCCCAATTGGCACTCATTGCGGGTGCATGTTAATGTTCTACTTGTCAGAGTTCTATAGTGCGATGCAAAACCGGACTAAACAGGCTCGAGGGGTGATTAATCTCGTAAAAACCGAAGTAGATCAATCATAAATAAGCACCTAATACGGCCTCAATACTTCTGTGGCCAAGTGGTTTGGTGAGCTAAGGATGGATTTGTGATGAGATCCCCGAAGCGAAATGTTCGGCGCAACTCTCGGGTCGTTGAGGGGTTGAATACATCCCAGAAATTAAGTTATCAGAGCATAATGAACGCTCTAGTGCACAAGGTTGCTTGAAGATACCCCACCCACTGTTCGCTATGATAGCCCCATGAATCCTTCCACGCCTACTTTCGATTTTGATGGCTGGAAACTCAACGGGATCGCCATTGGTGAGGATATTGCCAGACTGGCTTTTCTGGGGGAGGAAGTTCCTACCGAGCGTTCTCGACCAGGCTGGTTTGAAAGGCTGGCTAACCGCTTCGGGGGACGCAAAGCGCGCTATCTGGAAGATAGTATCCTCGAGTACGCCCCCTATGGTCTGGCCATCGAATTCCAGGACAACACTATTCTCGGCTACACGTTTTTCCTCAAACACAGCGACCCTGTTGGCTACGAGGCCTACCGCGGCCAGTTTGTCAATGGCCTGCAACCCCTCAGCCTGACCCCTACACCACCCGCGCCGATCTAATCGCCCTCTTCGGCGAGCCCACTCTACCGGAGGGCGAAGAACTCGATCCCGAAGACCCCTGGCTGACCTATGTACAAGGGGAATGGGACTTGACCTTTTCGCTCGACGAAGATGGGCAGCTCGAGACCATTGAAGCCTACTGGTATAGAGAACTGCCGTGAGCAAACGTCCGTTGGTCATACAGCCCGAACCCCAGCTACCCGAAGCGATCGCGGTATGGATTTGGGCCTTACAAGACACCCGTACCCGCACCAAGCAAATCGTCGAAGATCTGGCCCAAGCCCACCTAGACTATTTGCCCGACGGCTTTGCCAACAGTATCGGAACCCTGCTTTATCACCTAGCCGCCACCGAAATCTCCTGGCTGTATGAAGATATGCTCGGCAAAGAAGGCCAGCAATTACCCGCCGATTTGCAGCAGTATTTCGCCCCAGGCTTCTGGGTCTCCGAGCAGGATCGCCGCTTGGTGCCCATCCTGGGCAAGCCGCTGGTGGAGCACCTGCATTTGCTCGATTACGTGCGCGACCTGCTGCTCAAAAGCTACCAGACCATGAGCCCGGAGGATTTCCGCCGCCCTCGCCGCTACGAACCCTACGATGTGACACCGGAATGGGTGTTGTATCACCTGACCCGCCATGAAGCCGGCCATCAAGCGCAAATGTTGTTCCTGAAACGGCTCTACACCCAGCAGCAAAGGTAATTTCAGCACCCCAGCTCCACCACAACCGGCTAGAATGAAGTATGCAGCCCTCTAAAGCAATGATTTTCTCTGGCAAGGCTGCATGGTATCTTCGCTAAGTACCTGGGCAAAAGTTCCTGAACCTCAAGCCCTTGTACCCAAAGAGGCCGCCTCGAGGGAGGTTATTTATGAAGCTGAGCGCAAAGGTTCGCAGCGAACTCCTCTCCCGTATCAGCTCCAACCCCGATATTCTGCGTGGCAGGCCGCGCCTAAAAGGAACCCGCATCGCGGTGTACATGATTTTAGAAGCCCTGGCTTCGCAAATGTCCATTGAAGAGGTTCTCTTGCAGTGGCCGGAGCTGACCCGCCAGGATATCCAGGCTGCGCTGCTCTATGGGGCACGCTCGGCCAACTACGAGTGGATTGCCCTGCACGAAGAATAATGCGGATTCTGCTCGACGAAAACATACCCCAACGGGTGCTGTGGTGGCTGATTGGCGAAGGCCACGAGGTAGTCACAGCACGGGAGGTAGGCCTTACGGGGCGCTCCGATCAGGTGTTGTACGACTACGCCGAACGTCACAATTACGTGCTGGTCACGCTCGACCTGGACTTTTCCGACCCCGTGCGCTTTCCCCTGAGCTTTCCGCGCATCGTGTTGCGCCCCGGCGTGATTGACCCCGAGCTGATGCGCGAAATCCTGCGCGATGTCTTCCGGCAGGGCTTTCCGCTCTGGGGCGAACTCTACGTGGTACAGCCGGAGGGCTTGGCTCGGTATAGTGAGGAACTGTGAAGTGGGTGGAGTGTCCACGGGACTCCTGGCAGGGTTTTGCCCGGTTCATCCCGACCGAAGAAAAGGTGGGCTATCTGCTGGGGCTGCTCGAGGCCGGTTTTACCAGCCTCGACCTAACCAGCTTTGTATCGCCCAAATGGGTGCCCCAGCACGCCGATGCCGAGGCGGTGCTGGCCGCCCTGCCTGCACCACAAGGGCGGGAGTACCTGGCTATTATCGGCAACCTGAAGGGCCTCGAGCGGGCCCGACAGGCCGCCCACCTCACCACGGTGGGCTACCCCTTTTCCATCTCCGAGACCTTCCAGCGCAAAAACCTCAACCTGGGGATTGAGGAGTCCTGGCCGGTGCTGGCGCAACTGGTGGAAGGGGCCCAGGGGCTCAGGTTTGTGGTCTACCTCTCCATGGCCTTTGGCAACCCCTACGGCGATGTCTGGACACCGGGCCTGACGGCGCAGTTCGTGCAGCGGCTAAAGCAACAACCTGGGCTTGCGGGCATCGTGCTGGCCGACACCTACGGGGTGGCCTCGGCCCAGACCATCGCCCAGACCCTGGAAGCCGTGGCCCAGGCCGGCGGGCTGGACGAGCGCCTGGGACTGCACCTGCACAGCCGCCCGGAGCACACCCTCGACAAGGTGCGGGTGGCCTTGGCGTTTGGGGTGGGCTGGCTCGAGGGGGCCCTGGGCGGGATTGGCGGCTGTCCGTTTGCCGGCGACGACCTGGTGGGTAACCTGGCCACCGAGCAGGTCTTGCCTTACCTGGCCCAGCAAGGCCAGGTTACGGGGGTTGACCTGAACCGGCTGTCAGAACTCGCCAGCCGCGCCCATTTGCTCCGCACCAAGTACGCCTAGCCCCGCCGCAGGCCCAGCAGCAAACCCGCCACAAAGGCCCCTCCGAAGGGCAGGTTGGTGGTGAGCACCCGAACCAAAGCATCCCAGGCGCCCTTGATCTGATCCTGTTGCAGCAAAGGCTCCACATCGCGCTGGATGCGCGTCCAGTCTACGGCGATGTAGCCCATCGAGGCCAGCACCTGCACCACCACAAAGATCAGGCCCAGAATAATGGCCACCCAACGCCCCACAGTCTTGATGGCATAGCCTACGGCGAAACCTGCCAACCCTCCAAAGGTGAGCTGGCCGATGTATGGTTGAATCAGTTCCACGCTTCTATTGTGCCACGCTCAGAGCATATCGAAAGGTCAGCTCTTTTTACGCAAGGCCTCGAGCATATCCCACTGCTCCTTGGTCACCGCGTCCAGCACGTTGAACTCCCCGGCGTTCCAGACTGTCTCGCCCCCGTCAATGGTAATAACATCGCCGGTGATAAAACCGGCATAGTCCGAGATTAAATACGCAGCCAGGTTGGCGAGTTCGATGTGCTGGCCCACCCGCCCCAGGGGAATCTTCTTCTCGAACATCTGGGCAATTTCCGGGGTGGGCATCAGGCGCGTCCAGGCTCCCTCGGTGGGGAAAGGCCCCGGCGCGATGGCGTTGAGGCGGATGCCGTACTTGCCCCACTCCGCGGCCAGCGATTTGGTCAGGGTCACCACCCCGGCCTTGGCGGTGGCCGAGGGCACCACATACCCCGAGCCGGTCTGGGCGTAGGTGGTAGCGATGTTGAGTATGGTTCCTTTCTGTCCTTTGGCAATCCAGCGCTTGCCCACTTCCAGAGTGCAGTACACCGTACCGTGCAGCACGATGTTGAGCACGGCATCGAAGGCCCGGTAGGAAAGCCGTTCGGTGGGTGAAATAAAGTTGCCCGCGGCGTTGTTGAGCAGCACGTCAATCCGGCCAAAATGGGCCCCCACCGCATCTACCATGGTCTTTACGGCTTCGGGATCACGCACATCCACCGGTGTAGCGAATACCTCTCCTCCGGTCTGTTGCATCATCTCCTGAGCGGCCTGCGCGATGGTCTCGACCCGGCGGCTGGTAATGGCCACCTTGGCCCCGAGTTCCAAAAAGCGCGTGCTCATTGAGCGGCCCAGCCCGGTACCGCCCCCTGTTACCAACACCACCTTGTCTTTCAAGAGCCCTGGTTCAAACATACTTTCACCGTCTGTGCCACTGTACAACGAAGGCGAGGAATATGAATAGGGCAGCATCGGTATTGTCGCGCTTAGGGAAGGATGGCGCAGAACCTGCGCCTAAGGATCCCATACAGGAATCCTCGAGCTCCCTCACCCGACACCTGTCATTCCGACGGGAATCTGATAGTGCACGGACGTCGGCGATTTTCTCGAGCGCACCCCAACAGATGCCTCGGCCCACTACGCCTTGGAATGATGGGGTTTTAATGCCCGATGTTGCGTCGTTTGCGCGGTTTTGTATAGCTGCAAGCTTTGAGAAAACCCTATCTTGGGCGTACCGATTTTTATTCCGGCATGGCGCCGAGCGGCGTTTGGGGTTAGGCTGGTAGGGTGAAGCTGCTTCGCTGGGGGCTGCTGGTGCTGGCCTTGTGGGGGATGGCCTGGGCGAGGAGTTATTCCCTCGAGCGGGTCGAGCAGGACGTGTATCTACAACCCGATGGACGGGTGCGGGTGGTGGATGTCCGCACCTGGCGTTTTGAGGGAGCCTACCGTGAGGTTTTTCTGGAAATTGACCCCCGTCCGGGGGGACAGGTGCGTTTTGAGGAAGCCAGCGCCCTCGACGATGGGCGGCCCATACGGTACGAAGTACAGGGCAACCGCATCAGCATCACCGCAGGCCCTCCCGACCGCTCGGGTAACCTGCCGGTGCTGGCCGAGAATCAAAGCCGCATTTTTCGTATCAGCTACACCCTCACGGGCGAGATCACCGTGGCCAGCGATGCTGCCCTCTTTGACCGGCAAGTCCTGGAGCCCGAACACGCGGCGGTGGGCGCCTATGTGCTACGGCTGCATGCGCCGCAGGCCGTGCCCGAGCGATTCCGGGTATTCATCTTCACCGGGCGGGGGCGGATTGGAACCCTCGAGTTCGACGAGGCCAAGCAGGTGGCCACGGTGCAGATTGCGCCCGTCAGCCAGGATGAGTTCGTGCGCTCGAGGGTAATTCTGGCCTCGAGGGTGTTCAATACCCTCACCCTAAACCAGCCCCGCTTCGAGCAGTGGCTGCAAGAGACCGAGGAGGAGACCCGCACCTTTCGCGAGCGCTCCCGCCAGCTAATCGAAAACCAGCGGGTTCCCGGCTGGGCCTGGGGGCTGGCTCTTTTGCCGCTGGGGTTGCTGGTGGTTCTATTTGGCCTCTTCCTACGGGCCTACCAGCGTTTTGGCGCCGAGCCGCCCACGGAAGAGGTGGGGCGCTATTACCGCGAACCTGCCGAGGAGATTCCGCCGGGCATGGTGCCGTACGTGATGACCCAAGGCGACCCTGGGCACTCCATGCTGGGTCGGATGATCTCGGCCACCTTACTGGATTTTGCCCGCCGGGGCTCGGTGGAACTCATCCTCCATGAGAATCCGGGCTTGTTTGGGCTGTTTGGCGGCGTCGAGACCCATTTCAAACTGGTGGCTCCCCCCGAGAATGCCACCGGACTGGAAACCGAGGTCTGGAACCTGCTCCGGGCCGCTGCGGGCAAGGATGGGGTGGTACGGCCCGAGGAACTCAAGAACTACTTCCAGCGCAATCCCAGTCTGCTCGCGCGCATGAGCCACCGTCCTAGGGCCGTCTACGAAGCAGCCCACGGCAAGCTGCTCGATGCCCGGAGTGGGCGGGTCGCGCTCTACTGGGGGGGTTGGCTGTTGGGGCTGGGCTTTTTGTTCCTGCTGCTGTCGCTTATTCTCGGGCCTATTCTGCTCGATAACCTCGGTGGGGCTATCTGGGTAGGGGTTTTGATGGCCAGCGGTTTTTTGAGCGGCGTTGGTCTGATGGCCCTGGGTCTGCTGGCGCTCAACGTCCTGGCCCGCTGGATGCCGGACAAACTGCTCAATGCCAAGCGATGGCAAGCCTACCGCAACTTCCTGGCCGACTTTTCACAGATGGAGTCGGCCCCTGCTGAGCACTTCAAGATGTGGGATTACCACTTCATCTACGCTGCGGCGCTGGGGGTGGCCGAGCGCTACTTGCGGAACCTGCGCCAAATCGCCCAGAAGCGGCCTGATCTGATCGCCGTGCCGCGCTGGATTCCGGGGCAGGGCCTGGGCCAGGCCTCCAACGCGATGGCCTCCAGCGGCGACATGCTGCGGCAGATTAGCCAGATGACCGGGGGCCTCGAGCAGATCACCCGCAACCTAGAGAGCCTCGAGCGCGCCCTCAAGCCCTCGTCCAGTGGCTCGGGCGGGGGGTTCGGGGGCAGCTCGAGGGGGGGTTCCTCCGGAGGTGGGGGTTCCAGTGGAGCCCGGTAAGGATGCACGACGCACCCTGGCGTGATAATAGTGGACAAGGAGGCCTAGACTATGGAAGTCCTGCTGATTCTGGTTCTACTGCTGGTAGCCATCTTCATCTTCTACTACAACCGCATCATCACCCTGGAAAACCGTGTCAATAACGCGCTTTCTCAGGTAGACGTGCAGCTCAAGCGCCGCAACGATCTGATTCCCAACCTGGTCAATACCGTCAAAGGCTATGCCGCCCACGAGACCGGGGTTTTCGACCGGGTGACCCAGGCCAGGGAGCGGATGCTCTCGGCTGGAAGCATCGAGGAAAAATCGGCGGCGTCGAACCAGCTAACCCAGGCGCTGCGCAGCGTGTTTGCCATTGCCGAGGCCTATCCCGAGCTCAAGGCCGACGCCAACTTCCGCGAGTTGCAAGGCCAGCTCGAGGAGACCGAAAACAAAATCGCCTACTCCCGCCAGTTCTTCAACGACACCGTACTGGATTTCAACAACACCGTTACCACCATCCCCGGTATGTTTGTGGCTCAGCCCCTGGGCAAACGGGCTAAACCCTTCTTCGAGACCGATGAAGCCACCCGCCAGGTTCCCAGCGTGAATTTCTAAAGTGGTAGGGGCGGGCGCTATGTCGGCCTGGGCTAGAGGGCTTTTGCTTTTGGCCCTCAGTGCGCTGCTGTCGGCTTGCTTCGAGGCCAACCTCAAGCTCGAGGTCACACCCGGCGGCAGTGTGATCCAGACCCTAACCCTCACCGAGCCCCAAGGTCAGCCACAAAGCAGAGAACTACTAGCCGACTTCGTAAAACAGCTCCAAGCCCAGGGCTGGCAGGTTCGCCTCGAGGGGAACAAGACCATCGCTACCCGCAGGATCGCCCATGCGGACGGTACCACCCTGGGTACCAACGCTTTCCTAGAAGAGCGTTTCAACCTCACGCGGACGGGCTGGTGGCTGCTCGAAAATTACCGGCTGGATGTCCGCCTGGGCCAGCCCAATCCTGTGCTGGCCAGCTTGATACCGGCAGCCCCTATCTTCTCGCTCTTTGCCAGTTCCCTGCTACCCAGGCTATCCCTCTCGCTGCAAACGCCGTTTACAGCCAGCCAGCACAATGCCGATGGGCAGGAGGGCCGTACCTATACCTGGCAAGTGCGGCTCGACCAGGCCAACAATTTCTACGTCGAATACCGGGTGGTGCGTTGGGACAGGCTCTTGCTGCTGGTTCTGGGCGGGGCTTTGCTCCTGATATCCGCCAGGTTTTTGCAGCGCCTGTGGAGGCCATGAAATGCCCGGTTTAGAGTGTCGGTTGCGTTCGTGGGTCGAGGGTACTCGGCTTCTCGCAGCCGGTATGGCCCTGTAAAACTGGGTATGTCGCAGCCGAACCTCCAGGTCATAACGGTTCCGCCTGAACCCTTCACCTTTTGATGTAATTAAAAGTGAAGGGTTCAAGCCGACCGAAGGGAGTTGGAGTGCGTTTCATTGGGCGTTTGCTAAAATCTGCTCTCACTCACACTTCACGCGCTTCGCATATGGTTGGCAGCATGAAGCGATTGTTGCCCCTGGTAATGTTGTTGGGAATGGCCCTGGCGGCCCCCATCGAGGAGGTGGAGGTGCGAGGTACCGATGCGGTGCTGGCCGCACTCGTGCGCATCTCACTGCCCTTTGGCGTTGGCGATGAACCCGGCGATCTGGAGCAGGCCCGGGCTGCGGTTTTGGGTACGGGTTATTTTCGCGATGCCAGGGTTCGAATGGAGGGCAATAAGCTGGTGGTGGAGGTTACGACCAACCCGGCGATTACCAAAGTTACCGCGTCCTCCAAAGCCTTCCCAGAGGCCAATGTGCTGCGTTACCTGGAAACCGAGCAGGCCATTGGGGTCGGTTCGGTATTCAACGCCAAGAAGGCGACCGAGGCGGCCTCTGCGCTGGCCCGGATCTACCGCAACGAGGGTTTCCCGTTCGAGCCCAAGATAACCCCCGAAGCCAAAGATGTGGCTGGGGGAATAGAGCTCAATTTCAAAATCGAGGAGAATCCTGAGCTCAAGTCCATAGAGGTAGGAACAGCAACCTACGTGCCCAAAGAGCGCCTCGAGCCCCTGTTCCAACCGGTGGTAGAGGACGGACGCTTTTCTTTCGATCGTTTCCGTGATGCCGTAGGCCGCACCGCCGATGTGTACGCTTCCGCAGGGTTCCGGGGTAGTGGGGTAGACCTGCTCCGCACCAGCCTGGTTGAGGGTGTGCTCAAGGTGGCTTTTAGCGAGCTTAGGATCGTCGAGATTAACGCCAAAGAGGTGGATATCAGCTCTCTGGGCCTCAAGGTGGGCGATCCGTTCAATGTAGATAAAATCTTAGACGGTGTAAATGCCTTGTCCCGGAGCATCAGTCGGGTGGTTGAGTTCAGACCCGAGCGGGTGAGCCAGGACGGGGTGCGTCTGACTTTTCAGGCCGGTGAGCAGCGCTTTGGCGCTATCCGCGAGGTTCGCATAGAAGGTAATACGGTCATCCCTACCGAACAACTGCTCGCCAAGCTCCGCCTCAAACCAGGCGACGAGTATAATCCCACGCTGGCCAACGAAGATTTCGCTCGAGTCCTGCGTGAATACCGTGACGCGGGCTTCGACCTGGTGGGCCAGCCTGACATCAGCTTCCGTGAAGGGGTTTATGTGCAGCGCCTACGTGAACTGCGCATTGCCGGATACCGTATAGAACCCGCCCTAACCCGTACCGACCCCAGCGTGTTTTTGCGTGAGATGCCTCCGGTGGGCAGCTTGTTCTCGGTAAATTCGCTCAGGCAGGGCATCACCAATATCCTGCGTACCGGATTGTTGCGCGAGCCGCCGGGTGTGCGGCCCCAACAGGGCGAAAAGCCAGAGGACATAATCATCGTGCTGAGCTTTAGAGAGGCCCAGACCGGTAGCTTTATCCCAGGTATCTCCTGGAGCAGCCTGACGGGTTGGGAGGGCAACATCGGTATCAGCGATACCAACTTGTGGGGCCTGGCCCATCAGTACAACGTGACCCTGGGCATCAACCCCAACGATGCGGGCCAGTTCCTGACCTTTAGCGCCTCCTACCGGATTCCCTGGGTTTACCTCGATTTTGCCGATTTCAAGGAGGTGCGTACCTCGTTTGGTGTGAACCTGTACAGCCAGCCCCAGGCCAACATCAACTTCCCCATAGAACAGCAATACGGCGGAGGAACCCCAGACCTGAACGGAGATGGGGTCATTGACGATAAGGACAAAACCTCGGTCTGGCAGTACACCGAGCGCAAAACGGGCATCAATTTCTCCATCTCCCGCCCCCTTAACCGCGATTTCCCCAACCTGCGGCTCTCGGCAGGCCTGGGGTGGGAGTGGAATATCCCCTTGCTGGAGGTGAATGATGCAAACCGTCCGCGGTGTTTGGTGAAGGTGCCGGATTCAAGCAACCAAGCCAACCCGCCCGTGGCCGAGGACACCGCTTGCAGCGATGCTTTGCTGCAGGATGCCCAGAGCAGATTCGAGCAGAACGTGCGCGAGTTTCAGGCCATCACCCTGAGCCTGGGGGCTACCTATACCACCCTCAATAACCCCACCTTCCCCACGCAGGGATTTTCGGTCAATCTCAATACCGGTTACGGTATTACCTTCCCCAAGGGAGGCGATGTCACCCAGTACGTGCCGGTGGTGGTAACGGGTAGAAACTACTTCCAGCTTGATCAGGCGGCCCGCCAGGCCATCGGTCTGCGGGTTTCTTTCGGGACCATTCTAGGCACGGCCCAGGACAGCCAAAAGTTCAGCCTGGGGGGCAACAGTACCGACATCACGACCCTGCGTGGCTACGACCCCCGTTTTCTCGATAAGGGAACCACCGTGCTCAATGGCACCATCGAGTATGGCTACAACTTTGGCCTGAGCCCTACCGGTGGAACCAACCTCTACGGTTTTGTGTTCACCGATTTTGGCCGTCTGTGGCCAGCTCCGCCCGGCCTGGATGCCTTCTTTTTGGGGGCAGGGGTCGGTTTGCAGATCAACCTCGACCTGCTGGGGGCTATCCTTCCGCCGATTCGCTTGGATTATGGCTTTAGTGCGGTCAACCCCACGGGGCGTTTCGCTTTACGGTTGGGGCTTGGTTTCTGAGTGCCCCCACGGGAAGCTTCGCCTCTTGGCCCGTTGCAGCAAGCGGCGTAAGGGATTCTGAATTTGCCCCTCATGTGCTGTATAGGTTCTGGGTTGGCTATTGCACTGCTCCGAGAATGTGCCAGAGACCTGCCCCGGAATACTTCCTAGAGCCTGTTTTATCAACTTTGGGGACCGTCACCAGTAGTATCGGTACCGTACGAGGTGCTTCGAGTACGGGTGATGGTGGTTTTCAGGTTTATGATGGTCGTTGATGAATTCGGTAATCCGCCCAAACCGCACTGTGCTCGAGGAAAGCCCTGAATATTTCTGGGAACGCTTTTCGCAGTATGCCCAGACCTGGCCGGTAAGCCCTGAGCCGCTGGGTAGCCCTTTGCTCGAGGTGCTTACCCCGCTTGGCCCCCTCTTTGCCTTTGACCGTAGCCTGGTTCCCTTTTCTGGCAATGAAACCCCTCTTATTTTTCATGGCCAGGTAGACCGCTGGGAAATCGCCCAAAATGCGGCTTCGGTTCAACACTTGGGTGGCGGGCGTTACCAGATGACGGGTCAGGTAGAGGCTTTACTGGATGCGCTTTTCTTTGTTTTTCATGTACAGAGCTCGAGCGGAGATGCCAGTTTGCGGCTGGTATTGTCCGCCCAGAACCTTCCCACCCCTGGAAGCTGGGTAACGGTGGAACTGCTGCCCCCCCTTATGGTGTTTCGGCCCGATTCGTATTCACGCTGAAGGGGCGTACGAGAATGCGAAAGTAGATCGGTTTTCAGAATAAACTGAACCGAAAGAAATATCAGCGGCAAACATCCTGTCCCCAATACGTGCTTCCCTGCAAGCCGACTAAGTTGCGCCAGGGTAGATTGGCAAAATCAGCGGAATCGGCAAGGCGTACCTGACGCAATTCCCCACTGATCTTTGAGGATCGGATCTCGCATTTCAACTATGGAGACACTTATACCGTTTCCGCTTGAATCCTTCACCGCTGGACGTAGTCAGAGGTGAAGGATTCAAGCCGACCTAAGCGAGTAGAAAAGCATTTCGGTAGTATCCGTTTAGGCTTGCCGAAGTGAACGATACTGCCGAAATGTGTATTAGATTGCTTCGGCCCCGCGGTGCGGCGCAAAAGGCTTTACGAATCTGGTGGTTTGGTAAGTTAAAGATTGATATGCCGTGAAGTTCCCAAAATGAAGCGCTCAAAGCAACTCCCAGATATCAGGGGAGTCAGATTCATCCCAGGAATTAAGTTACCGGAGCACTAGTTGCATTGATAGTCATTGACTCGGTTATTCGAGACCTGCAGCCATATTACGCGCTCGGTGGGGGTTTCGGGCGTGGCTAGACAGTTGGTAGCCCGATCCAAAGCGATGGTTTGGTAGGCATTGGTATTGGCAATAGCCGGGCCGGGACGCGCGATGTAGGTGGGTTGAGGCGGGGTATCACGTACCACCGCCTGGGTACGTTGAACCTGGCGACCAGGGAAGAGGGCTGCGACCCCGCTCGAGCTATCGTTACCGGTAAGCAGATCGAAATTCGCCAAGACCAGCCCAGAAGGCTGCGGAAAGTCTCCAGCGGGGCGGCCCCGCAGGGCCTGCTCGACAAAATCACGCCAGATGGGAGGGTTGACCAGCGAACTGCTGGGCTCGATGCCCCCAAGGCGCTGGGGCTTGTGGTCATCGCGCCCAATCCACAGCGCGGCTGCCAGTCCCCTGGAAGCCCCAGCGAACCATAGGTCAATGGCATCGTCGCTGGTTCCGGTTTTGCCACCTACAATACGCCCCGGGATGCGGGCCTCTGCGGCCAGGCTGCTGCGAAAACCGGGGGGCACATCGTAAACATAACCCTTGAGCATGTCCCAGATCTGATAGGCCACTTGCGGCGTCCAAAGCAGCACCTTTTTGGTTTCGGGCTGATAGATAATCCGGCCTTTGTTATCCTCAACCCTGAGTACTAAGCGTGGCTCCACCCAGTAGCCGCCGTTGACGAAGCTCGAGTAGGCCGCTGCCAGCCCCATGGGGGTGATATCGGCCCCTCCACCAATCGAATTGGCCAGCACCGCCATATTGCCCGTCAGCCTAAAACCTGCCGCCCGCAGCTTGTCGCCCAGACGTTGCACCCCGATGGCCTCGGCGGTGCGGATGGCCGGCAGGTTGAGCGAGCGGTCCAGGGCATAGCGAATGCTGACCGGACGATCCAGGAACTTGCCATCGAAGTTTTTGGGACGCCAGACACCGCGCGGGGTGGGATACTCCACGGGGGAGTCGCGCACGGTGGTGGCTTGCGTCCAGCCGGCTTCCAGCGCAACCCCGTAGGTGAAGGGCTTAATGGCAGAGCCGGGGCTGCGCCAGGCCTGGGTGGCTCGGTTAAATTCACCCTCGGTTCCGGGCCTTGCACCCACCATGGCCAGCACTTCGCCCGAGTTGGGCTCGAGGCCCACCATCGCCAGCTGGGCCAGATCGGGTAGGCGGCGGCCCACCACAGCCTTCTCGGCGGCGGTCTGCATCTTGAGGTCGAGGGTCGTGATGATGCGTAGCCCCCCCTGTTCGCGTAGCTTGTCGGAGCCAATTTTCTCCTTCAAATAACGCTGCACCTCGAAGACAAAGTAGGGGGCCAGCCGCACGTTGCGCTCGGGCACTATGCGCACACTGGGGTCTATAAGTTTAGCGCTTTTGAGATTACCGGCCTCGTCGTAAGCCACTTCCCAACCCTTGGGCACCAGCTTGTAGCGCCAGGCTGCATCGGCATCGGCTTGGCTGACCCAGCCTTCCGTCACCATGTTGCTAAGCAACACCTTCATGCGGCGGCGGGTAGAAGCATAGTCGAGATAGCGGGGGTTGGGAGCGGGCAACAGGATGGCCAGATAAGCCCCTTCGGCCAGGTTGAGCTCGGAGGGTTCCTTGCCAAAATACGCCTGGGCAGCGGCCCAAATCCCCTGAGCATTGCCACCCCAGGGAACCACGTTGAGGTACATCTCCAGGATTTCCTCTTTGGAGTAGCGACGCTCGATTTGAATTGCCAATGGAAACTCTTTGAGCTTGCGCTCGAGGCCGCTGATGCTCCGGCGCTCGAAGGCCAGGTCGCGCAACAAGGTGTTCTTGACCACCTGGGTGGTGATGGTCGAGCCTCCCTGCAGGTCACCGCGTAGGGAATAGTACAGACTGCCGAAAAGGCGCACAAAATCTATGCCGTAGTGCTTGAAGAAGCGCTGATCCTCCGAAACCACCACTGCCACGGCAGCAGCCGGTGAAACCTCGCTCAACCGAACCAGTTGCCGCGCGATGGCCCGCCCATCCTCCACCGAGGCCAGGTCGGCAATGGGAATGCCGTCGCGGGTGTAGAAGGTTGAAGTGGCCGTAAAGCGCAGGTCATCGAGGGTCTCGAGGCTCGGCAGGTCGCGCAGCAGCAGCCAGGCCACATACCCCGCGGCCCCAATCGCCCCTAAAATACCGGCAATAAAAACAATCCGTACCACCTGAAAAAGTCGGCGCACGTCCCACAGTGTACCAGCCGCAGATTAGACTTTTTGTAATTCCGATTCTGCTGGGGAATGACCCTAACGAGGACTTTTGATTGGGCAGGCGGCTGATGAACGAAAGAAGAGCGCCTCACCTAAGGATCTCACGATCATTTTTGCCTATGCGCCGGGTTGATGCTGTGGGAGGTTTCGCAGGATGGAGGAGAATGCTTTGCGATCGACAGGTTTGGAAAGCACATGCTCTACACGGGCAAATTCGGCAGTAAGCTTGGTGCGATCGTCGCTATCCCCAATAAAGAGCACTACCGGCACTTCCCGCAGGCGGCGGCTCATTTTGAGGCGGGAAGCAATGGAAAAGGGATCAATTTCAATCCCGTCGTCCAGCACAATTGCCCGAGGGGTATGAGCCTTGAGGAAATCCAAGCCTTCCTGGGCTTTCTCATAAAACTGGGCTTCGACGCCCTGCTCTTCAATGGCAAGCTCGAGCAAGGCCCGAAGGGTCAGGCTCGAGGTGACGACCAGCACTTTATCAACCTGCACTGCTTCCGCCATATTAACTAGCATAGTATCAGACTTTCCGCCAGAGCAGCACTCATTTGCCACAGTTCTTGTAAGAGGTCTATCCAAAAAATGTCCCTCCGAGCAAGGCCCGGAGGGATTGATGGCTGGGGCACGTGGACTCGAACCACGACCGACGGTTCCAAAGACCGTTGTCCTGCCATTAGACGATGCCCCAGCGCAGAGCGGTCAGACGGTTCGCACTCTGAGCAACTGCGAAACCCGCAGGACAGCAATCGGTATTTTAGGGGTCTGGCCGTCTTGTGTCAAACTTGCCAGCATGTATAAAGGCAGCCGTGCTATTTTGCCGCCACAAACAAAAAAGAATGCGACATATGTGTTGGCGTTACCAGGGGCAAAGGCTGGCTAGACCATCGAACAGCGTAGGGTTCTTTAGGGAAGCTACTCTAACCCGCACATATCAGCATGTGGTTTAGCAGACGAGGGTTTTGGGTGTGGTTCTGCAACTGAGTGGCCAGCAGCTTGAGGTACTCGGCAAAGAAGGGCTCGAGCTGGGGTCGCCAAACTGCCAGCACAGTATCAGACAAACCCAGGTGTAGCGCCCACAACTCTACAAGTTCGTTGGCCTTGATGGGGAGGTGGGCTCGCAAGCGGTATAGCAAGGTTGGAGTCAGGTGCTCAGTTACAAAATGCCGGTCTATCAACCAATCCAGGTGGGTTCCTTGCTTTTGTGCAAACAGGGTGAGGGCGGTAAGGGCGCTTTGCTCCAGATGTTTCGCATTGAGGGCATGTTTCATATTGTTCTCCCCGACTGGCTCGCCTGGAGCCAATATCTTTATGGTAGTGGGCATATTTGCTTATGAAAATGATTTATCGAAAAAAAAGAGGGCTGTAATTGATTAAAAGTAAAGTAATATAAGCTTGTGACCATTGAATCAAAATATCTTGACCAAACTTCCTGGAAAATCCTCGTGCTACTTCAACAAAATGCTCGCTTGCCCTTTAGTGAGATCGGCCGACAGGTGGGGTTGTCGGCCCCTGCCGTTGCTGAGCGGGTGCGCCGGATGGAAGAAGCCGGGATTATCCGGGGCTTTCGGGCTGATATAGATCCAAGCAAAGTGGGCTACACCCTCGAGGTCTTCATTCGGGCCGAGGTAACCCACAGCAACCACGATGCAGCCATTCGCTATATTTCTCAGCTACCTAACGTGCTCGAGTTCTGGAACCTGACGGGCCGCGATGGCTACCTGATTCGGGCCGTGTTTCGTTCCGTGCAGGAGCTCGAGCAAATGCTCAACCAGAAACTGGGTGTATACGGCACGACCACCACCGCCTTGGTACTTTCCAAACCGGTTGCCTTTCGCGTCCTTGGCAATGAGCAGGCTGGTTTGTAGATGGGCCGGATGGAAACGTGACACGGAACTTAGGAGGTGCTAATACCGTTTCCGCTTGAATCCTTCACCGCCATGCGTAGTCAAAGGTGAAGGATTCAAGCCGACCGAAGGGAGTAGAAAAGCATTTCGGCAGTATCGTTTAGGCTTTCAAAAGTGAACGATACTGCCGGAATGCGTATAAGAACCTCTAAAGATCGTACCAGGGGGGTGTGCCCCGAAAGAGCTCGAGGGCCTGGTCAAACACCTCGTCACGGCTGGCTTCCACCAGCGAAATCACCTGTGGTGGGCAGCTTTCTACACAAGCCCCACACCCGGTGCAAGCCGAGACGTTCAGTTTTAGCACATACTCTTCACTTAAACCCTCTACGGCCTCGCGCTCACGCTCAACCGCCTTGGTGGGGCACACATTGGTACAAACCGGACATAGGGTACACCCCTCAGCCACTGCAATACGGGGCCAATGCACAACCTCCGCACGGTGGGCCGCCACCTTCCTCAGGCGCAGCTCCGCAGGACGGTCAGAACGCCGGTCTTCGTACGATTCAGTTTGGGGTAAAGGTAAGTTGGGTACCAGTTCTGCCGCGGAACGCTTGGCCCCACCGAACATAGCACCAAAGAACTCCCGACGGCCCACCTCGGCCCCGCGGAGTGCATCCTGCTGTAAATGCACTTGCATTCCAGGAAAATACTTCCTTGCCTCTTGCGCCGCCCACTGTACCCTTTCCGGGATGGTAGGGCCGCCAATCTTACAGTTTGCGCAGTCGCCATGGGCTAGGGTGAGCACCCCAAAGCGTGAGCCCGCTTCCGCCAAAACACCCGGTGTTAGTTGTCCCAGACAGTGAATTTCGTCACCTGCTCCAGGGGCTTTGGAGCAACGGATCTGGCCCTGCCCCCGGTGTAGCTTTTCCTGTATCGGCCCCAGAGGGAACTCCAGCGCGATGCCTGGGCAAACCGCCGTGCAAAGGCCACAACTGGTGCACTTGACCTCGTCAATTTCCACCGTGAAGCTTTGGAGGTTGATGGCCTCATGCGGGCAGGCTTGCTGGCATTTGTCACATCCCCCCACGCTGTTACGCTCGAGCAGGCAGCGTGGCCCGGTGTACTCCGGGGTGGGGTCGGTCAGTTTTAGAAAGGCGCCAACAAGGTTATCGAAGAGTCCCACAGCTCAAAGCCTACAGGGTAGTGGGGTTGGGGGTCGGGTTACGATCAACAATTGCCCGCCTAGACCCTCGAGGCTTCCTTGGGCATCAGGTCCTCGATGGCTTTCGTGAACTGATCAAACTGTGCGAAGTCCAGTTGCTGCTCGTTGTCCGAAAGGGCCACCTTAGGGTTGGGGTGCACCTCGATGTGTACCCCGTCGAGTCCGGCGGCCAGCGCGGCCCTGGCCAACGGGGCCAGCAGGTCGCGTCGTCCGGCGGCGTGGGTCACGTCCACAATCACCGGCAGGTGGGTGAGTTGCTTGGCCAGGATGGCGGCGGAGAGATCGAGGGTGTTGCGGGTCCATTTTTCGTAGGTGCGGATACCCCGCTCACACAGAATCACCTCGCCATTGCCTTGAGAAAGGATATATTCGGCGCTGTAGAACCATTCCTCGATGGTCTGGGCAAAGCCACGCTTGAGCAAAACCGGTTTGTTGGCCTTACCCACCTCGCGCAGCAGGGCGAAATTTTGGGCGTTGCGGGTGCCCACCTGCAGAATGTCGGCGTACTGGGCCACCAGCTCCACATCGCGGGTATCCATCACCTCGGTAACAAACACCATATCGTGGGCGTCGGCAGCCTGGCGGCCCAGCTTGAGGCCAGGTTCGCCCATCCCTTGAAAACCATAAGGCGAGGTGCGGGGTTTGTAAGCTCCTCCGCGCAGCACCTTAATGCCGTAGCCCGCCAGATACTTGGCGGTAGAGAACATCTGCTCTTCAGACTCAATCGAGCAAGGCCCAGCCACAATCACCTTGCCCTTTCCAAAAACCACCTCGCCCACCTGGACGGTGGTGTCGTCGGGCTTGACCTGGCGGGAGTACAGAAACTTTTGCTTATCCTGCTGTTCCTCGAGGTCGAGCGAAGCCTTGAAAATTTCTTTGAAGAGCCGCCGGATGGTCTCGGCAGGGTAAGGGCCAGGGTTTTCTGAGGTAAGGTAGGCCAGCATCTCATCTTCGCGTTTGGGGTCGTAGTGCGCGAGGCCAAGCTCGGTCTGAACGCGCCCAATTTCACTCACCAGCTTGCCCCGCTCGGAGAGCAGCTGGAGCAGTTCGCGGTTGATACGGTCTACATCCTTACGCAGGTCTGCGATTCGCTGATCCATGAACTCAATGGTATACCAAGATTTAGGGTGCAACGCAAGTCACGGGAATTGAGTAGGGTTCGAGATGCAAGTTCTATGAGCGGTACTGGCTGAAGCCATAAAACATTATTTTCATGTAGCGCTGGCTTCAACTTCTTTTGGACGACTGCGCTCAGCCCACCTGACTAGGAGAATTGAAATCCCGTACAACACCATCAGGGGCACCGAGACCAGGCTCAGGTTGACCACATCCACCGTCGGCGTAATGAGGGCTGCGAGTGAAACCAGCAGAACCACTGCAATGCGCCAGTTATTGATTAGAAAGCGGCTGGTAATGAAGCCAAGCCGAGCCAATAGGTAACTCACCACCGGCATCTCGAACAAAATCCCCATCAAACCCAGGAACGTAAGAATCTGGCCCATATACATCCCGATGGAAATTTGCGGGGTGACCACATCCCCCAAGAAGCCTAGCAGGAAAGGAACCGCAAAGGGCAACAACACAAAGTAGGCAAAAACTGCTCCCAGGCCAAAGCTGAACCCCGCGCCCAGCAAGAAGGGGATGGCCAGCCGCCGCTCGTGGGCGTACAAACCCGGTGCAATGAAGGCCCAAATCTGATAAACGATAAAAGGTAAAGCCAAAGCCAGGCCTCCGAAGGCCGCAACTTTGAAAGCGGTAAGGAAGGGTTCGGTGATGTTTAGAACGATGAGCTCGGCTTTCAAGGAAGCACTGGCATTGTAGGCATCCAATGGACGCCGAAGGGCCTCGAGGATTTGCACGCGGAAGGTGAAGGCCACTGCCGTCATCACCCCCCAGGCCACGATGGCCCAGATCAGGCGGTTGCGCAGCTCTTCCAGGTGTTCCATCAAAGGGGCTTCTCGCATACTCAACCCCATCAGGATTTGCTTTCCTCTTTGACCTCGAGCGGTTTTTTGATCTCCTCGAGGGGCTTGCTAATTTCCTCTTTGATCTCCCTGAACTCCTTCACATCGGCAGCTTTTTCAAACTCCTCGCGGATGCTCTTGGCCCCCCGCTGGAATTCGCGGATGCTCTGGCCCAGGCTGCGCCCCAACTCGGGCAACTTGCGTGGACCAAACAGCAGCAAGGCGATCAGCAAGATAATCAAAATTTCAGTCATTCCCAGGTTCATGGCAGTCTCCTAGCCCCAGTTTACTCGGTTGGCTGAAGCTTGTTTGAAAGCCTAACTACCCACCATCAAAAGAGTGTGAAAAGCCATAGGTCAGAGGGAAAGAGGGTTACAACTCTGTGAGTGAGGGGTGTGTCCGAGGGTTCCTTTCACTTGTTGAATCATATCGGATTCAAAAAAGATAATCTTCCAACAAAGAACCTTACGAGGCTTTCTTTTTGAATCCTACGGTTGCTAAGCTGATCAAAGCAGAGCACACCCCTCGCTCTGCTCGGCGAAGAAAGCGTATCCTCAGAACTTGCAGTTTTACAAAACCGTGCGAGAGGTGGAACGTCATGCAAAAAGGATCCGTCATTCCGAGGCGGAGTTGGCCGAGGAATCTGTTAGGGTGCGGTCAAGGGAATTGCCTGTTTTCGTGCAGTATCAGATTCCTCCTTCGTCGGAATGACAGATGTTCAGTGTTTGGAGTTTGAGGATTCCTGCAGGGAATTCTTAGGTGCAAGTTTTGAGTCTCCCGTTCCAAGGGGCGGTATCGCCCTCCGCTACGCGGATAAATTCGGTCGGGTTCGTTCGCGACCCTTCGGTGACGAACGAACCGAATCTGGTACCAGTCATAAGCAGAAAGGGTAATGTGAGTATGGGAGCGGTGATATGAAACCTGGGCGGTCTCCTGGCTAACCAGATGAGGTTTACACTGAGGTCACTAGCCACTAAACCAGCAGTGGCTGCTCCCGCCCTTTTCCTAGCGCCCGGTGTTGGCGCGGGTTGGAGGAGTTCGGACATTTGGAGCACCCTCTTGCTTGTGTCGCCTTATACCCGAATATTAACCCGCGCCCCACTTTCAAATAGATGAATTGAGTCTATAAAACGCACCACCTTGGTTTTGTAGCCCATCACAATGGAGTGGGTACGAGCCCCGCCCCCAAAGTAGCGCACACCCTCGAGCAGTTCCCCGTGGGTGATGCCGGTGGCTGAAAATACGATCTGCTGACCGGGGGCGAGGTCGTTGGTACGGTAAATCTTCTTTTCGTTGGCCCCCATGGTCTTGAGACGCTCGAGCTGGGCCTCACTATCGGGTAGAAAACGCCCCTGAATCTCACCACCCATGCACTTCAGAGCCGCTGCGGCCAACACCCCTTCGGGCGCACCCCCGCTGCCCATCATGGCATGAACCCCGGTTCCCCGAATCGCTACCGAAACGGCCGCCACCACATCCCCATCTGTAATGAGCTTGACCCTGGCCCCCGCTTCGCGCACCTCCCGGATCAGTTTTTCGTGGCGGGGCCGATCTAGAATGACCACCACCAGATCCTCCACTTTGCGCTGAAGGGAGTCGGCGATGATGCGCAGGTTGGCTTCCACCGGAAAGTCCAGGCTGACCTTACCGGCTGCCGGTGGCCCCACCACCAGCTTTTGCATATACATATCGGGAGCTCCCAAGAGCCCCCCTTTTTCGCTGATGGCAATGACGGTGATGGCGTTGGGAAGCCCTTTGGCCGTGATGGTGGTGCCCTCTACCGGGTCTACTGCGATGTCCACCTCGGGCCCCCCGCGGCCAAGAATCTCGCCGATGTAGAGCATGGGGGCCTCATCCATCTCCCCCTCGCCGATGACCACCCGTCCCTGGATGGGCAGCTCCGAGAGAACCTCGCGCATGGCCTCGGTTCCGGCTCCGTCCACCTCGTCTTTTTTGCCCATTCCGGCCAGCCGGCTTGCGGCCAACGCGGCCTGTTCGGTGACGCGGGCGATCTCGAGCACCAGCAGTCGCTCGATGTCCATTTCCGTCTCGAGTTCCATGTTCAGAGCTTACCAAGGTTTGTGAGGCGGCAAGGCTTGGTAGTGCTTCCAGGCTCGAGGCGCTTTGCAATGGTTTCTGCAAAATTACTACGGTCTGGGTTTGTGCCGGCTCCAGAGGGTTCGAGCGAGGTCGGCGGGTGTCAGACCTTGCTCGGCAAGGGTAAACAACAGATGAAAGAGCAAATCCGAGGCTTCCCACGCAAGCTCCTCCCGATTGGCATTTTTAGCCGCAATAATCACCTCGCCGGCTTCCTCGCCGATTTTTTTGAGCACCCGATCCAGGCCTGCTTGGTGCATTTTGGCAACGTAAGAGCCCTCGGGAAGTGTTTCCAGGCGCTCCAGGATGGTGCGGTAGACCTTCTCCAGCACCTCGCCCAGGGGGGGGTGGCCGGAGGGAGGGCTGACCGAATAATGGAAGCAGCTCTCGGCGCCGGTATGGCAGGCCGGGCCGTGTGGGATTACTTTATACAAAACAGCGTCCTGGTCGCAGTCCAGGGTTACTTCGACTACTTCTTGGATGTTCCCAGAAGTCAGGCCTTTGACCCAGAGCTCACCCCGACTGCGGCTCCAAAAGGTGCTCTGCCGGGTTTGTAAGGTGTTTTCCAGGGCCTGGCGGTTGGCATAGGCCAGGGTCAGCACCTGGCCGCTGCGCGCGTCTTGCACAATCACAGGAACGAGGCCCTGGGCATCGAAATTAACTGAATCAAGGTTCATATCCGTGCAGCTCACATTTTCCGGGGATAGGGGGTGAAACGCAACCACTTTTCATCGGGCAGGAAGGGGTGGCTCAATTCGCATGGGAAGGCCCTGCTGGGCTAGGTAGCGCTTGAGTTCCGGGATGGGAATCTCGCCAAAGTGAAAAACACTGGCGGCCAGGGCAGCATCGGCCACGCCGTCTTGCAAAACCCGGGTGAAGTGTTCCTTGCTTCCAGCACCCCCCGAGGCAATGACGGGAATTCCTACCCTCTGTGAAACAGCCCGGCACAACTCGATATCGAAGCCTGCCTTGGTGCCGTCGGCATCCATGCTGGTCAGCAGAATTTCTCCAGCGCCCAGTTGGGCCCCCTGCTCGGCCCACCTGAGCGCATCCAGCCCGGTGGGGGTACGTCCGCCGGACACGTATACCTCCCAGGAATCCCCCTTTTTTCGGGCATCAATGGCCAGCACCACCGCCTGGTTGCCAAAATGATCCGATAACTCCCGTATAAGCTCGGGGCGCTTGACCGCCGCCGAATTTACCGAAACCTTGTCGGCCCCGGCCAGCAACAAGGTTCTGGCATCCTCGAGGCTCCGCACCCCCCCGCCCACCGTAAAGGGGATAAAAACCTGCTCAGCGACCTGGGTGGCAATATCGAGCAGGATGCCCCGCTCCTCGTGGGTGGCCGTGATGTCCAGAAAAACCAGTTCATCGGCACCGGCCATATCGTAGGCCTTGGCCGATTCCACGGGGTCTCCGGCATCCCGCAGGTTCACGAAGTTGATGCCCTTGACCACGCGCCCGGCGTGGATATCAAGGCAAGGGATAATCCGCTTGGCTAGCACGAAGCTGATTGTCAGGGATTGAAAGGCAAAGCGCAAGGGTTCAAGGCTCCGCTGGGGTCTGGGCTATCTCGACAGCAGGCTGAGAATTTCAACATGGTGGGTAAAGGGGTAAAAATCGTAGGGCCGGACGAAGGATAGCTGATAGCCAGCCTGAACAAGCCTGCCCACATCCCTGGCCCAGGTGGCCGGGTCGCAGGCGATGTAGAGAATCTGGGCTGGTTGACCTTCTATCAAACTCCCCAAGACTTCGGGGGAAAGGCCGGCCCTGGGCGGATCCACCGCGACCAGATCGGCGGGCAGATGCCGGGCGAGTACCCGGGCGTCGTCTTGTTTGAAAACCAGGTTGTTTGCCCCCAGGCGATCCCGGTTGGCCTCACCCCGTTTGACCGCGTTGCGGTTGATTTCGATGGCCACGATCTCCTCAAAATAGGGTGCGAGGTGCAGGCTCAGCACGCCACTTCCGGCGTACAGCTCCACGGCCTTGCGTCCCGAACCGGCAATTTGGGTGGCCTCGCGAAAGAGCAGCCCAGCCGCCTTTGGATTGACCTGGGCAAAACTTTGCACATTGATGGTGAACAGCACCTCGCCAAATGCCTCCAGGAGGTCATATGCGCCTGCCAGGTGTTGAACGCGGCCCCGGAAGCGCCCCTTGGGGCTTGGCTCACCCCAGACCACGCCGGCAATTCCTTCTTGTAACAGTGCTTGGGCAGTTCTCTTGAAAAAACCGGCCTGTCCGCCAATCAGACCGACCTGGACTTTATGCTCGTAAAGCGAGCCACGCAGCACAATTTCCTCGAGGCTCGACAACGGCCAGCCCGAGAGCAGCTCAAACGCGGTTTGTAGCGGTTCGGCAATGAGGGGGTCGTGGATCAGGCGCGTGAGTTGGTTGGACTGGGGCTGGCGGTAGGCCAGGCCGCCCAGGGGGTGCAGCGCGTATTGGGCGGCGGTGCGGTAGTGGAGACCGGCCTCTAGGCCATAGGCTGGTGAGGCTTGAATAGGGAATACCTGAAAACTCAGCTTGGCGATGCGCTCGAGCGATTCCTCCACCAAGCCCTGCTTGATCGGCAACTGCTCCGGGTATTCCAGCGGCAGGTCTGCCGAGGGGGGTAACGCCTTGAGGTAACGCTTGGGATGGGCCTCTAAAACCTTTGTCACGCGGCCCTCGAGGTGGTTTTTGCGCTTCCACAGCTCGGCCTCCACGGTTTCGCCGGGCAACCCACCCCGTACCAGGGCGGTTCCCATAGATGTCCGAGCCAGCCCCAGTCCGCCCGCAACCAGCTTCTCGATATGTAATCTCGGCACACTTCAACTTACCGCATTGTTCATTAACTTGGCATGGGAGGTTGACGTCGCCCTAACACTGGGGAATAATCAACCCGGTTAGCTCAAGGAGGAGACTCAAATGAAAAAGACGCTGTTGCTATTGGCCTCACTTGCACTGGCGGGATCCGCCTTTGCACAAACCTTCGTTACCATCGGCTCTGGGGGTACAACCGGGGTATATTTTCCTGTTGCTACTGGGATTGCACGGCTGGTCAACGATGCCAATATCGGTGTAAGGGCCAACGCTCGCTCGACGGGCGGATCGGTCTTCAACATCAACGCTATTGCTTCGGGCGAGCTTCAGATGGGTCTAGCTCAGAACGACATCGCGTTCTATGCGTTCAACGGCACGGGTATCGCTGCTTTTGATGGTAAGCCGGTAAAGAACATCCGTGCGGTGGGCATCCTCTACCCTGAAGTGGTGCATGTGGTGGCCCGCGCTGGGGCTGGTATCAACACTATCGCCGACCTCAAGGGCAAACGGGTGGTGATTGGCGACGTGGGTTCAGGAACCGAGCAAAACGCCCGCCAGGTGCTCGAGGCCTATGGTTTGGGTCTCAACGACCTGCGCGAAGCCATCCGGGTCAACCCCAACAACGCCCTGGCCCTGATGCAAGACGGCCGTGCCGACGCTTTCTTCTTCACCGGGGGCCTGGGGGCTTCGGTGATTAGCCAGGCGGCCCAGACCTTGCGTGTTCAGCTTGTGGAGGTTGAGGCCAGGCGTGTACAGGAACTGGCCAAAAAGTACCCCTTCTACCGCGCCTTCAACATCCCGGGTGAAACCTACCGTGGTGTGGATGTGACCACCCCATCGGTGGCGGTGCTCTCGATGTGGATTGCGGCCGAGAGCCTGAGCGCCGACGTGGTGTACAACATGCTCAAGGCTACCTTCGATAGCCCCGAGTTCAAGTCCATTCATCCCAACCTGCAGCGCTTTTTCAATGTAAACCTGGCCGCTCGTAACCTGCCGATTCCCCTGCACCCCGGCGCCGAGCGCTACTACCGTGAAAAGCGCATCATCCGCTAATTTCTTGAACCTGTCCGGGCCGACCATCGAGTCGGCCTTACTTTTTGCGGGGCAAAATGGACGTTGTGGGCTTTTGGGTGTAAAACTATGCCAGCTTATGAGCCAGGGAGGTGCGCCCTGCTCGAGTCCAATAGCGTGCGGCATATAGGCCTTAATGGAGGTTATGATGCATAACAATAAGCCGGAGGTTGAAGCGACCCGCTTGGTTGAGGAGACCGAGCTAGGGGGGCGAAAACCAACCGACTGGTCCCGCTGGATCATTCTGGGACTGGCGGTGGGTTGGAGCGTGTTCCAGGTCTGGGCTACCTGGATAGGTTCGCTGGATCAATTGTTCTTCCGAGCAGCCCACCTGGCCTTTGCTTTCGCCCTGGTGTTTTTGGTCTACCCCTTCAACCGCCGTAGCCGCCGCGACCGGATTCCTCTGTTCGATTGGGTGCTGGGCATTACCGCAACCCTTTCGGCAGGCTATGTGATGTGGCAGTACAAGGAGATGATCGAGATCCGGGGTGGGCTGGCCAACCAGACCGACCTGGTGGTGGGAAGTGTCACCATTCTGATGCTGCTGCTGGCAGGCTGGCGCTCGCTGGGGCCGGCCATGCCCATCATCACCGTTGTGTTTATGCTGTTTGCCCTCACCGGGCCCCAGGGGCTCTTCCAGGGACAGTTGCCTGGTGCCTTGGGCCAGCTCCACGCAGGGGTGCAGTGGCGCTCGTTGGTGAGCCAGCTCTTTATGAACGCCTCAGATAGCATCTGGGGTACGCCCATTGGGGTGGCGGCCCGAACGGTGTTTGTGTTTGTGCTGTTTGGGGCCATCCTCGAGCGGGCCGGGGCCGGCAAATGGTTTACCGACCTGGCTTTCAGCATTTTGGGCGGGGTGCGGGGCGGGCCGGCCAAGGCTTCGATTGTCTCCTCGGCGCTCACCGGGGTGGTCTCGGGCTCTTCCATCTCCAATGTGGTCACCAGCGGAACCTTCACCATCCCGGCCATGCGCCGGGCGGGGTATTCTGCCGAGAAAGCCGGGGCGGTGGAGGTGGCGGCCAGCTCCAACGGGCAGCTCATGCCCCCCGTGATGGGGGCGGCGGCTTTTATCATGGCTGACTTTCTGGGTGTGCCCTACTCGTCCTTGGTACTGATGGCCATTGTGCCGGCTTTGCTGGCCTACACCACGTTGTTCATTCTGGTGGATTTGGAGGCGGTCAAGCTGGGTCTCAAGGGGCTGCCCAAGGACGAGCTACCCAAGTTCTGGCCCACCTTCCGGGCTGGAGTGCACTACGTTTTTCCTCTGGCTTATTTGCTGTACGCCCTGCTCATTATCGAGCTGTCACCCGAGCGGGCCGCCCTCAACACCATCTTCTTGATGATTGGGGTGGCTTTGTTGCAAGAACTTTACCTGGCTATCCGCTCGGGACGAGGGGTTGGCAGCGGCCTACGCTCGTTTGCTCAAATTGTCGTTGAGGGATTTGCCAACGGGGCCCGCAACATGGTGGGCATTGCCATTGCCACCGGCCTGGCCGGCATCATCATTGCGGTGGTGCTCATCACCAACATCGGGTTTGGTCTGACCGACCTGCTGCAAACCCTTTCGGGGAACAACCTGCTGGTGGCTTTGTTCCTGGCCCAGCTCATCAGTCTGGTGCTGGGCATGGGTCTTCCCACCACCGCCAACTACGTGGTGATGGCCAGCCTGGTGGTTCCGGTGATTACCAAAATTGCTGAGGAAAACGGCATTGACTATGGCTCCCTGACCTTCTCGGGCATAGAGGTGCCCATCCTGAAAATTGTGGCCCATATGTTTGCCTTTTACTTTGGCATCATGGCCGACTCGACCCCGCCGGTGGCCCTGGCGGCCTATGCGGCCTCGGCCATCGCCAAGGGCGACCCCTTTAGAACTGGTGTGCAGGGCTTCGTCTACGAGCTGCGAACCGCCCTGCTGGCCTACATGGTCTTCTTCAACCCGGGTTTGCTGATGATTGGGGTGGAGAGTGTACTCGAGGGTGGACGCATCATTACAACCGCCCTGTTGGGGCTTACAGCCTTCTCAGCAGCCACCCTGGGATATCTATTGGGGAAGGCCAACTGGCCCCAGCGGCTTTTGTACCTGGTGGCAGCACTCACACTGATGCCCAACAACCCCAACACCGAAATCATCGGAATCGCCGTTTTAGGCATGGCTTTGGCTTGGCAGTGGTTGGCACGTCGGGTAATACCGGCTTCACAAAGATGATCACTCAACCCATTAGGGGTACATTTTTGTGAAGTCTATCGCGCTTCCCACAATTACGCTGCACCCCCGAGCAGCGCAGCTTACCCAGCACAAAACAAAGCGTTGTTCTGGGTATTCGTGGGAATCGCTCGAGTGGATCCCCTCACTACGTTCAGCGAAAAAAGCGTCGTCCTTAGATGAACAGGCGAAACACTGGCCGTGCCCGGTAAGTGTTCGAGGGAAACCCGATTGGCGTAATCGCAATGTATGAAACTTTATTGGGTGGAGTTAGTAGATTCGAGGTCACCTTTGGCCTTGCGCCGGTGGGGCTTGGTGCAACTTAGCGGGCTGACCCTGGCGCTTCAGTTGTTGCACCTGACTTTAGCTTGGCTGGCCTTACCAGCCCTGTCGGGATTACCGCAGGGCGTAGTCTGGGCTGTGAGTGGGTTTTTTTGCCTGTTGCTACTGATTATTGGGGTGCTCAAATCTCGTCCAACCACCAGAAGACCGCACCTCGAGCCCGTTCGGCAAATATTTTTGGAGGCCCTGTGGCTAGGGGTGGCCTGCCTGGCTGCAATTTTTGCTGCACGAATGGGTTTTGGCCTAGTGGTGGTTCTGTTTCTGAGTTTCGGATTGGTTGGCTATGGGGTTGGGTTTGGACGCCTGTGGTTTGGGCTGGGCAAAACGTGACCACCAGGGTCTGCCGGGAAGCGGGGGCTTGGTCAGCAGTTGCTGAATTTTGGGCAGGGCCTCTTCGGCCCGCTTGCGACCCAGTTCGTAGGCCAGATCGGCCTTGGTGTAGTCGAAGGTTTCGATGGGAGGGTCGGCAGCCAGCGAGATCACCACATCGGCCTGGGCTAGGGCCATGCTCAGGAGGCGGCGCCGCGAAGCTTCACCGGCTTGTAAGGCAGCCTCGAGGGCACTTTTGGGTTCGCTGGGCACCACCCGGTTGGAGACATCTACCGCCACCACGGGCCCGGCCTGCAAAGCCTTGGCTGCCGTGACCGGCACTTTTTCGGCTACATCGCCATCCACCAACAACCGCCCATGCCACTGCACGGGTGGGAAAATACTGGGTACTGCACTGCTGGCCGCCAGTGCTTCGGATACCGGTCCGGCCCGCAGCATGACGACCTCGCCCGTATTGAAATCGCAAGCCTGAATGACCAGCGGGATGGGGCTTTCTTCGATACGACTATCGCCAAACAAGGTGCGATATCCCTGGCGAATCTTGAGGCCCTCGGCCAGATAGGGCCGCCGTACAAAATCCACCATCCGACTCACCTGGTACAAGGCCCCGTTTTTTTGTAGACGCTCGAGCTCGGGATCCTTTAGCCACTCACTTAGATCGCTGTGGGGCACGGTAATGCCAAAGGCATAGGTGGCGGCTGCCAGCGCACCGGCAGAACTGCCTGCCAGCCCGACAATGGGAATTTGGGCCTCGGTCAGTACGTCCAGCACAGCCGTGTGCGCTCCCCCACGTACCCCTCCACCCCCCAATGCCAGCACAATGCCTTTCATAAAGAGTATGGTAGCAGAAAGATTAGACCGAGTGCAGTGAGTTTGATTAGGTTGGGCTAAGCACAGGCGCAATGAACTTCTGGTTGTTTGTTCAGATAAGAGTTTGAAGCTGCTCACGACGCGGCCTTCAGAACGACTCTTTTTGATTCCCGTAGCATAGAATACTCTGTCGGTAAGGGAAAAAGCAGACATTACATGGCTTGATCCATGATTGACAGGTTTCTAGGGGGTGGCGTGGGTTTTCGGTTCCGCGTTATGTTCAACCTTTGGTTAGGAACTGGGCCATCCTGAGAGCCGATAGTTTGAAGAGTCCGGTTCTGTACGGTATATCTAGAAATATGATACCGACTGAGGTTTTCCCATTGCCGCTTAACAAGAATTGCCACCTAAACGGCACTTCTAAACTAAGTTTACCTCTCAGACTTAGCCTAGGAGGCGTTTTTGCACCTCTGATACGCATTTCGGTAGTATCGTTCACTTTGACAAGCCTAAACGATACTACCGAAATGCTTTTCTACTCCCTTCGGTCGGCTTGAATCCTTCACCTCTGACTTCGTCCAAGGGTGAAGGATTCAAGCGGAAACGGTATGAAGTGGTGCCGAAGGGGCTGCCACGAGCCCCGGTATCAGAAAACTGTCATGCGGGACTTTCAAGACAAGGGGTAGCATAGGCGATATGGTTCCTGACCTATCAAGCGTGCCGGGCGTATTGGGAGAGATATCTAGACGGCGTTATAGCGAGGCGGTTGCGCTTGAGGGGCTCGAGTTCCCCCTCTCGGCGCTGGCCGTTCCCTCGTTTAGCCAGGCTTTGCAACTGCCAGGCTTATCGCTGATTGCCGAAGTCAAGCGCAAAAGCCCATCGCAGGGCGAAATTGCCGTAGAACTCGAGGCTGCCACCGTTGCCCAGGCTTATGCCGCCGGCGGAGCCCGGGCCATCAGCGTGTTGACCGAACCGCATTATTTTGCTGGTTCCGACCAGGATTTATTGGATGTCCGTCGGTCGGTGGACTTGCCCATTCTGCGTAAAGACTTTACCGTACACCCCGTACAGATCGCCCAGGCCCGGGCCCTGGGAGCATCGGCGGTGTTGCTTATTGTAGCGGTGCTGGGCAGCCTGACCGGGACGTATCTCAGGGTAGCCCAACAACAAGCTCTGGACGCGCTGGTGGAGGTGCATAGCGAGGCCGAACTCGAGATCGCCCTAGCAGCTGGAGCCTCTATAGTAGGTATCAACAACCGAAACCTGGCCGATCTGAGCATTGACCGCTCAACAGCCCCCCGGCTGGGAGAGTTGGCTCGAAAGGCCGGGTTCGCTGGGCTCCTGGTGGCCGAGTCGGGCTACAGCAACCCCACGCAACTGGCCGAACTCGAGGGGCTTTTTGATGCCGTGTTGATTGGGACCAGCCTAGCCCAGAGCGGCAACTGGCAGACTGCGGCGGCTCAGATGACCCGGCCCTAGCCGCACCCCAGGGCTAGACTGGAGGTGTTTGCCGTGCTCTTCTTGCCAGCGACCCCATTTGAACCGTAAGTTCTGGGGAGGGGAATACGCCCGAAAACAGAGGTTTTGTGCGACTTATACTCGAATCAAAGCAAAGATAAAGGGAGGATAAGATGGCCCTCTATCTCAGCTTGCTCGGTCCTCCGCAGCTTTTGTTGGAGGGGAAGCCCGTCTCGAGCTTGCCTCGCAAAGCAGTGGCGATGGCGGCTTATCTGGCCGTGGTTGGCAACCCTGTCGAGCGCGGGCGTTTGGCTGACCTGTTGTGGGAGGGCGAGGAAGAAGCGGTGCGCCGTAACCTTCGCCAGGAACTATTCCGCTTGAAGAACACGGCCTGGGAAGGGGTTTTTGAGCAAAGCCCACAACACATCACCTTGGGCTCGGTGCAGACCGACCTCGAGGCTTTTCTGACCCAGATGGCCAAGGGAGCCTGGTCGGAAGCGCTGGCCTTGTGGCGGGGTGGATTTCTGGCGGGTTTAGATCCCAAGGCCTCGGAGGGCTATTGGGATTGGCTGATTCCTGAACGTGAGCGATGGGATCGCCTCTACCGTGAAGCTATGTTGGGGCTGGCGCGCAGCCAGGAAGCCACGGGCAATTTTGCCGAGGCCCTCAAGATCTATCTCCGGCTGCTCGCCGAAGACCCCCTGCAGGAAACCGAACAACAAGCGGTCATGCGCTTATACCTGCAAATGGGCGATCGCTCGGCTGCACTGCGGCAGTTCGAGCAGTACCGGAGATTACTGAGGGATCAACTGGGCTTGGATCCCAGCCTACAGATACAGGCATTTTTCGAGCAACTGCGCGAAGGGCAGCCCCTGCCCGCCCAGCCACAAAGCATGACCCAACTGTTGAGCGAACCCCCCCTGGTGGGGCGCAGCGAAGACTGGGCCTGGCTCGAGGCACACTGGGGTCGTGGCTTGCTGCTGCTGTTGGCTGAATCGGGGGTGGGCAAAAGCCGCCTGGCCCTCGAGTATGCCAAGCGCCAGGTGGGGGCTGGCCCCTCCGAGACCCTGCGCATCCGCCAGCGAGAGAGCGGACAGGGGATCGGCTTTAGTGGTCTGTCGGAAGCCCTGCGCCAGGCTCTCGAGGAGCAAAAGCTGGACAACCTCGAGCCCACCTGGCGGGAGGAACTGGCCCAACTGCTGCCCGAACTGGGGCTTTCGCCCAGCAATCCCAACAAAGCCCGCTTCTTCGAGGCCCTCTGTCGCGCTTTGCAGGCAATTGTCCGTCCTGGCGGGGTGGTACTCTGGGACGATTTGCACTGGCTGGACTGGGCTAGCCTCGAGTTCTTGCCCTATCTGGTTCGCCGCTCCAGCAGCCTGGGTTTTTTCCTGCTGGGCACCGCCCGGCCCGATGCGCTGCAACAAAGCCAGCCGGTGCGGCTGATCTTACAAGAAATTGCTAGTGATAACCGCCTTTTCCAACGCCTGCTGGAGCCCATGAATCAGGCTGCGCTGGTGCAGTTGCTGCGCCAGCTATCGGGCCAACGCGAAGGCGGCGAGCGTTTTGCCGAGCGCTTGTTTCAGGCCACCGAGGGCAATGTGTTTTATGTCCTCGAGATTCTGCGCTACCTCTTCGACCAAGGTTTGCTCAGGGCCGAAGCGGGGGCCTGGCACACCCCCTTCGACAGCTTCACCACCGACTACCGCGAACTGCCCCTGCCGCCCAGTGTGCGCGATGCCCTGATGGAACGGCTGCAACGGCTGGGCGAAGGAGCCATCCCCATTCTGCAAGCCCTGGCCCTAGCCGATTTCCCCCTGCTGCCCGAACTGGCCGCCGGGTTGTTGCGCCACCTCGAGGCCCCCATCGAAGCCCTGGAAAGCCTGACTCAGAGCGGCTTCTTGCGGTTCGACCCAACCGGCTATACCCTGCGCCACGAACTGGTGCGACAAGCTGTACTGGCCGAGATGAGCGAGTCCCGTCGTCGCTGGCTGCACGGGTGTATTGCCGACGCCTTGCGCGAGGTGGGCGGTCCTTTGCCCCAGCTGGCTACTCACCTGGAAGCGGCCGGGCAACGGGCAGAAGCCTATGTGGCCCACCTGATGGCCGGGCGCAGCCTGCGCCGCGGGGCCTTGGCGCGGCAAGCCCTGGAACACTATCACCGCGCCCAGGTGCTCTGCCCACCCATGGAACCCGATCCAGAGCGCTTTCGCATGCTCATCGAAGCGGCCGAGACCCGCGTTTCGCTGGGACAGTTGCAGATTCCCGAGCGCCTAGAAATGACCCGCCTGGCCGACAATTTGGGCGATCACGAGCGCTTTCGCCTGTTTTTGTTCAATGCCGACGCAGCCCTGGCCTCGGGCCGTGTGGCCGAAGGGATCGAAGCCGCGCGGGAAGCCATGCGCCTGGCCCAGACCCCCTGGCAGCGCGGCCATGCCCTGTTCAAGCTGGCCTGGCTCGAGTACCGTGGAGGCGACCCCGATACCCAGCTCGAGCCGCTGATGGCCTCTATTCGGGCTTTCCACGATATCGGCGACCAGGCCATGGAAACCCTGGCCTTGCGCAACCTGTCGGGCTACTGGTTCCGGCTGGGTGACCTAGCACAGCACGACCAGGTCTATGCACAGGCCTTCAAGCTGGCCGCCCAGCTGCGCGACGACCTGCTATTGCGGCGTTTGCGGGCCGATAAGCTGGTGGTGGACTGGGTTAAGGGTGACTATGCTGCCAGCTATCAGATAGCTGAACTTTTGTACCAGGAAGCCCGCGAGCGGGGCGACTGGTGGGCGGTGTGGGATTCGTTGCAGGGGCTGCTGCTGAACGCCGCCGTGCTGGGTTTGGAGCCCGAACTCGAGGCCACCGTTCAGCGGGCCATGGTCGAAGCGGCTGAAGTCGGGGCCTGGCGCGACCTGGCCTTGCTCCGCTCCGACTACGGCAACGCCCTGATGGTGGCGGGCCGCCTAGAGGAAGCCAGGCACGAACTCGAGGCTGCCCTGCGTGATCTGCGTGAGATGGGTGAGCGGGCCCGTCTGGGTCATGTGCTCTTCAATTTGGGATTTACCTTACTTGAGCAAGCTGACCTCGAGCAAAGCCGGCGAACCCTCGAGGAATCGGTGCAAATATGGCGAGACCGCAAGGAATACCGCCACACCGCCCGCTCACTGGCGGCCCTGGCCCTGAACCACTTGCGGGCCGGTAACCGCAAAAAAGCCCGGCAGACCTCTGCCGAGGCCTACGAGCTGCGCGCACCGTGGGCGCTGGGCATCTACGACCTCCCCCTGGTGCTTTATGCCAGGGCGCGGGCCCTGGGCGACAAACAGGGTAATGCCTACTTGCGCGAGACCCAGAAACGATTGCGCGATTTGGCGCAACAATTACCCCCCCACCTCGCCGAGCGGTTGCTGCAAAACCGCTATGTGGTATGGGCTTTGAGCAAAGTGCCTGGAAGCTGATATGAGCGCTATGCTAAACCGACAATTGCTCGATTGAAGCGCTCTGTGCTGGAAACAGTAACGGCGATATAACGCTGGTCTTGTTAGCCTCTAGCTGGCTACAACCTGAAACCCATCAACATGGTTATGGTTGAGCTTGGAGGTTTGTATGAAACGTTTATTGTGGCTCCTGAGCATGAGTCTAATACCGTTATTAACGGCCTGCCCCGGTGGAGGTGGAGGAACCACACCCACCCTCACGATATCCCCGACCTCGGCAACGCTCACTGCCGGGACGGGAAACCAGGTCTTCAACGCGACCCTTAGCAATGCGTCCGGTACCATCAACTGGGCGCTTAGCCCGAATGTCGGCACGCTCTCCGCAACCACCGGTACCTCGGTCACCTACACGCCCCCAGCTACGATAGCCAGCTCAACTACCGTGCAGCTCACTGCAACCTCGGGCTCGCTAACAGCCACCGCCAACATTACCGTCAATCCGCCTGCCAATATCACTGTTTCTGGTACGGTAATCGGTGCCAACCTACAGC
Source organism: Meiothermus sp. (assembly GCF_037443965.1). Taxonomy (GTDB): domain Bacteria; phylum Deinococcota; class Deinococci; order Deinococcales; family Thermaceae; genus Meiothermus. Next base: position 47,226 of record NZ_JBBINI010000027.1, read on the forward strand.
CGGTTGCCAGTGCGCCGGTGGTCATAACCTCTGGTGGCACCAATTTCAGTACAACCACCAACGCAAGCGGACTGTTTAGCGTAAGCGGCGTCACCCCCCCCTATGACGCAACTGTGGTTTCTGGGAACCAGTCGCTCATTTACAAGGGTTTGACCCGCACCGATCCAACCCTGGTATTTCTCGGGTTTTCTCCAGGTGTTTCTAGATCGGCTTCTCTCAGTGGCACGGTCTCGGGTGGTGCGGGCTTCCCCCAACCCGCAAACCACGTAACCCAAACCGCTTTTGGATCACCCGAAGCGGTGGATAGCGCAACAGCCAACACCGCTACCGGCGTCTACAACATGGGTACGGTTAGCTGGTTTGGTCCCACCACCACCACCGGAAATATCCATGCGCTTCAATGGTTGTTTGACGGCACGAACCTTCCCACCGACTACAAAGGGTACGGGGAGAAGCTGGGCGTGGCGCTATCGGATGGCGGAGCGTTTGCTGGTCAGAATGTAACCATGTCTGGGGTAAGCGAAGCCACTATTTCGGGTTCGGTCACCCTTCCGGCTGGATACACCCTCGCAAGCAAGCGCATGGCCGTTGGCTTTGCAGACGGGTCGCTCATCAATGTGCTTACCGATACTGGTGCAAGCACCAATTTTGCCTATACCACGCCCAATGTCACCGGAGCTACTATACGGATGCAGGTTACGGCAGGGAATGCTGCAGGAACCAGTGTGATTACAACCAAACCAGGTCTTGCGGTCAATGCTACCAGCGTTTCGATTCCCCTGCCGGCAGGCTCAGACCATAGCCTGCCGCCCAATGCCGCTACGGGCGTCAACCATAGCACCACCTTCTCGTATACCCCCTTCTCCGGCGGTGTACACTTAGTGGTATTTAACGGCCCGGGTGCAAACCCCGATTATGTGGTGGTAACTGCTGCGGCCAGCACTACCATTCCCAACCTTAGCTCGGTGGGGCTTGGATTGCCTGCCTCCACGGGCTATTCCTGGCAAGTCTATGGGGTTGCGCCATTCGCAAGTGTAGACGCTGCTGCGGGACCTGGAGGTTGGTTGGCGGTGTACCTGGGCGGTGTCGAAGGCAGTAGATCCGTGTCTACAAACCGCACATTTACCACTGCACCCTAGAAGGTCCAAGCGTCAAGGCCGGGGAACTCCCCGGCCTTTTTTGCTGAAAGTTCCGCTAGAACCGGCTGGCCGCTTTGTCCCAGTTAATCACGTTCCAGATGGCCGCCAGGTAGTCGGGGCGGCGGTTTTGGTACTTGAGGTAGTAGGCGTGCTCCCACACGTCAATGCCCAGCAAGGGGGTGTGGCCTTCCATCAGGGGGGAGTCCTGGTTGGCGGTGCTGTAGACCTGCAGCTTGCCCGAGGCGTCCTTTACCAGCCAGCTCCAGCCCGAACCGAAGCGGGTGGCCCCGGCCTGGGTCAGCTTGGTCTTCAGGTCGTCGAAGGAGCCAAAGGTGGCAGTGATGGCCTCGGCCAGTCTGCCGGTGGGTTCTTTGGAGCCACCGGGGGTAAGGATGTCCCAAAACAGGGTGTGGTTGTGGTGGCCGCCCCCGTTGTTGCGCACGGCAGTGCGGATGTCTTCGGGCACCTGGGCAATTTTGGTCAGTAGGTCTTCGATGCTCCAGCTTTGCAGCTCGGGGTGCTTTTCCAGAGCTGCATTCAGGTTATTGACATAGGCCGCGTGGTGCTTACCGTGGTGAATTTCCATGGTTTGCGCGTCAATGTGGGGTTCCAGTGCATCCTTTGGGTAAGCGAGCTCGGGTAGCTTGAACGGGTAACTCATAGTTGAACCTCCAAGGTGTACTCTACGACCCAAAGTCCGGGCCGAGCTGTAACTGAGCTCTCAAAATTACCGCCCAGTTGTGGGTCAGTTGTGGGTCATCTCGAGCGGAATCACCCACCTGTTGAACTCTTCTTCGGTCAAATATCCCAGCGCCAGGGCTGCCTCCTTCAGGCTGGTGCCTTCTTTGTGGGCCTTCTTAGCGATGGCGGCGGCCTTGTCGTAGCCGATGTGGCGGTTGAGCGCAGTCACCTGCATCAGGTTGATGGACAGGTTGTGCTGGATTCTGGGTAGGTTGGGTTCGATACCCACTGCACAGTTGTCGTTAAAGGCGGCGCAGGCGTCGCCCAGCAGTTGAATACTGGTGAGAACGTTGTATACCATCACCGGCTTGAACACGTTGAGCTGGAAATTGCCCTGAGAACCGGCAAAAGCCACCGCCGCATCGTTGCCAAAGACCTGGACGCACACCATGGTCATAGCCTCGCTCTGGGTAGGGTTAACCTTGCCAGGCATGATGGAGCTGCCGGGTTCGTTTTCGGGAATGGTAATCTCGCCGATGCCGTTGCGCGGGCCGGAGGCCAGCCAGCGCACATCGTTGGCCATCTTCATCAGGGCCCCGGCCAGGGTGCGCAGGGCGGCGCTGGTGGTGACCAGGGCGTCGTGAGCCGCCAGCGCAGCAAACTTGTTTTTGGCTGAAACAAAAGGGAAGCCAGTTTCCTTGGCAAAGTAGGAGGCGGCTAAGTCGCCAAACTTGGGGTGGGCGTTGAGGCCGGTGCCCACCGCCGTTCCCCCGATGGCCAGCTCGTAGAGGCCCTGTTCGGCGTAGCGAACCTCGCTCAGGCAGTAGTCTATCTGGGCTGCCCAGCTTCCTATTTCCTGCCCCAGGGTGATGGGGGTGGCGTCTTGCAGGTGGGTGCGCCCGACCTTCACCACGTCCTTGTAGGCTTCGGCCTTAGCCGCCAGGGTGTCGCGCAGCTTTTGTACGTTGGGGTAAAGCTGTCGGTGCAGTTCCTCCACCACGGCAATGTGCATGGCGGTGGGAAAGGTGTCGTTGGAGGACTGGCCGCGGTTGACGTCGTCGTTGGGGTGAATGGGCTTTTTGGAGCCCAGCACGCCCCCGGCCAGCTCGATGGCCCGGTTGGAGATCACCTCGTTGGCGTTCATGTTGGTCTGGGTGCCCGAGCCGGTCTGGAAGACCACCAGCGGGAAGTGGTCGTCCAGCTTGCCCGCAATTACTTCGTCGGCGGCGCGCACGATGAGGTCGGCCTTGTCTCGAGGCAGCTCGCCCAGGTCGGCGTTGGCCAAGGCTGCCCCCTTTTTTAGGATGCCCATGGCCCGGATGATGGAGCGGGGCATCTTGAAGCGCTCCTGCCCAATAGGGAAATTCTGGATCGAACGCTGGGTTTGCGCGCCCCAGTAGCGGCTCCCTTCGACCTGCATCTGACCCATGGTGTCGGTTTCGATTCGGTAGCCCATAGCGTTTTCATTCTAAGAGGTTTCAAAGTAGGTTTGTCACTGCATAAAGCCCGGCAGGCCACCGGGTTTTCATTAATTGGCCTTCCTGAAGTTCTTCTGATATACTCTCAGCTTGCGTGACCCAAAAGGGTCGCTGGTTCGTGTTGTGCCCTGGCCCAAGAGCCGGGGGCAACCTCGGAAAGGAGGTGAATATGCCGCAATATGAAGTCAATGTGATTCTCAACCCCAACCTTGATGGGGCCCAGGCGGCCCAGGAGAAAGACATCATCAAAGCCGCCCTCGAGCGTCACGGTGCCGATATCAAAAACACCGATGATTGGGGCAACCGTCGCCTGGCCTATCCCATCCAGAAAGACCCCGAAGGCAACGTGCTTTTCTACACCGTGGAGATGGCTGGGGGAAGCAATGCCGCGCTTCAGCGTGAACTGCGCTTGCGCGACCATGTACGTCGTGTGACCATCATCCGCGACCGTCCCGAATGGCGAAACAGCAAGAAGAAAAAATAAGCTGTTTGGCCCATCTGAGTTCTGAGGCCAGAGACCGTAACGGAACTCAAAAGGCAGCGATAAGCATGTAACCCACAGCTAATGGCTGAAGGTGAAATGCAAATGCCAGAAGAGATAGACTGAAGCAAGAACCGAAACGAAAAGGACTGATGGATATGGCTCGAGGCCTCAACCGCGTTACCCTCGTAGGCACCCTGACCCAAGACCCCGAACTGCGCTACACCGCCGGCGGACTGGCCGTAATGGAACTGAACCTGGCTGGCAACGATGTCGTCACCGACGAACAGGGCCAGACCCGCGAGCCGGCCTGGTATCACCGCGTCAAGCTGCTGGGCAAAAGTGCAGAGTTCTGGGGCGATACCCTAAAAGCCGGTATGGCGCTATTTGTGGAAGGTAAGCTCGAGTACCGCTCCTGGGAACAGGACGGCCAGAAGAAGAGCAGCCTGGAAATTCGCGCCGACCGGATGGAGATTGTGAGCCTGGAAGGGAAGCGGGGCCAAGTAACCGTCACCGACGCCCGTGGGCAGGAGCGCCTCAAAGACGGCCTCAACCACGTGATGCTGGTAGGCAACCTGACCCGCGACCCCGAACTGCGCTACACCCCCCAGGGAACCGCCGTTACCCGTCTTTCGCTGGCGGTGAACGAAAAGTTCACCACCCGCCAGGGCGGCGATCAGGAGAAGGTACACTACGTGGAAGCTCAGGCCTGGCGCGAGCTGGCCGAGTTTGCGGCAGAACTCAAAAAAGGTGACGGAGCGTTCTTAATGGGACGCTTGGTGAACGACTCCTGGACCGCTCAGGATGGCACGAGGCGCTACACCACCCGTGTAGAGCTTAGTCGCCTCGAGCGACTTGCCCGTGGAACTGGACAAAGCACAGGTGGAAACAGTTCCCAAAGCGCTGCTTCGGCAGCCAAAGGCCGTGCGGGCAAGGTAGACATTGAAGAAGGCTTGGAAGACGATTTCCCACCTGAGGAGGATTTACCGTTTTGAGCACCAAGAAGATGTCCAACCGTGGTGGCCCCAAGGGCGACCGCAACGACCGTGAACGAGGCGAGCGGGGCGAGCGCGGAATGCGCCGTGGCCGCAAGCCCAAAGTAGCCGCCGCCGTTGGGGCTTTCGACCTCAACGACTTCAAGAGTGTAGATATCCTCAAGCGTTTCCTGTCCGAGACCGGCAAGATTCTACCCCGCCGCCGCACCGGACTCAACGCCCAGGATCAGCGCAAGCTGGCCCGCACCATCAAGCGGGCCCGTATGATGGGCCTGCTGCCCTTCACCGAAAAGCTGGTTCGGAAATAGGGAGAGTGGAACTATGAAAGTAATTCTGCTTGAACCTATGGAAAACCTGGGTGATGTGGGGGCAGTGGTCAACGTGAAGCCGGGGTACGCCCGCAACTACCTGTTACCGCGTGGCATTGCCACCCTGGCTACCGAGAGCAACCTCAAGACCCTGGAAGCCAAAATCCGCGCCCAGGCCAAAAAAGCTGCCGAGCGCAAGGCCGAGGCTGAACGCCTCAGGGAACTCCTCGAGCCCATTACCCTGGTGCTCAAGGTGAAGGCCGGCGACCAGAAGATCTACGGCTCGGTGACCAGCCGCGAGATTGCCGCTGCCCTGGAAGCCCAGCACCAGATCACCATTGACCCCAAGAAGCTGGCCCTGGAAAAGCCCATCAAAGACCTGGGCGACTACGCCCTGGCCTATAAGCCCCACCCCGAAGTGCCCATGACCCTAAAGGTTTCGGTGGTGGCGGATAAAGCATAAAGAACCCGAGAACTAGATGACGAATACCGCCAGAAATGGCGGTATTCACTTTTTGCGCTTGTTGTGATGCCACATTCCTTCGTGTGCTACTTGACCTACCCCAGGGGATGTAAAAAAGAGGGGGTGCTATGGAAACCCACAGAGAGCACCCCCTGTACTATCTTGACGCAGAAACCCTCCTGGTGGCTACCTACGTCTGGGTG
>NZ_JBBINI010000028.1:0-51456 GCF_037443965.1 Meiothermus sp.
CACCCAGACGTAGGTAGCCACCAGGAGGGTTTCTGCGTCAAGATAGTACAGGGGGTGCTCTCTGTGGGTTTCCATAGCACCCCCTCTTTTTTACATCCCCTGGGGTAGGTCAAGTAGCACACGAAGGAATGAATGCTTAATACAAGTATAGCCACATCAGGGACATTTGCCCCGTTATCGGGTTCGTTAATGCCGATGAGCAAATAAGAAACGAATTCACAGCCCTCCGCTAAGGGCACCCACTAAGTCTTAACAACTTGACAAAAATAACACTGTAAAGTACATTGACGCTGTGAGTACCGCAGCTCAGACCCGCCAAGCCCGTATTAAACAGCGCAGTGCCGAGCGCCGCGAACGGTCTCGCCAGGAGACCCGTCAGGCCATCCTGGAAGCAGCCACCAGGATGTTCGAGCGCGAGGGCTACGAGGGCTTTAGCCTGCGCCAAGTCGCCGAGAACATCGGCTACACCCCCACCACCATCTACCTCTACTTCAAGGACAAAAACGACCTCTTGTTCGCAGTCTGCTCGCAGGGTTTTGCCGAGTTTAACCAAGCCCTGCAAACCGCCTACGCCACCCATTCCGACCCGTTGGAGCGGCTGCAAGCATTGGGCCGGGCCTACCTCGAGTTTGGTCTCTCGCGCCCCCTGCACTACCAGATGATGTTCATGCAGCGCAGTGAGTGGGTTTTGAAGACCACCCAGACCAAGGGAGATGTAGAGGGCTCCAATGCCTACATCATCCAGATGAACGCGGTGATCGAGGCCATGAAGGCCGGGATCATCCGCATGGGCGACCCCATCGAAACCACCAACCTAATCTGGTCAGGCATCCACGGCATCGTGTCACTGGCCCTAAGCATGAAGGGCATCGTCCCCAAGTGGGAAGAAGCGGAGGTGCGGCGGCTGGTAGAGGATTATCTGAAACTGATTCAGCGCGGGCTAAGCCCATAGGTTCTTTTTTTAGCGATTTAGTTTACGGTGTTAAGTGACGTGACGGAGAAAATTATGATTCAGACTGGACGCTTTACGGCACAACACGAAGGACCGCTGGTGGTGTTTCTGATCGGGGTGCGCGTCAACAACTGGCTGCGCTGGCGCGAGTGGCTGCCAGTGGTGCGGGCCATGAGCCCGATGATTTCGTATCTGTACCAGCACCCCGAGAGTGGCTTTTTGGGCCTGGGGGGCCAGTGGCTGAGCATGGACTTTCGCGGCTTGCTGTTGGTACAGTACTGGCGCAGTACCAACGATTTGGAGCGCTTCGCCCGCACCGACCCGAACCTTCACCCCGAGGCCTGGCGGGCCTTCTTCCGGCAGTCGTTCAAAGGCGGCGCGGTGGGGATCTGGCACGAGACCTACCAGGTCGAGCAACATGAAGCCATCTATGGCAACATGCCGCTGATGGGCTTGGCCAAAGTTAGCAAGGCGGTGCCGGTCAAGGGGAGGCTCGAGACCATGCACCAACGGCTGGAGAAGGAATCCGTGTGATACCAGTTCCGCTTGAACCCTTCACCTTTGGGTGCAAGCAAAGGGGAGGGTTCAAGCCGACCGAAGGGAGTAGGAGTGCGAATGAGACAGATTGCCCAGAGCCTGTACTGGCTCGACCTCGGCATCGCCAACGCCTATCTAATCCTTGGCAAAAACGCAGCGGTGTTGGTAGATGCCGGCATCCAGCGCTCCCTTCCAACGATTGAACGAAGCCTAAGGCGAGCCAAGCTAGCCTGGACCGACCTTACGCACATTTTCATCACCCACGCCCACCCCGACCACGTGGGCAACTTCCCCGAGATTGCGCGGCGCTCTGGTGCCGAGGTCTGGGCGCACCGCCTCGAGCTGCCGGTGCTGCGGCCCGCCCCCAAGGGTTTACGGGCCGCGGATCGCTGGCTGGCGGACGGCGTTGGGATGCTGATGCGCGAAACCCAGGCCACGGGCAAAGTCGAGCGGGTGCTCGAGGCCGATGCCCACCTCTCGCATATCCTGCCCGACCTACGCACCGTCCACCTGCCCGGCCATGCACCCGGCCAGCTTGGTTTCTATCACAAGGGCGAGGGTTGGCTTATTGGCGGCGATGTGATGATGAACCTGGCGGGCCTGACCTTCCCGATGGCGGCCTTCACGCCCGACCCCACCGAAGCCTGGCGGAGTATCCTGCGGGTGGCTACCATCCAGCCCAAAATCCTGGCCCTGGGCCACGGCAACCCACTCCACAACCCCGAAGAAGCCCTGCACCGCATCGCCCGGCGGGCTGGGCGCATACTGGAGCGGATGGAACACCCTCCCTATCGGTAGATCAGACCAATCGGCTGCGCAGCCACGAAGAAGCAAAGTCAATGATATTCACCACGATCACGATTGCAATAACGCCGACAATCATCTGGTCATACTGCCCCGAGGCCATCTTCTCGTTGATGAAGTAGCCGATACCGCCCGCCCCCACCAGGCCCAGCACCAGCGAGGAGCGGAAGTTGATTTCGAAGTTGTACACCGTGTACGACACAAAAAGCGGCAACACCTGGGGCAAAATGGCCCAGCGCACCACGTTCACGCCGGAGGCACCGGTGGATTCCAGAGCCTCTACCGGCCCCTTGTCGGCGTTTTCAATGGCCTCCGAGTAGAGCTTGCCCAGCTCGGTTAGGGAGTGGATGGCAATGGCCATCACCCCGGCAAAAGGCCCCAGCCCCACCGCCGCCACCAAAATGAGAGCGATAATCAGGGTGGGAACCCCACGCAAAACGTTCAGGAACAGGCGGGTCAGGTAGAACACCGAGCGCATCAAAGGTGTGCCCGAGGTCACGTTGCGGGCCGCCAGAAACGAGATGGGCATGGCAAAGATCGCGGCCAGGAAGGTGCCCACCAGGGCCATCTGCACCGTGACGGCAATCTGGCTCAAGACCTCCTGCAAAGGATAGCGCTCGGTGCTGGGATCGGCCAGCAGCGGTGGCCAGGCTCTATCGGCAAATTGCTGCAAGAAGGGCCAGCCCACCACCAGCTTGTTGAGATCGAACTCGGTGGCATCAAAAGCGGGAATCAGGAAGCTAGCCACCAGCGCAATCAAAATACCGGCCCGCAAATCGTCGGGTTCCTGCAAGCTGGCATTACGCAGTTGCATCAGCCCTGCCCCCAGCATCAGCCCGGCCAGGAAGAAAACCCCAAATGCGCCGTACTGGGTGGTGGCCGGTTGCACCAGTCGGTAGCCTTCGCTCGAGGCCTGTTGGGGAATGGCCCCTTGCAGGTCGGCCAGGCTTTGTATGGGCTTCAGTTCGTCCTGACCCAGCTCCTTGCGTATGGCGTTGAGTTCGGGCAGGGCCCGGTTGTAGGACTCGACCATGGCCCGCTGGCTTTCCGGGGGTGTGGGGAAGAAGAGTTTGTAATAACCCAGGCTCTTGGGCAGGTAGGCTCCGCCCCCTTGCGGCGTGTGAAACCAGAAGAAGGCCAGCACCCCCGCCAAAGCCGCCACAACCAGAATGGGAATGCGTTGCCGGGTTCGGCTAAAGGAGAGCAGGGCTATAGAGCCTGCCACTACCCCGGCAATTAGCAGCTCCATCAGGCCGTTCACAGGCTGTAAGCGAACCAACTGGGCTGGCTGCACGTACCAGCTCCCGGCAGCCACCAGCCCCGCAACGCCCCCCAGTACCCCACCCCATCCGGCAGCCCCCCGACGGGCCAGCACCAAGGCCGCCAGCACCCCCAAAGGAATTAGGAAAAGCAAGGGAAAAACCGGGGTCAGGGCCAGTAAGGTGGGGTCTATGGTATCGCGGCTCAAAAAGCCCCTGGCCCGGCTAAAGGGAAAAGCTGCAAATACCACCAACAGGGCCAGGCCCGTTCCAATCACCCAGCGTCGCATCGAACCTTTGGCAATCCCGGCCAGGACAGCCAGCAACACCCCGATCAGCGCATAGATCCATAGCACGGTCATGCCAGCATCTCCTTGCGTTCGTAGAGGTCGTCCACCATGTCCTCCGACAGTTGTTCGGGCGGGCCGTCATATACCAGCCGCCCCCGCTTGAAAGCGATGATGCGTTTCGCGTACTTCAGGGCCAGGTCGAGGGCATGGATGTTGATGACCACCGTAACCCCATCCTGCTCGTTAAAGCGCTTGAGGGTTCGCATCACTTCCTCCGACAAAACCGGGTCGAGGTTGGCGGCGGGCTCATCAGCCAACATCAGGGTGGGTTGCTGGGCCATCGCGCGGGCAATGGCCACCCGCTGTTGCTGCCCCCCTGATAGCGAGTCCACTCGAGCGTTTTCCTTGGCCGCAAGATCTACGCGCTCGAGCTGCTGCCGTGCAATCTGATAGTCCGCTTCGTTGTACAAGCCCAACAGCCCACGCCAGGTGGGAAGGTAGCCCAAGCGACCGTGCAGTACATTGTTGAGGGTGCTCAGGCGGTTGACCAGGTTGAACTGCTGGAAAATGAAGCCCACTGTGCGGCGGTATTTCTGCAACTCACGCTTGGGCAGCTTGGTGATATCGGTGCCGCCCACCACCACCGAACCGGTGGTGGGGATCAGCAGTCCATTCAGGGTGCGCAAGAAGGTGCTCTTGCCCGCCCCCGAGCGCCCGATGATGGCCACAAAATCATTTTTGGGAATATCCAGGTTCACATCCATCAAGACCTGCAAGGGACCCTTGGCGGTATTGAAGGTCTGGTTGAGGTTGCGGACTTCAATCATGTGAGTCCTCCACGGTATACATCGCTTCGCAAAAGGTCATATACCCTCCAGGCAGTTGTAGACAAATCATAAGCCCCCAGCAACTACCTGGGGGCACGGTGCTCCAATGGCTTGCGGGCTTTACTGCCCCGCCACTTTACGGGCCTGACGCACCACGTCGTAGTCAGAGTCTTGCGCAGGAATCATGTAGTCAATGCGGTAGAGGTTCATGAGCAGGTTGCTCTGAGGGGTACGGATGCCCTGCAAGGCCGCAGCAATGCCCCGCGAGAGGGTGGGGTATTTTGTGAGGAACTGCTTGGATACCGAGAAGGTATCGCCGGGGATGGGCCTGGAGTAGAAAATGGCCGTGAGCTGGGCGGCTTCCTCGGGTTTGAGGAACTGCGTCCAGGCGCCGCTCTTGTTGCGGTTGTCGTTGGCAAAGGTAGCCGCCGCATCCACCGACTTATTCAGCACTGCCAGCACCGCGGCGTCGTGCCGACCGGCAAAGGTTTGCTTAGCAAACAGCTTGTCGGGGTCGAGCTTCTCGCCCACCAGCGCGGCCCGCGGGAACACGTAGCCAGCGGCGGAGTTTTTGTCTACCCAGGCGATGGTCTTGCCCTCGAGGCCCTGCAAGTTCTTGATGCCCGAGTCCTTGCGCACGATGATGGCGCTCCAGTAGAAGGGGCTGGTGCCGCGCACACTCTTGAGCAGCACCTGGGCGCCCACGTCGGCGTTGGCGATCACGTAGCCGTCCGGGGGGAAGAAGGCAAAGTCGAGGTTACCCCCACGCATGGCCTCGATCAGACCACGGTACTCGGTAGGGATGAAGATCTCTACCTCGATGGCCCCCTGGAAGCGGCGCTCGAGGTAGTCCGCAATGGCCTGGGCCGCCGGACGGAGCTGGTCGGAGTTTTGGGTGGGGTTAAACCCGATGCGCACCTTAACCGGATTCTGGGCGAAAGCAACCGACAAGCCAAAGGCCAACAAAGCCAGAATGAGAAGCAAGCTACGTTTCATACGCCGCTTAGCCTACACCAGCTATTGTCAAAATTGAATCAGGTCAAAGTTTTAAGTGGCCTGGATAAAGTTTGTAAGTTGAGTCAGTTTTGAAGCAATACCCGGCTCGATTTCAACTGACCTCTAAAGCAATGGAAGCCGTTCCCACCCAGAACAAGAAGCTCGTTTAGCGTTCCTCACGGGTAGATTGGGTACAACATTAAAATCGAGGCATAGATACTTTTGTGGGCTCTTGAACCCCGTCACTCTCCCGACAGCAAGTACAATTCACCGATGCAAGCCCTCATCTTCGACTTCGATGGCACCATTCTGGATACCGAAAGCAGCGAGTTTCAGGCCTGGCAAGAGGTCTACCAGCGATATGGGGTAGAACTGACGCTGGACTACTGGCTTCCTTTTATCGGTAACAACTCTATGCCCTTCGACCCAGCCGGTCATCTCGAAAAGCAGGTTGGCCAACCGCTGGACAAACACAGCCTAGAAAACTGGGTCTGGGAACGCAAACAAGAACTCAACCTAGCCCTACAGCCCCTGCCAGGGGTGCTGGACTACCTGGATGCCGCCGAGGCCCTAGGCCTCAAGATGGCCGTGGCCAGCAGCTCGAGGCGGGACTGGGTGGAAGGGCATCTGGCCCGCCTGGGACTTCTGGGGCATTTCCAGGTCATTCGCACCAAGGAAAATGTCGCACTCACCAAACCCGACCCTGCCTTATTTTTGCAGGCAGCGGAAGGGCTGGGCGTGCACCCAGACCAGGCCATCGTCCTCGAGGACTCACTCAATGGCGTGCGGGCGGCCCGGTCGGCGGGGGCCTTCACGGTAGCGATTCCCAACGCCCTCACCAAACACCTGGACTTAAGTCAGGCCGATCTGCTCTTGGCTTGCCTTTGCGACCTGCCGCTGTGGGAGTTGTTGCAAATCGCTCGAGGGCGAGGCTACCCCCAGCTACCCACCATTGTTTAGGAAGCGCAGGATACCGCGGGCCAGGGCCTCGGCTAGGGTTTGGCGGTATTCGTCGGTCTGGAGGCGGCGGCCCTCCACGGGATGATTGGCAAAACCTACCTCCACCAGAATGGCCGGGATGCGGGCATTGCGAATCACATAGAAGGGCGCCTGGCGCACCCCCCGATCCACCGCCCCGGTGGCTTGGAGCATGGAGGCCTGTACATAGTGGGCCAGTTGACGCGAGAACTTGAGATTGGACTGGGCAATCAGATCACTCACCAACCGCTCCCCCACACTCTGGGCCTCTCGGGTCAGACGGCGGCCCAACTCTCCCCCACCGTTCTCACGGATCACTTGGGCCAGCAGGCTCGGATCAATAGTGTTGCCGAAATAATAAACCTCGATGCCCTGAGCGGTGTTGGGTGCACTGTTGACATGGATAGAGATAAACAGGTTGCGCTTGGAATTGGCCATGTCAGCCCGCATACCCAGGTCGGTGGCCTTGTCGCGCGAAAGGTGGGCGTCGCTGTTTCGGGTCAGGATCACCTCGATACCCTGGTTTTGCAGCAGTTGCTGCAATCGCAAAGCCAGATCCAGGGTAACTTCTTTTTCCACCACAAAACCCACCGCACCGGGGTCAATACCCCCGTGCCCCGCGTCCAGCACCACAATCTTGGGTTGGGTACGGGGTTTGGGGGGCAGGGGGCGGGCGGGTGCCCCAGCACTGGGGGGATTTGAGCCGGGACGGGCTAGGCTCAACACATCCACTACCAGTCGTCGCCGGTTTGCATCGGTTAATAAAGAGGTCTTGACTTCTACATTCTGCCTCAATCGCACAAACACCGTAGCCCCACCTGCGGAGGGCACCACTTGGTAGGAAGCCACCTGGGGGGAGCTCACCTCTGTATCGCTGGCAGCCACTGTGACGCCGCTAAAACGAATGGTCAGGGTATCGGGCGTTTGGGAGAACTGGTAAAGCGCAGTGGGGTCTAAATCGAAGACCAGGCGGGTGTAGCCTTCGTGGAGTCCCAGCCGAGGAAAGGCCAAGACTGGAGCCAGAATTACCATCAGGAAGGCCAATAACCGCATCTGATTTGGAGTATAGCCGAAAAAGATGGGCATTTCTGAGGATTCAACCTTAATTCTTCGGACTCATAGCTGGATGGGCGTTGGTGTATGTTTTTACAGGTATTCTGGGTTTTTTATGCTGAGCAACCCAGCTCTGACTCCTGCTGATGCTGTTACTTGATCTAGAAAACCCCGCAATCCGTTGCGTTTCTAAACATTCGGTGCACCTCTCGCTGCGCGGAGGGAAATCGGCGGCTGCCTCGAGTCCCGGTCTATTGATGTTTTGCTCATTCGGTTCATGCCCGAGGCTCTAGGATTGAAAGGATGAAGCGTTGGTTGGTTCTACTCACTCTTCTATCGTTGGTGGTGTTTGCTTCAAGGTTTGCAGGTTTTGAGGTGCGGCCCAGGGGCAACTCGGAACTGGACGTAGGAACCGGCGTCTACACCCTGCCCACCGGCGGCACCATCACCGATAATCAAAGCGGGCTGGTGCTGGAAGCCCGCTACATCCAGTACAAAGACGGCGAGTTTATCCGGGCCCAGGGAGCCACCCTCAAGTCCAAGGAGGGCGATTTTAGTGCAGCCAGCCTCGAGTATCAGCAGAAGCCCGACACCTTGCGGATGAACGGCGTGCGCTTTAGTTCCGGACAACTCAAAGGGATTACGGCCCAGCAGGGTTTGCTGCTCAAAGAGGACGTGCTGGTGCTCAAGGGCGAGGTGCGCTCGAGCGAGCCGGTGCTCGAAGCCAGTACGCTGGTGGTGGACACCGCCAAAGACCTGGCTTTGGTGCTGGGGGCTTTCACCTTCCGCGACGGGGCCACCACCCTGCGCGGCAACCGGCCCGATAGCACCTTATTGCTCAACTTTGCCGAGGGAAAAGTACGGGCCAATACCCGTGTTTCGGTAGATATTTTGAACCGCCTGCGCCCCTACGCCGATAAACTGTAGGGCATGCAGGTGAGACGAAAAGGGTACAGGACTCCGGGTTCAGGACTCGAGGTCTACACGAAGCCAAGGCCTGGGATCAACTGGCGGCGGGTTTTGCTCCCCCTCTGGCTCTCGGTGCTCAGCAGCCCAGCCTGGGCCTCACCGACCCACCCAACCCCCTGCGCCGAGCAGCCCTACACCCTCGAGACCCCCGAAGGGCTGGCCGGTGGGGGGAACCTCGAGTTCGACGGGGATCTGGCAGTTTTTGCCGACGGGGCCTGCCTGCAGACCCAAGGGCTATACCTGCGAGCGCCCGAACTGCGCTACGACCAAAAGAGCGGCCAACTTTCCGCCCAGCAGATCGAGGTGGAAACCCCCCGCTACCGCTTCTGGGCCGAAGCGGGCCAGGTCAAGGGGCAGGTTTTACAGGCCAGCGGGATTCGGGCCACCACCTGCAAGTGCGGCGACGACCTGCGGCTCTTGTCGCAGACCCTGCGTCTGGATACCCAGACCGGAGAGATCGTGCTGGAGGAGAGCCAGCTCGAGGTCTACCAACTGGGCCTAGCCCGCTTTAGCGAGTTACGGCTCGAGCCCAACCAACCACTCGGCGAGAACCTGGGGCTCACCCAGGCGGCTGGAGACGGCGGAGCCCCCCTGGTTCTGCCATTTCGTTTCGACTTCGACCAGGGTTTGAATCTGGGTCTGAGCGAGTTTCCCTTGCCCGCATCGGGGGCTTTTTCCGGCAAGTTCAGCACCCGCATAACCTTGCTGGGCCTACGCCTGGGCAGCCCCGACCCGGTGTTGCGGGTAGGCCTCGCGGCGCAGGGGAAAAACCGCCAGGCCAGTCTTCAGCTCGACAGCAAACCCAGTGGTTTTGCCAGCCGAGGTGAGGTGGCAGACGGGCCCATATTCTTTACCCACGACAGCGAGAAAGGGCGCTATGCCTTTGGCTTCAAGCAGTCCTTTGCGCTGGATCGCTTCACCCTTATCCCCTTCGGCTGGATGGCCCAGGACTGGCCCGATGGCACCCCGGCCTCCCAGGTGCAGGGGCTGGCCGCCGGGGCCGAGCTGCGCTACCTTTTCGAGGTGCAGGAAGGCCCCTTTCGCTTCCGCCTCGAGCCCTTTGGGGTGCTGGGTTTCTACAACCAGCCCCAGCAGTACCTGGCCTACGGGGGGTACGCTGAGGGCCGCTACGAGGGTGCGTTTGCCTTGCGCCTGGGCTATGCCTGGGCCATCGAGTCTACCCCTGGGCGCTTCTGGCTCGAGCGCCGGGAGGCTACCCAGAAGCTCTCCGGGAATTTGAGGTATCAGAACATCCAGCTCGAGGCCACGCACGATTTTCTTTTGAGTCAGACCCAGGCCAGCCTGCGCCTTGGCTACACCCAGAGCTACGGCGAGCTCTGGGCCAGGCTCAACACCTGCTGGAACTGTGTGGGCAAAACCCTAAGCAACGGGCGCGACAACTGGGAACGCCGCGAGCTGGTGGTGGGCTTTACCCCGGTTCCCCTGAGCTGTACCTACGACCTCAACCTGACGCCCTTTCTCGGGTATGATTTCCTGCGCCAGGGCGTGAGCCGGTGGGGGTTGGAGCTGCGCTACGCTGACTGTTGTTTTATCTGGCGGCTGGGCTACCAGGAAATTCGTATCGCCCAAGACCCGGGCGAGATACCCAGTGGCAAACTGGTGTTTGGACTTGAAATCCGATGAACCATCTGGATCGTTACATTCTCCGCGAAGCCCTACCGGTCTTTTTGTTCGGGCTGGTGCTCTATGTGAGCTTTGGGCTCATCAGCAACATCCTGCCCAGAGCGCAGTGGATGGGCACGGCCGAACTCACCAGCATTCTGAAGTGGCTGGCCCTGCAATTGCCCTATGCCACCGTGCAGGCCATGCCCATCGCCGGGCTGCTCGCAGTGATGCTGGCTTTTGGGCGGCTGGCACGGGAAAATGAGCTATTGGTGATGCAGGCCGGGGGCATCTCGGTGCTGCGCACGGCCCGGCTGTTTTTGCTGGGGGGCCTGCTTTTGAGCGGCTTCTCGCTGGCCCTCTCGGAGTGGGTGGTGCCCTGGGCCAATCGGGCTACGGCGGTGGTGTACTGGAACGAGCTAATCCCCGAGCGCACCCCCCAGTTCAACCTGGTGGGGCGCGAGCTCACGGTGGGCGAGTACATCCTGCGCTACGATGGCTTCGACCCGGCCAAAGACGAGTTCCAGCGGGTGCGCCTCGAGCGCTGGCAGGATCAGACCATGACCGTGATTCTGGCCCAGACCGCCCGCCTGCAAGGCCAGCGCATCGTGCTGCGGGATTACCGGGTCTTTACCCTGGATTTTGCCCAGCTTCCCCTGCCCGAGTTTACCACCCTCGAGGCCGCCCAGGAGGGCTTGCAGGGCGTCTTCAAGGCGCAAAACATCGGCCAGCCAGGGGCCGAACTCACCGTGCGGCTCTCGCGCAGCCGCGAAGACCTGGAAGCCCAGTACGCCGGGGGTGGTTTCGAGGTGCCGGTGCCCCTCTCGGAGTGGTGGCGCAAGCTGCAAGACCCCCGCACCCCACCCCGCGAGCTGCGCGAGGCCCGAGCCCAGTGGCACGCCACCATCGCCCTGGCCCTGGCCAACCTGATGGTGCTGGTGCTGGCCCTGCCGGTGGCGGTGCGCCGGGCCACCAGCCCCGGTACGGCGCTGGGCCTGGCCCTGGTGCTTACCATTGCCTACTACGTGGCCTTTAGCACCGGCAAGGTGATGGCGCTCTCGAGCCCGGTTCCCCCCGAGGTGGGGGCCTGGGGGGCGAACCTGCTGGGTTTGGCGGTGGGCCTTTGGATGGGAAAGGGCGTCTATCGCTAGCCTGGCAAAGAGAACCGGCCATGTACTAAGCTCTAAAACAGGTGTTTTGCATGATTCCAGTTCTTGACCTAAAACGCGAGTATCTCGAATTGAAAGCGGGGATTGACGCCGCCGTAGAGCGTGTACTAGCTTCCGGCGGGTTTGTGGGCGGCCCCGAGGTTTCGGCCCTGGAAGCCGAACTTTCGGCTTATCTAAAGGTGCCCTATGTGATCACTTGCGGTTCTGGTACAGATGCACTTTTTATCGCCCTGCGGGCCCTGGGAATTGGGCCAGACGACGAGGTTATTACCAGCCCTTTCACCTTTATCGCCACCCTCGAGGCCATCCAGCACGTCGGGGCCCGGCCCGTGTTGGTGGACATTGACCCGCACAACTTCAACCTCAATCCGGCCCTGCTCGAGGCCGCCCTCACCCCGCGCACCAAGGCCATCCTGCCGGTTCATCTATACGGCCAGGTGGCCCCCATGGGCGAAATACTGGAGTTCGCGCAAAAACACGGTTTGCAGGTGCTGGAGGACGCAGCCCAGGCCATCGGGGCGCGCTACTGTGCCCCTGGCTGCAAGCATCCGCGCGGGCACGCCTGCGACTGCCCGCATCCTCAGGCCGGCACATTGGGCGATGCGGGGGCTTTTAGCCTTTACCCCACCAAAAACCTGGGCGCATATGGCGACGGAGGCTTTATCGCCACACATCACCCGCACATCGCTGAGGAGGCCCGCCTGCTGGCCGTGCATGGCTCCAAGGAGCGCTACCACCATGTGCGCCCGGCGGGCTACACCTCGAGGCTCGATGCACTCCAGGCTGCCATTCTGCGGGTCAAGCTCCCCTACCTGAAAACTTGGAACGCCCGCCGCCGCCAGATTGCCCAGGTCTACAACGAACACTTCAAAAACCACCTCCAGACCCCCTGCGAGATGCCCTACGCCCTGCACGTCTACCACCAGTACACGGTGCGCCACCCTGCGCGCGACCGGCTGGCCGCCCACCTGAAACAGCAGGGCATCGGCAGCAGCGTGCACTACCCGCTGCCGGCCCACCTCCAGCCGGCTTACCGCGAGCTGGCCCCGGAAGGATCCCTTCCAGCTGCCGAGGCCGCTGCCCGCGAGGTGCTGAGCCTGCCCATGCACCCCTTTTTGGAGGAGGCCCAGCTCGAGGCGGTCATCCGGGCCGTACAAAGTTACGCCTAAACAGGGCACATTCTCCGGCTCTGGCCCCATTTATACTGGGGTGCTATGTCGGAGAACCCTTTGCTGGAAGTGCGTTACGATATTCCCTTTAGCCAGATCCGCCCCGAGCACATCGAGCCGGCCATCCAGACCCTCCTGGCCCAGGCCGAAGCCGAGCTAGAGGCCATCCTGCGGGTGGAAGGCCCCCGCACCTTTGAGAACACCCCGCTCCCCCTCGACCGGCTGGGCGAGGGGCTAAGCTACGCTTTTACCCTGGTGGCCCACCTCGAGAGCGTGGCTTCCACCCCCGAGCTACGCGCAGCCTACCGGGCCATCATCCCACCCATTACCGCCTTCAGCACCAAGGTGCAAATTTCCGCCGAGCTGTACCAGGCCCTCAAGGACTTTGCCGCCACTCCCGAAGCGAGCCAGCTCAGCCCCGACTGGGCCCGCTTCCTCAAGCTGCGCCTCGACGAGTTCCGCCGCCAGGGCGCCGACCTGCCCCCCGAAAAGAAAGCCCGCCTCGAGGCCCTCAACACCCGGCTCTCGGAGATCACCACCCAGTTCGAGCAGAACCTCACCGACTCCACCGCCGACTGGGAGCTGTACCTGGACGAAAGCCAGGTGGCGGGCCTGCCCCCAAGCGCCCTCGAGGCCGCCCGGCAAAGCGCCCGCGCCAAAGGCCGCGAGGGCTACCGCTTCACCCTGCAGCAGCCCAGCTATCTGGCCCTGCAAACCTACCTGGACGACGCCGAGATCCGCAAGCGGGTCTACCTGGCCTACCACCACCGGGCCACCAAGCCAGACCGCGACAACCGACCCTTAATTGATGAAATTCTGTCCCTGCGCCGCGAAAAAGCCGAGTTGCTGGGCTACGCCAACTTTGCCGACTACGTGCTGGAAAACCGCATGGCCGGCAAGGCCGAGGTCGCTCTGCGCTTCGAGCAAGACCTCAAGGCTGCCTACGAGCCCTACTTCAAAAAGGAGCTGGCCGCCCTCGAGGCCTTCCGCCTTGAACTAGAAAGCCCCCAGGCCCCCCCGCTGGAGCCCTGGGACATCGCCTACTACGCCGAGAAGCAGCGCAAAGCCCTCTACGACTTCGACGAAGAAGAGCTGCGGCCCTACTTTGCCCTGCCGCAGGTGCTCGAGGGGCTTTTCGAGATCGTGCGGCGGGTCTTCGGCCTCGAGGTGCGGGAAGTGGTGGGCGTGGAGACCTGGCACCCCGAGGTCAAGGCCTACGAAATCTACCGTGAAGGAAAGCGCATCTGCCGCTTCTTCACCGACTGGCACCCCCGCGAGAACAAGCGCGGCGGGGCCTGGATGAACTCGCTCATCCGCGGCGTGCGCAATGGAAGCACCACCGAACCCCACCTGGGCCTGATGTGCGGCAACCTCACCCCACCGGTAGGCGACCGGCCGGCCCTGCTCACCCACCGCGAGGTCGAGACCGTCTTTCACGAGTTTGGGCACCTGTTGCACCTGGCGCTCTCGAGCGTGGAAGCCCGCAGCCTGGTCGGCACCCAGGTAGCCCGCGACTTTGTCGAGCTGCCCAGCCAGATCATGGAAAACTGGTGCTGGGAACGCGAAGCCCTGGACTTGTTCGCACGCCACTATCAGACCGGCGAACCCATCCCCAACGAGCTTTTTGAGAAGATGCTGCAGGCTAAAAACTACTGGGCCGCCAACCAGGGCATGCGCCAACTGGCCTTCGGCACGGTGGATCTGGCCCTGCACGTTCACTACACCCCAACCGACAGCGATGTGACCGCGTACGCCCGGCAGGTCATGCAGCCCTTCATGCCGGCCCCGCTGCCCGAAAGCTATGCGTTTGTGGCCGGGTTTGCCCACCTGTTCGGGCACCCGGTGGGCTACGCCGCGGGTTATTACTCCTACAAATGGTCGGAGGTGCTCGATGCCGACGCCTTCTCGCGCTTCAAGGCCGAGGGCATCTTCAACCGCCAGACCGGCGAAGACTTCATCACCCACATCCTGAGCAAAGGTAACGCGGTTGACCCCGCCGAGCTATTCCGCCGCTTCCTGGGGCGCGACCCCGACCCCAAAGCCTTGCTAATCCGGTCTGGGCTGTTGGATTAAGGACTTGGTTTTTCCAGAACCAATTCACAACAATACCCAGTACAACAAAAGCGTTGTACTGGGTATATTACAGCACAAGGCGAGCGGCTAATTTTGGGAGCTGCAATTAAGTATTTCCATCTAGTAATACCGTTTCCGCTTGAATCCTTCACCTCTGACTCCGTCCAACGGTGAAGGATTCAAGCCGACCGAAGGGAGTAGAAAAGCCTTTCGGTAGTATCGTTTAGGCTTGCCGAAGTGAACGATACTGCCGAAATGCGTATAACGCGCAATCTCGACAGCTCGGAGTAGTTTTAGGGTAGAGATGGGTGCGTGGAGGAGTTACTATCGGTAGCCTTAACGGCGTCTGGGAAGAAGTAGTTGGCATCCCGCAATGCTTATATGGAAATACTTAGTACGATTCAGGCCCGGGGAGTGGTAAAGGGGGCTTTTTCCTCGGTGGTATTTTGCATGTGGGCCCGCTCGATCAGGTCTTTTTCCCAGCCCAGGTAGTACTGCTTGACCGTCTCGGAGGCGGTGTCCTCGGTAAGGTATTTGACGTTGGAGTACATGGAGGCACGGTAGTCACGCACCTTGCCACTGCGTAGGGCATCAATCACCTGCTGGATGCCTTTTTCTACCGTCCACTGTGGCACAAAGCCCAACATATTGCGAATCTTGGAGAAATCCACCCGGTAATTACGCCGGTCGCCATCGCGGCCCGAATCAATCAGCTCTGCATCGGGTACCAGTTTCTTGACCAGCTCACCCACCATGCCCAGGGTCATATTGCCGTCGTTACCCCCCACATTGAAGGTCTCGTTGTGAACACGCTCCTTGGGAGCCTCCACCGCCAGCATCACCGCCAGGGAGGCATCGTCTACGTGAACAAAGGGCCGCCACTGATCACCCCCAAACACGGTGATCTTCTTATCCACAATGGCCTTGGCGGTGAGCAGGTTGACCACCAGATCAAAACGGGTACGGCCCGAGAGGCCATAAATGGTACCAAAGCGCAGAATCACCACCGAGAAATCGTCGCTCTGGAGCTTATGCAGAACTTGTTCAGAAGCAATTTTGCTGCGGGCGTAGAGTGAAACCGGGTTGAGGCTGCTACGTTCGTTGAGCACCATGTCGCTGGCCCCATAGACCGAGCAGGTGCTCGCAAAAATAAAGCGCTTGACGTGCATGCCCTTGGCAATCTCGGCGATGGTGCGGGTGGCAACCAAGTTGATTTCGGTGGTGAGGTTTTCGTCTAGGGCACAGGCCGGATCCCCCACCAAGCCACCCAGGTGTACCACGGTGTCCACCCCCCGCATGGCCTCCACCACTTTGTCCACTTGGCGGAAATCGGCCTGGATGATCTCCAGGTTGGGATGATGCAGTACATGGGCGATGGGCTCCTTACCAAACATCAGCAGGTCGAGCAAACGAACCTTGTAGCCCCGCTCCAACAGCCGGGGGAGCAGGCCTGAGCCAATATAGCCCGCACCGCCAATCACCAAGATGGTGCGATCATTGCTGTGAAGGTTGGGGATAGGGCTGGTTTTGGCTTCGGCCTTCGCTTTGCGCTCGAGCTCAATTATCGACCAGTAATGTACCCAGGCTCTGGAGCCCAACGTGAGCGCCAACGTGAAAAGAAAGCCCAAAAATACCACCAGGCTGGGTGGATTGGTGACAGCCGGGATCATGAAGACGGTAAATCCGTACACCAGATAGGCCAAGGCGACCGCCTGGGTTACCACCAGCATCTTGTAGCGACCCCGGTAGGCTCGACCTCTGGTGTAGAAGCCGTTGGCCGCAAAAACAGCAAAACTGACCAGCATCAGAATCCAGATATTCTGGGCATAGATCTGTGCATACTGACCCAGCAGGCTGGGGTTGGCTCCTACACCGTTGTAGGCCAGAAGCAGGTGAACCACCATCGCTGCTGCGAAACTGCCCGCAACCATCAGTTGGTCGGCCAGAACCCGCAACACCACATCGGCACTAAAACGCAATTCCTTCAAATTCTGAATCATCCCCGCTCCTCTCGCATCCTAGCGCGAAGCCTCTTGCATTACCTGTTCGACCACATCGGCAGTGGCCTTGATGTGCTCCATGCTCAGGGTGGGATGTACCAGGAACATCAGCGAGGTCTCCCCCAGTTCCTGGGCTACCGGCAAGCGCTCGGTCGGCTGCCAGCCCCGGCGGGTAAAGGCTTTCTCCAAGTAAATCTCGCTACAACTCCCACTCATGCAGGGAATACCGATATCGCTCACCACTTGCATAATCCGATCCCGGCTCCAGCCCGGCTTGAGCATCTCGGGGCGTACATAGACGTAGTACTTGTAATAAGCGTGGTACAAATCGGCAGGCACTTCTGGTACGCGCAGGGCCGGTATTTGGCGGAACCGCTCGCTGAGGTAGTGGGCGTGCATCCGACGCTTTTCAATCCAGCCATCCAGCTTGCGCAAAATGACCCGGCCAATGGCCGACTGCACCTCGAGCATCCGCCAGTTGGTACCGAAATCCTCGTGCAGCCAGCGGAAGCCAGGCGGGTGCTGGCGGTTATAGACCGCATCGTAGCTCTTACCGTGATCCTTGAAGCTCCAGGCCTTGCTCCATAGCGCATCATCGTTCAGGGTGAGCATTCCGCCTTCCCCGCCAGTGGTCAGAATTTTGTCCTGGCAAAAAGACCAAGCCCCCGCGTGGCCAATCGAGCCCACGCTCTTGCCTTTGTATTTAGCACCATGCGCCTGGGCACAGTCTTCAATCACCCACAGGTTGTGCTTGTGGGCCAGTTCCATGATGGGGTCCATGTCGGCAGGCCAGCCTGCTAGGTGTACCACCACGATGGCCTTGGTACGGGGGGTGATGACCTTCTCAATGCTCTCAGCAGTAATCAGGCCGCTGTCCCGGTCTACATCCGCCATGATCGGCCTGGCTCCCCGCATTACAGCCGCACTTGCCGAGGCAATAAAGGTGCGGGGCGTGGTGATGACTTCGTCGCCTTCCCCCACCCCCATCGCATACAGCGCAAGTTCAATCGCCACCGTGCCATTGTGTAAGGCAATCGCATGCTTGGTTCCTACATATTCTGCAAACTCACGCTCGAAAATACGGCCTTCCTGGCCTGTCCAGTAATTTACCTTCCCCGACTGAAGTACCTTCACCGAGGCTTCAATCTCGTCGGGTTCAAAGTACGGCCAGGGAGCAAAAGGCGTTATGGCAACGGGGTTTTTCAGCATCAGCGCGCTCCTTCAAAAGTCGGAGATCTTCATCTCCAGAGGTATGCTAGAAAGGTTAGGGTAAGTGGCGTTATGGCTGCGTTATTCGCTAAAAAGTGCGATTCGTAGCTGCATTGTCGCTTCCGTTACGCTTGGTCGCAAGCCTTTTTCACGCTGCAACACAGCAGTAACGTACCTAATAACGAAGCCCCTGCTGGTCTCTTCTCCAACGACTGACCTCGAGAGCCTCCCAAAAACTCGTTCAGAAGGTTTTTATTACAAGGTCTGGAGCAATTCTGTTTTGGTTGATCCGTAACTTGGCGTTACAGATTAATGGGTCATTTACCCCTGGGTTGCAAGACCTCAGGCAAATTGGTATTTGTAGCGTTTTGGCATCAATGTTAAAGTGCGCCCAACCGATAGGCCGACCAAAATAAGAAAACCAATACCAGCAAAACCAGTGAAGCTCCTACCAATAAAACGGCATGGCTGATAACTAGCCCCACTTTTACCAGAACAGCGGTAATTATCCAGACCACCAGCACGGTTTTGGTAGGGTTGCGTACATATAGCTGATCCAGCCGATCGTAGGTGTGGTCACGGTCGCCGTCGAAAATGGGCTTGCCACGTCGCCAGCGCCGGATAATGCCTGCGGCCATGTCGTAGAGTGGGAAGCCAACCATAACGCCTGCTGCCAGGAAGGTAATCCAGCCATGCGTTGCCGCCAGCATCAACAACATGGCAAGCATGTACCCTACAGAAAGACTGCCACTATCACCCATGAAGGTTTTGGCTTTGGGGTAATTCCATACCAGGAAGCCCACTAGGCTACCCACCACGATGATGGCCAACAATGCTTCAAGTTGCATGGTCCATAGCATTAATGCCAAGCCCGCCGCCGAAATCATGGCGTTGCCAGAGGCCAGCCCATTCATGCCATCAATCAGGTTGACGGCGTTGGCCATCACTGGAACCAACACAATACCCATGACCAAGCCCAACCACCCCAACCCGCTCCAAAAATGCAGACCCAGCGCCAGCCCTGCTATCAGCTCGGCTACTAAGCGCATCTTGGGTGAGAGGTTGTAGCGGTCATCGAGAGCACCGGTTGCGGCGATAATTAGCAAACCCAGCAAAGCCCATCCAGATAAGGTGCCGGTGTACAAGCCCCAAATGGTAACAGTGGCCACAATACCGATGCCACCAAAGCGTGGGGTTGGCAAGGAATGAATCTTGATATCCCCGGGCTTGTCCACGATACCCAGTACTCGAGCCAAGGGGATGGATAGTCCAACCAAAGCCACTGCTGTTATGGCGGTGAGCAAGAGCAACAACCATTCCAAGACAAACATCCTCTCTTAGACAGGGTTCGGCGCCGGCTTACCACCAAGTGCTTCTGCATAAAGCTCTTCGTGCAAGCGGATTATGTTTGTCAGGTCATAGGCTTTCATGCGTTCGCGACCCCTACGGCCCATTTCCCGGCTTTCCTCTGGGTTTTCGATAATCCTCTGCATGGCTTTTGCGATAGCTGGCACATCTCCAACCTCGGTCAGGAATCCACAACCATCTACCAACAACTCCCGCACGCCCCGGATATCCGCCCCGATTACCGGAACGCCCAGCGCCAGCGACTCCAGAACTGCCCTGGGCAGACCCTCGCGCTCGGAAGGCAGAATCGTCGCGTTGGAAGCGCAGATGAGGGTGGGAATATCCCGCCTCCATCCCAGGATACGAACTTGATGCTCCAAACCCAGGTTTTTTGACATAACCCGGATGTCCTCCATCAGTGGGCCGATGCCCGCCAGGGCCAGCACTACGTCTTTTCGATTCAACTGAGCCAAGGCGTTTATAGCGTCCCGGTGGCGCTTCTCCGGGGCGTATTCGGCAATCATAAGGAACAAAGGCTGGCCCTTCGGCAATCCCAGCTCATCCCGCACTTTGGCAATCGCCTCCTCACTTACCACATCTGCTGAGTAGTAGTTCAGATCTACTCCAATGCCGGGCATGTAGCGCAAGCGGCCCTCGGGCACGATCCGGTAATGGCGACTGGCTTCTTCGTCCTCACGGTTGATGACCACCAAATAATCTGTCCAGGGGGAGGCAATTTTTTCTATGCCGAGAAAAATCAAGTTCTTCAGTGGATGGCCACGCTTGTGAAAGTGGAAGCCGTGTACGGTATAGATCACTTTAGGACGGTGCGGCACAGCTCGTAGGGCCAGACGGACGATGAACGCCGAAATGGGCGTATGCACATGCACGATATCGTAGCTACCGCGCTTGACCAGATCGCGCACCTGCTGTAGCCCCTGCAAAAAGTTCCTTGTATCGAGGGGATTGCGCGTCCACTGCAAATTGAAGACTTGGTCGAAGTGCTCTACACAACGCCTGCAATCGGGCATTTCCGATGCGGCAGCGTCTACTTGCCAACCCTGAGCGCGAAAATGGTCTGCGAAAGGCAGCAAAAAATCGGTGAAAAAGCGGGCGATGTTGGCGAGAAACAGGACTTTAGGCATCTTTCACCTCCGTCGCAAGGCCCTTGCGGCGAAGCTGCTCGGCGTAGATGGTTTCCCACTGGGTCAAGACGGACTCGAGGCTGTAGCGTTGCTCTACAAATGCCTGTGCAGCCTCCCCCATGCGTTGTCTTTGCATCTCCGGCAAGGTCATAAGGCGGATCATCGCAGCACTCAAGGATTCGGGGTTACCAGGAGGCACCAAATAGCCGGTCTGACCTTCTTGCACCACTTCGCGGTTGCCGCCTACATCGGTTACCACCATAGGCAGCCCGGTGGAGGCGGCTTCCAGCAGAACCATCGGCAACCCCTCCCAAGCCGATGACATCACGTAGCCATCAGCAGCATTCATCAGGGCCGCCACATCTTTGCGCAGACCCAGAAAGCGAACTGCTTGGTCTAGGCCCAGGGTCTGGGCCAACTGCTGGATGGCCTTCATTTGCTCCCCCAGACCTGCAATCATCAGCCGTGCTTCAGGTCGTAGCGCATGTACCCTAGCAAAAGCCTGCATCATATTGGGATAGTCTTTGGCCTCCGCAAACCGACCCACTGCCAGCCAAATAAACTGCTCTTCCCACCCCAGTTCCCCTCGTAGCCGGGCCCGGAGTTGGGGGTTAGGGCTAAACTCGAGGCTATTAATACCGTTGGGTACGAAGCGAATTTTATCCTTGGGAACAGCCCCAACATCCACGTAGCGCTCCAGACCGGCCTGGCTCACCTGGGTGGTCAGGTCACACAGAGGGTCGGTCAGGCGGTAGGCAATCTCGCGCCAACGCGAGCCTTCGTTGACGTTGTGGGCAGTAGAAATCAAAACCGGCACCGGGACCAAGAGCCGCGCGACGCGCCCAAGCAAATTGGCATGCACCATGTGGGTATGAACAATTTGCGGCTTCTGTTCGCGTAGGTAACGGGCCAGGACCAGCACGGCTCTGGGGTCGGGGCTACCGGGCTTCATACTCAGCGAGATAGCAGGGATTTGGGCCTGCTCCAGGTTCTTGGCGATGTACTCCATAGGGATTAGCGAGACCACCGAAACCTGCCAGCCGCGCCCTTTGAGACCCGTAGCCAAGCGTACCAACTGGGTCTCGGCTCCCCCCATACCCAGGGTGGTGATCACAAAAACTATGCGTTTCGGGACAATTGCAGTCATGGCTTATCTTTTTTCTGCTTGTAACACCAGCAGCGGCTGCTTTACGGGCATCCAGGCAGGATAGAGGATCTTCCAGTGGGTGATAATCATTCCCAGCACAAACCAGGTCTGTTTGCGCCACTCCCAGTTCTGGGCCATGAAAGCCAGGAACAAAATAGCCAGCACCGTAAGCCACAAGCCCCGCTCGAGCGCCGGCATCTGCCAAAGCACCGCCACCACACTTACCAGCATCAACACAAATAGCCCTAAACCCAGCAGACCCATCTCGGTAGCGATGGAGACAAAAAGGTTGTGCGGAGCCACCCAGTCACGAAACAACTCGTGGTCACGCAGGGAGGCGCCAAAGGCTCCGGCTCCCACCCCCAGGATGGGGTTATCTGAGAAGTTCTGCCAGCCGGCCAGCCAGATATTGGTGCGGTCGTTGAGGCTGCCCTGGGTCAGCTCTTCGCTGAGGGTGGCCAGGCGCGAAAAACTATCGGCGGGAACCAGTACCGGGATTATCCATAAAGCAACAAGCCCCAGTACTGTAGCCAGGGCCTTAACCCGCCAGGAAGCTCGAGGCAGGGTGAAAAAAACAAACAACAGCCCTACCGCTACTCCCAACAAACCCGCCCTGGCTGCAGTTAGCAAGATGACCATAACGGCTACAAGTGGATACAGTCGGTAGAGCCAAACCATTCGGGAGTTTTCCTTGAACGCCAGATACCAGGCCATCGGGATGCCCAGAGCAAGCACGAAAGAAAGGTCGCCCGGGTCGAAACCATCGGCTGCAAAGCGCTGGTAGTAGGCCTCGGAACCACTCAAGAAGTTGGAGATGGTGTCAGAACCCGCCACATAGCAGCCCAGCACATACGCCACTAGAATCCCGCGCAGTTGCTCGGGGTGGTCTATCACCGAGAACAAGACCCAGAAAAACGCGAACAACAGTCCATACTGAAAAACCCGGTTGAGGGTGTCGGCTGTCTCGATGCTCCAGAAATAGCTCAGTGCAGCCAGCAGCACAAATAGCACACCCCATATGTGGGCTCGGTGGAACCGGAGCGAACCGGACAATAGCACGTAGAGCAAACCAATGCCTACTGCACCTATACCCACAAAGCGGCTCAGGGTGCCCAAACCCGGAATGGTGATGATATTTTCCCAGGGAACGGTGAAAACATACAGCCACAAAGCTAGATAGGCCAGTCGGTTCACGTCAATTACCCCTTAGCAACCGCAGGTATTGATCCACCACTACCGGCTGGGTATAGCCTCTATAGGCTTCTTCCGATACGGGCTTGGGGGGTTCGGAAAGGGTGGCCACGATGGCCTGAGCCAAGGCAGAAGCATTTTTCATAGGCACCAGGCGACCCAATTTTCCTCCTTGCAAAATTTCCATCGGCCCGCTGGGGCAGTCGGTCGCCACCACTGGAGTTCCCAGCGCCAAGGCTTCAATCAGCACCGTTGGCAGTCCCTCCCAGTCGGAAGATAAAACAAACATAGCTGCTCTATTCATATAGGCGTAGGGATTTTGCACAAATCCAGGTAAGCTCACCTCGGCTTCAAGGCCCAGTTCGCGAATCAGGGCCTCGAGCGCCGGGCGGTCTTCCCCCTCACCCAAAATCATCAGTCGGCAACGGTGCTGCTCACGCACCTCGGCAAAGGCACGGATCAGATTGGGAAAGTTCTTCTGGGCAGTCAGCCGACCCACCCCCAACAAAACCGCGGGCTCACCGGGTTGAAACCAGGGATGCTCCACAGGTTCTTCGGCCCGCTTGAACAGATTGGGGGTAATGACCGGGTTGTGAATGACCCTTACCTTTTGGCGAATCCCCGTCATCTTAACAAAGTCGTCCACCACACCCTGCGAAACACCCACGATGCCGGTGGCCCAAGGGTAGAAGAAGCGCATCGCCATCGGCGTCAAACGACCCAAGACAGAGGTGGCATGAGTGGCATCCTGGGTAGGGGTGTTTTGCATACAAACCGCTATCCGGCTTTGTCCACCCGCCAGCCGCCAGGCCCAAAGAGCCACCACATTGGCGTGATCGAGGGCTGAAACCACACCCACCGGCTTTTCTTCCCGAAGGTAGCGAACCAGCGCAGGCAAACTGGACAAAACCCGCCCCGCTTTCAGGTCCACCAGCCGAACCTCGGGAGGCACCATCTTCAGGTAAGGCCCAGTGGCAGCGGCCAGCACCAAGTCTACATCTACATTTTGCTGCGCCATCCCAATGGCCAGGTTGAGCATCGAGCGCTCTGCACCGCCCCCCAGCAAAGCCGGCAGATAGACCGCGAATCGTTCCCTAGACACCTTTTGCCTCCCTGAGCCTCATACAGTTTCGACCCCCGCTGGGGTAGGCTGACCCAGCACTTTCTCGAATAGGTTCGCATAGTTGGCGACCGCCTGCTCTACCGAGAAACGCTCCTTAACCTTGGTTCTGGCTCTTGCACCGAACTCCGATTGCATTTGCGGGTCTTGCAACACCCGCACCAGCCCATCGGCCAGAGCCTGGGGGTTGCCGATGTCTACCAGTAGTCCATCCCTTCCTGATTCCACGAACTCTGGGGCGGTAGCAAAGCGTGTCAACACCACTGGCCTGCTCAGGTACATGGCCTCCGAAAGCACCAGGGGCGAGGCCTCGCCAAAAGCTGAGGACATGGTGAATACTGTGGCCCTGGCCATGTACTTGTACGGGTTAGGCTCGAAACCAGGCATCCAGACCTGTT
This sequence comes from Meiothermus sp., assembly GCF_037443965.1. Classification (GTDB taxonomy): domain Bacteria; phylum Deinococcota; class Deinococci; order Deinococcales; family Thermaceae; genus Meiothermus. The sequence goes on from NZ_JBBINI010000028.1 coordinate 24,257, forward strand.
CACCAATCTCCAGTTCGGAAACCAAAGACTCCAACTGAGGGCGCAGCTCACCTTCGCCCAGGATCGCCAGCCGGGCCTGGGGAATGCGCTCCAACACCAGTCTGAAGGCACGCAGCAAGGTGGGAAAATCCTTCATCGTATCCATCCGCCCGACCGAGAGAACTATGGGGTTACGACCTTTAAACCAGTCGTGTTCTACCGATTCCTGGGCTTTGCTTTCGAGGTCGGGGGCAATGACCGGGTTGTAGATAACCCGAAAGTTGGAACCAGGATATACTGCCCCCGAAAGGCGGGCTACCTTCTCTGAGACCGCCACATAGGCGTCGGCATTGCGAACCAACAGACGTATTAGGGCCATTTTGAAGTTGCTCCGTAAACCCAACCCCAAGTAACCTTGAATCTCGTTGTGTTCGGTGAGGACCCATTTGGGTCGTCGCGACTTTGGCAGCAACCCCAGGGCAATTGCCACCGTGAGGTGAACCCTAGGCCAGGCCGAGAGCAGCAAATCGGGCTGGTATTCTGCCAGAATAGACAGCAAACGCCCCACCTGCCGGGGAATAGCCCGGTGTTTCATGGCCGAGCGCGCAGTGGGCGCAGGCAAAATAGTCACATTGGCCGGCAGCCTAGACTGGGAGAGCAGATCGCCGGGTTCGGAACCCTGAGCCGCGATCAGGATGTCATAGTGAGACGATAGACCGCTCGACAGATGCTGCACCACCCGCTCTACTCCACCGTAACCTAGAACTGGAAGGTAAAAAAGGACTCGAGGCTTCATAAGATCTTCCGCAGCTTGAGCACTACAAAACGAAACCCGGCAGCCCAAGCCTCTGCCGAGACCACCGCAATGGCCATCCCCAAAGCCCCCATACGCGGGGCCAGAATCAGGGCCAGCACAAGGTTAAGCACACTGGCACTGAATACCGAATACATTACCTCTCGGTCCATCTGCCGAGGAAACATGTACTGCATGGAAAGCGAATACCCAAAGCCCACAATAGGCAGCAGCAGGGCCATCACTTGCAGCACCGGAATTGAGGCTTTGTACTGCTCACCAAACAGCAACATAACCAGGATAGGAGCCAAAGCCGCCAACAGCACCCCTCCTATCAACCCGATCCCCACCGTGGCCCACAAAGCAAGCCGGCTCAGGCGCATGGCTGCATCGGCATCGCGCTTGATGAGGTGGTTGATACGGGGATAGATAGCCTGGGCCAACGGCCACAAAATCGAAAGGCCTGGACGCACCAGCCGATTGCCGTTTTCAAAAAAGCCCACTTGGATCGGCGAAGTTAGAAGTCCCAGAATAACCCCGTTGGCTGAGGTATAGAAACTATCCGAAGCGCGGGCTAGAAACAGGCTCCAACTCACACGCAGGGCCACCCAGCTCATGCTCAGATTGGGTACCTTGAAGGGGATTTCACGGTACATCAGCCATAGTTCGATGGCCGTAGCCAGGCTGTAGGCCATGGCTTGTACCGCCAGGGCTATCCAGGTGTCTTCGGGGCTGCGTACAAAGATAAAAATTCCGATCAGGTGGCCCAGGCGAATAAAGCCCTCCAAAATTGCCACCACCCAGGTGCGCTCGATGGCCTGGAAATACCACAGGGGACTAAGGGCCGCAGCAACAGCAATCATCAAGGCCCAAAAGGCCAGGGCCGCCTGGTTGCGAAAACTCTCGATGGTCAACCAGGCTAGGAAAGTGATCAGGATCATGCCCACTACCAACAATAACTTGGCCCCCATGATGGACATCACGATGCCAGCCACTGCTTCTTTTCGGTCTCGCAGGCGAGCGATGGATCGGGTTGCTGAGTAGTTGAAGCCGTATTCACCCAACACGGCCAGCCAGTTGGCAAAACTCTGGGCAAAAGCCACCAGACCAAAGTTGTGAGGCTCGAGTACCCGCGCCAGGTAGGGCAGCGAAATTAGTGGAAGGATATAGGACAAAACTTGCACCGCATACAAAGCCGCCGCATTCTGTGCGATGCGGCTGCTAAACATCCGGTGAATCCTCGATAAAGCCATGCACCCAGCTCCCTGCAAACTGTTAATTCTTTGATGGTCCAATCATACAACCTCAAGACTACGCGCTAGTGCACACCTGAGAAACCAATTATTCACACCTTAACGCCTGGAACGCACAGATTACGGCCAAAGTATCGAGTGCCACTCGTACCGAGTTTGGGTGGACAGTCTCCATTTAGGAGACTGTCCACCCCGACTGAAGGGAGAACACTAGGCTTCACAAAGATGTTTCCCTATAGGAGTTTGAAGAGTCTCTTTGTCAAGCCAGTATCGGCCCTGAAGTAGAGGTAAATGGCACCCATACAGCAATACTGCCAATATAGAAGTTTACGGGCGGCGCATTCCAGCAGTCTGGGGAGACGGGCCGCCTGCACCCGCTAGGCGAGCAAACTCCTTGGGGTCTACGGAGCGCGATTGACCCATTTCGTAGGTAATGAGCTTGCGCTTGAAGAGGTCGGCTAGATAGGAATCCATGGTAATCATGCCATGCTGTCCGCCGGTCTGAATTACGCTAACTAGTTGGTGGCTCTTGCCTTCACGAATGAGCGCCCGCACAGCGGGTGTAGCAATCATGAGCTCATAAGCCAGAACACGCCCCCCACCAAAAGCTTTGGGTAGAAGCTGCTGGGTCAAGACCGCAACCAGGTTATTGGAAAGCTGTACCCGCACCTGTTCTTGCTGGGCCTGAGGGAAAACGTCAATGATACGGTCAATGGTCTCGGGCGCACTGTTGGTGTGCAAGGTGCCACAAACCAGGTGGCCGGTTTCTGCGGCGGTAATGGCGGCTGCGATGGTCTCGTAGTCGCGCATCTCGCCCACCAGAATTACATCGGGGGCCTGGCGCAACACCGAACGTAGGGCCTTGTCGAAGCCATGGGTGTCGGAGCCAATTTCCCGTTGATTGATGATCGAGGACTTATGGCGATGGAAGAACTCGATGGGATCTTCGATGGTGACAATATGGCAGCGTTTGCGCTCGTTGATGTAGTCAATCATCGAGGCCAGGGTGGTGGACTTGCCCGAGCCGGTGGGGCCGGTTACCAACACCAAGCCACGGGGGTTCATGGCGATGTCGGCCACGTTTTTGGGCAGGCCCAATTCCTCAAAGCTCTTGACATTGGAGGGCACCACCCGCAGCACACCTCCCACACTGCCCCGTTGCAAGAAGATGTTGACCCGGAAACGACCCTTACCGGGCAGGCTGAAGGAGAAGTCGAGCTCCTTTTCTTCTTCGAAAACCCGTTGCTGCTTTTCGTCCATCAACGCATAGGTCAGACGACGGGTTTCCTGAGGGGTGAGGGGCTCGTATTCCGTAGGGTGGAACTCCCCATCAATTTTGATCATGGGAGGCAGACCGACGGTGATGACCAGGTCGCTCGAGCTGCGATCTACGGCCAGATTGAGCAAATCTACGATATCGGGTGCTTTGGTCATGTGCATCTCCAGTTCTTTATCTAGGATAAGTTATGTCAAAGACAAAGTCGGTTTATCTGACCTTAGGAGTACGAACCCACCCTGCGGTGCTGCGCTAGCTCATGAGGGGTCCAGATCCCCGCCCCCCAACTTGGGGTTTTATACGCATTCCGGCAGTATCGTTCACTTTTGAAAGTCTAAACGACACTGCCGGAATGCACGTCTACTCCCTTCGGTCGGCTTGAGGTGAAGGGTTCAAGCGGAACCGGTATTATTTGGCGCCCAGATACTTGAAGTAACGTTCACGGGTAATCATTCCATGGATGGTGTCTCCGTCGGCCACAAACACAATCTGGTGTTGGCGGAACAAAGAACCCAGTTCACTGGCAGCCGTATCGCCCGGAACCACCGGGGCCTCGTCCCAGGGCACCAGGGAATCGGCAATTCCGATAACGCCCACCGGTTGCCCGGCTTCGAGCAGTACCGCAATGTTACCTTCGAAGGATTGCAGAGCATTGATGACCGGCACCGGTCGGGCCAGCTTGCGGGCCGAAGTGGGGGCAAAAATCCCGGCGGAGAGCAGGGTGGTGGTGGTCACCTTGACTGCTCGCTTGGCGATCCACAGCGATAGGGTAAAAACCAGCAAAAAGAAAACACCCTCGAGGATGCCGAAAAAATTAAACCCCTCCCAGCCGAACACACCCCGCTGTCCAAACACCAGGTGTACGATTCCAGAGACGATGAGCCCGGCAATGAGGGCCGCAAGATAGGCAATCAGGCCAGCAAGACGTAGGTCACGAACCGTTCGCATTCGGTATTCAGTTTACAGCAGGGGAAGCGGGGGGAGCCAAACCAACCACAGCGGCCATTTGAAAAATGCAGTCAGGCAGCCCCCTGGCTTGGAACCCAGCAAGTCCGCAGGGATCACCTTCTCGGTAGGCAGGATCATCGGCAGGGGTCAGGCTTTGGCTCAACTGAGCCACTGCAAATCTTCTTCCTTGTCTACATCCACCCCCACCTCAGCGTAGGGGGTAATGAGGGCTCTGGCCGGAACCCCAATAATCTGCGAGACCTTAGCTTCCAAACCGGCTATATCGGCCCAACCCAGCAGAACCTGCAGCAGGGTTCCGAAGCCGATCATCCGGGCCAGGGCCAGGGAGTTTTTACGCAGCTCCAGGGCTCGCTTGAGCAAGGGCAGGGCTGTGAAAAAGAGTTTTTTGTCAATAAGGACGATGTTGCCGCCGGTAAAAGAACCCTCCCGTATACGGGCATAGGTGCGGCGCATCTTTGGAAAGCGCTCTTCGATGGTTTTTTTGGCGATAATCGAGTAAACAAAACCTGCCTCGGGCGCGTTCTGCAATACCCAGCGCACTGCTTCCACGCTTAGAAAAGGCATATCGCCGGTAGCGACCAGGACTTTCTCGCCTCGAGCCGCGTTGATACCGGCCTCGAGGTTGGCAATTAAGCTGCCACGGTCGGGCAAGGATATCTTGGGAGGAGGGTTCAAGGCGGTTTGTGGGCCCACAAAAATAATATCCAGACCCGCCTGGGCCAGGGCCTCCAGGGTGTACTCCACCAGGGGACGCCCCCGGTGCGGCACTAAGGTCTTGCTGGCTACCCCAAACTTCTGTGCCAGGGGATCATCGGCTCTGCCTCCGGCCAACACAATAGCTTCCACGGACATAGTCTACCCTTGGTTGCTTGGCTCTCTTTACCAGGCCCCCACCAACCTATACCCTGTTACTTATGAACGATCTGCTCGAGCGGCTTGGCAATCACTTGGTCTGGCGCATTGGCAAGGCCGAAGGCGAGGAGGTGCTGGTGGTGCGGGTTGGGCTGGCAACTGCAGCCCCCGAATTTGGCCATCTTTCGCGGCTGCGCAACGTAACCGACGAGGAAATTGAGCAACTGTCACAGGCAGGACAGGTACGGGTGGAGTGGGTCAACTAAGCACCCACGGGAAGCCCCGCCCCCTTGGCCTGTCGTCGCAAATGTTGTTTTCCTGTTCGCAAACCCATTTGCGCTTCCCACAAAAGCCGCAGGATAATGGAAAGTCAGTGCTAGGGCACTCAAAACCTATGGTGTTAGAAAAGTCTTTTAATCTACGGCTTGCCGAACCCCCCGAACACCTGCTAAAGCCCGAACAGGTTTTTGCCGGCAAGCCTCCCTTTGGTGAACTTACCCGTCAGGACACCACCCTCGAGGGCTACCTGGTGGCCGAGGCGCCGCTGTTTGGGGAGATCCATTTCCCCTTCCGCAGCCGCATTCATCCTCAGGGCAATATAGCCCGCCTGGAGGCCTTGCCACTCGAAGAGCCCCCTGCTTTCTGGGCCGAGCTCGAGGGCCGTGGGGAAGTTGTGGAGGGAGGGATTGACTACCAGCTTACCCTCCGCATCCATGCCACTTTGCCCCAGGGGGAGAAGTGGGGCGGACGGGCCTTGGGGCGGCTGGCCGAAGCGGCCTTCGAGCGCAACGTGGAGCGGGTACTCAAGCGGCTGGCCAAATCTTGAACCAACTCCAACCAATTTCCACCCCCTTCGGCATTTTCTCCAGATCAATAGTTCAATTCCTATAGCCGTTGCAAAAAGCCCAAGGTAACACGAGCGGTAAACCCCAAAGCAGATGCAGGCATATACTAGAAGTGAATGGAGGTAGAACCGTGGTCGAAGTACGCTTTTTGGGACATTCGGCGCTTTTGATCAGCGATGGCACCACCCGGATCGTGGTAGACCCCTTCCTGACCGGCAACCCCAAAGCCGCCCTCCCCGCCGATCAAGTCCAGGCCGATCTGATCGTACTGACCCATGCCCACGGCGACCACTATGGCGATAGCGTGGCGTTGTCCAGGCGTACGGGAGCACCCATCGTATCCAACTACGAGATTGTCAGCTACGCCGAGAAGCAGGGGGGACAAGGCGTGGGGATGAACCTGGGGGGCACCTACAGGTTCAAAGGGGGTTGGCTCAAGTGGCTTCCAGCCCTGCACTCCTCGTCCTTCCCGGATGGAACCTACGGCGGGCTGGCCCAGGGCTTCGTACTGGAACTGGGCGGTAAGCGCATCTACAACGCAGGCGATACCGCCCTCTTTAGCGATATGGCCATGGTGGCCTCGTATAATGTAGACCTCGCCGTCCTGCCCATCGGTGACCACTTCACCATGGGGCCAGATGACGCACTCCAGGCCCTCGAGCTCACCAAGGCCAAACAGGTCCTACCCGTGCACTACAACACCTTCCCCCCCATTACCCAGGATGGCGCCGCCTTCATCCGCCGGGCAGGTCTTTTGGGCGTGGGGGGACAGGCCCTGCAACCAGGGGAAAATTTAACTCTTTCGTAACGCAGCTTGTGCTGGAATAGTTGGAAGTTTTGAGAACCCCATGGATTATCGCCGACTGACCCGCCAAAACTACAGGCTCGAGATGCTCTTGGGCCTGGGACGGTCGTCGCAGGTATATCTAGCCCACGCGCCCGACGGCACCAAAGTGGCGCTCAAGGTGCCACGCCGGGAAGTGCGCAACGACCGGGCCCTTACCGAGCGCTTTGCCCAGGAAGTAGCCCTTTCCCTTACGCTCAATCACGCCAATCTGGTACGGGGTCTTTCGGGACGCCCCGAAGGGGAAGGGGCTTTTTTAGCCCTGGAATATTTCGAGGAGGGAACCCTCGAGGACAGCCTCAAAAAAGGCCTCCTTAGCCGCGAAGTGGCCCTCGAATGCTTGGCTCAGATTGCCCAGGCCCTCATCTACCTCCACGACCGGGGCATCATCCACCAGGACGTCAAGCCTTCCAACATCTTTATTGATGGGCTGTTGTTCAAGCTGGGCGATTTTGGGGTGGCCAAGACCCGCGAAAACCCCAAGCCCCTCGAGCGGGCCGGAAGCCCCTTTTATATGGCTCCCGAGCTATTTATGGGCGAGCCAGCCACCCCAGCTTCGGATGCCTATTCGTTTGGGGTGATGGCCTTTGAGTTGCTGGTGGGCAAGCGGCCTTTTGTCGGCGAAACACTGGAGGAAATCACCTACGCCCACCTGCACAAAATGCCCCCTCCCACCAACCTCCCACCCCATCTAGATCGGATCGTGCGCAACCTCCTGACCAAAGACCCGGCCATCCGCGCGACCCCCCAGGCTTTTCTGCGAATAGCGCGTAACCTACCCGAGCCCGAACCCAACAAAACCACTGGGGAAGACAAGCCCACCAAGGGTAAAGGGCTGTTTGGCCTGTTTCGCAAGCGTTAGATTCGCCGCTCTAAAACAAGCACTTATAAAAAATCATACCGGTTTGCTTGATCGCGATCGAGGCTTCATAGGCTTCGATTCCACTTGGCTGATAGTCCTCGAGAGTAGGTACATAACAAAAAGGCTGGTTCCTAATCTGCCGACAATGCGTCATTTGGTGGGCTAGATGCGCGTCAAAAAGCACCATCCCTGCTCCTTCACCAAACCTTTCCCGATAAACAGCCTGTACTACTTCCATGTTCGTTTCGTTCGGGAGTCCTCCCCGGTTGACCAACAACACACGATTACCTTTCTGGTCATAACCCCAGACCGTGGCATAGGCATGGGTTTCCATCATCACCAGGACATGGGTATCGGCAAACCCATACTTCGCCGCAAAAAGTTTGTTGCCCCCCCTATGTCACGGCCAAAATCAAACTTATCAACACCCCAAGATCAAATATTCGAATGGCCAGATTCTCCACCCCTCTGGCATAGCTTAGCCAGTCCAAATTTTCTTCTTTTGCAAAACGCAACACCTCTGCTTGCTTGTACGCATGTAGAACCATCTGCTCTTGCTCGGTGGCTTCGATCAGCACTTTGCAGGTGTCGCCACTCTCCCAGGCTAGGCTTTGCAGCAAAAACTGCCAACTGTACAGCTTGGTTGAAATGATGTCGGGATCAGCGTACCCAGACTCTTGCCCCTGATCGGTAACATCTGTGCCATCTACATGAAATCGTATTGGAACCTGCCTCCATGCCCAAAACGCCAACAGCAAAACACCGGTCATAAACCCTACTCAATACCAACGTAGTGGCAGTTTCACACAAACCACCTCCCAAAATAGCTACTAAAAGATTGCTACTATCATTATCTTCCCATTTGCCACAACAAATGTCCTCTTATGGGATCTCTAGAGGCCAGGCTTTACAGCTAAATACCTGCCCTCCGAACAAACTATTCTCCTGAGCCAGTTGACCTACGAGTAGCCCTGGGCAGATAAACTGTAGGGGAGCAAAGTGAGGCTAGCTATGAGTGAACCCATCTGGTTCCCGTCCGAAGCATACCAACGCGGCAGCCATATCGAAGCCATGCTGCAGCGTCTGCACCTAGAAAGTTATGAAGCGTTCTATCAGTTCAGCATCACCCAGCCCGAAGCTTTTTGGGCAGCAACCCTCGAGCATCTGGGTATCGAGTGGTTTACCCCCTATCGGCAGGTATTGGACGCCTCCCAAGGCCCCCAGTGGCCCCAGTGGTTTGTGGGGGGTCAGCTCAACCTGGCCTATAATGCCCTCCGCCATGCGAGAACCCGGCCCCACGACCCGGCCCTTATTTGGGAAGGCGAGGATGGGGCGGTTGCCCGGCTGAGTTATGGTGAACTCGAGGCCGCTGTTGCGCGAACCGCCCATGCCCTCAAGTCCCTGGGCATCGAAAAGGGAGACCGGGTAGGCATCTTCCTGCCCATGCTGCCCGAGACCGCCATCAGCGCACTGGCACTGGCCCAAGTAGGGGCGATTTTTGTGCCCATTTTTTCGGGCTATGCCGCTGATGCGGCTGCTACCCGCCTCAATGATGCCAAAGCCAAACTAATCATCACCGCCGATGGCTTCTACCGTAGGGGTAGCCGGGTCAAGCTGTTGGACAGTGCCCGCGCCTCCGCAACCCTCTCGCCCAGCGTGCAAAAGATGCTGGTAGTGCGCCGCTTTGGCGATGCACCTCTGGCCGAAAACGAGTTGGCCTGGGACCAAGTGGTTTCACCACAACCTTCCACTGCGCCTTATGAACCCATGGGCAGCATGGATCCCTTCATGCTGATCTATACCTCGGGCACCACCGGTAAACCCAAAGGAACCGTGCATTACCATGCAGGCTTCCCCATCAAGGCCGCCCAGGACATGGCCCACCTGTTCGACCTACGCCAGCACGAGACCTTGTTTTGGTTTACCGACATGGGTTGGATGATGGGGCCTTGGGCGATTCTGGGGGCCCTGACCATCGGTGGCACAGTGCTGCTCTACGAAGGCGGTCCCGACTATCCCGATGCAGACCGCTTATGGGCCATCTGCGAGAAACACGGGGTCACCCACCTGGGCCTCTCCCCCACCCTGGTACGGGCCTTGATGCCCTTGGGCGACGAACCCATCCGCAAACACGACCTGTCCAAACTTCGCATGCTGGGTTCTACCGGCGAGCCCTGGAACCTGGAGCCCTACCTCTGGTTCGCCGAAACCGTGGGCCAGGGGCGTTTGCCCATCATCAACTATTCAGGCGGCACAGAAATTGGCGGTGGCATCCTGGGTTGCACGGCCTGGCGACCCATCAAACCCATGGGCTTCAATACGGCTGTACCGGGTATTCATGCCGAGGTGCTGGACAGCACAGGCAAACCGGTGCGCGATGAAGTGGGCGAGCTGGCCGTGATGGGGCCGTGGCCTGGGCAGACCAAAGGCTTTTGGAACGCACCCGAACGCTATTTGAATACCTACTGGAATCGCTTTGAGAATATCTGGGTGCATGGCGACTGGGCCCTGCTCGATCACGAGGGTCACTGGATGATCCAGGGTCGCAGCGACGACACCCTCAAAATTGCCGGCAAGCGGGTGGGACCCGCTGAATACGAGAGCGCTGCGGTTGAGCATCCTGCCGTGAAAGAAGCCGCTGCCATTGGAATTCCGCACGAAGTTAAGGGCGAGGCGGCCGTGGTGTTTGTGGTATTGCGCACCGGTCAAACCCCCAGCAGCGAACTGGAGAAGGCCATCGGCGATACCATCGCCCATCGTCTAGGCAAAGCCCTCAAACCCGAAAAAATTCTTTTTGTCTCCGATCTACCCAAAACCCGCAATGCCAAGGTGATGCGTCGGGTGATTCGAGCCGCCTTCCTGGGACAAAACCCGGGCGACCTATCCGCACTGGAGAACCCCCAGGCAGTAGAGGCCATTAAGAGTTCATCAAGCTAGTGGTTTGGTAAGTTAAAAATTGATATGCAGTGAAGTTCCCAAAATGAAGCGCTCGAAGCAACTCCCAAATATTAAGGGAGCCAAATCCATCCCAGGAATTAAGTTACCGGAGCACTAGTACCGCCTCTTGGTTCGGTAAATCGGTAGATCTTTTGCAGCAGTCGCCATAATCGATAGCATAAAAAACAACCGACTCCGTGTTGGAGTCGGTTACTAAAATTCAGAGTCTTACTTCTTGGCAGCCGCTTTTTTGGGAGCAGCCTTTTTCGCAGCGGGTTTCTTAGCTGCAGGCTTGGCAGCAGCTTTTTTAGGAGCAGCCTTCTTCGCAGCGGGTTTCGCAGCGGCCTTAGCTGCAGGCTTGGCAGCAGCTTTCGCAGCAGGCTTCTTAGCTGCAGGTTTAGCGGCCGCTTTTTTGGGAGCAGCCTTCTTCGCAGCAGGCTTGGCAGCGGCTTTCGCAGCAGGCTTCTTAGTTGCAGGTTTAGCAGCAGCTTTCTTGGCAGCGGGCTTCTTGGCGGGTGCGGGTTTTGGTTGTTCAGTCATGTATGTTCCTCCTTAAATCAGAGTGGAGCCATCTCAGCAATAACCCTCGAATCATGCGCTATCCAGCGGATGATTCGCCCAGTGCACAGAACCGGATTTTTGGCGTTGTGCGAACTGTGGACGGGTGTTGCTGATAGATTGTTTCTCCACTGGAGATTACTATACTACATGTTGTGTAATTTTTGTATGTCAAGTACAACCCCTTGGTGAATTTTCAATTCGTCCGATGCGTATCGAAAAGCTATGTTTTGTGCCTTTGCCATCGCATTTTCTCGATGTCGGAATTTCCCTCGAGTAAATCTTAATCAATTGCGCCAGCATCGGGTGAAATGGTTGCTAGTTCTTTTTCACTCGAGAATCCTCTCAATTGCAGTATGCGATTCATGCCGTATTTATCGAGTTAAAACACGTTTTGCAATTTCCGCCTGGTTAGCTATCTACATCATGTACCGGGTTGGAAAGCTGGCCATGCAAAAAAAATCTAGGCAGGAGACCTTGAAAATCAACACCCGAATTGGCCTATTGTCAAAAAGGATCACACTGAGAATAGCCTGTTTTTATCAGGTAATTCCACGCAGAGGTGAATGGGTATATGGAATAGATAACAGTCGCGTTACCACAAACACCTACCACTGTGGACAAGTGTTTTGACTGGTTCAGCCATGCTCTGATGTTGCAGGTATTCATGGGACTCACCTATGGTGGCCTAGTGTGAAGCCAAGTGTTTGTCTTTTTTATAGCGAGCGATTCCTCCGACTTTTGACCTACTGGCTCGAGGCAGTGACAGCCGCCTTGAACGTTTGGGGCGTTTGGTAAATTTGCCCTGCGATAGAATACTCAGCATGTTGGATTCGAAGACATTGGCCTTAGCCCAGGACGTGCGAGCGCTGCTGACCAGGGGGCTGGATGCATTGGCTCGAGTGGGGGTCGAAACCGAAGCGCTCAAGCAGGCCTTGCTGGACCTGGATGGCCCTTTCTTATTGGTGGTAGCGGGTGAATTCAATAGCGGTAAATCTTCCCTGCTCAACGCGCTGTTGGGAGGGGATTCCTTGAAGGAGGGGGTCACACCGACCACTGATCGCATCAACCTGATCGGCTACGGCCCCGAACCCAAACTCGAGCCAGTCTCCCCCGAACTGGTGTTGATCCAACTTCCCCATGCCCTCCTCAAAGATGTGCGGCTGGTAGACACCCCCGGAACCAACGCCATCCTGCAGCACCACCAGGTCTTGACGCAGAAATTTCTGCCGCGCGCAGACCTGATTCTGTTCGTGACCAGCGCCGACCGACCCTTCACCCAGTCCGAGGCCGACTTCCTCAGTTTCATACGGGCCTGGGGCAAGAAAGTGGTGCTGATCCTCAACAAAATGGACTTGCTAACCGAGGCCGAGTTGCAGCAGGTGCTCGAGTTCGTGCGCAAAGGCGCCGACCAAACCCTGGGGCATGTTCCTCCCATCTTTTCGGTATCGGCCCGTCGCGCCCGCCAGGGCGAGGTAGCCCAGAGTCATATTCCTGAGCTCGAAGCCCACATCCGGCAGGTGCTCACCCTCGAGGCGGCCATTCTCAAGCTGGGTTCACCCCTAGGGGTACTGGCACGTCTGGCCGAGGAAGCCAAACCGGCCCTGGAGAACAGACTCAAAGAAGCCGAGAAGCAGCTCGCCACCTGCCGCGAGCTCGACAATCTGGTCAACAGGCACGAAGAACGCACCCGCCGCGACTTTAGCGGGCAGGTTGCACTGGCGCTGCAAGCCATTGACGAGGTAAAGAGCAGAGGCGAGCGCTGGCTGGATGAAAAAGTGCGCTTCTCCAAATTTCTCGAGCTCCTGCAGTCCAGCAAGCTCAAACAGAGTTTTATTGATGATGTGGTCAAGGGGGCCAACCAGGATATCGAGCGCCGGGTACTGGAAGCCATGAACTGGCTGGCCAAGCGTGACCGCGAACTGCTGGAAGACGCCCTCTCGCTGTTGCGTGAAGCCCCCGGCCTGCGCCAGACCGAACAGGTCGGCCCCGAAGAACGCACCATTGCGGGCAACCTGGAAGATGCCTTACGCTCGTTCGATGCCGAAGCCGAAGCCATTCAGTTGCGCGACTTCATCCAGGAAAGCCTGCGCGGCACCGCGCTGGCCGAGGTAGGGGTAATGGGTCTGGGGCTGACCATTCTGCTGGTGGCGCAGAAAATTGCCTTCGACATTCTGGGCATTTTTGCTACGGTGTTTGGGGCGATCCTGGCCACCTCTATCCTGCCGCGGCGTAAAGAGACTGCCAAAGCCCGCTTGCGCGAACGGCTGGCCGAGTTGCGGAGCACCCTCGAGCGGGCCCTGAGCGAAACCCTAGACACCGAGATGCACCGCACCCGCGAACGTTTCAACAGCCTGTACCGCACCCCCTGCACCCGGTTGGAGAACAGCCGCGATACCACCCTGGCCCATCTTCGACAAACCGAGCAACTGAGAGACGAGGCCCTCGAGCTGCGTCGTCGCCTGGGTTAAGTACCCAAGGGAAGCTTCGCCCCCTGGCCTGGAGCAGCAAACCGCGTATTTGCGCTTCCTGTGGGGCCCTAGGTGATGAGGGGAAAAGGGTAGATAGTGCCGTTACCTTCATCCCTGCTGGCCTTGGGTGGGATTCCTTCCAGACGGGAACGACTCCTCGAGGTTCAGCAATACCCAAATCCCCAACAGATACACCACCACCACCCCCAGGGCCACCGCCAGGAAGCTCAGATGCACCCCCAACCAACCCGCTGCCATCATGGCAACCCCAAACAGGATGCCACCCACCCCCCAGTAGCTGCCCATGCTCCGGCCCCGAAAAGCCCGCCGGGTGATGTCACCCAGATACACCGCCTCGATGGTGTCCCAAAAACCATCGGTCAGGCCGTCCAGCATCAGCACTATTAGCAACACGCCATACAACCAGGGAACACCCAGGTGCTGGCTGAGTGGATAAGCCAGATAGACCGCCGCGCTCAGGCCAGCACTAACCAGCAAAAAGGGTTTGCGTCCGTAGCGATCCACCAGGCCACCCACAAAATAGGAACCCAACGAATCCATCGCGGTGATGATACCGAGCCCCACCCCCGCCGCCACTATGCCTTCCATCTCGTACAAAAAGGCAATCAAAAACGGATAGTAAAACCCATCGGCCAGCGATAGCAGCGCATTGGCCAGATAAATCGTTTGAAAGCCTCTCGAGGGCATCTCGCCGGCTTTCATGGTGAACCTCCGACTTTATTCCAAATAAGCAGATTTACCGGGAAAGTCTGAAGCAGTCTGATACCACTTTGCGTTTATTACGAAGAAGACAAAACTTATCCGGTCAAAATCCCACGTAAAAATCACAAAATCCGAAGCCTCGAGCTCTATATCTCTGCTGCTTACTCCCAACAGTGCTCATAAACCGACTTCACCGGCCCTTACGCCCTTACGGTGAGCACTGGAATCACCGAGGCCCGCACCACCCCTTCAGCCACCGAGCCCAGACCCTGGCCCCCTTGACCGCTCACCCCCACCACAATCAGGTCGGCTCCCCAGGCTTTGGCCGACTCGAGCACCTGCTGGACGGGACTTCCCTGCACGACTTCATGGCCAGGCAGGTTGGTTTCGCCTTTGCAGGCTTCGGACACCAGCATCTCTAGCTCGAGCAAAGCCTCGGTAGCGGTAAAGGGCGAATCCTCTGCCACCACGTGCAGTACCCGCAGTTCGGCTTGTGGAAAGCCTTTGCGAGCCAGCTCCAAAGCACGCTGCGCACTGGGCGAAAAATCGGTGGCGACCAGCACCCTTTTGAACATAGCCCACCTCCAAAACCAGCTTCGGCAGCCCCATGCCTAGCCTAGCTCGCTCCTCTGGGCTTTGTGTCCCTTCAGCGCACCAGCAGCACCGGACACTGCGCATGGGTCAGCACCTTCTGGCTCTGGCTGCCCAGCAGCAAGCCGCTCAGTTGTCCCAAACCCCTCGTGCCCATAACGATTAAGTCCACCTTGCGCACTTCCGCTACCCGCAGAATGGCTTCTGCCGCCGGCCCTTCCAGCACCTCAGTTTCTACCTGCGGCAACGCTCCAAGCAAGGCTCGAGCCTGCTCTATAACCCGATCCGCCGCTTCGGTTCGCCTCGAAATCACCTCCTGCAAAAAAGGTTCACCCAGATAATCTGGAACCGGGTCGTAGGTATGCACTACACACAGGCTGGCCCCGTACTGCCGTGCCAGGTCGGCAGCAAGGCGGGCTGCTTCCTGGGCATGGGCAGAACCATCAAACGCCAGCAAGATGTTTTTGAACATGGCGACCTCCTTGGTAAAAAAAGCCTCAGCAACCCTTCCTTTCGGATGAAGCTGCTGAGGCCGGAAGCAGGAAATCCGTTGCCGTTTCTCCTGCTTTCAATTAAATCATAAGCCTTTTCAGCCTTAGCACCAGAGACTTTCGTCCCTTCAGGGCCTATACCCCGCCACCCCCCATTTGGGGGTATTCACACGTAACGCCCAAATGCCCCTAAGCCGTGCATCCATCACAGGGGGTACGTAACGCTTCGCATAACTTGAGGTTAGATTGCGGGCGGAAATACCTTTATGCAGTCATCCGTGCCTCCACCCGCACACCTGGAGGAAAATATGGCAAAACTAATCGCGGTAGATGACTCCTTGGCAGACCTGAAGCTCATCGAACAATCGCTCTCGCAGTACCACCAGGTGGTGCTGTACCAGGGCAGTGAGAATGTTGAGCAGCGGATCGAAGCTGAAAAGCCGGATGCGGTGTTGCTGGATGTGGTGATGCCGGGCCGGAACGGCTATGAGGTGCTGCGTTCACTGCGCCGGAGTCAAGCCACCAAAAACATCCCGGTGCTGGTCATTAGCTCCAAAAGCGAGCCCACCGACATCGAGTGGGGCAAACGCCAGGGTGCCAACGGCTATCTGACCAAGCCCTACACCCCCGAAGCCCTGCGCAAGGCAGTGCAAGAACTACTATGGGCGTAATCAGACCGACCAGTTGAACCATACCCCACGGCACTAGGGCTTATCCATGATCAATACCACTGTCAGCAAAATCTGGGTGCTGCGCTTGGGCAGCACCTTTCTTGGGGTGGAACCAGGGGCTTTCAAAGAAGTTTTGGAAGTAACCCAACCCACTCCTGTCCCGCTGGCTCCCCAACCTTTGTTGGGGCTTTTGAGCAACCAGGGCCAAATTGTGCCGGTGTTCGACTTGAGTCAGGTTTTGCAGATACCTCCAGCCGGATCTGGCATTGCGGCCCTGCTCGAGTTCGAGGGGCAGCCGCTGGCTTTCATGATGGACGAGGTGATCGGGCTGCACAGCAACCTGAGCGGTGCCTGGATTACCCCCAGCCAAAACCCCCTTTTTAGCGCCGTCCTCGAGGAAGGCGGTAAGACCGTGCAAATCCTCGAGGTGCGCCACCTCTTTGCGCACCTCTCCGAGCAAATGTCTACCCTCACACAAACGCCCAGCGTACTCAACAGACCTGTGCCACAAGCCTGAATAGATCTTCTTACGGGCCGCCAAGGCCCGCACACCCAAAGGAGTCGGTCAGTATGGAACAAACACATCTCACCATGAACCACGATCCCCTGTTGGTGGGGGCTTCGTTCCTGGTAGCCATCTTCGCAGCTTATGCCGCGCTGGCTACTATCAACCATCCGCGGCAAGGCAACGCCAGCAAGCGCTGGCTCTGGCTGGGCGCCGCTACCTTCGGGCTGGGGGTGTGGGCCATGCACTTCATCGCCATGACCGCACTTCAGCTCGATATGGTGGTAGCCTACGACCCCCTCATCACCCTGGCTTCGGTCTTCTTCGCCATCTTTGGCGCCGCGGCCGCTTTCCAGTTGGTTAGCAAACCCCAGGTAAGCTTAACCCAAGTGCTGGGTGCTGGTTTTTTTCTGGGTGCTGGTATCGGTGTGATGCACTACGTGGGGATGTTCGCCATGCGCCTGGATGCCAGGCTCGAGTTCGATCTGGTCATGGTGGGCATCTCGGTGTTGGTTGCAGTGGTGCTGGGTACTTTCGGGATCTGGACCCTCACCAGTCCCGCGTTTAACTTAGTTCCCTTTCGCTACCTCGTTACCGCCATCATCACCGGCTCGGCCATCCCGTTCATGCACTACACCGCGATGTTGGCCGCAAAGTTCACCGCAACCGGTGGTGAGGAAATCCACACCATGGTCGCTGCTGGCAACCTATTCTCACTCAACATCTTCCTGCTGCTGGCGATTGCGGTGGTGGGCCTACCCATGTTCCTGACCTCGCTGCTCGAGACCTCAGGTGAAAAGCCCCAGGAGGTGGAAGCATGACCCGACGCAGCCCCAAACCCCTCCAAGCCCGCCCGGCACGCCGCCCCACCCCTGCGGCCCCCACCCAGATGATGCAGGCCGGTGGGCTGCTGGGATCGCTCAAAATCTGGCAGAAGCTGCTCCTGATTAGCCTTGCTTTTCTGATTCCGGTTTTGTTCTTGGTGGTCTCCACGTACAACACCCAGCAATACCGCATCAACTTCGCCTGGAACGAGGCCAGCGGAACGCAGTACCTGAACAAAATTTACGAAAGCATGGTAAAGGTCGGGCAACACCGCCGCAGTGCGGATCGTTTGCTGACCGGCCAGGGCAGCCGCGAAGAAGTGCAGAAGAAAGCCGCCGAGGTGGATGCCGCCCTCGAGGCCCTCCAAACCTTCGACCAGAGGCTCAAGGGCAAGATGGGCGTCAGCGAGCAAATTGCTGCCCTGCGGCAAAACTGGAACCGGCTGAAAACCCAGGCCGCAAGCCTGGACTCCATCAGCAACTTCGAGGAACATGCCGCTTTGATGCTTGATATTCAAAAGCTGATTGTGCAGGTGGGCAACAACTCCCAGTTGGTGAACGACCCTGAGATTGAAACCTATTACCTGATGCAGTCCACAGTTTTCAACATTCCTATTTTGCTTGAGGAAATGAGCCGGCTGGACAACCTGGGAACGAACCTCCTCAACAAGCGCTCGGCCAACGCCTATGAGCGGGCCGAGGTGAACGCCCTGGCTGTGAAAATCGGCCAAAGCTCTGCCGAGCTCAAGCAGTATCTCGAGTATGCCACCCAGAAAAACCCCAAGGTGGGCGCTGCGCTAGCCGAGACGCTGAACCAGACCCAGGGCCTTGTTCGTGAAGCGTATGTGCTGGCCATCAACGAGATTGTGGCCCCAACCAAGCTCACGTTCTCGCCCCGTGATTACAACACCACCTTTGGCACAGCCATTGACAGCCTTACCAACTACGGGTTCGCTTCGCTAGCGCAACTCGACAACCTGCTGGAAGAGCGGATGTTCTACCTTCAACGGGGTCAGCTCATCACCTTTGTGCTCTTTGCCCTGGCTCTAGCCCTTACCTTCGGTCTGGTTGGGGCGGTAGCCCGCTCGATTACCGGCCCGGTAAACCGGTTGTTTGTAGCCTCCAACCGCCTCCGCAAGGGCGACCTGGGGGTGCAGGTGCAGGTGGTGTCCTCCGACGAGTTGGGCTCGCTGGCCCGCACCTTCAACGATACCGTGGTACAGCTCAAAGCCAAAGCCGAGGCCGACGCCGAGCAGCTTCGCCAGAGCCAGCTCTTGCAGGAAAACATCGGGGCCTTCTTGAACGTGGCCATGGACATCGCCCAGGGCGACCTGACCAAGCGCGGGCGCGTGACCGAGGACGTGCTGGGCAACGTGGTAGACGCGGTGAACCTGACGGTTGAGGAGATTGCTTACCTGCTCAAGCAGGTGCAGACGGCTGCCGAGATGGTCAACCAGGGTGCATCGCAGATGGCTCAAAGCTCGGGAGCTGTGCAGGAAAAAGCCGAGTCACAGGCCGAGCTTTCGGCTCGAGCCCGCATCGAAGCCCTGGATGCCACCGAAACCATCCGTACCATGGCCAGCCAGGTAGTGCAGGGCTCCGAGCTGGTGATGCAAGCCCGTGAAGCCGCCGAACAAGGCCAGGGTGCGGTACAAAACACCCTCAGCGGCATGCAAAACATTCGGCGCGAGGTGCAGAGCATCTCCAAGAGCATCAAGGGCCTTTCTGACCGATCCCTGGAGATTTCCGAAGTGGTGGACACCATCTCGCGCATCGCCAAGCAAACCAACCTGCTGGCCCTGAACGCGGCCATCGAGGCGGCGGGTGCGGGTGAGGCCGGGGCCCGTTTCGCGGTGGTGGCCGACCAGGTGCGCAAGCTGGCCGAGGACTCGGCCCGCGCCGCCCAGCGGGTAGGCTTGCTGGTCAAGGGTATTCAGACTGAGATTCAAGGGGTGGTGATCTCGGTAGAAGGCGGTACCCGCGAGGTGGAGCAAGGCTACCGCATCGCTACCGAGGCCGGGAGCAAGCTGGAACAAATTGCCATCCTCGCGCAGCAATCCGCCGATGCCGCCCGCTACGTGGCCCAGGCTGCGCAGGAGCAGGTAGGCCGGGTAGAAGAAGTGACCAATGTGATGCAGGACATCTACAACACCGCCTTGCAAACCGACCAGGAAAGCCGTAACGGCCGGCAGACCGCCGAGGAGCTGCGGGCTCTGGCCCAGCAACTGAGCCAGAGCCTGACCCGCTTCCGGCTGCCAGCGTAAGCAAGGGAACTCATATGGCTTTGCATCGTGACTTCCGAGAGGTGGAGATCAAGCAGTTGGGGCTCCTGGGCGCTCAAACACGTAAGGTACGGCTGGATGCCGAAGTTCTCGAGACCCCCAACACCGGCTTTTTCGGTAATCTCCGAATCCCCTACAAACTGGCCCTGCTGGTTATTCCCCTGCTCTTTCCCATCTTTTACCTGCTGTTTTCGCTGGTTTTCGAGCAGCGCAACGACATCAACTTTGTAAGAGCAGAAAAGCAGGGGGTACTTTTCTTGCAACACTCCAGCGTCTTGATTAAGGCGCTTGCCGAGTACCGTGGGATGAGCGCCGCAGTGCTATCTGGCAATCAGGATCTGGCCACGGAGCGGAGCAAAAAGGCCGAGGAAGTACAACGAAACCTTTTGCTCCTACAGCAAATCAACCGCTCCGAAGGCGATCCCTTTGGTCTCGAAAAAGACCTGAAGGCCCTCGAGGTCAACTGGAATACCCTGCAGGCCTTGAACAGCAGTGCCAATCAAAGCTTTGTCGGACACACCCGCCTCATACAGCAGCTTAATGCCATCAACGAAAAGATCGCTTCGAGCTCCAACCTCGTCCTCGATCCAACCAAGCAAAGTTACTGGCTGGTAGACGCGGTGGTATATCGCCTACCTCCAGTGATGGAAAGCCTAAGCCAGCTACAGGGTCTCGGCACCATCATATTGCAGTCGAAGAAGCTCTCCCCCGAACAAGAAAAGCGCTTGAACGGTCTATTGGCCTCCCTTGCCAATCGAGGCACCAACTTAGGCGAGATTCCTTCGCTGACAGTTCCTTTAGGGCGGACTGTAGAAAACGCCCTGGCCGCCAACCCCATCCTTGGCGATACCCTGAGCGAGCGTGTGAACTCGGCCAGGGCCATTACCGAGTCGGCGGTAGACCTAACCCGGCGGGAGGTCCTGAGCAAACAGTTTGCGCTGGAACCCGTCATATATTTTGAACAGCTCAGCCGCCCCATAGATGCCTACCATGCCGTCAACATTGCAGGCTTATCTCAGCTCAATACCGTACTCGATCAACGTTTGGGGCAACTGGTTAACAATCAGGTGCTCAGCTTGTTCATCGTGATCGTGGCCCTCGTTCTTGCCCTGTGGCTGATCGTAGGGGTGCTCAACTCCATCCTGGCGCCTGTGCGGGAACTCACCAAAACCGCCCGGCTTCTGGGGGAAGGGAACCTTTCCTCCCTGGTAAAGCTACGCTCCAACGACGAGCTTGGCCTGGTGAGCAAGACGCTCAACCAGTCCATCCTTACCCTACGAAGCCTCGCCGAGCAGCAAGAGGAAGAGCGCCAGCGGGCCTTGCAACTCCAGCAAAACGTGCGGCGTTTCCTCGAAATCGCCACCGAAATTGCCCAGGGCGACCTCACCAAGCGCGGCGAGGTGAGCAATGATGCGCTGGGCAACGTGGTAGATGCGGTAAACCTGACCGTTGAAGAGATTGCCCTCCTGCTCAAGGAAGTTCGGCAAGCGGCCGAGTCGGTGAACCAGAACGCGGCCCAGATGGATCAACTCACTGCTTCGATCGCAGATGGGGCCCTCTCGCAAGCCCAGGAAGTAAGCCAGGTGCAAAACCAGACCCAACTGGTAAGCAGTAGCATTCGTCAGATGGCTCAGAGCGCCGGCATCACCGCCCAGGCCGCACGCCAGACCCTCGAGTCGGCCCAGTTGGGTCGCCAGGCCGTAACCCAGACCCTTTCGGGCATGAGCGATATTCGCATGGAAATGCAGGTTATCGCCGAGAACATTACCGCGCTGGCCCAACGTTCTGCCGAGATCGAGACCATCACCAAAGTGCTCGAGGACTTCGCCTCACAGACCAACCTGCTGGCCCTCAACGCCTCGTTCGAGGCTGCGGGTGCGGGCGCCGCAGGCCGCCGCTTCGCGATTGTGGCCGATGAAATCCGCAAGCTGGCCGAGGAGTCGGCCCACGAGACCAGCCGGGTAAGCAGCCTGGTGCAGCAGGTGCAAAGCGACATCGCCCGCGTGGTGGGCCTGGTACAAGACGGGGTACGCGAGGTAGAAACCGGCTATAGCGTTGCCACTACCGCAGGGAGCCGCCTCGAGGAAATCGCCCAACTGGCCGCACAGTCTGCCAGCCTAGCCCAGGAAATCTCGAACCTGGCCCATAACCAGGTGTCGGTGGTGGAGCGGGTAGATCAGGCCGTGCAGAAAATCGCCCACACCGCGCAACAAACCGGGAGCGAGAGCCAGGAAGGCCGTCTGTCTGCCGAGGCCATGCGTCATCTGGCCGAGCAGCTTTCGAGCAACCTGGGCCGATTCCGCTTGCCCGACTAGGAGCCCGCATGTCCGCCACGACCATACCCGATCTGCTACAAAGTTTTCTCGACGAGGCCTGGGAAACCGTGGTGGTCTTTGAGCAGACCCCCGAATTTCTAGCCATAGGGCGACATGAACCTTTGGTTGTGATGGCCCACCGCCTCAAGGGTTCGGCAGGGTTGTACGGGTTTCCCCAAACCGCCAACCTAGGGGCTTTGGCCGAGCGCATTCTGGAGGGCGCCCCACACTATACCGAGGTTCAGCAAGCCAAGGTAGTCGAGTTTATGGGCCAGGTTACGGCCGTGCTGATAACCGCCCTGGAAAACATTGCCATCCACGGCAAGGAGGGCCGGGTGGGCCTCGAGCTAGGCCGTCTCGGCGCAGCCCAGCTCATCCAGGAACTCGCCTCCGACAACCCCGAAGCCTTCGCCCGCAAAACACCTGAACCCAGCCCCGATGAAACCCTGCCCAAACCACCCACCCCTCAGGCCGGTGTGGTCGAGGAACTGCAGGGGTTCTACCGGCAAAATGCAGAGTTTTGGGAATTCTTCGCCCCCGAAACCCTGGAAAACCTCGACCATGTGGGCAACGCGCTGCTGAGCCTACAATCCGGCGACGAGACCGGCGAACACCTGCGGGCCCTGTTCAGGGCCATGCACACGGTCAAAGGGGCAGCCTACTCGGTGGGCTGCAAACCCATTGGGGCCTTCGCGCACCAGCTCGAAGACCTGATGGTGGAGGTGCGCGAGGACCGTCAAGCCTGGAGTCACGAAATTGCCCAGGTGGTGCTGGAGGGGTCCCGGGTACTGGGAAAGATGATCGTGGTGGCCGAAGGCAAAGACCCCGAAGCAGCCCAAAACCTGCCCGGCCAACTGTTGGATGTACAAAGCCGGCTGGCTGGTTTGCTGGGGCAAGAAGCCCCCACCCAGCCCGTGGCCCCATCTACCCCAGCCGTATCCAACCCCTCTGCTGCCCCGGCTTCCCCTCCTCAACGCCCCCGGTCCAGCAGCACCGCCTCGGTGCGGGTGAGCCTCGAGCGCCTGGATGCCCTGCTCAATATCGCTGGCGAAACTCTGGTGACCCGTTCCCGTTTAGAGCTCCTGGCCCAGCGCTTCGAGGAGATGGACCACCTCTTGGAGAGTGCCCGCCAGCGCCTCCTGCGCACCACCGCCGATTTTGAGACCCGCTACCTCAACCCGCGCCCCTCCCTTTCACAGGAAGCCCAGAACCCCGCGCAATCGCCCCAGACCCAGAGCACCCTGGGCAAAACCGTGCAAGAGCTATTCTCCGAGCTCGAGTTCGACCGCTATGACGACCTCAACATCCTGGCACGCTCCATCCAGGAGATGACCAGCGATCTGGCCGAGGTGCGCAACAGCTTGAGCGAGCAACTCAAGGTCTTCCGCCAGGAAACCGAGCTCTTCGGCAAGCTATCCCAGGACTTGCGCAACGAGGTGGGCCGGGCCCGCCTGATCCCGATTGGCCGTTTCTATCAGCGCCTGGCCCGCCAGGTACAGCAAATTGCCGGCGAAAAGCCCATCCAGTTAAAGTTCCAGGGTGAGCAGATTGAAATTGACTCGGTACTGCTTGACGGCCTGTCCGAGGCCTTGTTACACATCGTCAACAACGCCGTCATCCACGGTCTGGAAAGCCCCGAGGTGCGCCTTGCCAGAGGCAAGGAGGCCCAGGGCACCCTGACCATCCGCACCCAGCAACAGCGAAATACGCTGGTGCTGGAAATCAGCGACGATGGACAGGGTATTGACCTGGAAGCCGTCAAGCAAAAGGCCGTGGAAAAAGGCCTGCGAACCCAGGCCCAGGTAGATGCCCTGCGCCCAGAAGAAGCCATCCAGCTTATCTTTCTCTCCGGTCTTTCGACGGCTCCGGTGGTTTCGGATGTGGCTGGGCGTGGGGTGGGTATGGACGCTGTCGCTGCCACGGTTCGCCGTCTACGCGGCGACCTGACCGTGGAAACCCGGAGTGGGCTGGGTACTACCGTACGCCTGCGCATTCCCCAGAACCTGGTGGTCTCGGATATCCTATTGCTACAAACCGGCGGCCAGGTGGTGGCTCTTCCGCGCGAAAGCCTCATTACACTCCTGGCTGCACCTGCGGGCAGCCAGGAGGTGACCTATGAAGGCAACACCCTGCCCATCAAACCACTCAGCGCGCTTTTGGGCTTACCCCAGGTGGCACAGGACGAATACGCCCTGGCGGTGGTTGAAGGGCGCGGCGGGGAGTGGATCGCGCTGGCTGCCGAGCGTTTTATAGGGCTTCAACAAGCGCTGGTCAAACCCCTCACCGCTCCCCTCTCCGAGCTGCCCCATCTAATCGGAGCGACGGTCTCGGCTACGGGCGAGGTTATTCTGGTGCTGAGCCCCAACGGCCTTCTCTCGTTGTATAGCGCCATGCCTATCCAGACCCGCGTCGAAACCACCACCATCCAACGGTTCCCCGTATTGTTGGTAGACGACTCGCTCTCGGTGCGCAAGGTGGTAGCGCAGATGCTGCGCAAAGCCGGGCACCAGGTCGTCACGGCAGCAGATGGGCAGGAGGCCCTCGAGCTCTTGGAACAGCAAGCTTTCCAGGCGGTGGTTACCGACCTCGAGATGCCCCGCATGTCGGGTTTCGAATTGCTGGAAGAAGTGCGCCGCCGACCTAACCTCTCCCATTTGCCGGTGGCTGTTCTGACCACCCGTGCTTCGGCCAAGCACCGCGACCTGGCCGTCGAGCTTGGTGCAAATGCCTACCTGACCAAGCCTGCCGACGAGGTAGAATTGGACAAGTTTTTGCAGGGAGTATAGCTTGTGCCAAGGGTGATTATCCCCAGTCCAGCCGCCCCACAGAAATCTGCCTTGGCAAAGCAATGAACAGGTATTATCGGGAGTGCAACTTGGTAAAGGAGATATTTCGATGAAGGCTCTGATTCTGACCGGTCAACCCAAGCGGGGTATCGCGCTCAAAGACAGCTTTACCCTGTCGGGGTTTGAAGTCCAGGTCGAGGACAGTGCCCTCTATGCCATGACCCTGCTGGAGCGTAGCCGCCCCGAGGTGATCGTGAGCACAGCCTCCCTTAGCGACCTGAGCGGTAAGGAGTTTTACGACATGGTGCGCTCCGACCCCCAGCTCGCCCTGGTTCCTTTTGTCCTGCTGGATGATGTTTCTTCACCCAATGCCGGCGACCTCGACCTGATCCTACCCCTCGATACCCCGGCAACCGAGGTGGTACGCAGTGCTTATAAGTTGATTCTCGAACTCACCCGCAAAACCTATATCACCGAGCCAGCTAACCCCATCGCACAACACGGTATTCAGGGGCAACTGGGCGATATGAGCTTGTTCGAGTTGGCCCAGTGGTTGGGCAAATCGGCCAAAACCGGGCGTTTGCGGGTCGAAATTGAAGGGGGTAGCGCCAGTTGGCTCTTTACCAAAGGTCAGCTCATCCACGCCGAGTACGCCGGTAAGAGCGGTGAGGATGCGGTGCTACATCTGCTGCTCCAGGCGGAAAATCAACAAAAAGGCCACTTTCACTTCGAGCCCCTGACCGAAGCCGATTTCTTCTTAGAACCCGTCACCATCCGCAAAAGCACCGATCAGCTCTTGCTCTCGCTGGCGGTCGAGATGGATCACCGGCAACACGGTATCAACTGACCAAAACACAATCTGAGGGGGTCTTTAGTCCCCGCTTCGCTCCTCTTCATTAAGCTTTGACGGTCACACATCACTGCACAAAGCCGTCTGTAGCCCTACCATTGGAGTAACTATGCAAGGAGCCAAAGTTTTAGTTGTTGACGACAGCACCAGCGTGCGCAAGGTGTTGGAGCGCTTGCTGTCCACCCGCGGTCTGGTAGTCACAACCAGCGAAACAGCCGAACAGGGCCTCGAGGCGGTCAGGCACAATACACCCAACCTGGTCATTGCCGATGTGGTAATGCCGGGCATGAGCGGCTTTGAACTGTGCCAGATGCTTAAACTCAATAAAACCACCCAGAGCGTGCCCGTCATCCTGATTTCAGGCATCATCAATGAAGGGGTGGTCGCTCAAGCCCAACAAGCGGGAGCCTTCGATGTGGTTTCCAAACCCTTTACCCCCGACGATCTCTTCCCCAAAATCGAGCGTGCACTCAGTGCAGCTAAACAGGTCACCCCTGCTGTCAGCGAACCCGCGCCTGCCTCACCACCACCAGCCCCCATTCCCACCGCAGTTCCCGCTTATACCTCCACTCCACCCATAACGCCCATTCCACCTGCTTCTAGCCCGCCATCCCCAGTCGCTGCTGCGCCCAGCCGCGCCGAACCCTTTCAACCTGCCCAACCTGCTTCTGCCCCCATTCCACCTACCTCTCAAACTACGGTCGTCTCTCCGAATTACAACCAATCCCTCCTGCAAGAGTTGCGGCCTTTCCTGGATAAACCCGAGATCGAAAGCGTTTTGGTCATCAACAACACGGGCCAATTGCTGGCCTGGGTGGGCCAAACCATTAACGAACCCGACCTGCTGGCAACCTACCTTCACACCATGCTCTCCATCTCGAGCGTCATGGGAGAAAAATACCACCTCTCCTCCGTCCAAAGCCTGAGCCTCGAGTATCTTGGTAAAACCCTCATGGTGAACCGTATCAGCGACAAGTCTTCACTGGTACTCATGCTGCGTGGTACCGGTGGAACAGGCGTTATTCGCTATCTGGTACTCAAACAAATGCCACAACTCAAGG
This sequence comes from Meiothermus sp., assembly GCF_037443965.1. Classification (GTDB taxonomy): domain Bacteria; phylum Deinococcota; class Deinococci; order Deinococcales; family Thermaceae; genus Meiothermus. Next base: position 50,995 of record NZ_JBBINI010000028.1, read on the forward strand.
CTGTGTTAGGCGAATAGCTCAAACAACATCTATGCGCAGGAGGCTGCCAACCTCCTGCATATTTTTTGTCCCGCCAACTATGCTCTGCACGTGAGCAGCGCATCATGCTTACTTGCCGCACGTGTAGGTTCCGGCTCTGCCGGAATCGCGCAAGCGACTTCGCCGGAGTGAATGATACTGCCGGAATGCTTTTCTACTCCCTTCGGTCGGCTTGAATCCTTCACCTTTGACTACGCATGGCGGTGAAGGATTCAAGCGGAAACGGTATCACTTCATTTTCCCAGCAGTTATGCAGTCGGGGGTGTTGACAGAAATAGGAGTATTCGGTACTCTCTTCGTTGCGCCCCATAAAAATGGCCGGCGCGAGGATCATGAAAAAGGGGTAGTAGAGGAAGGAAGGAAGTCCATCCTGCACGCCGTCTATATGCGTGAGCGGTAGGGGTGTAGTGGGGTGGTACGAAT
>NZ_JBBINI010000029.1:0-48495 GCF_037443965.1 Meiothermus sp.
CGGTAGTATCGTTCACTTTGACAAGCCTAAACGATACTACCGAAATGCTTTTTTACTCCCTTCGGTCGGCTTGAATCCTTCACCTCTGACTGCGTCCTACGGTGAAGGATTCAAGCGGAAACGGTATGAAGTGCGGTGCGCGAGCGCGCTCCTGCAAAAATGACCACTTTTTTGACGTTTAGCTTTCGGCGTTCGACATCCAACCTTCCACGCTCGGCAAAACAAAATGCACCCCGCGCTCGGCGAAGATGCGGCTGATGACCTCGAAGCCGGGGACAGACTCTCTGGGGGGTGGCAACAGCGAATCGGTGGCGGCAACCCCGAAGTCTTTGAAGGCTTGCTCGAGGCCCCCCGGCGAGAACCGCACCATCAACCGTACCTGCCGGGTTAGGCATTCAAAATAATGAATCTGACCACGCGGTAGCAGCACGAACTCGCCAGGGTTCAGCACCCCTTCGGTATCTCTGAAGCGGTACTGGAGTTGGCCCTCGAGCAAAAACAGTTCTTCGTCTTCGTAGGTGTGCACATGCGGTGGGGGCTCGGTGCCCCGCAGGATTACGCTGTCAATCAGGGTGTAGCTGCCGCCGGTGTCGCGGGTTTCGGCCACGAACTGCAAAAACAATCCTGCGCACCAGTAGCAGCGCTCGAGGTCTTGGACGGTCGGACTCATGATGATCTTGGATCTTATGGTAAACCCGGCACTCCTTTACGAAAGGGGGGTTCGCACACTCTGTGTCTCGAGACCTCCCTAGCTTGGAGATAGGATGCGGCAAAAGGGTATCCACTTGCCAGTTCAAAAACTGTTCAAGCGAAACCCTCGAAGGTCGAGCGTTGAAGGCCAAAACAAGAACAACTTGGTGGCAACCATCTCGAGACCGGACGGGTTGCTGGGAATCTGTTGCCCTACCCCCACCACCCGCACTCGGAGGAGCCCTCGGTCTCCAAAGCACCCTGTGAACAGTTTTTGGGCTGGAAAATGAACAATGCTTGCTGGCACTCTATGGGCGAACTACCGAGGAGACCCCATATGAAAAAGATTGGTAAGCAGGCCATCGTTATCGGCGGAAGCATGGGCGGGTTGCTGGCGGCAAGGGCGCTGGCGGACTATTACGAGGGAGTGACCGTCCTCGAGCGCGACCACTTCCCGGCGCTGGGCGAACAGCGCAAGGGCGTGCCGCAGGGTCGCCACGCCCACGGTTTGTTGGCCCAAGGCTCGAGGGTGCTCGAGGGCTTTTTCCCCGGCTTGACCCAGGACTTGGTGAAGCTGGGTGTACTCAGCAGCGACATCATCAACACCGCGCAGTGGTATCAAAACGGCGGCTTTCATGCCCAGTTTGAAAGTGGTCTGTTGGGCCTGCTGGTGAGCCGCCCGCTGCTCGAGGGTTACATCCGCCAGCGCCTCTTCGCCTTGCCCAATGTAAAGGTATTGAGCGGCATTAGCGTACACGGGCTGGTCGCCGAGCAGGGCCGGGTTGTCGGGGTTCAGCTCGATGCCGATGGCATCGGGGAGCTTCGGGCGGATTTGGTGGTGGACTCCACCGGGCGTGGCTCGCAGACCCCCAAGTGGCTCGAGGCGCTCGGCTTTGAACGCCCCGCCCAAGAAGAGGTCAAGGTTGACCTGGGCTACGCCACCCGCATCTATAAGCGCCGTCCGCACGACTTGGGTGGCAACAACGCTTTTGTGATGGGTTCCAAGGTGCCTGAAACACGGGGCGGAGTGGTGCTGGCTATCGAGGGCAACCGCTGGATTGTCACCTTGGTAGGTTTTTTGGGTGACTCCCCGCCTACCGACGAACGGGGTTTTCTCGAGTTCGCCAAAAGCCTGAGCGTTCCCGATATTTACAACCTGATTAAAGATGCCGAGCCACTTTCCGAGATCACCCCTTACAAGTTCCCCGGCAGCCAACGCCGCCGCTACGAAAAACTGGCCCGCTTCCCCCAAGGGTTCTTGGTCACGGGCGATGCCATTTGCAGCTTCAACCCAGTCTTCGGGCAGGGCATGACCGTAGCGGCGACCGAGGCCAAGGCGCTGTCGGAGTGCCTCGAGGCAGGCACCGACAACCTGGCCCCGCGCTTCTTCAAACGGGCTGCGGTGTTGGTGGATAGCCCCTGGAGCATCGCAGTGGGGGCTGACCTGCGCTACCCGCAGGTGCAAGGCCCGCGCAACCCGATGGTCAACTTCATCAACTGGTACATCGCCAAGCTGCACATCGCGGCCCGCCACGACCCGGCGGTGGTGATGGCCTTCCAAAAGGTCGCCAACCTGATAGTCCCGCCGCCCAGCCTGATGGCTCCGGGCATCGCGCTGCGGGTGCTGTGGGGCAACCTGTTCCCCCGCAAAACCACGGCTACTGCCAAGCCCTTGGTCTTGCCCCAAGCAGGTGATTAAAGGGTTTGAGGTAGTGAGTGTTCACGAACACCTCGAGCCAGCTCGAGGCCCCCCGGCGAGAACCGCACCATCAACCGTACCTGCCGGGTTAGGCATTCAAAATAATGAATCTGACCACGCGGTAGCAGCACGAACTCGCCAGGGTTCAGCACCCCTTCGGTATCTCTGAAGCGGTACTGGAGTTGGCCCTCGAGCAAAAACAGTTCTTCGTCTTCGTAGGTGTGCACATGCGGTGGGGGCTCGGTGCCCCGCAGGATTACGCTGTCAATCAGGGTGTAGCTGCCGCCGGTGTCGCGGGTTTCGGCCACGAACTGCAAAAACAATCCTGCGCACCAGTAGCAGCGCTCGAGGTCTTGGAATCTGGAGGTTCATAGAAAGATAGCTGGTGCAAGGTAAACCCTGTTGATGCTAGATAGCTGCTCTGGAGGCAGGGGATCTCCTGGCCTGCCTACAGTATGGCGCAACCGGACACCCATTGAACAGTTCAAAAATGATTCACCTCCTACGCTAGCCCGACAATTCGCGCTGCCACAGCAGTTCAACGACGCGCTCAACGGCCCCCACCAGATGCCGCCGGTAGGTAGAAAAGGGCAAGTTGAGCGATTCCGCAGCAAGTTCCTGGGTAGCGGCAGGCTCGAGGTAGGTGCGCTCCAGAGCGCGGTAAAGCTTCTCGTCTTTGGGGCTGGCCTTGAGGGTTTGGGCCGCCTCCCAGAGTGCGCTGCGCAGGGCCTTGGGGGTGGGCTCGGGCAGCAACCTCGAGCGCAGCAGCGGGCTATAGGCCAGGGCATCGGGGCGCACAAAATCGCGTAGGGCGTTTTTGACCGCCTCCTCGAACTCCGGCTGGGAAAGCACCACCAAGGGAGCCGGACGGCTGACCTGAAGCTGGGCCGGGTCGAGTTCGGTGGCCAGCTCGCGCTCGCCTAGCATCTCGAGCCAAGCCGCAACCGGCTGCCTGCGCCAGTCGTGGGCAAAGACCCCAATGCGGTGCTGGCCCACGGTGTAGTCGGCCTCGCTGGCGTGATGCAAGTCCATATAGGTGAAGGCCGGGAGCCAAAACTCGGGCTGGGAGATGGGGAAGAAAGACCAGGCCAAGCGGGGACTCGAGATGTAGTGTTGGGCCGCGTTGAGAAAGGCCACGCTTTGTACCGGGGAAACGCTCTGGTAGGTGTCCTCCGCCATCCAGAAGCGGAACAGGGTGATCTCCTCGCCGGGGCGCACCGGGCCATAACGCCGGGCGTACTCGACCATGCTTTGGGCCACCGGGTCGGTATCCAGGTCGGCGGGACTGGCTTTGTGCAGACCCAGCATCAACATAAAACCCGCGGGCTCCGCGCCCACACCCCGATAGAGGGTCAGGCCCTCGGGCTGAAGCTCGAGCCAACGCGCCGCGATCTTCGCGGCCTCGGCCCCTTCGTGCCGCTCGATCATCTGCAAAACCGCTGGGTAGTCTTCGGGTTTACCCCGTTCGGCAAACACGCTACCGGTCTCGCCCCACTCCAGGAAGGGCTTGACCATGGGGTTGTGGCGGTGCAGGTACACATCATCAAACAGGATGCGCTGTTGCTCGAGTCCACGGGTTTCTTGCAGGCGACGGGTGTAGTAGCCGCGTGCGCGGCGGTGCAACTCGGCATTCCAGTCGGGGTTGCGCCAGCGTAGGTCGGCCTCGAGGGCTTCCCGCGCTAGGTCGTGGGGGACAATTCCAATTGGCCCCGACTGAATAAAAGACAGCTTGCGCAGCCACTCGAAGTATTCATGGGCATTCTCAAGGCCCAGGCATTCCGCCAACAGGCTCTCGGTGGTGACCCGCACCAAGGCGCAGGCTTCGAGGGCCTGACGGTGGGTCAGGCTGGGCACTTCCTGCACAAAGCGGTCGAGCAGGGCCTTGACCACATCCGGCTGGTTGTCAGGGTTAAAGCCCCACTCACCCGAGCGTTGCTCGAGCACATCCGCCACCAGCGAGAGGGCCAGCGGATGACCGTGGGTAAAGTCCAGCACAGCTTGGTGTTTGTCTTCGGGCACACCGCGCCGGCTCAGGTACTCGCGGCTTTCTTCCGGGCGCAGGTTTCGCAGGCTAAGGGTACGGATCAGGTCGCGCCAGCCGGGGTCGGAGCGCCAGGCAGCGCTGGGCGGGTTGCGCCCAGCAAGCACCACCAGGGTGCTCTCGGGCAACTGAGGCAAAAAAGTCTCGCGCAACCAACCGTCCAGTGGAGTCAAATTCTCATAGGTATCCAGAATGAGCAAACTGCGGCTTTGCTGCGACAAGAACTCCAACGGGGAAGTCGTTGTATCCAGAACCAGCCCCTGCCTCAAGGCAAATAGGAACCCATCCGGCGAGGGATCAATATTGCGCGCATCAAGTTGCACCACCCCGACCCCTTCTTCCCCTGCCGTGCGAGCAAACTCCACCAGCAGGGTAGTTTTTCCAACCCCACCCGGCCCATACACATGCAAGAGCGCGAAGGGCAACTCGGCTTCCTTTAGCGCAGCCCTCAACAGTTCTCGCTCGGCCTCCCGCCCCACAAAACGGCGGCGGCGTGCGTCCAGCAAGCGGCTACCCAAAGTCCGTGATTGAGAACCCCCAGGCGCATCCGGCATAAGGCTCTAAGAAGTGGTTTGATTATATCAAAGCTACGGCCTGGAACCCTCCACTCACATCTGGCGCCCAGGCTTTTATTCTGTACCACTCTAGCTTTGAAAACAGGTACACCCCCGTCTTTGCGAGCCCTGCCCTCGAGGGCGCAAGGCTCCGGCGGGTAGAAAACGAGAAGCCAATCCAGCATTTTATAGACTGCTTCAACCCTTCCAGGGCCTTTCGGTGAGGTATTTTTAGTACATACGAGAGAATGTGTTTTCAAAATTATGTTCTTGACATAACAACCTCGATAAGGTATAATATTATGCTAGATATAAAGCGCGTCTCGAGCGCTTTTTTTGTGCTGGAAACAGGAGATATTGAATGTCCCAAGTCCTTCCGATTGAAATCACCGACGAAGTCAAACAAAGCTTTATCAACTATGCCATGTCGGTCATCGTTGACCGGGCCTTGCCCGATGTGCGCGACGGCCTCAAGCCGGTGCAGCGGCGCATCCTCTACGGGGCCTACCAGGACGGTGTGCTGCCCAGCCGCAAACACGTCAAAAGCGCCAAAATCGTGGGCGAGGTAATGGGCAAGTACCACCCCCATGGCGACGCAGCCATCTACGACACCATGGTGCGCATGGCCCAGGACTGGAGCCTGCGCTATCCCCTCATTGACGGACAGGGAAATTTCGGCTCGATTGACAACGATCCCCCTGCTGCCCCGCGCTACACCGAGGCCCGCCTCTCCAACCTGGGTTACGAGATGTTGCAAGACCTGGACAAAGAGACCGTGCCGATGTTACCCAACTACGACGGCACCCAGGAACAACCGGAGGTCTTGCCCTCGGCGCTGCCCAACATGCTCGTCAACGGAGCGGCGGGCATCGCGGTGGGCATGGCAACCAGCCTGCCCCCGCATAACCTCTCCGAGACCATTGATGCGCTGGCTCTGATGATTGATAACCCCAATGTGACCCTGGACGAAATTATGAAAGTGCTGCCAGGGCCCGACTTTCCGACCGGGGCCAAGCTCTCCCGTCGGGGCATCAAGGAAGCCTACGCCACCGGGCGCGGCAGCCTCAAGGTACGGGCCCGGGTGCGCAACGAGGACAAAAATGGGCGGGCCATGCTGGTCTTTACCGAGATTCCTTATCAGGTCAACAAGGCCGACCTGATTACCCAGATTGCCGCCCTGGTACGCAACAAGGTGATTGATGAGATCTCGGCCCTGCGCGATGAGTCCGACCGCCAGGGTATGCGTATCGCCATCGAACTCAAGCGCGGCTCCAATCCCCAGGTGGTGCTCAACAAGCTATACAAGCACTCGCGCCTGCAGACCAGTTTTACCGTTAACCTGCTGGCCATCGTGAACGGCGAGCCCAAAGTGCTTTCGCTGCTGGAGATGATGCGCCACTACCTCGACCACCGAGGCGAGGTGGTACGCAAGCGCACCGAGTATGAACTGCGCAAGGCCAAAGAGCGGGCCCACGTGCTCGAGGGACTCCTGATCGCCCTCGACCACATTGACGAGGTGATTGCCCTGATCCGGGGCTCGCAGGATGCCGCCGAGGCCCGCAGCGGGCTGATGAGCCGCTACAGCCTGACCGAGATTCAGGCCCAGGCCATCCTGGATATGCGCCTACAACGCCTGGTAGGCCTGGAGCGCGACAAACTGCAAGCCGAGTACCGTGAGCTCATGGAAGAGATTGGCCGCCTCGAGGCCATCCTGGGCGACCAGAAGCGGCTTTGGCGGGTGGTCAAGAGCGAGCTGCTGGACATCAAGAAGAAGTATGGTGATCAGCGCCGCACCCAGATCACCGAGTTCGAAGAAGGCTTCAGCATCGAAGATCTCATCGAGGATGAACCAATGGTCATCACCCTCACCAGCCAGGGCTTCATGAAGCGCACCCCGCTCGAGGCCTACCGGGCCCAGGGGCGCGGCGGCTCGGGGGGCAAAGCTAACAAAACCAAGGAAGAGGACGAGGCCATCTCGGTGTTTGTGGCCTCGATGCACGACACCCTGCTGATCTTCACCAACCGGGGCCGGGTCTACGGCGAGAAAGTCCACGAGCTGCCCGAAGCCAGCCGCCAGGCCCGTGGAACCCACGTGGTGAGCTTGCTGCCGCTGGTGGAGGGCGAGGAGGTGGCGGCCCTGCTGAACGTGCGCGACCTGACCCAGGAGGGCTACTTTGTGTTTGCCACCAAGGATGGTCTGATCAAGCGCACCGAGATCAAAGAGTATCAGAACCTCAGCAGCGCAGGTTTGATTGCGATCAACCTGGTTGAAAACGATGCCCTGATCGGGGTAGCTATCGCCCATGAGGGCGACCAAGCCATGCTGGCCACCCTCAGCGGGCAGGCCATCCGTTTTGAACTCTCCGATGTCCGCGCTACCGGACGGGCCAGCCAGGGTGTGACCGGAATTCGCTTCAAAGAAGGCCGCGACGATCGGGTGGTCTCGCTGGTCATTCTGCCCAAAGGTGAAGAAGGCGAGGTGTTGGCAGTCGGTACCTACGGCTACGGCAAGCGCACCTCAGTTTCCGAATATCCCCTGCAAGGCCGGGGCGGTATGGGGGTCATCACCTTCAACACCAACGACAAAGTAGGGCAGTTAGGTGCCTTAATGCGCGTCCAGGGCAATGAAGACCTGCTGGTGCTCTCGCGCCGGGGCATCGCCATCCGTACCAAGGTTTCCAGCATCTCGCAGTACGGACGGGCCACCAGCGGCGTCAAGGTGATGAACCTGAGCGAGAAGGACGAGCTGGCCTCGGCCTTTGTGATTGCACCGCAGGACTAGTTTCCCGCCCACGCAGACCCTGCTTGGCAGCATCTTTTACCAGATTCGCTCATCTCGTCATTCGACGATAACGGACGAATAGCTCTGAGGGGATGTATCGAGGGAGCAAGCTCCATATACCAGCGGGACAATCCCCTATCGGGACGAAGTGCAAGCCGTACACCAGTGGGACGATGCCCAGGGTTCAATTTGCCTTCGTTCCCCCCTTTCCCGAACCGGCGCAGCGTAGAATTGCGAGTATGTCTGAGAGCACCGACAAGCATAAGGAGATTGCCAAGGCCAGGGGCCCGGTCAACATTGCCATCGTGACGGCCTCCGACACCCGCACCCTCGAGACCGACACCAACTACCACTACCTGAAGCCCGAGATCGAGGCACTGGGGCATAAGATCGTAGGCTATCGCATCATCAAGGACGAGCCCGATCAGGTCGCACTGGCCCTCGACGACATGGTGAATGCCGGAGCACAAATTATTTTGTTCAATGGCGGAACCGGCATTGCCCCCCGCGACACCACCTACGACGTGCTGGCCCGCAAAATCGAGAAACCCATGCCGGGATTTGGCGAACTGTTCCGGATGCTCTCCTATAGCGAGGTGGGAGCTGCCGCGATGCTCTCGCGCGCCACTGCCGGAACCTATCGCAAGAAGGTGGTGATCTCCACCCCTGGCTCGCCCAATGCTGTTCAGGTGGCCTGGGAGAAGCTGATCAAGCCCGAGTTGGAGCATCTGGCCTGGGAAGTAGCTCGGTAGTTCTTAGCCAGAACTTGTCCTATACGATACAAGCTGCCATCTTTGAACTCGGATGCTTGGGGGTATCATGTTGAGCATGACCCTCAAGGGCCAGGGCACCGGCCCCCTCCCCCCCCTGCTCGAGCAGTACGTCGAGCTGCGCGATGCGTACCCCGACTATCTCCTGCTGTTTCAGGTAGGCGACTTTTACGAGACTTTCGGCGAGGATGCCGAGCGGTTTTCGCGGGCTTTGAACCTCACTCTTACACACAAAACCGCAAAGGACTTCGTGACGCCCATGGCCGGGGTTCCCGTTCGTTCGGTGGATGTGCACCTAGAACGGCTCTTGAAGCAAGGCTTTCGGGTAGCGGTCGCCGACCAGATGGAACTGGCCGAGGAGTCGGACAAACTGGTACAGCGGGAGGTTACGCAACTGCTCACACCCGGCACGGTCATGCGCGAGAACCTGCTCAGGCCGGAAGCCAACTACCTGGCTGCGCTCAGTACCGGAGACGGCTATGGCCTGGCTTTACTGGACATTTCTACGGGGGAGTTTCGGGGCACTGTACTCTACGGCAAGAGTGCTCTTTACGATGAGCTATTTCGCTTCCGACCTGCGGAGGTGCTGCTGGCTCCGGAGCTTTATCGCAACGCGGAGTTTTTGCAGGAGTTCCAGCGGCGCTTTCCGGTGATGATGTCGGAGGAGGGTTTCGAGGGTGAGGTAGGAAAAGCAGCCTTGGAAGCACAGTTTACCCCGTTGCCCGCAGACCTGGAGCACCCCGCGCTTATGCGTTCAGCAGGAGCGGTGCTGACCTATGCCCTACGGGTGCAGGAGAACGGGCTACCGCAGGTGCGGAGCTTTGTGCGGCACGACCCCAGTGCCTTCATGCAACTCAGCGAGGCCACGCTGCGAACCCTGGAAGTCTACGAACCCAGCTCGGTGGGAGATCGCAGTGAGGAGCGCACCCTGATGGGGGTGCTGGGCCTGACCCGCACCGCACCGGGGCGGCGTCTGCTGCGGGCCTGGCTGCGGCACCCGCTGGTGGAGGAAGCGCCCTTGCAGGCTCGGCTGGACGCGGTGGAAGCGCTGGTACGCGACGGGGTACTGCGAACCGAGGTGCGCAAGGTGCTACACCGGATGCACGATTTGGAACGCCTTGCAGCCCGTCTGCTGGCTGGCAGAGCTACCGCCCGCGATCTCTCAGCCTTGCAGCGCAGCCTCTCATTGCTGCCGGAGTTGGCCGGATTGTTGCGGGGGTTTGGGCCACTCCGGGTCTTATCTGAGCGCTTGCCCAGCCTAGCCGAGGTGACCGAGGGCATCGCGGCTGCACTGGTACAAGACCCCCCACTCAAGATCACCGATGGGGGCCTGATCCGGGAAGGCTTCGACCCTGAACTCGACGCACTGCGCCATCGGGCCGAGGAGGGACGCAGTTGGATTGCCCAGTTGGAAGCCGATGAGCGTGCAAAGACCCGCATCCCCAACCTCAAGGTGGGCTACAACGCAGTATTTGGCTACTACCTCGAGGTCACCCGGCCCCACTACGCCCTGGTGCCCAAGGACTGGCGGGCTCTGCAAACCCTCAAAGACCGCATGCGCTTCAGCACGCCCGAGCTCAAGGAGCAGGAACGCAAAATCCTGCAGGCCGAGACCGAGGCCGTCAAGCGCGAGTACGCGGTCTTCCTCGAGCTGCGCGAACAAGTGGCCCAGGCCGCCGACGAGGTGCGCCAGGCCGCGCAGGTGCTGGCCGAGCTGGACGTGTACGCTGCGCTGGCCGAGGCCGCGGTGGAGTACGGCTACAGCCGCCCCCGCTTCTCCCGGGATGGAACCTTGCAGATTGTGGCCGGGCGTCACCCGGTGGTGGAGCGGAGCAGCCCGTTCATCCCCAACGACCTCTCGATGAGCCCAGCGGCCCGGCTGCTGATCCTGACCGGGCCCAACATGGCCGGCAAGTCCACCTACCTGCGGCAGACCGCCCTGATCGCCCTGCTGGCCCAGGTGGGCTCCTTTGTGCCCGCCGAGTTGGCCACCCTGCCCCTCTTCGACCGCATCTACACCCGGATTGGGGCCTCCGACGATATCGCCGGCGGGCGCAGCACCTTTATGGTGGAGATGGACGAGCTGGCCGGCATCCTGCAGGGAGCCACACCCAAGAGCCTGGTGCTGCTGGACGAGATCGGGCGCGGCACCAGCACCTACGACGGGCTGGCCCTGGCCTGGGCGGCCTGCGAGTACCTGCACGACCAGGTCAGGGCCTATACCCTGTTTGCCACCCACTACTTCGAGCTCACCGCGCTGCCCCTGCGCATGCCGGCGGCCCGCAACGCCCACGTGGCCGCCAAGGAAGAAGCAGGGGGCCTGGTGTTTTATCACCAGGTTTTGCCCGGCCCGGCCAGCCAGAGCTACGGCCTCGAGGTGGCCCGGCTGGCGGGGCTCCCACAGGCCGTCTTGCAGCGGGCCAGAAGCGTGCTAGAAAGCCTGGAAGCCAGCCAGAAAGGGCTGTCCAAAGAAATCCTGGAGGAGCTGCTACGCCTGGATCTGGCCCGCACCAGCCCCCTGGAGGCCCTGCTGTTCCTGCGCCGGCTGCAAGATCAGCTCCGGGGCCTGGCCCCCCTGGAACTGGGGGCCGACCGCGTTTCCCAGCCATGATTCGCAAGCTTCCGCCCGAACTCATCCGCGAGATTGCCGCCGGTGAGGTGGTCTCGAGCCCCGCCGATGTGGTGCGGGAGCTGCTCGAGAACGCCCTGGACGCGGGCGCCACCCGGCTTTATATCGAGCTGTGGGGCGGGGGGCTGGACAAAATTGTGGTGCGCGACAACGGCCTGGGCATCCCCAAGGAGGAGCTGGCCCTGGCCCTCGAGCACCACACCACCAGCAAGCTCACCGACCTACACGATATCCGCACCCTGGGCTTTCGGGGTGAAGGGCTATGGGCCATCCGCCAGGCCGCCCAGGTGCGGCTCACCTCGAGGCCCCCCCACCAGCTTGGCGGGGCCACCCTGACGGCTTTTCAGGACAAAACCGAGCTGCACGAACACCCCGCTCCCAGCGGAACCCAGGTCGAGGTGACGGCGCTTTTTTGTCACCTGCCCGCCCGCCGCAACGCCCTCGAGGCCCCCGCCGCCGAGGCGCGCAAGGTGGTGCACCTGGTCTCGCGCTACCTGCTGCACCGTCCCGAGACAGCTCTGCGGCTGGTGATGGACGGCGAGGAGAAGATCGCCCACGCCGGGGGTGGCTTTGCCGAGGTGGTCAAGCTGCTATGGGGCTCGGTGGTGGCCAACCGGTTGCTGCCGCTCGAGGCCGCCGAAGGGCCTTTTACCCTGCGGGGCCTGCTCTCCAGGCCGGAGCTCTCCCGCCCCCGGCGCGACCGCCTGCTGCTTGCGCTTAACCAGCGCCCGGTGGAGTGGCCCGAGCCTTTGCTGCAAGCCGTGCTGGCTGCCTACAAAGAACTCCTCCCCGCAGGCCAGTTTCCAGTGGGGGTGCTGAACCTGGACATCCCCACCGAGCACCTGCTCGTCAATACTTCGCCTGACAAGTCCAGGATCAGGCTCATCCGGCCCGAGACCATCCTGGGCTTCGTCTCCCAGGCCGTGCAGGGCCTGCTCTCGGCCCACCCCCTGGCCCGCGCCCTGCCCGAACCGGCCCCCCTCACCGGCCCAGCCCCGGTGCAGCGGGCCCGCTTTCCACGCCTGCGCTACCTGGGCAGCTTCCGCGAGCTGTACCTGCTGGCCGAAGCCGGGGACGAGCTGTATGTGGTGGATCAGCACGCCGCCCACGAGCGCATCCTCTACGAGGAGCTGTCGCGCCGCTACCACGAGGAACCCCCCCTCGAGCTGCCCGAGCCCGAGCTGCTCTCCCTGAGCCTGGGAGAGGAATTGAGCCTGGCCGAACGGCTGGAGGAACTCGAGCAGGCCGGACTGCAGATCGAACCCTTTGGCCCCGGCAAGTACCGTGTCCGCACCATTCCGGCCTTCCTGGCCGGCTACCCCTCGCTGGTGAGCGAGGTGGTGAAGGGCAGCCTGGGGGCCTCGAGCTTTGCCACCGCCTGGCGCACGGTGCTGGCCCGGCTGGCCTGCCTGCCTGCCATCAAGGCCGGACACCCGCTCTCCAGCGCCTCGGCCCAGGCCTTGCTGGACACGCTGGCCGGGTGCGAGCTGCCCTGGGTCTGCCCCCATGGGCGGCCCACCGTGCTGGTGCTGGGCGAGGGCGAGCTGGCCCGGCGCTTCGGCCGCAGGGGGGTTCGTGCCGTAGTAGAACCCGCTTCGTCCCGAAGCGAATAGCTGTTGCCGTTATGGCTTTATTTTATATACCCCTCTTGAGTATCTATGGGTAGGTGGTTATAGTTGAAGAAAATAGAAACCAGTTCTAATCAAGCTTTTTCTTTTCGTCAAGTGCCAGGGAGGCTCGTATGAAGGAAAAAAAACTGGAGCTAGAGCAACTCGAGATGGATCGGCGCACCTTCTTGAAAACAACAGCCGCAGTGGGCGCGGCGGGCCTGATGGGGCTGGGCACAGCCCAACAACAAGCCACCGCTGACCAGGTAGTGCGCGGTAAAAATGCGCGGTTGGTGGTGCTTTCCTCGAGGCCCGCCGTGATGGAGTCCACCCTGGAGCTGCTAGGCTCCGAGCGCATTACCAGTAAGGCCAACCTCTTCGTCCGCAACAACATTGACCTACCCGGCCTCAACACCACCGAGCCCAACGTGCAGCCCAGCTGGGTGGTCGAGGTTGGAGGGCTGATTGACCCCCCCTTCCGCATCACGGTGGAAGAGCTTTTACGGCTTCCCCAAACCGAGGTCACCAGCGTACTGCAGTGCTCAGGCAACGGGCGGTCTTTCTTCAACCCCCGCCCTTCGGGCAACCCCTGGACCTACGGCGGGGTGGGCCAGGTCACCTGGCGGGGCGTGCTGCTCAAAACCCTGCTCGAGGCCAAGGGGGCCAAGCTGCGCGACAACGCCCGCTTCATCACCATGAACGCCTCCACCCAGGGCGGGGCCCTACCCTACGAAAAAAGCTTCCCCATCAGCGTTCTGGACTACAACAGCGCCATGCTGGCCCTGGGCATGAACGGTGAGCCCCTGCCCGCCGTACACGGGGGCCCGGTACGACTGGTAGCAGCCGGCACCTTTGGCACCGCCAACGTTAAGTGGCTGAGCAAGCTCGATTTCACTGCTACCGAGAGCACCGGCAACGAACAAGTACCCCGCTACCGGGTGCCGATGCTCCCCGGCTGGAACACGCCCATCCTGCCCACCCAGCCTGGAAGCCGCTTCAACTACACCCTGAACAACTCTCGCTCCAACTGGGGGGCCAACATCAATTCCTTCATCCTCTCGCCGCTGCCAGGGGCCAGCGTAAAGGGCCGGCTGGTAGAGATCCGCGGTGTAGCCTGGAACGATGGCCTCGCGCCCGTCGAAACCATCGAGGTCTCGGTGAATGGCGGAACCAGTTGGCGCAAGGCCCTCATCGAACGCGACCACGGCAAGTTTGGCTGGTATCAATGGGTCTCCCCTCAGCTCCTGGCCCCCGGCGAGTACGAGGTCATGGCCCGCGCCACCGACGCAGTAGGCCGCACCCAGCCCATGAACGGCAATATCTGGTGGAACGAACGCGGCTATGAGTGGAACGGGGTCATGCGGGTCAAGTTCAAGGTAACCTGACCGCCGCGGCCAGCTCTTCCGACCGGTTGCCCAGTGTTCGGGGTGCCGGTCGAATGTTTAGGGTATTTTTAGCTTTGCCAAGAGTGGGTTAAGCGCACAAAAAACCTCTCGGTACACATGCTACCCTTTGAAGCAGGGGAGGAAAACCTTACATGAAAACAAAATATCTGGTATGGGTCGTCGTGTTATCGCTAGCCGTACTCTGGACGGGCCTAGGTCAAAACGCACTGCCCGAAGGCCCTGGACGTGAGCTGGTGCTGCAAAAATGCCAGACCTGCCACGACATCGGATTGGTAACCCGCGAACGGCAGACCCGCGAACGCTGGGATAGCCTGATCACCGAAATGCAGGGCTACGGGCTCCAGCTCACCCCGGAGGAACGTGCAACCATCCTGGAGTACCTGGCTACCCGGTTGGCCCCCGGTGCCAGCAATCCCGCACCCGCACAATCCCAGGCAGCCTTGCCAGCCGATGGTGCAACGCTCTACGACAACTGCATCGGCTGCCATCAAGCCAACGGTGCCGGCATCCCAGGGGTCTTCCCGCCGCTAGCGGGACATGTGCCGGAGATTCTAGCAGCCAGGGGCGGGCGCGAATGGCTGATCCAGGCGATACTCTACGGCCTGCAGGGCCCCATCAGCGTCAAAGGGGTCAACTACAACGGCCTGATGCCCGCTTATCCCCAGCTCAGTAATGCCGAGATTGCCGCCGTGCTCAATCATATCGCCACTCAGTGGGGCAATGCGCTGCCTGCCGGCCAGGGGCCTTTTACCGAGGCCGAGGTACAGGCCCAACGCGGCAAGAATCTGAGCGCCCAGCAGGTGCTGGCAGCTCGCGGGCAGCTCGGCTTGCGATGAACACCGTACTAGCCCTTCACGCGGGACCGGGTAGCACCCTACCCAAACCCGCAGTGGCCCAGGCCCATCTGGTCGAAGGTAAGGGCGTGGAGGGCGACCGGCATTTTGGCCGGCACCCCGACCGCGCGGTGCTCATTGCTGGGCAGGCCAGCTATGCCAAAGCACGCCAGGCTGGCATCGAGCTGCCCTGGGGCGCTTTGGGCGAGAACCTACTGGTGGACTTCGACCCCCATGCGCTGAGTCCGCAAAGCCGGTTGAAGATTGGAGGGGCAGCGCTCGAGCTCACCCAGGTTTGTACGGTCTGCGATACCCTATCAGCCTTCGATCTACGCCTGCCCAAGCTGCTCTACAACGCCCGTGGTGTCTACGCCAAGGTCTTGCAGAGCGGGCTGGTGCGGGTGGGCGACCCGGTGGAGGTGCTCACCCCCGACTCCCTGCTGCGCATGGGGTAGGCTGGGGTCATGCGCCTTCTCACCGCCGAAGAAACCGCCCAGGCCCTCCCCTACCCAGCCTTAGCCCAGGCCATTGCCGGGGTGCTCGAGGCCCGCGCCCAGGGAGCGGTTCAGGCCCCCGAGCGCCTGGTGGTGCCGCTGGCCGGCGGGGCCACCTTACTGCTGATGCCGGCCACCGACCCCCAGATCACCGTGACCAAACTGGTGACGGTACACCCCCAGCAGCGCCCCAGCGTGCGGGCCGAGGTCTGGGTGATGCGCACCGATACCGGCGAACGCCTGGCCCTGCTGGACGGCGCGGTGGTCACGGCCCGGCGCACCGCGGCCGTATCGCTGCTGGCGGCCCAGACCCTGGCCCCCCATCCCACCGGCACCCTGCTCGTCATCGGGGCGGGGGTGCAGGCCAGGAGCCACCTGGAGGCCTTCCAGGAGGGGCTGGGCACCGACAAGGTGTACGTCTACTCGCGCCACTTTGAGCACGCCGAAGCCCTGGCCTCCTATGCCCGTGCGCGCGGCCTGCTGGCCCAGGCCGTGCGCAGCCTCGAGCCTGTCCTGGACGAAGTAAGCCTGATCGTCTGCGCCACCACCAGCCAGACCCCCCTGCTGTTCAAGGCCAATCAGGGCGTTTTTATTGCTGCCGTGGGGGCCTACCGCCCCGACATGGCCGAGATCGCGCCAGAGGTTGTACGACAAGCACAGCTATACGTGGATACGCTGGAAGGGGCCAAAGCCGAGGCAGGAGACTTGTTGCAAGCAGGCGTAGATTGGAACCAGGTTTGTCCCCTTCACCTGGCCCTACACCAGCCCAGGCCCGCGGCTGGCATCGTGCTTTTCAAGAGTGTGGGCCATGCGCTATGGGATTTAGCAGCCGCCCGTTTGGCGGCACAATCTTTGTCCTAGCGGCCACGGCGCGGACGCGCTACCCGCAGCACCCAGACCAGCCCCAGGGCCAACAAGCCCATCTGAATGGCAATTCCCAAAGGTGTGCGAACATCAATTGCCAACATATTGAGCAACAGGGTACCGAAGATCAATACCAGCAGGCCCATCAACGCTGCCCACAACACCATCCAGGGATTCATGGCACTACAGTAGTGGATGGGTGGACTCGCTGGCAATTGCAGACTCTGTAAAGACTGGCCACCCATCTACAATTTGCCCCTCTTGCACCACCATCAAGTCACCTCGTTGCAGCAAGACACTTTCACCCTCATACGGGCGAATGTAGTCGTCTACGTGCAAAGCGGTGCGCCTCGAGCCGTTCAGGATGGCCTGGTTAAGGCTCTTGCCGTAGAACGGGTTCTCTCGTAGCCCAGTAGGCCAGACAGCCTTGGCAGGACAGCGCCCCCCGTAAATAAAGTAGGTGCACTGCCAGTTGGCATTGAGCTTTTGCAACAAGCCCGTTCCCGCCATCAAGCTGAACGCCCTGAGGCTTAATTTACCCAGTATCACAAAAACCGTTGTACTGGGTATTCTTGGGAACCGCTCTCCCTGGCCGCGCAGGTTAGGTTTTCAGGGATTGCAGGTCTGGGCTTCACCTTCTGCCAGCAGTCCAATAACTTGGTCAATACGTAAGCAGGGAAACCAATGCCTATTCAATCTGCGGTATTGTCATTGGCATGGAGTCGGCATGATTGGCCTGGGGCGCATGGGCGGCAACATAGCCCGGCGGCTGATGCAACAAGGTAGAGCGACTAATCTTCAGCTTTCACGGAGCAAACATGATTGACCTGGTCATTTTTGGGGCCACCGGCGACCTAGCGGCACGCAAGCTGTTCCCGGCGCTGTATCAGCTCGAGTTCTGTCGCTACATGCCCGGCGATTTACGCGTCGTGGGGGTAGGACGCAAAACCTGGAGTGAAGCCGAGTTTGCGGAACACGTCCGTAAGAGCCTCGAGGAATTTGAGGGTGACCTCGAGCCTGAACCCCTCGAGCATCTGCTGGCACGTCTGACCTATAGGGCCATTGACTTCTCGCCGGAGAGCTTTCAAGCCTTGGCTAAAGACAGTGCAGAGTCCAGCCTGTTCTATCTTTCGCTGCCGCCCGACGCTTTCCCGATGGTGGCCACTGGACTGGGACATGCCGGACTTGCCAAGGAGAGCGGAGGCTTTCGCCGCTTGGTGATCGAAAAACCTTTTGGCCACAACCTCCAGAGTGCGCTGCAGTTGCAACACAGCCTTACCCGGCACTGGGACGAGAGCCAGATTTTGCGAATTGACCACTTTCTGGGCAAGGCCACCGTGCAAAACATCTTGGTCTTTCGCTTTGCCAACAGTTGGCTCGAGCCGCTCTGGAACGCCCAGCACATTGCCCAGGTACAGATCACTGCTGCCGAGTCCATCGGCATCGAAGGACGTGGGGCCTTCTATGACAAGGTGGGGGCGACCCGCGACATGGTGCAAAACCACCTGATGCAGCTTCTCACGTTTTCGGCCTTAGAGCCACCGCCCCGCCTCGAGGCCGACCTGCTGCGCAACGAGAAAAACAAAGTGCTGCGCTCGGCACGGCCTATGAGTCCAGGTGATATTGTCCGTGGGCAGTACCAGGGCTACCTCCAAGAAGCCGGAATACCCTCTAGCAACACCGAAACCTTTGCAGCCCTCCGGCTCTACCTGGACAACTGGCGCTGGAAAGGGGTACCGTTCTATTTGCGCACCGGCAAGGCCCTCTCCAAGAAACTCACCACCATCGCGGTGCAGTTTCGCGATCCCCCCACCCAGCTTTTTACCGACACTACCTTTACTCCCGGTTCGGGCTGGGTGGTGTTGGAACTACAACCCAACGAATCCATGCATCTAGAAGTCCAGGTCAAGACCCCCGGTTTGCAATTTGCTTCTCGCCCAGTGGTGCTATCCACCCCTAGAAATGGCAACAGCACCCCTCACGAGCTCTCGGCCTATGCCACTCTTATTCTGGATGCCCTCAAAGGAGATCGCAGTTTGTTTATTCGGTTCGACGAGGTAGAGTGGGCCTGGCGGCTCTTGGAGCCTGCGCTCAACAACCAGCAGCCCACCGAACTCTACTCGGTGGGGTCGGAGGGCCCCTCGGGGCAACACTATCTGATGGAAGATCAGCAGCGTTGGCGCAGTTTGTAGGAACCCGCTACAGCCCGGCCTAACCCACCTAACCTTACCGTTATACCTGACTTATGCCACACTCGGCCCCGGCGCGCACCCATAGCGCTTTCCACATTTACCCTGCCAGAGGAGCTTTGTGGAGTGCCTCGAGTTCAAACGTACCGCAACCCAAAAGCACAAGTTTGTGCATGGATAGTTGTTTGTGGAGGATGGCTGGTTCCGCTAACAATTTACTCAAGGCTGAAGGTACGCCAAAAATACCCTGTGTGGGCCTAATAAAGTTGGTTTACTCGAGCATCTAACACCATGAACTACGTCATACGCTCTTTCTCCGACTCCGAAACCGTCGCCCAAGCCCTGGCCCAACTTCTGACCGAACGGCTCTCGGCAGGTGGGCGCGCGGTGCTGGCGGGCGGAACCAGCGCGCTGCGGGCCTACGAGCTGTTTGGCTGGGCCGATATTTTGTGGAGCCGTGTGCAGTTAATCGTTTCCGACGAGCGCTGCGTGGAACCCAGTTCGCCCGATCGCAACGAGAAGGCGATCCTACAAGCCCTTGGGCATAGCAAATTTACCTTCCATCGCTTTACCGCCGAACTGGGGCCGGAAGCGGCTGCGGCACAGATGGAAGCAGTGGTGCAGGAGCTGGTACCTTTTGATGTGGTGGTACTGGGTCTGGGGGAGGATGCCCACACCGCCAGCCTTTTCCCAGATCGAGACCTGAACTTCGAGACCCTGGTAGCCCCCGTTTTCGATGCTCCCAAACCCCCACCCAAGCGGGTCACGCTCACGCCAAAAGCTCTTTCACAAACCCAACTGCTGGTGTACATAGCTACCAGTGCAGGCAAACGCCAAGCCCTGCAAAAAGTCATGCGTGGCGAAGATGTGCCCCCCAACCACATCCCAGCCTCCGAGGTTTGGATCCTCTGCGACGAGGCCGCCTGCGGAGAACCGGCCTAGCCCTCTTCTGCAAAGGAATTGATTCCTTGTAATTTAATAACATGTATCTGACCATCCTTTGCACGGTGCCTAACACCGAGGTCGGCAGGAAAATCGCCCAAGTTCTTGTCCACGATGGCTTGGCAGCTTGCGTCAACCTGCTGCCGAATATCACCTCGGTCTATCGCTGGCAGGACGAGGTTCAGGAAAATACAGAGCTACTGCTGTTAATTAAAACCCGCCAGGAGCATTATCCGGCCCTGGAAGACCGCATCAAAGCGTTACACCCCTACGAGGTTCCCGAGATCATTGCCCATAAAATCGAAGTGGGTTCAAGGAATTACCTTGATTGGATCACAAAAAGTACCCTCTAGCCCTGTCCGACCACACATCACCCTGCTATCTAGATTGGAAGCACGAATTGAAAAAATCAGCCGTAGACCATAATGGTCATGCCGATAACCTGGACTGCCCCACATTTTTGGAGCTATCGGCTATCAGCGATAAGCTATAAGCTAATGATTCGGGCCAAACAACTCGCCGATGGTATGAGCTGCGGCCCCATGCAGGCTCAGGTCTGGGTGGATGTCGAAACCCCTACCCCCGAGGAAATAGCGCTGATTCAGCAACAATACCCCCTCAACCCCCTGGCCTTAGCCGATGCCCAAGAGATTGGCCACTGGAGCCGCTTCGAGGAGTATCCCAAGCACCTCTTCCTGATCTTTCGCACCCTCGAGACCCCCCACAATGCCCACAGCCGCACCGAGCGGGTCTCCTACTTCTACTTTCCCGAGACCCAGGTGCTGCTCACCTACCGCAACGAGCCGGTAGACTACCTCGAGCAAATCTGGAACAGTTTCCGCGGGGGCGCGTGCCTGCGGCTGTGGCAACGCTTGCTCGATCAGGGGGTACAAACCTTTTTCGAGTACACCGATGCCCTCACCGACCGGGTCGAAGACCTGGAAGAGCTGGCCCTGGACGGTGACAACACCCCCGAAACCCCCCGCCGGGTGTTTTCCGCCCGCCGCGAGGTGCTGCGCACACGCCGCCTGGTCTCGCAGGCCCGCGAGGCTTTGCTGCACTTGGAGCGCCTCCCCCTCCTGGGCAACGAGGCCTACCTCTTCCGCGACCTCACCGACCGCATGGGCCGGGTCTACGAGGGGCTGGATGCGGCCCGAGACGAACTATCCAACGTGCTGGAGGTGCACCTCTCGGCCCAGAACAACCGGCTTAACCGGGTGGTGCAGGCCCTTACGGTCATCTCGGTGCTATTCTTGCCCATGACCCTTTGGGCTGGCATCTATGGAACCAATTTCGAAGCCTTCACCGAGTACCAATGGGGGGCCGGACGGGTGTATTTCTGGGGTGGGCTGGCGCTAATTGGGGGTGGGTTGGCCCTGTGGATGAAGCGCCGGGGCTGGTGGTGAAGACAGCCCACATCCACCCTGCTTTTCCCTTACGTATAGCTAGGTGTAAAGCCCAAGCCACACATCTTTCCAAATGTGTCCTCACTCACTTCAAATAAATCAACACGAATGTTTACAAAATAAGGCAGGCCTGCTATAGTCGGATTAGAGGAGTGATGAACAAATGCAAACCAGCATCCTAGACACCCTAACCTTCGATCCTGGCGAGATCATTCTCTACCCCGGAGAGCCCAGCTCCAAGGATCAACTCTACCGGGTACGGGAGGGTCTGGTACGACTGCAGAGCGTAGACGACGAGGGCAATGCTCTAACCCTGCGTTTTGTACGTCCTGGCGAGTATTTTGGCGAAGAAGCAATTTCGGGCGCCGAGCGCACTTACTTTGCCGAGGCCGTTACCGAAACCAAGGTGGATGCCCTGGCTCCCACCCAGCTTTCCGCCCAAGAAATGGCCAGCCTTGTGCAGGGATTGGTCAAAGCCCTGACCCAGACCTACCAGACCATTCAGCGCATCTCCGGTCAGCGCCTGAAGAACCGCATCGCCGCCACCCTGCTCGATCTTTCCCGCACCCCCGTGGCCTACACCGAGAAAAACGGACGGGTAGGGGTCAAGGCCACCCACGACGAGATTGCTTCGGCAGTGGGTTCCGTGCGCGAAACCGTGACCAAAGTGATCGGTGAGCTGACCCGCGAGGGGTACATCCGCTCGGGCTACGGCAAACTGGTGCTGGAAAACCCCGGTGGTCTGGAACGTCTCTCGAAGGAAGCAGCCTAAAGCAGCTCTAGACAAAAACCCCCGCTTGTTGCGGGGGTTTTTTAGTGTTTTCCGGTTTTATCGGGTGTGGGTGTCGGTTATTTTAGTCAAAAAACGGCTCTGGGCCTATACACCCACCCGCAAGAAGCGGTCCGAGTAGAAGGGCCCTTCCCAACGCTGGCCCCTGGGCTCGTTGAGGATAGTGATGCGGTTCTCCAGGCGCGGTTCCCAGGAAGGCTGCGTACGCAGGTACTCAATCAGAACCTCGGCATGGCTAAAGCCGGTGTCGGTGCGGAAGCCCTTGGCATCGCGGAAGGCGGCAAAGCCGTCGCCGCCCCCGGCGGTAAAGCTGTTGGTCACGATGCGGTAAGTGGCATTGGGGTCGAGGGGTTGGAAGCCTGTCTGGGTCTGAACTTGGGCCTGGGTCACCCGGCTGCCTGCGGGGCGGCTCATATCGAAGGTGTAGCGGATACCCGCCACGCCCGACAAGAAGCGGCCCGCAATCTGCTCCCACTGGGATACGCCGTTTTCCAGCGCGGCGAGAACCTCGCTGCCCCTGAGCTCGAGCACCGTCAGGGTATTGCCGAAGGGCAATACTTCATTGACCTGCCCCACCGTGATGTTCCCTGCGGGGATGCTGGCGCGAATGCCCCCACCGTTTTGCAACGCGATGGTAGCCCCGGCCTGGCGGGTTTTCCACAGCATCGCATCGGCGATCAGGTTGGCCAGGTTGGTCTCGCGGCGGCGTACGTCGTTGCGCTCGCCGTTGAGGGCCACTGCAGCCCTGGAAATCACCTGAGCCCGCAGTGTAGCAATGGGCAGGCCGTAAGCGGTGATCGCGTCCACAGCAAAGCGATCTTCGGGCAGGTTGACAGCCATCGGGATGACTTGGCCCTGGTGGGCTACCAGTTCGCCTTGGGGATTGAAGGTGACCTGCAAACGGCCTACCACCTTGGCCCATTCCCAGGCCTGTACCACCAAAACGTCCTTGTTCTCGGGGTTCTTGACGATGGTGGGATAGGCCCCTCCCGGACGCAGCTCGGGGAAGGGGGTCTGGCCCAGCAGGGTGTGGCTGTGCCCCCCTACGATTACCTGAACGCCCGTGACTTTACGGGCCAGTTCCTGATCCTGCAAATAGCCCAAGTGCGAGAGTACCACGATGTTCCTAACGCCCCTGGCCAGTAGTTCCACCACAGCTTGCTGGGTAGCCGGAACCGGGTCGGTGAAACGCACGTTGGGGCCGGGGCTCGAGAGGATCGAGGTCTCGGGGGTGGTGAGGCCAATGATGCCCACCCGCTGTCCCCCCACGCTCACCACCACATAGGGCTTGATGCGGCCCGCCAGCTTGGGTTCCCTCGAGACATCGGTATTGGCCGAGACCACCGGAAAGCGCACCCCATTGAGAAAGTTGGCCAGTCCATCGGGTCCCAGGTTGTACTCGTGGTTGCCAGGGGTCATGGCGCGGATGCCCATGCGGTGCAAGAAGTAGCGGTCGGCCAGCCCCTGGTACTGGTTGAAGTACAGGGTTCCCTGGAACACGTCTCCGGCGTGTAAGAACAAGGGGTTGGTAACGGTGCCGCGCATCCGGTCAAAAAACGAAATCACCCGGGCAAAGCCTCCCAACCGTTGGTTTTGCTGCCCTCCCAGGGTCAGACCGCCGGTGGGCTCGAGCCGGGCGTGGGTGTCGTTGATGTGGACGATGGTCATGGTGAAATTGCCACCATTCTGGGCCTGGGTCCAACCGGCCAGCGTTGCTCCACCAACCAAACCTGCTTTGAGTACATCTCTGCGGTGCATGATTCCTCCTCTACTCAACTTCTATGTCATTCTATAACTGCCCTAGGTCAGCCATCTATCAGGCCACTCTGGTTCTAACTCGTTGAACGCCATTTCAGCAAGCACTCAGAAGTTCGGCTTAGGTTTAAGCTCAAGTATGCTCAATAGCTCACAACCCACCCCAACCCAGGAGAACCCATGAGACCCATTTCAATAGTTGCACTGTTCGCCCTTGGCCTAGTCAGCTGCCAGAACAACGACACGCCCTCTGGTCCCATCAGCTTTCGGGTTGAGGAAGTCAAAAGCGGGCTAGGCGGGGTACCCTGGAGCATCCACTTCGCTCCCGATGGCCGCCTGCTCTTTACCAACCGCGATTTGAGCCAGATTCGCGTGAGCGCGTTGAACCTGAGCACCGGAACCATAACCCACTACAACGGTACCTCGGCGGTACGGGACGATGGCGAGGGCGGCATTTTGGGCATGGAACTCGACCCCAACTTCGCTAGTAACAGTCGGGTCTATGTTTGCTACTCCATCTCCAGCAGCGGCTCGCGCAACCGGCTTTCGCGCTTCGAGATTTCCGGCAATTCCCTGACCAATGAACTGGTCTTGTTGGACAACATGCGCGGCGCCTCTACCCACAACGGCTGCCGGGTGGTTTGGGGGCCCGATGGAAAACTCTACTTTTCGATGGGGGATGCCCAGGATCAGCCCGCCGCGCAAGACCTATCTGCACTGGCTGGCAAAATCTTCCGCATCAACCCCGACGGCTCGATTCCCACGGACAATCCATTCCCCAACAGCCCCGTCTGGACGCTAGGCCATCGCAACCCTCAGGGACTGGCTTTCCAGCCTGGCACCGGCTTGCTCTGGTCCACCGAGCATGGGCCTGATGTGAAGGATGAACTCAACATCATCAAAAAAGGCAAAAACTATGGCTGGCCCACCTGCATGGGTACCGACCCTTGCCCCAGCATCAACAACTATGAGCCGGCCATCAAGCATTACACCGCCACCGACACCATCGCCCCCAGTGACATGATGTTCTACACGGGTAACGTTTTCACTGCCTGGCGCAACAACCTTTTCTTTGTCACCCTCCGGACAGGGCGGCTGTACCGGCTGGTTTTGAGTGGGGAGTCGGTCGCCCAGGAGGAAATCTTGATTGATACCAACAGCGGCCCCCATCCTGGCTTTGGGCGCTTACGCGATATCGCCACCGGGCCGGATGGTCTGATCTACCTTTCTACCGACTCGGGGCGGATTTTGCGCTTGGTTCCACAAAACTGATCTGGCCTGGATGGGTTCAGTTTTCACAGTGAACTGCCGCGTTACTGGGTGAATATCACGAAGTGTTAGCTGGGTTTAGGCATGGCCTTTCCTGGTCGCATCACCCCTAGAACTGGGTCATTCAGAACAATCGGGTTCCTAAGCAAGAAAAATCTCTACACGCGTTGAAGGCTTTTTCAGAAAGCCCTCAGGTGGGCTGCATAGCCTTGAAGACGTGGATCTCGAGCACCAATAAATTTCCGCTCGGTTTTCGTCAAGGAGGTTTTTTATGCGGTATCTCGTGGCCAGTTTGTTGTTGGCACTGGCAAGTTGCCAGGATTCCAACCTCAATCCCCCCAACCCACCCTCCCCTAACCAAGCCCCGCCCAATCCCGCTCAGTTCAGTGCCACCGCCACCTCACCTACCAGCGTCAACCTGAGTTGGTCGGCCTCGGATGGGGCTACCCGCTACAGCCTCGAGCGTCGCACCGGCAGCGGCAGTTTCACGGCCATAGGCGGCAATAATCTCACCGCTACTTCGTATAGCGACACTGGCCTCACCGCCAATACGGCCTACACCTACCGTGTCAGGGCCGTCAACAACTCCGGCAGCAGCAGCGGGGTCGAGCGTAGCGTTACGACTCCCTCTACCAACCCACCCCCCAGCGGCACGGAACCTCGAGTCCGCCTGGTTTCCGTGGTCTCCTCCGGCCTGACCCAGCCCCTCTACCTGACCCACGCTGGCGATGGAAGCGGGGATTTGTACGTGGTAGAAAAGGCCGGTCGCATCCGGGTCATCGAGGGTGGCACCCTGAGTGCGCAAGCCTTCCTCGATATCACCAGCAAGACCTCCAAAGGGGGCGAACAAGGTTTGTTGGGCCTGGCTTTTCACCCCGACTACCGCAACAACAGTTTCTTTTACGTCAACTACACCAACAGCGCCGGCGACACCGTAATTGCCCGCTATTCTGCCAACCGCAGCACCAAACTGGCCGACCCCAACTCTGAGCAGATTGTCCTTACTGTGGACCAGCCCTACGACAACCACAATGCCGGCTGGCTGGGCTTTGGCCCCGACGGGATGCTCTATATTCCCCTGGGGGATGGGGGCTCGGGCGGCGACCCCCAGAACTACGCCCAGCGCCTCGATATCCAGAGTGGGAACCGGCATATGCTGGGTAAGGTGCTGCGAATTGATGTAAATGGCACCGAACAGGGCCGCAACTACCGCATTCCTGCAGATAACCCCAGCCTGGGCGGGGGGGTTTCAGAACTCTGGGCGTTGGGGTTGCGCAACCCCTGGCGGACCAGCTTTGACCGGCAGACCGGCGACCTGTGGATTGGTGATGTAGGCCAGGGTAGCCAAGAGGAAATTAGTCTGGGCACGGGTGGCGGCAAGGGCCTCAACTACGGCTGGAAGATCCTAGAGGGCACCGCCTGCTACGACAACAGCATCACGCCAGGTTGCAGCAGCAACAGCCTGACCCGGCCCGTACATGCCTACGGGCGCGGCGATGGCTACTCGGTGACGGGCGGCTACATGTACCGAGGCACGCGCTTCCCTCGCATGCAGGGCCGCTACTTCTTCACCGACTTTGGCACCGGCAGCCTCTGGAGCCTGCGCCTGGTAAACGGCACCTGGACCCGCAAGACCGAGGTTTCCTCGGCAGGGAACGGCCTAGCTTCCTTTGGGGAGGACGAGCAGGGAGAGCTGTACGTCATTAGCCTGTCGGGGGGACAAATCTGGCGCCTGGAAGACCAGCCCTAATACCGCGTGTGGCCGACATCGGGACTCATGCACACCCTGCTGTCTTTCACCCTCGGCCTTGAACTTTTGGCGATTCAGCTGTGAAGCCACCCGACCATGGGCGTTCGCAAAGCCCTGCGTTAACTCAAGCCTGTGTCCGCTGGACACAGGCTTTTTCCATACGCCGTTCATGGGTAGCATCTACACTAGAGCCATGCCTTGGCTTGCCCTGTTGCTATTCTTCGGCTTTGCCTTATCACAACCCGCCCCCAGCTTCCAGCTCGAGGAGGTAGCCCGCAACCTGGGCGTACCCTGGAGCCTAAAGTTCGCCCCCGATGGACGTCTGTTCTTTACCCAACGAGACAGGGCCCGCATCGGGGTGAGTGCGCTGGACTTAAGCAGCGGCAGAATCAGCACCTACGAGGGTGAGGCCGCTGTGCGAGACGAAGGCGAAGGCGGGGTGATGGGCCTCGAGCTCGACCCCGGCTTTGCCCGAAACAACAGACTGTACATCTGCTACTCCTATTGGAAGGAGGGCGTTCAGAACGAAAACAACCGCCGCAACCGGCTCTCGAGTTTCATTCTGTCTGGCAGCCGCCTTACCGACGAGAAAATTCTGCTCGACGATATGCTGGGCTGGTGGAACCACAACGGCTGCCGGGTGGTGTGGGGGCCCGATAACAAACTGTATGTTTCGATGGGAGATGCAGGCGATGCACCCTCCAATGTCCCCGGTGAGTTCGGCTATGCAGCCAAAGCCCAGAGCTCGAGGCTCTTGGCGGGGAAAATTTTCCGCCTCAACCCAGATGGCAGCATCCCCTCCGACAATCCTTTTTTCTACCAGGCCACTGGAGCTGCCCGGGCCATCTGGACCCTGGGCCACCGCAATCCCCAGGGACTGGCTTTTCAGCCCGGAACTGGACTTCTCTGGTCTACCGAACACGGCCCCAACACCCGCGACGAACTGAACATCATCCGTAAAGGCAAAAACTACGGCTGGCCCCGCTGTACCGGAATCCAGCCTTTTGGCACAGTGCTGACGGTCAGCGCCGACAACATCACCTTCAACTGCACCGGAGGCGATCTGCGCGAGAGTTATCAGCCCGCTGTGCGCGAGTACGCCGGGGGCAACGAGCCCACCATCGCCCCCAGCAACCTGCTTTTCTATACCGGCAACGCCTTCCCACAGTGGAAAGGCAGCTTGTTCTTTGTGACCCTCAAGACCGGACGGCTCTATCGGTTGGAACTCAAGGGCGAGCAAATAGTCAAAGAAGACCTCCTGATCAACAACCAGTATGGGCGCTTGCGCGACCTTGCAGTAGGGCCGGATGGCTTTATCTACCTTTCCACCGACCAAGGACAAATCCTGCGATTGCGGCCAGGCAACCTGTAGCCCACACACATCGGACTCAGATTGGGCTTGGCTACACTTAGACCATGCGAACGATTGTCTGTTTTGCCCTTTTGTTGCTTGGCCTGGCATCCGCCCAAACCATCAACCTGGTTCCGGTAGCCAACAATCTGAGCCGTCCGTTGTTTCTCACCCCTTCGCCCGACGACACCGGGCGCCTGTTCATCGTTGAACAAGGGGGCACCATTCGCATCCTGCAAGAAGGGCGGCTCCTGCCCGAACCTTTCCTGGATGTCACCAGTCTGGTTTCTTGTTGTGGCGAACGAGGTTTGTTAGGGCTGGCCTTCCACCCCAACTTCCGCCAGAATAACCTGTTCTTCATCAACTACACCAACCGTCAGGGCAGTACGGTGGTGGCCCGCTACCGGGCTAATGGAAACCGCGCCGATGCGGCTTCAGCCCAGATTCTACTCACCATCGAACAACCCTATGCCAACCACAACGGCGGCATGATTGCCTTCGGCCCAGACAACATGCTCTACATCGGCATGGGTGACGGGGGTTCGGGCGGCGATCCCATCAACGCGGGGCAGCGGCTCGACACCTTGCTGGGAAAGATACTGCGTATAGACGTCAACCGCAGCGAAGGCAACCGGGCCTATGCGATTCCCGCCGATAACCCCACCCTGGCAGGGCGCCGTAGCGAGATCTGGTCGTATGGCTGGCGCAACCCCTGGCGCTTCAGCTTCGACCGCCAGACCGGTGATATGTGGATTGCCGATGTGGGCCAGAACGCTGTCGAGGAAGTTCACTTCCAGCCTGCCGCTAGCAAGGGGGGCGAGAACTACGGCTGGCGCATCATGGAGGGCGACCGGTGTTTCAACCCCCGTGAGAACTGCAACCGTGAAAACCTGGTGTTGCCAGTACTAACTTATACCCACGATCTGGGACGTTCCATCACCGGGGGCTACCGCTATCGGGGCAGCGCCATGCCGGCCTTTCGCGGCACCTACTTCTACGCCGATTATGTAAGCGGCCGCATCTGGGCTGCCACCCTCCAGAGCGACCGCTGGCAGAGCCGGGAAATCCTCCGAACCGATATGAACATCAGTTCCTTTGGCGAGGATGCTGCCGGTGAGCTGTACGTGATTGACCACCGAGGTACCGTCTACCGCGTGGCGCAGCGCTAGGGCGCTTCTTATACCCGTTTCCGCTTGAATCCTTGACCGCCATGCGTAGTCAAAGGTGAAGGATTCAAGCCGACCGAAGGGAGTAGAAAAGCATTTCGGCAGTATCGTTTAGACTTTCAAAAGTGAACGATATTGCCGGAATGCGTATCAAAGATTGCTTGGACATGGACCGTTCCGTCGCCTCAAGGCTTGGGTAGCCAACACCCTATGCACCCTGCCAGAGGCCGGGGGTTTGATCGGGAACTTCCACCCAGGCCGTTTCGATTTTGTAGAGTTGCATGCCTCTGGCTTGGTAGTTGACGAGAGCTGCCGGGCTATCCAGCGAGCAGGTATGTACCCAGACTCTTTGCGCCCCCAGCCGCCAGGCTTCCTCGAGGGCACAGGTGAGCAAGTGGCCCCCCAGCCCCATCCCGCTAAACTGCTCCAGCAGGCCAAAATAGGCAATTTCTATGTTGCCCTCCGGCTGAACCTCGAGCTGAAAGTAACCCGCCGGAGTGCCCTTCAGGTAGGCCACCCAGGTGTGCAGGTGGGGGTTTTGGGCGTACTCGAGCCACTGCCGGTAGGTCCAGTCGGCCTTTTCATACCAGTACCAGTTGCCGCCCACACTGCGATAAAGAAAATGCTGCAACTCAGCGCTGGGAATTTCGGCCTTCATCAGCAGTAAACCCTCCAGCGCCACGTGCTTGGGGCGTAGCTCATGGGTGGAGCGCATCTCGAGATAGTAGGTGGTCACCTCAGCGCGCATGGGCCGATTGTATCGGCTTTGTAAGCGTAGCGGTTCAGGGGGTGACCACGGTAATGGAGCCTTTCATGCCCTGAGCACTATGGGCGGTACACTCGTATTCATAGGTTCCAGCGGTGCTAAAAGTATAGCTCTGGGTTGTGGTGGCAGGGGTGGTTGGGATGGGGTTGCCTGCCCCCAGACCGCGCAAGGGGTGGGTAGGGCTGGCCGAGATGGATACGCTTTGTCCCACGCTGATTTTGCAACTGGAAGGGTTATAGGCAAGGCCTTCGATTTGAATAGTGGAAGGGCAGTTTGGTAAAACCGGGCTTGGGCCGGGGTTATTCCGGCAAGCCGCGAAGAGTCCTAGCAACCCCAAAAACCCAAAGCCCACCCGCATGAATCTGTGCATGGCTACACCTCCGATCAAATACCCTAGGATGTAGTTTATCTACCCAATCCCCCAGCAAAATGACATCATCCCAGCGGGGTCTTAACCCTTACTTGAGCTTATCCAGCAAATCTTGGCGCACCGGGTGAAAGGCGTCAAAAACCACGCTGTCCTCGAGGAAGACCACCTCGTGCTCCACGTTGGAGGGGACGTGCACCAGGTCGCCCGCGCCGAGCTCGAGCCACTCCTCCCCAACCCGCATCCGCAGCCGCCCCGAGACCACCAGCGTGATCTGCTCGTGGGGGTGGGCGTGGGCCGCCAGGGGCGCGCCGGCCTTGCCTTCGGCCCGCATGATCATCAGTTGTTCGCCGGCGAATGGCCGTAGCACCGCGCCGGGCACCTCGAGGCCCTTCAGGCTGGCGGACTGGGCATACTTGGTTTTCATACTCCGCTCCAAAAGACTAGTGCCCGCCCAGATAGGCTTCCTGGATTTCAGGTCGGGCCGCCAACTCTTTAGCCGGGCCGCTCATGGTCAGGTGGCCGGTCTGCAAGACGTAGCCTCGGTGGGCAATCTGCAAGGCTAGGCGGGCGTTTTGTTCTACCAGCAGAATGGTTTTGCCCTGCTGGTTGAGTTTCTGGATGATCTCGAAGATAAAATCTACCAGCACCGGGGCCAGGCCCATCGAGGGCTCGTCCATCAGCAGCAGCTTGGGGTCTTGCATCAGGGCGCGGCCAATGGCCAGCATTTGCTGCTCGCCGCCCGAAAGCGTGCCGCCTTTCTGATGGCGGCGCTCGGCCAGGCGGGGGAAGAGGGTAAAGGCCTGCTCCTTGCGCTCTTGCACGACTTTGGCGTCGTTGATGAGAAAGCCGCCCATCTCGAGGTTCTCCTCCACCGTCATGCGCGGGAAGATACGCCGCCCTTCGGGCACATGCCCAATGCCCAGCCCCACGATCTTGTCGGCAGGGATTTTGTGGATGGAGCTACCCTGGTACACCACCTCGCCTTTGCGGGGTTTGTTCATGCCGCTGATGGTACGCAAGGTGGTGCTCTTGCCCGCACCGTTGGCCCCGATCAGGGTGACGATCTCGCCCTCCTCGACCGTAAGCGACACGCCCTTGAGCGCATGGATATGACCGTAGTAGGTGTGGATGTCCTTGACTTCAAGCAGAGGCATGGGTACTCCCTCCGGCCTGTCCTGCGGCGCCCTTGCCTAGATAGGCTTCGATCACCTTGGGGTTGTTGCGGATTTCGGCAGGCAATCCTTCCGCGATCTTGGAGCCATACTCGAGCACCGCAATCCGATCCGAGATGCTCATCACCATGGCCATGTCGTGCTCGATCAGCACGATGGTCAGGCCCAGGTCGTCGCGCAACTTACGCACCCGCACCTTGAGGTCTTCGGTCTCCTGCTCGTTCATGCCTGCTGCCGGCTCGTCCAAAAACAGCAGTTTGGGTTCCAGGGCCATAGCGCGGGCGATCTCGAGTCTGCGTTGTTCGCCATATGAAAGCCCCGAGGCCAGCTCTTCGGCCCGCTTGTCTAGGTTCATATAGACCAGCAGTTCCATGGCCCGATCCTTGGCTTTCTTTTCCGAAGCATGAAAACGGGGGGTGTAAAACAGCGCATCGAAGTAGGTCTGGCGGGTCAGACTATGGTGTCCCACCAGTACGTTTTCCAACACCGTCATGGCCTTGAACAGGCGGATATTCTGGAAGGTGCGACCAATGCCAGTGCGGGCCACTTTGTCCGGCGAGTAGCCAGTAATGTCCTTGCCAAAAAACACCACCCGGCCGGTATCGGGTTTGTAGATGCCGGTCAACAGGTTGAAGAAAGTGGTTTTGCCAGCCCCGTTGGGGCCGATCACCGAAAAAATTTCCTTGGGTCGTACCTGCAAACTAACGTCATTTACTGCCACCAACCCGCCAAACTTCTTGGTGGCAGTTTGTACATCCAGGGCCAGTTCGCTCATTTGCCACCGCCTTCCTTGGCTTCCTGACGGGCTTCTTGTAGCTCTGCACGATGCCTCTGTTCGGGTATCAGACCCTCAGGCCTAAAAATCATCATCAAGATCAAGATCAGACCAAACACCAGGCGCTCGTACTTGGCGGGATTGAGCTGGGGTGGCAGATTGGCCATGTTATAGCCTAGAATGCTCACCCCGGTCTGCCGCCAGGTATTGAGCAAGTCGGAGAAGTCCTTGAGAATACCCAGGTTGAGCACGGTCACGGCCGCCGCCCCCACCACCGCTCCACCAATCGAGCCCATCCCGCCCAAAATCACAAAGGCCAGGATGTTAATCGAGGCTTGCAAGGTGAAGGATTCTGGGCTCACAAAGGTCTGTTTGGCAGCAAACACTGCGCCCATGATGCCGGAGAAAGCCGCACCAGTAGCAAAAGCAATTAGTTTAGTGGGCAGCAGCGGAATCCCCATGGCCTTGGCGGCAATTTCGTCTTCGCGGATGGCCACCCAGGCCCGTCCAAAGCGGGAGTTGGCCAGCCGGGCATTAACCAGTACCACGATGCCGATCACCACCAGCACCAGCAAATAGAAGAAGAAGGAATAGGCAATCGCGTCATCAATGGGCCTGCCATAGATGCGCTCAGCCCCGATGAACCGGAGAAAGTCAGCCAGAATGCCCACATCCGGGCGGTTGACTGGGGTGATGCCCTGAGGCCCGTTGGTAATGTTGAGGGGTTTGTCGAGGTTGTTGGCAAAGACCCGCACCACCTCGCCCAAACCCAGGGTCACGATAGCCAGGTAATCCCCCCGCAGCCTTAGGGCGGGTAGCCCGATTAACACCCCGGTGATGGCTGCAGTAATGATAGCTAAAGCCATGAATAAAAATAGGTAGTTGCCAGACAACCCCTGGGCAGGAAAGCCACCAATGAACTGAGCGGCCTGGGGTGAACCGAAAATACCCCAGGTATAAGCTCCAATAGCAAAGAAGGCGGCAAAGCCCAAGTCCAGCAGGCCCGCCTGACCTACGACCACGTTCAGGCCCAGGGCCAGGGCTGCAAAAATGCCAATCTGGATGCCCAGCTCAAACAAGAACGAATTTGAAAGACCGGCAATCGGCACTGCAATCAGTAGGATTGCTGCACCCAGGGCCACTCGAACCAAGCGGGTCAGATCGGGCAGCAAGAAGCAGCCGATCAAGACAGCAAGCAGCAAGTAGAACGCAATCTTGTCGTCGGTGTTGGCTCGGAGCAAGACGGTCAGGGCCAAGGCTAACCCTGCCAGCAGACCCGAGCGCCAGCCATTGGGCAGGCGTAGCGTCATCACTGAGGCGGCTGCCAGCAGCAGTAGGATGTTGAGCAATCCCCCAGTAAGAACAGATTGCCCCAGCAGGGTTAGCAATACCCCCAACCCCGAAATGGCGGTCAGGCCGATAGAGAGGGGAAGTGCAAAACGATTGAGGGCACTCATACTTTCTCACTCACATTCTGCCCAAACAAGCCTTGGGGCCGGAACAAAAGCAGCAGAACCAAGGTTAGGAACGCGAACACATCCTTGTACTCGGTGCCAAAGTTACCGTTGGTCAGGAAAGGCAGGTACGTGCCAGACAGGGTCTCGAGCTGCCCCAACACCAGTCCCCCCACCATCGCCCCAGGGATGTTGCCAATGCCCCCCAAAACCGCAGAAGTAAAGGCCTTCAACCCTGGCAGCACACCCGAATAAGGGGTCACATTGGTGTAGAGCAGGCCAAACAAGACCCCCGCCACCCCGCCCAACGAACCCCCGATCAAAAAGGTGCGCGAGATGATGACATCGGGATTGATGCCCATCAGAGAGGCGGTTTGCATATCTTGTGACACGGCCCGAATGGCCTTGCCGAGCTTGGTTCGGTTAACTAGATAGGTCAGCCCAATCAGCATTAGGAGTGAAACCACAATGATGATGATGCCCTTGACCTGGATGGTGGTCTCGAGTGGCAGCATGAGGGTGGTGTTCAACACATCGTAGGTGCGATACTGCATGTTGAACTCGTTGTGCCGGAGCGCAGCATAGATGCGGGTCAGGTCTTGCAGCAAGAAAGAGACCCCAATAGCGGTGATCATCGGCACCAGGATGCTTTTGCTACCGCGCTTTCGCAGGGGACGGTAAGCAAAGCGTTCCACCAGTATGGCCATGGTGCCCGAGCCCGCTGCGGCAAAAATCAGAGCCACCAGCAGCAGCAGGAAAGGGTTGGAGATCACCGGTGCTTCGGGGTTCCCCCAGAAGCGGAAGACCTCGAGACCTATCACCGCCCCGATCATGAAGACCTCGGAGTGTGCAAAGTTAATCAGCCCCAAGACCCCATAGACCATGGTGTAGCCCAGCGCCACCATTGCGTAGACAAAGCCAAGCAACAGACCCTCGAGGATGGTCTGGGGCAGAATTGATAGGAGATCAGCAACCGTCAAGTAAAACCTCCTGGCCTATGATTATACGGATACACGCATAAATTATCACTTGCAGCGCATCCTTGTGAACTTCAGCCTGCCAGAGTATATCGGTTGTGGGTTGGGCTGACAACGGGGGAATCGGCTGTAAAGAAAGCCAAAACCCTGACCTTGGAATCAATCGTGGATTGGGTCATATCTTTGCGTACAGAGCCAAAAAAGACCCCCGCCGCAGCGGGAGTCTGGTTTATGAAGCTTTTGCCTATTGGCGAGCAGCCGGGGGTGCGAACTGAATCACACGCAGCACTTCGCCGGGGTAGCGGGCTTCGCGCATAGAGACGATGTAGTAGTCGGAGAGCTTGCGGTCACCCTTGCTGTCAAATTCGATACGGCCGGTTAGACCATCCAGCTTGACCTCGCGCACGGCACGGGCCACCTGCTCGCGGGTGGGCTTGCGGCCATTGTTAGCCCGGATGGAGGCTTCAAGAGCGTTGAGAATCACGTTAGCAGCGTCGAAGGCATACACGGCGTAGGCTTCGGCGTCCCGCCCGAATTTGGCCTTGTAGCGCTGGGCAAAAGCAGCGGCCTTGGGTAAGGTGCTGATGGGACCGGCTGTGGTGGTGAACAGCACACCCTTGGAGGCGCTACCGGCAATCTTCACCAGATCAGAGGCATCAAGACCATCGCCGCCCATGAAAGAGGCAGTGATGCCACGCTCGCGCATTTGCTTGACCAGCACCCCGCCCTTATCGTAGATGCCGCCGTAGTAGACCAGATCGGGGCGCTGGGCGCGCATTTGGAGGATTAGCGGTTGGAAGTTGGAGGCTTCCTCGGTGCCCACGATCGACAAAACGTTGGCACCCAGTTCACGCGCACGGGCTGCAAAAGCCTCTGCCAAGCCCTGCCCGTAGGGGGTTTTGTCGTGGATTACAAACAAGCGGCTACGACGCAGTACGCGCACAGCATACTCGGCACCTACCGGACCTTGGATATCGTCACGACCACAGATGCGATTGACGTTCAAGAGACCACGGTCGGTAACGCGGGGGTTGGTGTTGGCTGGGGAGACCATGACCAGGTTGGTGTCTTTGTACACTTCCGAGGCCGCAATGGCTACGCCCGAGTTGAGGTGTCCTACAATGCCCAGCAGATCTGGATCGTTGACGATACGCCGAGCTACCGCTACACCCACGTCCGGGGTTGCCTGGTCATCTTGGGGGGCAAACTGAAGCTGGAAGCCAAGCTGCTGGAAGCGAGCCTGTGCATCTTCAATGGCGATTTGCGCTCCTTGCTGGATGGCTGTACCCAGACCCGATTGCGGCCCCGACAGCGGCGAAACCGAAGCGATCTTGATGACGTTGGACTGAGCCGAGGCCACACCCAAGGCCAACGCCCCCAACACTAGAATTGCGAGTTTTCTCATGCCGACTCCTCCTGAACTACATTAATCTTAGCCAAAAACGGCTGACCTATTCTACCCAACCCACGCCAATGTGTGTCAATGTGGGTCATCGTTTTTGTGTTCCAGCCAATATGAGGGTACACAATTTAACTCAGACTGCAACCTTTAACTAAAGATATGGTTGGGTTTTTACTGCCCAGAATGATACCGGTAAGCAAGGCTTAAGTAAGTGCCAAAGGATACCTCCACCTTTTGGTGGATTGGGGTCAGTAGAAAGTAGGGTATTGAGCGTAGGAGGTAGTACATGAAGAACTATCAATGTTCAGCCAGGTATTGATCCAGTTCCCATTGGTGAACGGCGATACGATACGAGTCCCATTCGACGCGCTTGGCGTTAAGAAAATCCTTGTAAACCTGTTCTCCCAAGGCATTGCGCACAACCCGGTTTTTTTGCAGCGCTTCCAGGGCTTCACGCAAGGTTCCGGGCATCTCACTGACCCGGTATTTGCGTTTATCTCGAACCGAAAGTTCGTGCACATCGCGTTCGATGGGCGGAGGGGGGGTTAGATTGCTCTCGATACCTTCCAACCCTGCGCCCAAAATGACCGCCAGGGCAAGATAGGGGTTGCAGGAGGGATCGGGAAAGCGAAACTCTGCACGTGTGCCTGCCCCACGTCGTTTGGGAATCCGAATCATGGCGCTGCGATGGGAGACCGACCAAGCCACACTGGTGGGGGCTTCGTAGCCAGGGGTTAAGCGCTTATACGAGTTGACCAGTGGGTTGGTGATGGCGGCCATGCCCTCGGCGTGCTCGAAGAGGCCGGCGATAAATTGCAGCGCAGTTTTGGAAAGCTGGTGGGGCCAGACCTCGAGTCTTCCTTTGGGTTCGAAAAAAGCATTTTGCCCATTCTTGAATAGCGATAGGTGAAAGTGCATCCCAGAACCATTGATTCCAGCAATAGGTTTGGGCATGAAAGTGGCGTGGAGCCCGTGATTGATGGCGATACGCTTGGCGACAAACTTGAAGGTGGTGAGATCGTCGGCGGTCTTGAGGGCATCGGTGTATTTAAAATCAATCTCGTGTTGGCCGGGGGCCCCTTCGTGGTGAGCCGCCTCTATCTGTAGACCCATGGCGACCAACATATCCACCATGTCACGGCGGGCTTCTTCGCCCTTGTCGGTAGGAGCCAGATCGAAGTAGCCAGCACGGTCGTTGGTATGGGTGCCAGGGCCGCCGTCAGGGCTGCGGTTGAACAGAAAAAACTCGGCCTCGGTACCCACAAAAAAGTTGTCGAAGCCTTTTTTCTGAGCGCGTTCGATTTGCCGCTTGAGCACTTGCCTAGGGTCGCCCTCAAAGGGCTTGCCATCGGGGTAGGCAATGTCACAGATCAAGCGGGCCACGGTTCCTTTGGTAGTGGGTTCCAAATCACTGGGATAAACCACAAAGCTGTTGTAGTCCGGCTTCAGCAGCATATCCGACTCTTCAGCATCGGTACGGCCAAAGCCCTCGATGGAAGAACCATCAAACATGATTTCGCCGTCCAGTGCTTTCTCGAATTGAGTAACGGGCAGTTCAAC
Source organism: Meiothermus sp. (assembly GCF_037443965.1). Taxonomy (GTDB): domain Bacteria; phylum Deinococcota; class Deinococci; order Deinococcales; family Thermaceae; genus Meiothermus. The sequence goes on from NZ_JBBINI010000029.1 coordinate 37,464, forward strand.
CACCTTGTTGATGCCCAAAATATCGGTGAACTGCAAGCGCATGAAGCGCACCTGGTTGTCTTTAAGCTCTTGCAAAATGTCTTGCTTGGTTCGTGCCATACTTACAGCATACTGGTAGCGTCAAGGCTTGTGGCAGGCGATTGCTTCTAGACAAATTACCTACTGGATTGGACTGTCTAACCAAAGAGATTATTGTGGGTTTTGCTCGAGCAAGCAGAAGCGCTATGTAAACCCGTATGTGCGTTGGAGCAATGTGTATTTGATCCAGATTAAGGAAATTTGTGGTCTATCTCAGTCTAGCGCACGACCAAGGCACTATCATTGGGCCGTTTGTGGCGTTGCCAGCAACAAATATTAAGGAGGAAGCATGAAAAAGACTTTGTTTGCAGTGTTGACTACCCTGGGAATTGGTAGTGCGGCTCTTGCGGATGGTTTTTCCATCACTGGAAACTTGCAGTTTTTGCCCGAGTTGGGTCTGGTAGGCGGGCAATTCATTACACCCTACCGCAGCTACCGTGGCACTGCAGTCAACTACACCTTCAGTCTAACCGACAACATCGTAGCCGGAGCCAGTCTGCGCCCAGGTTTTTTTGCTGGACAATTGGTGCTGGCGAGTCGTGTAGGGGTGGTAGGAGTTGCCAAGCTGAATGAATCCAATGCGGGTTATGTGGAAGGGGCCATCCGTTTTGGCTCGAATCAGGTGATTTTGCCAGGCCCGTTTGGCTTCGATTTCGATGCGGGAGGGGAAATTTTCATCACCCAGCGCATTGCCGATGCGGCGGTGCTGTATGGGGGTGCAGGCCTGGACGCAACCCTACTGCTAACCCCAGCGGTTTCGCTGAATGCTGCGGCCAATGCCTATGCGGGCCTGAAGCTGGAACTAACCCGCGAACTGAATGCCTATCTGGAAGGCGGACTGCGCTATCCTTTTGGCCTGAGCCTGGGCTATGACGTAACGGCTTCGCTCTACTACACCATCCTGCGAGGATTGCGCCTAGGCTTGTATGGGGGCTATGTGAGCCAGAGCGGCGCGGCTGGGGCCTGGAAACTGGGCATCGCAGGTGAATGGACAGAAAAACCCGAAACCTTGGGAACACCGGGCAACTACCTGCCCTGAAGCAGTCTTCACAGTAATTGTCTTCTACCAGCCTCCCGCATGGGAGGCATTTTTCTGCCCTGTTTTGGGTTGAACCAGAGGGTTTTTCGATGCTAATACGCATTTCGGTAGTATCGTTCACTTTGACAAGCCTAAACGATACTACCGAAATGCTTTTCTACTCCCTTCGGTCGGCTTGAATCCTTCACCTCTGACTGCGTCCTACGGTGAAGGATTCAAGCGGAAACGGTATAAAAGGTGCACCACCTGCTGAGGTCGGGAGGCAACGGAGCGGCGGTTTTTCCAGCCACCTGCTATGTGGCTCATTTGAATAATGCTTAATCGTGCCCCACGCCAATATTCCAAATGGTGGCCATAATAAAGCATTCCTCTGAGAAAAACCAGGCATGTGACCTCCGTGTTGCCGACTGAGCTTAACCAAAAATACCCCCCAGCAAACTGGGCACAAAAATCTGAATCCCTCAAGCGATTTTGACCCAAGAAGCATCTACTCCCTTGGTAGGCTGGATTGGGAGCTTATATGCGAACAACCTTGCTATGGACAGCCCTTTTGGCAATTGGTGGCGGGGCCATGCTGGCCTACGCCCAGAGCCCTCGCACCATCAATGTGGCCCGCAACGCCAACTTGGCCCAGGTGGTGGCCAGTGCGCCTGCTGGCTCCACGCTGCGGCTGGCTGTGGGCGAGTATCGTCTGAGCGCAGGCCTGAACATTGGCAAGAGCCTAAACTTGGTGGGGGCCGGACGTGACCGAACCCGCATCTTCTCAGAAGCTGGCGGTTTTGTGCTCAAATTTGCTCCACAAAACGCCGCCAAACTCAGCATCAATGGTCTATCGGTCGAACACCGGGGCAACCGGGTGGCCGATGTTATGCAGATTGAAGGGGGCGAGGTAGTGATTGAAAACGCCCGCTTTACCGGTGCTGTTTTTAGTGAAGACGACAGCGAAGGTGGCGACGGGCTCTATGTGATTGACAAGGCACGCGACCTCACAATTCGCAAGAGCGAGTTTGTCCGCAATCAACTCAACGGTCTCAACCACACTGCTGGCAAACTGACCGTTCAGGACAGCGTTTTTAGCAACAATCAGAACCACGGTCTGGTGGCGAGCGAAGATATTCAGGCCCTGCTTGAACGCAATACTGCTCGAGGCAACCGCCAAAGTGGAATCGTGATTGGCGGTGGAAACGCAACCTTGCGTAACAACGTCAGCGAGAATAACCAGCGCAACGGCATTGTGATTTCGGAGGAAGCCAGCGCCGTACTCGAGCGCAACACAGCTCGAGGCAACCTGGGCTGGGGCATTTTTGTGGAGGACGGCGCTAAGGCCCGCCTAGGGCAAAATAGTGTATTGGGCAACCGCGAAGGGCAAATCCGCACCGAACCACCCTTCAACCCCAATCTAAAGCCCGGCGATAACCTGAACCAAGCCCTCCGCCGCGCACCGGCGGGTGCAACCGTCAATCTGGCCGCAGGCACCTATGTACTTGAAGGAAGTATCAGCCTCGAAAAACCCCTTACCCTCATCGGAGCCGGACGTGACCAGACCCGCCTGGTTTCCAACGCGGGCGGTGTGCTGAGCTTCGAGAACCAGGGCAAGCTGGTCATTCGCGGGATAAGCCTGGAAGCTGCAGGCAACGACCCTGAAGTGGACATTTTGACCATCTCCAAGGGAGAGTTTGAATTGAGCGACTGCCGAATTCGCGGGTTGGGGGGACAAAGCAATTCCGAATCTGGCGATGGGATCTACATCACCGAGGCCCGCGGTAGCATTCAGAACTGTGATATCTCCGAACATAGCCGCCACGGCATCTACCTCAGCAAAGGCCAGTTGCGTCTGAGCGACTCGAGCGTGAGCAGCAATGGGCGCATCGGCATCCTGGCCGAAGGCAACCTGACCGCTCGCAACATCCAGGTCAGCAGCAATCAGGAAGACGGTCTAGTGGTCTTGGGCGAGTTGCAGGTCGAACTGAGTAGCCTCACCCTCAAGGGCAACGGCGGACTAGGGATGCGGCTTTCAGGGCCGCTACAGGGCAGCGTAGTAAGCAGCAACCTCGAGGATAACCTGTTGGGCGGCCTGCAAGTAGAAGGTCTGGTACAGGCCAACCTTGAAAATAACACCGTACAGAACAACCAGGGCAACGGGGTTATTCTACGCGGCGGTAGTCGTCCCACGTTACGCAACAACACCATCCAGAACAATGCCCTGCACGGTATCGCTCTGCTGGGCAATGGGCAGGCACGGCTCGAGAACAACACCATTGCCAACAACCAGGGCTATGGCATCTTGCGCCTCGCCAGCAGCCAAGCTCTCCTGGGAACCAACACCCTACAAAACAACCGCCTGGGCGATACCTTTCAGCGCTAGAACAGTTGGCATAATCAAGCGGCCCCCAAACATGGGGCCGTTTGATTTGGAGCCGATCGCGCACTTCACAGACGTTGCCGCCCCTCCGGGCGGCAACGGTCTTGTCTGGAAAGAGAATTCTTGACTCTGCATGGCTCAGTCTTTGTGAAGTGCGCTCTATCCAAGCCAATCTAGGGGACATATCCATCCGAAAGTGTTTTTAGGAAGGCTACAATGGCATTTTCCTCCGCATCGGTCAAGCCCAGGTTGCCCAGTTCGGTGTCGTTTACATTGGCCTGAACTTCGGCTACCGGCCAGCATCCCTGGGCCAGCGCATCGGCTTCACGGGTGAAGGGGTTGGCGCACACAGGCTTGATATCGCGGGTGTTATAGAAATGCACAATGCCTTTCAGGCTTTTGAAATAGCCATTGTGCCCAAAGGCTTTGACAAAGCCTGGGTAGGGCCGTTTATCCACATTGCGCAAGGTGGGCACCTTTTACTTACCCATGTTCTCGAGGGCCAGCGCTTGGTAGTCGGGCCTCGAGGCCAGGAAACCACCCTGGCGTTGGTCAACCCAGTTGAGTCCAAGGGGATTGAAAGTTGAGTTATAGAAGGGGTTGTCTGGGTTGCGCGGGATCCCCAGGTTATCGTAGGTGAAGTCGGTGAACAGTGGAGCGCTGCCCCCCTTGCCTGGGTTGAGGGTAGGGCAGCTTGCACATTTAGCTTTGGTTCTAAATAGTATCAGGCCCTGTCTCTCCTCCTTAGTTAAATCCTCTGCTATACAGATCGAATTTGGAGGTGTAGGCATTCGATTCGCTCGAAGCCTCATAGGCTGCAATCGAGAACGCAATGGCATCGAAAGATCAGCTTGCCCAACTGCTCTTGGGGGCTCAAGGCCACTGCTTGTACATTCAGACCTTAACTTGTCGAAGCTGGATGGGGTGTGGAGTTACACTCTACCAACAAAACCAAAATCAGGACATAGCCAAAGAATACATATGGTCGCATACAGTCCTCCTCGAGGAAAAAGGCTTTAGGCACAGCCAAAGACCACACGCAAATCATCCAAGAGGATCACCTCCTCTAGTGGGAATTTTCTTCTGATAGCAAGTTACCATTCCAACCGCAGGGCAGGTGTCCTTCTTATCCGATACTAGGTTACGAAAACCAGTTTTAGGGATCAGATGGCCACAATTACAACCCTCTTTGCAGCTTTTGCTTTGGAGAGGGTTGATCTAGTGGTTTGGTAAGTTAAAGATTGATGTGCAGTGAAGTTCCCAAAATGAAGCGCTCAAAGCAACTTCCAGATATTAAAGGAGCCAGATTCATCCCAGGAATTAAGTTACCGGAGCACTAGGATTCTTGGTAACAATTATCGCGGTTTTGCCATGACTCCACCGGAGGAGGGGTCACTCAAGCGGCCTGGATTACTTTTTTCAAGACAAGCTTGTTCGTGAAAATGGCGCTAATCTACACCGGTGAAGTAAAGGGTTCTACCTCGCCAAACCATTCGTTGGCCTTCAGACGCGCTTGCTCCTTAACGGTAGGGGTAATATAGGCCGCCACCGTGCTTACCGCGACCAGCAAAACGCTCAGATCATCGGTAAAACCCACCAGGGGCGCGAGATCGGCCACCAGATCGAAGGGCAGTAAAAAGTAAACCAGGGCCCCGATGATCGTGCGCTTGGCCCAGGCGGGGGTTTCCGGACGCTGCATGGCATAGTAGAGCCACAGCGCTTTTTCTACAACTTCGCGGCCCGCCTTGCGAGCGAACCGGCTTAGCTTGCGCCAGAAATCAGCATCGCTGTAGCGCTCGGTCGCTTTTATTTCAATCACTTCTACTTTTTGAATTTCGTTGGCCACAGTTGGCCCTCCCGATTCGCCAACGCCTGGCTGGGCGAACAAAAGAGCATGGGTTCCACCCCAAACCAATGGGTGTAAGGTCTATGGTAGCAGATTGCTTTCGCCAAACATGAATCGGCATTTCCCCACCCTCTTCACGACCCCGTAGAGAGGTGTATACTTCGCTTTGTAGTCTATGCTACCGAGTCCCATCCACTTCAGCCAACGCTGAAAACGTCTCTTTATCAACTATTTTTTGACGCTGTGGGTGGGCCACTCGAGGTTAGGAGGAACCATATGAAACATCGGCTGTTAGGTATCTTGGCGTTGGGGTTATTGGGCAGCCTGGGATTGGCCCAAAAAATCCTGGTATTTGGCTCCAACGGGGAGCCCGCAAGCCTCGAGTCGGGCAATATCACCGATGGAATTTCCATCTACGCCCAGCGACAAATCTACGACACCCTGGTAGATTTCAAGCCCGGCTCCACCGATCCTCAAGCCGGTCTGGCAGTCAGTTGGTTTGCCTCTCCCGACGGCAAAACCTGGACGTTCCGTCTGCGCCAGGGGGTTAAGTTCCACGATGGCACCGATTTCGATGCCAGTGCAGTGGTGTTTAATGTCAACCGCTGGTGGGATGCCAAAGACCCCAGCCGCATCAGCGGCGGCTCCAACTATGAAATTTGGGGTGAACTTTTCGGTGGTTACAAGGGTGAAAAGGGCAGCTTCCTGGCCAGCGTAAGCGCGGTAGACAAATACACTGTACGCTTCACCTTCAATAGCCCCGTGCCTTACTTTCCAGTGGCCATCGGTTCGGGCTATTTTGGCATTGCCAGCCCCGCAGCTATCAAAGCAGCGGGAGCCCGATATGGCACGGCTGCCGGAGGCGCGGTGGGCACGGGCCCCTTCAAGGTCAAAGAGTGGCGTCCGGGCGATCGCTTGATCCTGGACAAGAACACCAGCTTCTGGAAAAAAGGCTTCCCCAAAAGTGATGGCGTGGTGTTCCGCTTCATCAAAGACCCCGCTGCACGTCTGGCCGAACTTAAGGCTGGCTCGATTGACTTCACCACCGATATTCCCCCAGCCAACATCAAAGACCTACAAAACGACCGCAACCTCCGCGCGGTCTTCCGCCCCAGCTTCAACGTGGGCTATCTGGCTTTGAACCCTAGCTACAAGCCGCTTTCTGATGTGCGGGTACGCCAGGCCATCGCTATGGCCATCAATAAAAAGGAAATCGTCAGTGCTTTCTGGGGTGACCTAGGCGTAACCAACGGCCACTTCATGCCCAGCAGCTTCAAAACCTACTACTCGCCCAAAGTTACCGATTACGAATACAACCCCACTAAGGCCAAACAAATGCTGGCCGAGGCTGGCTATCCCAATGGCTTCGACCTCGAGTTCTGGTACATGCCGGTTTCGCGCCCCTACTTCCCCACCCCCAAAGAAATTGCTGAGGCCATGGGGGCCGACCTCTCGGCTATTGGCATACGGGTGAAATTCCAGACCAAGGACTGGGCCACCTACCTCAACGACCGCCGCAACCCGCCCGGCTTCCAGGCTTATATGCTGGGCTGGACCGGTGACTATGGCGACCCCTCCAACTTCTTCGACCCCCACTTCGCCTCTCCCATCACCGACCTCTTTGATAGCGCTGGCAATAAGCTAGATATCAAGGAACTCAACGATGTGCTGGCTAAAGGTGCTGCCAGCTCTAACCAGGCCGAGCGCGTCAAGCTCTACCAGCAAGCCGACGAAATCACCTTCAACCTAGCCCTACGCATCCCCATCGTGCACAGCCAACCCCTCATCGCCCAGCGCACCACCATTAGCGGTTGGGTTCCTAGCCCGCTGGGCAGCGAGTCCTTCGAAGACATCGTCAAGCGCTAAACCCACAGACTTTTTGGGGGCGTAGTTCACTACGCCCCTTTTTCTTTGACTTTTGATACACTACTCGAGCTCCTGATACGCACTCCTACTCCCTTCGGTCGGCTTGAACCTTCACCTTTGATTACACCCAAAGGTGAAGGGTTCAAGCGGAACCGGTATGACATCATATAGAAATAGTTGGCTAAGCTTGTCGAAGCCAACCCGGCTCAGTGATGCCATCACCCTGGCGTTCCCTTCAATGGTAAGCAGCGCCGCGCCGGCTCAGGGAACGCCTTATCCGGGATACTTTTGGAGCGCTGTAGGTGCCATCAATTACCAGTTTTACATAGATCATCGGATGGCCAAAGGGAACAAAAGCGAATTGATACAAAACCCACCCGACTTCACAACTGTAGTCCAGGCATATATCATTTGGGGGTTAGGTATCTACCGCATGTGGGCTTATACAGGAAGACGTTTATTAAGCATCATCCCTGTGCTGTTTGGGATCTCGCTGCTAGTTTTTTTATTCCTGCATCTGATCCCCGGCGATCCGGCGGTGGTGCTACTCGGCGAGCGGGCTCGCCCCGAACAGATCGAGGCTCTACGCGAGAAGCTGGGGCTCAACCAGCCACTCTATACGCAGTATTTCCTTTTCCTGCGTGATTTGGTACAAGGCAACCTGGGCAACAGCATCTTCAACCTGCTGCCGGTGCGCGACCAGCTCGCTGGCCGCTGGCCCGCCACCTTCGAGCTGGCCCTAGCGGCCATGCTTGTGGCGGTGGCGCTGGGAATTCCACTGGGTATTCTTGCAGCGGTGCGCAAAAACAGCCTAGTGGATAACAGTTCCACCATCTTCTCGCTGATAGGGGTCTCGATGCCGGTATTCTGGCTGGGGCTAATCCTCATCTACCTTTTTGCCGTCAACCTACAATGGCTACCCCCCAGCGGGCGCATCGGCATTGATGCAGGCAACAATTTCAAAACCATCTCGGGCTTTTTCATACTCGACTCGATCCTCCAGGGCCGCAGTTTTGGCGAGGTAGTTGCACACCTGATTCTCCCGGCCCTCACACTGGGCACCATCCCACTGGCTATCCTGACCCGCATCACCCGCAGCGCCATGCTGGAAGTGCTCTCGCAGGACTACGTGCGTACCGCACGGGCCAAGGGACTGAACGAACGGGTGGTGATCTGGCGGCACGCTCTCAAAAACGCCCTGCTCCCGGTGGTGACCATCATCGGCTTGCAGTTTGGGACGCTGTTGGGCGGGGCCATCCTGACCGAGACCATCTTTAGCTGGCCCGGCATCGGCTCATGGATTTATGAGGGCATCCTCAACCGCGACTACCCGGTGGTGCAGGGCGGGGTGATCTTTGTGGCACTGGTGTTCGTGCTGGTCAATCTGATCGTAGATCTCTCATACGCCCTACTTGATCCCAGGATTCAGTATCGATGAGCCGGGCTGAAGGCACAACACCAAAAACTGAACGCCTCCCTTCTGGCTTTGCGTCCAGCCTTCAGTACTCAGCGTTTAGTGAGGAACTATGGCAAGCGTAGCAACCACCACCCCCCAGCATCGCTCCAACGAGACCCCGACCCGTCTGGCGATTCGGCGGTTTAGTAAGTCCACTTCAGGCAAGATTGGGCTAACCTTGGCGATTTTGCTCATCCTGGTGGCGCTGCTGGCCCCAGTATTCAGACCCTACAACCCCGCCACCGATCGCAGCCTAACCAGCCGCCTCAAACCGCCCTCTACCGAGTACGTCTTCGGCACCGACAACCTGGGGCGCGATGTGTTCACCCGGGTGATCCACGGAAGCCGCATCAGCTTACAGGTGGGGCTTTTGGCAGTCGCAATCAGCCTACTGGTGGGAACCACACTGGGGCTGGTGGCAGGCTACTTTCGGGGCAACCTCGAGGTCGTGATCGGCTGGATGACGGATATCCTGCTGGCCTTCCCCAGCACTTTGCTTGCGATTGCAATTGTGGCAGTGGTGGGGCCGAGCCTGACCAACGCCATGATTGCCGTGAGCGTCACCCAGATTCCCGTCTATATCCGGCTGGCCCGCAGCGTAGTACTTTCGGCCCGCGAACTCGACTATGTACAGGCCGCCAATGCACTGGGTGCATCCAATCAGCGAATTCTGTTGCGCCACCTGTTGCCCAACGCCTTACCCCCCATCATCGTACAGGCCACCCTCTCCATCGGCACCGCTACCCTCGAGACCGCCGCGCTGGGCTTCCTGGGTTTGGGGGCACAGCCACCGGCGCCCGAGTGGGGCACGATGTTATCCGATGCCTTCCGGGGTGGCTATGCCCTCAACTCCCCCTGGACCATGATCTTCCCCGGCCTATTCATCATGTTTACCGTGCTGGCCTTCAATCTTCTCGGGGACGGCCTGCGCGATGCCCTCGACCCCAGGGCTTTGCGATAAGCCATCTTTATGAGCTTCTCATAGCCACCCAACCCAGCCTCTACCCTTTTGAGCAAAGATTCACCCAAGGCTATCTGTTCACCAAGAGCCGCTAATATGAAGGCATGAAACCATGGTTGGGTTTGACGACGCTGATCCTGGTCAGTTGTGTACCACAGCCAGGACAACAACCTTATCAGCTCAGTGAGATTCAGGTGCTGTTCGCCGAGAACACCGAGCGCTGGACTTACTTTTATGGTGAACCCCAAGTCATCCGGCTGGGTGAGCGCAGCCTAGCCCTCACCAAAGGCCCTACTGCCAGCCCGCTGGCCGTGCCAGAGGCCCTGCTGGTCGAGGGCGAGGCGCTATACCGTGAGATGAGCCCCGCCCTACCCCGCATAGCCCAAACCACCCGTACCTTCCCCGGTTTGCAGTTTGTGGTACGCACCAGCCGCAACGTACAAAGTGCCTGGCTGTTCGACGGAGGCTGGTCGCGGCTGGGCAATGTCTTTGCCAGCAATGCCGCGCAAGTGGTGGAAAACAGCCCCGGCTCACCCCGGCTAGCCTCCCTCTCGCAGGCCGAGAACGAAGCGGTACTACGGGAGATCCTGGGTCGCCGGGGGGGTCGCCCAGTCGTGCTGTACGAGCTCGAGCCCCCTCTGGTACCCAACCGCTATGAGCCTAGCCCCAGCCAGAGCCGGGTGGCGGCCTTGGCCGTGCAGTACGGCCTCGAGACGGAGGTTGCTTTGACCCAGCCCAACCCCCAACCCCAGAACCCCCGTGTGATGCAGCAAGGCAGCCAGTCAGCTCACACGTCCTCGAGCCCCGCCGCTTACCTGGCCAGCAGTTCCGACCAGCTCCTCACCATCTGGCGCTTGGCTACCGGCAACCAAATTCCCCAGCCCGCGACCCCCTCGGTAGATTTCAACCTTAACCGGGTCGTGGCTTTCTTCTGGGGCCAGAAGCCCACCGGCGGTTACGGCGTACAGTACGTTGGCAGCCAGCTTTCGGGCAGTACCCTGCGGGTCACCCTGCGCCTGGTGAGCCCCGCACCGGGCGCGATCCTGACCCAGGCCCTAACCAGCCCCTTTGTGATGCTCGAGGTGCCCGGACGGTTCACCAGGGTTGAGTTCGTAGACGCGGGCGGACGGCTCCTGGCCAGCGCGGGGAACTGAGCGCCACCCCTGCCTGCTCTTTTGACCCCCCTTCAACAAGCTCTGGGGACGCCTCTAGGTGGGAATTGCTGCACGGCCCTTGCCCACATAATTTGGCTGAGCGATCCTCCACAAACGTACGGGGCTTCACGTTATACGCATTTCGGCAGTATCGTTCACTTCGGCAAGCCTAAACGATACTACCGAAATGCTTTTCTACTCCCTTCGGTCGGCTTGAATCCTTCACCTCTGACTGCGGCGGGCGGTGAAGGATTCAAGCGGAAACGGTAT